>NZ_AP026978.1:0-619263 GCF_027924405.1 Nocardia sputorum | reverse complement strand
CGGTCGTCCAGCCACGGCGCGCCGTGCAAGCCGTGCTCGACGGCGACGCGCATCAGATCGTGCCAGTGCGGGTGGAACTCGACCTCATCGATGCGGTGGCCGTAGCGGTCGTGCGTGCGCAGCACCGGCGGGTAGTCGTTGGCCAGCCGCCCCCACTCCTGCGCCTGCGCGCCGCCCGCGAGCGCGCCCAGCTCCCGCACCTCGGCTTCGGCCCAGCCCGCGCCCTCGCGATGCAGGCCGTCGAGCAGCGCCGGATTGCGCGAGACGTCGAAGGGCACGATATCGGGCACCTGGTTGAAGACTTCATGCGTCTGCATCTGACACTCCTGGTTCCAGCCGGGCGCCACCCGCGCCCGGGTCGCCGCGCACGCCCAGCGCGCGGATCGCGAAAGCGGTGATCTCGGGGACGACGGATTCGCCGTGTGGCGCGTCCGCGAGCGGGCCGACCAGCACCTCGCCGATCGCGCCGACCAGCGCGGCGGCGCTGATCCTCGGGTCCTGCGGCGGGAGTTCCCCCCGCGCGATGCCTTCGGCCACCGCCGATTCGAAGGTTTCGGCGAACGCCCGCCGGAAACGCAGGCGTTCGTTGTCCACGGCCGCGTCGACCGGTTCGGCGAGCAGCACGTAGGCCAGGTTCGGGTTCTTCAGCGCACGGCCCGCGAAGGTCTCCACCGCCGCGGTGACCCGTTCGACGGCCGTGCCGCGCGCGCCCGCCGCCGCCACGGCCGCGACCTCGCGGGCGACCACTTTCCGGAACACCGCGCGGACCAGAGCGGACTTGCCGTCGAAGCTCTTGTAGACGGTGCCGGTGGCCACGCCCGCCTCGGTCGCGACCGCCGCCATGGACAGCGCCGCGTACCCGCCACGGGACAGCACCTTGGTGGCGGCCTGCACGATCAGCCCCGCCTGGGCGTCCAGGCGGGCCTGCACGGCGGGGGTTCTGCGGTAGGCCACCCAAGAAGTGAAGCACGAATTCATTTCTTCACACAAGGGTGCTTTTACGGCGTATGGTCAAGCGCGTGACCGTACTGATCGAACGCAGCGGCCCCGTGACCACCGTGATCCTGCACCGGCCCGAAGCGCGCAACGCGGTGGACGGACCGACCGCCGCCGCGCTCGCCGACGCCTTCCGTGAGTTCGACGCCGACCCCGAGGCCGCGGTCGCGGTGCTGTGGGGCGACGGCGGCACGTTCTGCGCGGGCGCCGACCTCAAGGCGCTCGGCACCGAGCGCTCCAACCGAGCCGCCGAGGACGGCGACGGCCCGATGGGACCGACCCGGATGCGGCTGTCCAAGCCGGTGATCGCGGCGGTCTCCGGCTTCGCGGTGGCGGGCGGGCTCGAGCTCGCGCTGTGGTGCGATCTGCGGGTCGCCGAGCAGGACAGCACCTTCGGCGTCTTCTGCCGCCGCTGGGGCGTGCCGCTGATCGACGGCGGCACCATCCGGCTGCCGCGGATCGTCGGCACCGGCCGCGCCATGGATCTGGTGCTCACCGGACGTGCGGTCGGCGCCGATGAGGCGTTGCAGATGGGTTTGGTCAATCGCGTGGTGCCCACCGGCGAAGCTCGCCGGGCCGCCGAGGCGCTGGCCGCGGAACTGGCCGCGCTGCCGCAGACCTGCCTGCGCTCGGACCGGATGTCGCTGCTGGAGCAGGAGGGGATGACCGAGGAGTCCGCGCTGCGCAACGAGTTCCGCCACGGGCTGACCGCGCTGGCCGACGGCGCGCTGGACGGCGCGCAGCGTTTCGCGGCGGGCGCGGGCCGGCACGGCGCGAACTCCTGAGCCCCGATGGGCCGCCTGAGCGTCGTCGACGAGATCTTTCTGCGCAGCCACCGCGGGCTCGGCACACCGATCGCGCTGCAAGGGCTGTGGCGCACGGCCGGTCAGGTGGACCACGCACTACTGGAACGGGTGCACGCCGCCTTACGCGCTGGACCATTGGGACGCAGGGTCGTTCGCGCGCGAGTGCCGGGGGCTCGCCGGGCCTGGCGGCCGAATGTCCGCGCGTATCCGATCGAGCGCACCGAGGACGTTCTTCCGGTCGCGGAGCTGCTCGACTGGGCCGACGCGCAAGGCGCCGGGCTCGATCCGGAATACGGCCCCGGGTGGCGGCTGTCGACCGCGACCCTGAACGACGGCGGTTCGGTCGTCTCGCTCACCTGCTCGCATGTGCTGGCCGACGGGCGGGCCCTCGTGCTCGCGGTGAACGACGCGCTGGGCGGCGCTCGGGTGTGCCCGCCGGATACGACGGCGCGCGACTCGGATTGGGCCGACGCCCGGCGCCAGTGGTCGATCGTCCTGCGCGGCACCGCGGCTGCGCTACGGCACGGGATACCGCGGCAACCCGCCGCGCCGCGCCGCGACGAGCAGCCGCGCGGGGCGGGCAACGCGACGCACAGCGCGATCCTGCAGTGCTCGGCCGCCGAGTGGGACCGCGTGGCGGCGCGTGACGGCGGCACGGCGAACAGCCTGTTCATCCACCTCGTCGCGACCATGCTCTGGGACAGCGGATTTCCCGGCGACACGATCGAAGCCAGCCTGCCCGTCGACACCCGCGACGAACCCCGGGTCGACAACGACCTCGCCATGACGCGCATCGCGATCACCCGCGCCGACACCCCGGCGACGATCCGCGCACTGGCCCGTTCCGCCTACGAGCACCGCATGTCCGCACCGAGCGGCATGCCCGAAGAACTCCTCCAAGTGATTCCGGACCGCTGGGCCTACGCGCTGTCCGAGGGCGCGGGCGAACGGGACATCCTGTGCTCCAACATCGGAACGCTCCCCGCCTCGCTGCTCCGGCTCGGCCCGCACCGCTGCACCGGCGTCGCGGCCCGCGCCATCCATCCCGGCCTGGCCACCGCGCGACTGCCCCGCACCCGTCTCTCGGGCTACCTCTGCCGCATCGGCGACGACTATGTGCTGAGCCTGGTCGGCCTGGACCCGGCGCGGATCGCGTCGGCCGGTGCGTTGCGCGAACTCGCGCTGCGCGCGGCGCACTGCGCGGGCTTGCACGCCGACGCGTGGTGATTCCCGCGGGCTGACGCGCGGAGCCGCGGTCGTCGGCACGGGCGCGCCCAACGAGCCGCGGGCATATCCACGGGCGCGCACCCTGGCTCACGGGTCTCCGCGCGGCGAATTCGACGACACGCGCAATATTTCGGCGAACCCCGGGGAGTTTCGGCGACCTGGTATGAAATCGGATGGTTTCGCTCGCCGGACACCGGCGTTCGCGCGAATGCCGACGACGACCGCGATCGGTCGGGTCGGCCGACTCGCCGTGTCGGCGTGATCACCGCCGTCGGCCGCACCGCCCGATAAAGTCTGCGGCGTAGGCCGAGTGGGGGCCGCGACGACCCATTTGCCGTGCCGCCCTTTCGCGCATGAAGTTCCGATTCCATCGATACTCGACTGGAGCATGATGAACCGAAAGCATTCGCGTACTCTCGCCGCGATCGTAGCGGTGGTTGTGGCCGCCACCGGCGCTTTCGCTGTTTCTGATTCCGTGGCGGGCGCCGCGCCAGGAGAGATCGACGCCGGCGGACTTCATCTGATCGCTTCGGTGAACGCCAACAATGTCGTGCCCGCCGGCGGTGACATCGCACCGGGAGTTCCATTCGTGCACGCGGTGAAGATGTCCGGCGACTTCTCGGTGAGTCTCGACGGCCCCACGGCGCTGCGCGGCGGAGAAATCGCCGTCGGATATCTGATCGGCTGCGCGGTCGACATCGCCAACGGCATCTCGATCGGTATCTCACCGAGTGTCGGTGCCGGCGTCGGGATCGCGCCCTCCTTCGGCCTGGAGGGCTCCCTCACCTTCGATGCGCCCTCCGTGGAGATGAACATGCCCGATCAGCACACGATGATGCCCTCTCTGCAACTGATGGCGCCGCCGAGCGTCAGCGTCGGCGCCGCCGTCGCCATCCAGCCCAGCTTCGAGGTCGAGGCGGGCCTCGCCGCCGAACTCGCGGTGAATCTGGCGCCCGGTTCGGTCACGGCGGCGGTGATCGGCGCGGCGGAAATCGACGGGGATTCCGAATTCCCTTACACCTTCGCGCACTCCAATACCCCGTTGAATATCAGCGGCTGCCTTTCACCGGCCTCCGCCATGCCGTTTGTCACCGTACGGGCCGATTCCAGAAGGGCCACAGCGCAAACGACGGGTTACGGCACAGCGTTCTGGTTCTGAGCCACCGCACCGCACCAATCCAGCAGCGCGCACAGACGCCGATCGAACTGTGCGTCCGAGATCCACCGCGCCGGCACGGCGGCACTCGCCCGGGCGCGGCCGACAGTCACCGTCGACGGTGTCGAACGCGCCCGCGCGCCCGGCGATCCGCTGGGGTCCCGGTGCCGGCGAGGGTTTCCCGCATCCGCTTATGCGAAAAGGCCGATGGCCGTGCGAGCTACGCGCGCCGGATCACCCGGCCGCGCGCTCCAGGACATCCGAGGGAACCCGAACGCCGGGGTCCAGGTCCGCGGAATCGATCGGGGCGTCCCAGGTCTGGCGCAGCGGGAGGACACCCGCCCACACGCCCCCGTTGTCGATGTCCGACGGGTCGTCCTTCGGGCCGCCGGTGCGGACCTTCACCGAGGCCTCGGTGAGGTCGAGGGCGAGCACTTTCGTGGCGGCGAGTTCCTTCTTGGTCGGGGGCCGCACGCGAGACCACGCGCCGGGCGCCGCGTGTTCGACGATCACGCGCAGCCCGTGCAGACGCTCGTCGTGATCGGTCACCTCGCGAGCCCGTCCGAGCACGACCGCGGAGCGGTAGTTCATCGAGAAATGCATGGCCGAACGCGCGTAGACCACGCCGTCGACCATGGTCACCGCCACGGAGATGTCGGCGGCGACGGCCGCGCGCATGTTCCCCGCGCCGGTGGAGCCGTGCAGGTAGAGCGTGTCGCCGTCGCGGCCGTAGGCGGTGGGCAGCACGACCGGCGTACCGCCGAGCAGCACCCCGAGGTGGCAGATCAGCCCGGCGTCGAGCACCGCGTCCAAGTCGGCGCGGTCGGTCCGGGCGCGGTCGGTCAGCCGGGTCGGCGTGCTGCGCGGCGTGGGCGAGAGCGGAGTGCGTGGGCGCGCGGTTTCGGTCATGCACCCAGCATCCGGCCGGGAGTGGCATTATCAAAGCGCCAATTCAGACTATTTCCAGCAGTCCACTTTGCGAGGAACCCATGCTCGAGGACCTTCCCCTCGACCTCGATCGCGAGCTGGCGCAACCGTTGTCGGTACAGATCGCCGACCAGCTGCGCCGCGCCGCGACCGGCGGGCCGCTGCGCGGCGGCGATCGGCTGCCGTCCACTCGCGCGCTGGCCGGGCGGCTCGGCGTGAGCCGCACCGTGGTCGCGGCCGCCTACGACCAGCTGCACGCGGAAGGCTGGATCAGCGGCAGACGCGGGTCCGGTACCTACTTGACGACCGCACCGGCCGCCACGCCCGAGCGCACCGACTCCGTGCCCGATACGGACGCCACACCGCGGCTGTTCGACCTGGCCCCGGGGGCGCCGTGCACCGACGCCATCGACCCGGCCGCGTGGCGCCGCGCCTGGCGCGCCGCGGCGGATCACTCCCCGCTCGTGCGCAAGGACCGCGCGGGCGAACCGGAGTTCCGCGCGGCGGTCACCGAACACCTGCTGCGCCACCGCGGGATCGGCGCGGGTAGCGACACCGTGCTGCTCGCCACCGCCGGAACCAGTTCCGCCGTGAGCGAGCTGGCCGCGGCGCTGCTGCGGCCGGGCGACGCCGTCGCTATGGAGGACCCGGGCTATCAGCGCGCCGCGGGCGCCTTCGCGGCGGCCGGCCTCGAGGTCGTTCCGGTGCCCGTGGACGCGCACGGCTTACGCGTCGATCTGCTGCCGTCCCGGATCAAAGCGGTGTATTGCACTCCGGCACACCAGTTCCCGCTCGGTGCGCGGATGCCCGCGGCGCGACGGGTCGAACTCGTCGAGCATGCGCGCCGGTCCGGGATCTTCGTCATCGAAGACGACTACGACGGTGAATTGCGCTACGACACCGCGCCGCTGCCGCTGCTGGCCACCATGGCTCCCGACGTGGTCGTCCACTTGGGCACGACGAGCAAGATCCTGTCCCCCAGCCTCGGCGTCGGCTGGCTGCTCGCCGCGCCGGAGATCGCCGCCGCGGTGCTCGCCCACCGGGAACGCACCGGCACCGGCCCGAGCCCGGCGGGTCAGCGCGTGCTGGTCGCCTTCGCCGCGCACGGTGATCTGGCCAGGCACCTGCGCAGGCTGCGCCGCGCGCTGCCGCCGCGCCGGGCGCTGGTGGTGACCGAATTGCGCCGCCGCGGACTCGGGGTGCTCGGCGACGACGCGGGTTCGCACGTCGTCGTGCCGGTGGCATCGGCCGAGGCCGAGCGGCGCGTGGTGGCGGCGGGAACCGTGCGGGGCGTGGCGCTCGACGGGCTGGCCAGGTACTACCTCGGAGCGCGCCGGGAGCACTTCGGCGTCGCGCTCGGCTACACGGCACTGCCCTGGCCGGAGCTCGCCGTGGCCGTACCGAGAGCCGCCGAGTGCCTCGCTCGGCCGTAGCATGGTCGATGTCAGAGGCCAGGCCGGGAAACGGCAGCGCAGCGTGACCATGCAAGGTCCGCTCACGCCGGAAAGGATGGAGCATGAGCGAACAGGACATCTTGGCGCGCATCAAGGAACTGGTCGACCAGGAGCACCAGCTGCGCTCGCAAGCCACCCACGGCGAGTTGGACCCGAAGACCGAGCGCCAGCGCCTCGCCGAACTCGAAGTCATGTTGGACCAGGCCTGGGACCTGCTCCGCCATCGGCGGGCGCGGATCGACCAGGGTGAGTCGCCGGACAACGTCCGGGCGAATACGGTTTCGCAGGTCGAGGGATACCTGCAGTAGGCGCGGCGATGTCGAGCACAGCAGCCGACTACGACGTCATCGTGATCGGTGGCGGCCCTGCGGGCGAGAACGCCGCCGCCTACGCCGTCGCGGGCAGCGACCGCACGGCCGCCATCGTCGAGCGTGAACTCGTCGGCGGCGAATGCTCCTATTGGGCGTGCATTCCGAGCAAAGCGCTGTTGCGGCCGGGCCACGTCCTGGCGGCCGCGCGGGCGATGCCGGGTATCGCGGCCACCGGTCTCGATGTCGAGGCGGTGCTGCGGCGGCGCGACGCCTTCGTGCACGACCACGACGATTCGTCGCAAGCCGACTGGGCGCGGAGCAACCGCATCGACGTGGTGCGCGGCAGCGGCCGCCTGACCGGTGTGCGCTCGGTCGAGGTCGGCGGGCGGCAGTTGCGCGCCCGGCATGCCGTGGTGCTGGCCACCGGCACCACCGCGAACGTCCCGGACGTGCCCGGCCTGCGCGCCGCGCTGCCGTGGACCTCGCGCGACGCCACCAATCTGCACGAGGTGCCGCGCCGGGTCGCCGTCGTCGGCGGCGGCGTGGTGGCGAGCGAGGCCGCGACCTGGCTGGCCGCGCTCGGGGCCGAGGTCACCCTGCTGGTGCGCGGCTCGGCGCTGCTGGCCGCGGCCGAGCCGTTCGCGGGCGAGCGGGTGGCGGCGGCCTTGACCGAGGCGGGGGTGCGGGTGCGCTGCCGTACCGAGCCAACCGCCGTCGATCGTCCGGCCGCGAAGGACACCGGGGAAGGCTGGATCCACGGCGGTCCGGTGACGGTCCGGTTGCGCGGTCCCGAAGGCGAATCGGCGCTCGAGGTGGACGAGATCGTGGTGGCGGCCGGACGCGCACCCACCACCGACGGGCTCGGCCTCGACGCCGTCGGGTTGCCCGGCGGATACGTCGCGGTGGACGACCACCTCGCCGCGCGCGATGTCGACGGCGAGTGGCTGTACGTGGTCGGCGACCTCAACCGGCGCGCCGCGCTCACGCACATGGGCAAGTACCAGGGCCGGGTGTGCGGCGACGTGATCGCCGCGCGGGCCGAGGGCAGGTCGCTGGACGACCCGCGTTTCGTCGCGAGCTCCGATCACGGCAGGGTGCCGCAGGTGGTGTTCACCGCGCCCGAGGTCGCCTCCGTGGGTCTGACCGAAGCCGCGGCCAGGGACGCGGGCCACACGGTGGAGACCGTCGAACTGGACATCGCGGTGGCCGGATCGGCGCTGTCACGCGACGACTACGCGGGTCACGCGAAATTGGTCGTCGACAGCGTCACCGACACGCTGCTCGGGGCCACGTTCGTCGGCCCCGAGGTGGGCGAGCAACTGCACGCGGCGACCATCGCGGTGGTCGGCCGGGTGCCGCTGTCCACCCTCTGGCACGCCGTGCCAGCCTTCCCGGCGGTCAGCGAGTTCTGGCTGCGCCTGTTGGAGGCGCGGCGCCCATAGCTACCATTTGAAAATGGTGGCAACAACGGATATCGCGACCGCAGACGGAGTCGTCCGCGGTCGCCGGGGCCGCCGCGTCCTGCGCTGGCGGTCCATTCCCTACGCGGCTCCTCCGATCGGGGACCTGCGATTTCGCGCTCCACAGCCGGTCCGGCCGTGGTCGGGCGTGCGGACCGCGACGGAATTCACCTCCGCGGCGATGCAGCACCGCTCCGGAGCGCGGATCGGACCGCGCGCCTATCAGCCGACCAGCGAGGACGCGCTGACACTGAATGTCACCGCGCCCGCGACGGCGGCGGCGAACCCTCGTCCCGTGCTGGTCTTCATCCACGGCGGCGGCTACCTCATCGGCACCTCCGCACTCGGGTTGTATTCCGGCGCGCGGCTGGCGGTGCGCGGCGACGTGGTGGTGGTTTCGCTGAACTACCGGCTGGGCGCGTTCGGCTACGTCGACTTCAGCGAATTCGGCACCGCCGAGCACCCCTTCGACTCGAACCTCGGATTGCGGGATCAGCTCGCCGCGCTGGAATGGGTGCGCACCAATATCGCGGCCTTCGGCGGCGACCCGGACAACGTGACGATCTTCGGCGAGTCGGCAGGCGCGCACGCGGTGCTCGGCCTGCTGGCCACCCCGGCGGCCAAAGGACTGTTCCACCGGGCCATTTCACAGAGCCCGCCGGCCGACTGGGCGATCAGCGCCGAGGAGGCCCGCGGCTTCGCGCGCCGCTGTGTCGCCGCGCTGGGCGCCACACCGGACACCGCGCACGACGCGCTGCGCACCGCGGGCGCCAACGACATCCGCCGCGCCGTCGATCGCACCATCGGGCAGGTGGTGCGCGAACAGCCGGGCGCCTTCCCGGTCTGTCCGGTCGTGGACGGCGATTTCCTGCCGCTCTCCCCGGTCGACGCGATCGCCGAGGGCTCCGCGCACCGGGTGCCGCTGATCATCGGCACGAACCGGGACGAGGGCACGCTGTTCGCCAGGTTCGCCGACGAACTGCCCACCACCGCCGACCGGCTGCGCTCGGCACTCGGGAACTCCACCGAGGCCGAGTCCCGGATCGCCGCGGCCTATCCCGGTTATCCCCAGCCGAAGGCGGCGGTGCGGGCGGGCGGCGACTACACGTTCTGGCGTCCTTCGGTCGCCGTCATGGAAGGGCACAGCAGGCACGCGCCGACCTACGCCTACCGCTACGACTTCGCCCCGCGCGCCCTGCAGCTGGCCGGGCTCGGCGCCACCCACGCGACCGATCTCATCCCGGTCTTCGGCATCGGCGACTCTCCGGTCGGGCGGGCCTTCACCGCGGCGGGCGGCAGGCGCGGACTGCGGGCGGTGACCGATCAGTTCCAGGACAACTGGCTGGCCTTCGCCCGCACCGGAGCTCCGCTGCCGTCCTGGCCCGCCTATACCGAGGCCCGCAGATCCACGCTGATCATCGACTACCCCACGCGCGTGGAACACGACCCGGACCGGGCGAAACGACTCGCGTGGCAGGGCGTGCGGGTGCCCACGCTGACCTGAGCCGCTATTTCAGCAAACGCGACATCCGCCGGTCCGCGAGGACCTTACCGCCGGTCTGACAGGTGGGGCAGTACTGGAAGGACCGCTCGGCGTAGGCCACCTCGCGGACCGTGTCGCCGCAGACCGGGCACGGTTGCCCGGTCCGGGCGTGCACCCGCATCCCGGAGCGCTTCTCGCCTTTGAGGCGGGCGGCGTCCTGGCCGACCGAGCGGCGTACCGCGTCGGTGAGCACCGTGCGCAGGGCGGTGTACAGCTCGGCCACCTTGTCGGCCGGAAGGGTCTTCGTGTTCGCGAACGGCGAGATCCGCGCGGTGTGCAGGATCTCGTCGGAGTAGGCGTTGCCGACGCCCGCCAGCAGCGCCTGGTCCACGAGCGCGGTCTTGATCCGCTGCGAGGTCCCCCGCAAGATGTCGGCGAACTGCGACTCGGTCAGCTCCAGCGCGTCGGGGCCGAGCCGGGCGATGCCGGGCACCACCTTGGGGTCGGCCACGACGTACACCGCGAGCCGTTTCTTCGTGCCGGCCTCGGTCAGGTCGAACGCGGGCGTCGCCCCCTCGGGGGTGAAGAAATGCACGCGCAGCGCGAGCGGGCTCTTGCCGCCCGGTTTGGGCGGCGTCGGGCTCGGCTCGTCGATCCAGCGCAGCCATCCGCCGCGGGACAGATGCGTGACCAGCCACAAGCCGTCACATTCCATACCGAGGAATTTGCCCCAGCGCCCCGCGCCGGTGACGTCTCGACCGGACAGCGCGGTGACCGGCGGTTCGAACGTCTTGACGGCGCTCAGCGCGGCCACGTCGACACGACCGACCACGGCGCCGACCGCATGCTCCCGGAGGAACTGAGCCAACGCCTCCACTTCCGGTAGCTCTGGCACGCGGTCCAGACTACCCAGCGCCCCCGACAACCGGCCGGTTCGCGCGCGGCGAACGGCTCACGCGCCGCGGCGCAGCAGGTAGATGTCCATGATCCAGCCCTTGCGGTCGCGCAGCTCGGCGCGGCGGCGCACGATCTCCTCCCGCACCGCGGGCAGCGGTCCCTCGATCAGCGTCTCGTCCGGCATGCCGAGGTAGGCGCCCCACCAGATGTGCACGTCCTCCTCCGGGATCGCGGTGAACGAGCAGTCGCCGTCCAGCATCACCAGCGTGCTCTCCGCGCCGAGGCCCTCCTCGCGCAGGCGGCGGCCGGTGGTGATGCGCACCGGCTCGCCGATGCCGTGCAATACCACGCGATGCCGCGCGGCCAGGGCCTGCGCGCTGGTGATACCGGGGACGACCTCGTACTCGAAACTCACCACGCCGCGCCCGAGCACCCGCTCGATCATCCGCAGCGTGCTGTCGTACAGCGCGGGATCACCCCAGACCAGGATGCCGCCGACGCCGTCGGCCGCGGCGAACGCCGATTCCAGCAGCGCCGAGCGGCGATCGTGCCAGTCGTCGACCACGTCCAGGTAGTCGGCGGGCGTCCGGTCCCGGGGCGGATCGACGATCGGGACGATCCGGTACGGCCGGTCCAGATGCGCCTCCAGGATCGCCGTGCGCACGTCCACCAGCTCCCGTTTCGCCTCGCCCTTGCCGATGACGAAGAACGTCTCGACCTGACGCATGGCCTTCACCGCCTGCACGGTGACCTGGTCGGGATCACCGGCGCCGATGCCGATCACATAGAGCTTGCGCATGGGCTCGAGCTTGCCAGGCCCGCGCACGACCACAGCGGCCAGGCGGCGACCGGGACGCGCCCGATCGGCTCACCGAGCGCGGGTGAACGACGACTAGAGTTGCCAGACGTGGCTCATGACGCGCTCGATCCGGCATCGGCTCCCGATACGCAGTACGAGGACTTGCTCCGGCTGGTGCTGGCATCCGGCACGAAGAAAGCCGATCGCACCGGCACCGGGACGCGCAGCATCTTCGGCCACCAGTTGCGCTACGACCTGTCGGCCGGGTTTCCGCTGATCACCACGAAGAAAGTGCATCTGAAGTCGATCGTCTACGAGCTGCTGTGGTTCCTGCGCGGCGACTCCAACATCGGCTGGCTGCGCGAGCACGGCGTCTCCATCTGGGACGAGTGGGCCGACGCCGACGGCGAGCTCGGCCCGGTCTACGGCGTGCAGTGGCGGTCGTGGCCCACGCCGGACGGCACCCACATCGATCAGATCTCCCAGGTGCTGCAAACCCTGCGCACCGACCCGGATTCCCGGCGCATCATCGTCTCCGCGTGGAACGTCGCCGAGCTGGACAAGATGGCGCTGGCGCCCTGCCACGCGTTCTTCCAGTTCTACGTGGCCGACGGCAAACTGTCCTGCCAGCTCTACCAGCGCAGCGCGGACCTGTTCCTGGGCGTGCCGTTCAACATCGCCAGCTACGCCCTGCTGACGCACCTGGTCGCCCAGCAGACCGAGCTGCTGCCGGGTGACTTCATCTGGACCGGCGGCGACTGCCACATCTACGACAACCATCTCGATCAGGTCACCGAGCAACTCCGGCGCGATCCCTACCCGTTCCCCACGCTGCGGCTGCATCCCGCACCGACGCTGTTCGACTACCGCTACGAGGACGTGGAAATAGTCGGCTACCGGCACCATCCGGCCATCAAGGCCCCGGTGGCGGTGTGAACGAAGGCCGCACGATCGGGCTGATCTGGGCGCAGACCCTCGACGGGGTGATCGGGTACCGCAACACCATCCCCTGGCGGCTGCCCGAGGACATGGCGCAGTTCAAGGATGTCACCTGGGGACATCCCGTGATCATGGGACGACGGACCTGGGATTCGCTGCCGCCGCGGTTCCGGCCGCTGGCCGGGCGGCGCAACATCGTGGTGACCAGGCAGCCCGACTGGTCGGCCGATGGCGCCGAGCGCGCGTCCTCGGTGCCGGAGGCGCTGGCCCGTTGCGCTCCGGACGCGGTCTGGGTCGCCGGGGGCGGCGAGATCTATCGCGCCGCGCTGGAGTTCGCGACCGACCTGCGCGTCACCGAGATCGATACCACGGTCGAGGGCGACGCCTTCGCGCCGTCGATCGGACCGGAGTGGCGGCCCGACGACCCGGAGCCCTGGCGCACCTCGGCCACCGGTCTGCGCTTCCGCGTCCGGCACTACACCCGGCAGCCGACTGCCTAGCGGAACGCCACGCCGCGCAGACGGCGGAACGCCGCCCCGACGCGCGGGCCGGTGAAACCCCGCCCGGACCGCAGCCGACTCGGGCATACTCCTCGATATGCGGCGGTCGGGCCCGCGTCCGGCCGAACGCCTCGAGCCGTTGCTACCAGCCCGGCATCGGCTGTGGTGATCTGCGAAAGGCGGTCCATGGAAAAGAAATCGCTGACTGCGGTAGCGCGCCAGCAACTGAAGCTGGCGACCCTCGCCACGAGCGGACGCAGTTCCCAGACAATCTATGGCGGCCACACGCATACGCTGCGGCAGACGGTGGTCGGCCTGCGGGCCGGGCACAGCCTCGCCGAGCACGACAACACCGGTGAGGCCACCTTGCAGGTGCTCAGCGGCACACTGGTCCTGCTCAGCGGCGCCAACGAATGGAAAGGCTCGGAAGGCGACCTGATCGTGGTACCCAAGGCGCGCCACAGCGTCAAGGCCATCGACGACGTCGCGTTCCTGCTGACCGTGGCGATGTAGCCGCCGCCGTGCGGGTCCGCGCCGCGGCCGGAGCGGCCGGGCATTAGGGTGTCGATCATGGGTGAGCCGCAGCCGATCCTCGAACCGCTCACGCCGTCGGCGATCTTCTTGGTCGCCACGATCGACGAGGGCGGCGAAGCGACGGTCCGCGACCTGCTCGCCGACATCACCGGCTTGCGCCGATCGGTGGGCTTCCGGCTGCCCGGCGCGAACCTGACCTGCGTCGCCTCGATCGGCTCCGACGCCTGGGACCGTCTCTTCGCGGGGCCGAAACCCGCTGAGCTGCATCCGTTCCCCGGGTACGTCGGCGCCCGCCACACCGCGCCCGCGACACCGGGCGACCTGCTGTTCCACATCAAGTCCGAAGTCCAGGACGCCTGCTTCGAACTGGCCATGGCCATCGCCGACCGGCTGGCGGGCGCGGGGACGATCGTGGACGAGACCGTCGGCTTCCGCTATTTCGAGCAGCGCGACCTGCTCGGTTTCGTGGACGGCACCGAGAACCCGGAGGGCCGCGCGGCCGCGGCGGCCGCGCTGGTGGGCGACGAGGATCCGGAGTTCACCGGCGGCAGCTACGTGATCGTGCAGAAGTACACCCATCCGCTGGCGGACTGGCGGGCGCTGTCGGTCGAGGAGCAGGAGCGCGTGATCGGCCGCACCAAACTGGACGACTTCGAGCTCCCCGACGAGGTCAAGCCCGCCGACTCGCACGTCGAGGTGAACACGCTGATCGATCCGGACGGCACCGAACGCCAGATCCTGCGCGGCAACATGCCCTTCGGCAGCGTGCGCGACGGCGTGTTCGGCACCTACTACATCGCCTACGCGGCCACGCCGACCGTCACCGAACGCATGCTCACCCGCATGTTCCTCGGCACCGGAGAGGCCGCCTACGACCGCATTCTGGACTTCTCCGTCGCACACACCGGCACGTCGTTCTTCGCACCCACCGTCGATTTCCTCGATGACCTGCCGCCCGCACCGTGGGAGACGGCGGACGTCGCGGTGTCCGTGGACACCGACGGCGCCGGTCCCGCAAGTCCGCCCGGCACCGCCGCGCCCTCCGGCGACGGCGCCCTCGGTATCGGCTCGTTGAAAAGGAGCATCCGGTCATGAACAACCTCCATCGCGAACTCGCGCCGATCACCGCCGAGGCGTGGGCGGCCATCGAGGAGGAGGCGACGCGCACGTTCAAGCGGCACATCGCGGGCCGTCGCGTCGTCGACCTGTCCGGGCCGCACGGCATCGACTACTCCGCCGTGGGCACGGGGCGCACCACACCGATCGACTCGCCCGACGCCGGAGTGTTCGCTCGTCAGCGGGTGGTCGCGCCGCTGGTCGAACTGCGTGTGCCGTTCACGCTCTCCCGCGAGGAACTCGACAACGTGGAGCGCGGCGCGCAGGACACCGACCTGGACCCGGTGAAGGACGCCGCGAAGAAGATCGCGTTCGCCGAGGACCGGGCGATCTTCGAGGGGTACCCGGCCGCGCACATCACCGGCATCCGGGCCGCCTCGTCCAACGAGCCGATCACGCTGCCCAGCGACACCCGGCTGGTGCCCGAGGCGATCGCGCAGGCGTTGAGCGCCCTGCGGCTGGCCGGCGTCGACGGACCGTACTCGGTGCTGCTCAGCGCCGACCTGTACACGGCGGTCAGCGAGACCTCCGACCACGGGCACATGATCCGCACGCACATCGAGCGCCTGATCCCGGAAGGGGAGATCATCTGGGCGCCCGCCATCGACGGCGCGATCGTGCTCACCACCCGCGGCGGGGATTTCGATCTGCGCATCGGCCAGGACCTGTCCATCGGCTACCTGTCGCACGACAGCACGTCGGTGCAGCTGTACTTCCAGCAGAGTCTGACATTCCTGGTGTACACCGCCGAGGCGGCGGTCCCGCTCACCCTGTGATCGCCGATCACATCTGGGAAACGGCCAGGTGCGCGGTGGTGCGTGGAGGCGGTAGCGTGAGCCGGAAATGCGGCACGGACAGGCAGGTGAGATGACAACGGTGCGGGCAGGTGTCGTCCCGACGCAGCGCGCAGCCCTCTACAGCGTGCTCGGCATCGTGGCGACCGTCGCCATCTGCGGCTCGTTCGTCGCCGCGTTCGGCGTGAATCGGGTGGTCACCGGCCTGCTGGCCGGCGCCGTCGTCGGCATCGCGGTGCTGGCCGCGCTGTTCACCAGGGACGCCGTCGTACTCACCGATCACGCCATCTACCGGCGCAAGCCGTGGACGGTGTCCAGCATTCCGTGGGACCGGGTGGTGGCCGGGCGGTTCACCCTCGACGAGCGCGCCCGCTGGTCGCTGGCGCTGGACCTGTCCGGCGGCGACGAACCGCACGGCGAGCTGGTCCTGTTGTCCATCCCGCCGGTGGTCCGTCCGGTCGCGGGCGCTTACGACCTGCGTAAACGCGATCAGGTGACGGAGATCCGGGCGATCTTGCGGCGCAAGCGGATTCCCGTGACCGTGCTGCCGCAGATCGCGGGGGCGTTGCAGGAGCACTGGCAGATCGCGCCGCCGACGCACTGAGCCGGATCTTTCGTCGTTGTGCTCAGCGCAACTCGCGGATCAGCACATCAAAACGCGGGGCGTCAGGCCAGGACGGGCGCAGCCATCCGACCCTTTCCCAGCCCCAACGCCGGTAACGCTGGTAGGCGCGCTCGTTATCCGCTTCGACGAGGAGCGTCGCGCGCTGTTCGGCTCTGGTACCGAGCAGTTCGTCATGCATTGCACGGGCTATACCGTGCCCGGCATATTCCGTGCACACCATGATCTCGCTGAGACCGAACGTGCGCCTACCGTCTTCGGCAGTGAACTCTTCGACGTCACCACTGTCGAGATGCAATCCCGTCCACCATCGCGCGTTCGGCGGTAACGGCCATCCCCAGATCTGCCCCGCCGGTTCACCGTCGGCTCGGGCAAGCACGTACGCGAATCCGCTGCCAGGAGGACCGGTGTAGGAATCGAACCGGCGCATGAATTCCGAAGGCGAGTCGAACGGGTCTCCCGAGGCGATGGCATCGACGTATGAACGCCGGTAGACATTCTCGACAATCTCTCTTCGCGCACGTGCTTCGTCAGCGGTGTAGTGCTCGAATTTCAGGCCATCCGGCAAGCCGGTCATGCGGTCACCGCCTTCTGTGCCAGGGAGTCGTACAGGTCGCGGAACTCCGCCCCGGCGGGCACTCGATCGACTGCTGTTCGAACCGGCTCGAGGCGACGCAATGTGCGTGTCGATGCAATGGCAGACAGCTCTGACAACGCCGGGAACCCGTGCTCGAGCGCACCGGTGATATCGCCGAGACGAGCCCTGGTCGCGGCCGACCATGCGCGGACGATTGTGGCGTTACGCATTGCCGCGGGGTGATCGACCGCAGCCGAGTACAGTTCGACAGATCGGCGCAGGTCGCCGATGTCCGCATAGCCGCGAGCCTCGTGGTCGGCGACCTCCGAGTAGGTCACGAATCGCAGCCATTGCGGAACTTCTTCCAGCGGCTCGGACTGCATGGCCTGATCCAACTCTCGCCATGCGGTCGCGATAGCACGCCCGAAAGCAATTCTGTCACCGAGTATTCCGCACGCCTGCGCCTCACGAACAGCTATCAGAGCATGTATCCGGCCTGGTGGCCGACCGCGCATCAAGGTGCGGGCACGATCAGCGAGTTGCAGTGCCTTGTGGGGGCTTCCTCCTCGATTGGCGCGAGCAAGGGAGCTGGATTGATTCGCCGCAATCAGGCAAGTGTGTGCGATGAGGTTATCGTCGTTCGCCTCGGTGCCGAGAGCCATGGCATCAGCAAAGCACCGGCGCGCAAGCGGGTGCCGGTCCGCGTCATAGGCCAACCACCCGGCGAGTACGGCGAGTTCTCCGGTCGCCTTGGTGAAGGCGCTGCCAGTAGCGGAATCGAATACACCGGTTTGAAGCCGGTCCAGGGCGTGCGCCAGCTTGTCAACAGCGAAACCGACCAGTTGCGCACCGCCTGTGCGCTGGTCCTCCTGACCGAGCGCATCGACATCGGCCAACAGCCGTTCGGCATCACTCATGCCGATTCGGCCCGCGCTGTCCGGGATAAGCACCGCGACAGCGCCTACCGCGGCTAGCTTGTTGAACTCACGCCGCTTCACATCGTCCTCGACTTCCCGCACGTGCATACCGACCGCACCGTCACCAGCATTGGCCGGTTCGGGCTGGATGGTTTCTGCCCCGCCAAGAACAGGATGCCCTCCGGCTTGCGGTGATGCACCTGCCAACTGATGCCAGAACCGCTCCCGGTGCGCCGGTTCGAGGCCGTTGTAGATCGTGTCGAGCGCTTCGGCCGACCGCCCTCTGACCGGACGCTCGGCTGTGGTCCTCTGTTCCCACTTCTGCACAGTCGCAGTCTGAAATCCGACCTTCTCGGCGAACTCCTCTTGTGTCATGCGCAAAGCAACTTCGCGTAGCGCTCGGACTTCTTTTCGTGTCCATGTGCTGACGATCAATACCCACCCCTCGCCCGTGCCTCCAACGGTCCGTACGAGAAGCGTACGACGTCGAGGCGAGTTGTGTGCCTGGGGTCACATGCTCAGCGCGGACAAGCTGGAAGAGCCCCGCCGCCGGGTTGATGCGATGCCTTGATCGGCTCCCCGGCGGCGGGCGCACACCAAGGCCGAGCAACCTGACCAAGAGGTCTGACACCGATGGGACACATATCTTTCGGGGACACGCCCCGGTCTCGCTGCCACTTCTACCGGCGCGTGTGTGATCTGCCCGCTGTAATCGACCCGCCAGAGCTGGGGCGCATCATCATGCGCGCGTCGTACGTTGGAGCGTTGACCATGCCCGCTCCGTTAGGGCGGGCCGTCAGGCAAGTCATGCAGCGCCGCAGGGATGCGGTAGGGCCGATTGTGGCGCATCCTCGCTCGAACAGGTGGACCTATATTGTGCGGCCCGATCTTCCGGACGACAAAAAGCTTTTCGCGGAGATGTTCCGGCTCGACGTGTCGATTGTCCGGGAGGGCGGCACGGTGGCACTGCCATCGCCCACAGCTGAGTCCGGCGCTGTCAGGCATTGGATAGAGACACCTCGGGATAGGTACCGCCCGTCCGGAATGGTTGTGGTCGAGGCCATTCGGGCGTGTGCCGGGCCATGTAGTCGATGACCGGGGGCGAGACGCGATGACTTCTCCGCTGCCGAACGATCCGGATGTGCATCTGTCGGTGTTCCTGCACGGCATCCGGCTCGACTGCACGGCCTGCCTCACTGCCGCGTTGACGTTCATCGAAGAACACCGGAAACGCCACTACGTCGATGCGGTGCACATACTTCCCGACAATGCCGAGGGCTGGCCCAGGTTGCCGAACGAGAGGTTGTACTTGGAACGATGATGGTTCCTTGCCCGGTGACCGGTGCACGCGCGACACTGACCTGTTCGGACCATGACGAGAAGGAGCTGAGCGTGGGGAATGACGAGCAGTTGGCCATGGATCTCGGCATACCCGTCGAGCAGACCGAATGGGGTAAGTGGGTCGACCCTGCCCGCCGTAAGGCGCAGGCGCAGAAGTTCATGGACCATGCCGGTATAAGCCGCATCCCTTCGAAGCCGTGGCCGGAAGGATCGGCGGAGGTGAAGCGGCTGGACCCTATCGTCGCGGAGTTGTTCCCGGACATGGCTACCGCGATGGCTCCGGAGAATGCCGACATGGCCGACGCTTTCATCTGCTTTATCGGCGAGTGCTTCATCAGATTCGCGGGCGCGCGATGGTTCGATTGTGAATGGTTCGGGCGAGAGCATTCCTTTTACCCGGGCGTGAATCCCGCAGTGGAATGCGACACCTACGACGAAGACGAAATCGTGATGTGGCGACTGATGGACAGCATGATCGGCTACGACCCTGAAGATCATGACGGCATGTTCTCCTACATTGCTGCAGCGGTACGCGAATACGCGTCTTACCACGAAGAGAAACGCCAAGAGGAGTCCGCGAACCGCACGTGAGGGCCCACTTCTCTAACCCTTCTCACCAGGACATTACGCGCACCGGGGGGTGTGTCCAGCTATGTCGGATGGATACGATCGAGACCGCGACAAAGTCAGGAATCATGAGCGCGGCAGAATATTCGAAAACGGCACCGATCGGTTCTTTCGCGACCACGAGAACGGATACGTTCAGCAGTCGCGTTTATACCGCGTCGAAGGCGTGGGTAAAACCCGATTCGACAAAATCAAGGATGATCGGGGAAAAATCAGTTCCATTGAAGAGAAGTCCGGCAGAATCGAGGGAGATAAAGACGAAACGCAGCTCAAGGTCATACGCGCGCTGCTCGACAACCGCGAGGTGCATCAACATATATTGCGGTCCGTCGAGGGCGAGTTCATCTCGAGTAAGGCCCAAGAACTGATCAGAGGATTGATCCGGGATTTCGGGGATCGGTTCACGCATCAGATCATCTCGCGAGCCGATGCACGCGAGATCTGGGCACGAGGGCTGGCATTGGAGCGAGGCCAGCAGCTGGAATTGCCCGGTGTCGGCGAGAAGGCACGGCAGCAGAAGGCGCAACAGCGCGAGCAAAGGTCGAAATTGGCTGAGCTGGCGAGCAAGGCGCGCGAGCGAGCCGAAAAGTTACGGAATATGCTCCGGTTCCGGGAAGGCGCCGCTCGTGGGCGGGCGGAAGCCCCGCAGCGAGCCGAACACGCCAGACAAGGCCACGAGCAAGCCGAACGAGCCAAACAAGCACCCCAAACGCCGGAAACCGAGCACGCACGGGTTGAGCGTGAGGCCGCCGAACAGGTCGCGCGGGAATTCCCGGCGCCCGACCAGCACCAGGAACGAGCAGCCGCCGACACTGCGGAACGGGCGGCCCGAGAGGCGGCCGAGGCACGTGCGGTAGAACGCGACGCAGCGGAGAAGCAACGCGAGGCAGCGGAACTAGAGCGCGCCGAACATCTCGCGCGGCTGCAAGCGCGGGGAATGCCGCTGGAGGTGGCGAAGCTTCTCGAGGTCGGGCAGGCGCAACCACCGTCGGCGGCGGTGCGGGAGCCGCCCGGTCATGCTCCGCCGGTCGTGCGGGGCTATTCGCACAGCCAGGATCGGAGCCGGGGGACCGAGCGCAACCGGTAGTCGCACATGCTCCTGGTCATGGGGTGGGCAATGCCAGGCGGTCGAGCAGCACGACCGCTTCGGCCCGGATCGGGTCGAGATCTCCGGACCAGCCGAGCGCGCGCAGCACCGCCCCTGGGATCGTGCGCTCCGCGTACTTGGGCGCGGTCCCCTCGTCGGAGCGGATGCTGATCACCGTCTCCACCAACCGGAACGGCAGTAACTCGGTGCCGGGCACGCTCGCCGCGCTGCCCTCGGCCAGCACCTGAGCGGCCAAAGTCTCGTAGTGGCCGCGCAATTCGTCGCGGCGCAGGCGGAACGCGGCGAAGCGCTCGGTGCGCAGTTCCGGAAGCAGGTACAGCGCACCCAGATTCCAGCGCGACGCGCACAACTGCCGCACGTCGAACAGCGCCAGCGCGTACAGCCGGACCGTCGGCGGTTCGGACGCCGCACGCAGCCGCTGCGCCAATTCGATCGGGGCGGCGACGGTTTCGGCGAGCAGCGCGTCGAGGATGTCGTCCTTGGCCGCGAAGTGGTGATACAGCGAGGCCTGGCGGATGCCGACCGCGTCGGCGATCGCACGGGTGGAGGTGTTGGCGTAACCGTTGGTGGTGAACAGTTCGCCTGCGGCGTCGAGGATCTCCGCGCGCGGCGTCGATCCGCGCCTGCGTCGTTGTTCCACGCGCGGCCGTCCTGGCCCGAGGTTCGCCACGCGTACATTCTGGCAGGTCGGCACGGGCACGCTCCGGCGCGGTGGCCGTGCCCACAGTGCGGCGGCGACCAGCGGTGCGTTTTCTGTCACTTGATAGAAATCGCCGCAACACAGAAGTTACCGAAGGTCTCGAAAGCGATACACGCAGGTCACCGAAAGCGCGATCGCGACCGCAAAACTGTCGTCTGATAGTTATTGGTCGTACGCCGAAGGACCGCCCATGGCCACCACGCTCGCCCCGACACCGCCGCCCGATCTCACCGGCGACGGCGCCGACCTCGCCCGGTTCGGCTACCAGCCCGTTCTGCACCGCAAACTCGGCCGCTACGCCTCCTTCGCGGCCGGCTTCTCCTTCGTCTCCATCCTGACCACGATCTTCCAGTTCTTCGGCTTCGGCTATTCGTTCGGCGGAGCCGCCTTCTTCTGGACCTGGCCGATCGTGTTCGCCGGACAGTTCCTCGTCGCGCTCAACTTCGCCGAACTGGCCGCGCGCTACCCGATCTCGGGGTGCATCTACCAGTGGTCGCGACGGCTGGGCGGTGAACTCGTCGGCTGGTTCGCGGGCTGGATGATGATCATCGCGCAGATCGTGACGGCCGCCGCGGCGGCGATCGCGCTCCAGGTGGTGCTGCCCTCGATCTGGAGCGGATTCCAGCTCGTCGGCACGGACACCGCGCTCACCTCGCCGTCCGGCGCGACCAACGCCGTGCTGCTGGGCAGCATCCTGCTCGTGATCACCACGCTGATCAACGTCCTCGGCATCGACCTGATGGCGCGGATCAATTCGATCGGCGTCACCGTCGAGATCGTCGGCGTGCTCGCCATCATCGCGCTGTTCTTCACCACCGCCGAGCGCGGGCCCGGCGTGGTGCTGCGGACCGACCAGGCCGCGCCGGGTCCCTACTGGGCCGCGTTCCTGGTGTCCGGGCTCATGGCGGCTTACGTCATGGTCGGATTCGATTCCGCGGGCGAGCTTTCCGAGGAGACCAAGAACCCGCGCCGGGTCGCCCCGCGCACCATTCTCACCGCGCTGTCGGTCTCGGCGCTGGGCGGCGGGCTGATGCTGCTGGGCGCGCTGATGGCCGCGCCGAGCCTGTCCGACGGCGCGCTGGCCTCCGACGGCCTGGCCTACGTGCTCACCGCGAAGCTGGACAGCCCGGCGGGCAAGGTGCTGCTCGGCTGCGTGGCGGTCGCGATCACCGTGTGCACCCTGGCGATCCAGACCGCGGGCTCGCGGCTGATGTTCTCCATGGCGCGCGACGGGAAGCTGCCGTTCGCGGCCCGGCTCGCCGCGGTGCACCCGCGTTACGGCACGCCGGTGCTGCCCGCCGTCGTGATCGGCGCGCTCGGCATCGGCCTGCTGGTGCTCAATGTCGGCAACGCCGCGATCTTCGCGACGCTCGCGAGCGTCTGCATCGTGACGCTGTATCTGGCCTACCTGCTGGTGACGGTGCCGCTGCTGGTCCGCCGGATCACCGGTCTGCCCGACC
The DNA here is from genome assembly GCF_027924405.1 of Nocardia sputorum. NCBI lineage: Bacteria > Bacillati > Actinomycetota > Actinomycetes > Mycobacteriales > Nocardiaceae > Nocardia > Nocardia sputorum. The sequence continues at coordinate 596,512 of NZ_AP026978.1, read as the reverse complement.
CGGGCACCGACGCGCGGCTGTTCGGCCTGGGGCGGTTCGGCATTCCGGTCAACGCGCTCGCCGTGGTCTGGGGCGTCGCGATGGTGGTGAACCTGGCCTGGCCACGGGCCGAGGTCTACGCCCCGGACGGCGGCGGCTGGTGGATGCTCTGGGCCGCACCGCTTTTCGTGTTGCTGGTGCTCGCCATCGGCGTCCTCGTACACCGCTTCGTGGTCGGCTGGTCGCGCACCGTCGCGAGCGCCGAGCCCGCGCCGCAACCGGCCTGAACACCCGATGCGGCGGTGCGCCGCCGCAGACGCCGACGAACCAGCATCCGAAAGGAAACACCGTGACAAGCACTGCGGATACCTCCGGCGCGCGAGCGCACGCACGGGCGCAGGCCGCGGCGGCGGCGATCGCGACGCCCGCGCTGCCCGTCGAGATGGACGCCGGGCGAATCACCTTCGCGCAGCGGATCCCAGCGGGCGGATACGCGAACATCGCGCTCGGGCGCGGCACCCGCGTCCGACTGTCCGATCCCGACGGCGCGGCCTGCGCGCACCTGCTGCTGGTGCGCACCGACGCGCCCTGGGAGCGCCTGAACGTCGCCGATACGGTCAAGGTGCCGTGGCAGGCGTACCTGAGCGGCGGTCACCCGTTGCTGTCGGACCAGGGCCGTGTGCTGGCCACCGTGCTCGCCGACACCTCCGGCCACCACGACGCGCTCTGCGGGCCGACCGACCAGGCCCGTCACTCGCTGCGCCTCGCGGGCGCCAAGCACGGCCTGGAACCCCGGGACATCGGGCCGACGGTCTCGTTCTTCCGCGGTGTGCGCGTGGAGCGGGACGGCGCTCTCGTCTCGACCGGCAGCGCCGCCGCGGGCTCCTCCGTCGATCTGCTCGTGCACCTGCCGGTCACCGTGCTGGTCGCCAACTCCGCGCACCCGCTCGACGACCGGCCCGCGACGGACCTCGACTTCGTCGCATGGTCCGCGCCGGAAGACCTCGCCGCACCCGGCAACGACGACCCGGAATACCAGCGGGCCGTGCAGAACACCGAACAAGCCTGGGCGGCCGCCCTGACCCTGGAGGCAATCTCATGACCACGGCCCGCGCCATCGTGCTCGACGAGACCGTCCCCGCCCGCTCGCCGTGGTCGGCGGTGGTCCGGGCGGGCGAGTACCTGGAGATCATCGATCTGCACGGCAACCAGGCGGTCGACTGCCTGCTGTACTCGGCGGCCGACCACTCCGACCGCTACAGCGCGCAGGCCACGATCGCCGCGCAGCGCAACATCTTCCTCACCACCGGCAGCGTGCTGCGGACCGACGCGGGGACGGCGCTGATGACCGTGGTGGCCGACGAGGTAGGCAACCACGACACCATCGCGGGCGCCTGCTCGCAGGAGTCCAACACGCTGCGCTACGGCCACCACACCCGCCACCAGCACGCCTGCGTGGAGAACTTCCTCACCGAAGCCCTGCGGTGGGGGCTGGGCAAACGCGACCTGGTATCGAACATCAACTGGTTCATGAACGTTCCGGTCGAGGCCGACGGCACGCTCGGCATCGTGGACGGATTGTCCGCGCCGGGCAAGCGGGTCACGCTGCGGGCCGAGATCGACACGCTGGTGCTGGTCTCGAACTGCCCGCAGATCAACAACCCGTGCAACGGCTTCGATCCGACGCCGGTGCGCATGGTGGTGTCGCGATGACCGTCGCCGCGCTACCGGTCGCCGGGACGGCGCAGGCCGAACCGTTGCGACCGGGCAGAGTCGAGGTGGTTCGCCCCGGCATGCTCACCACCGTGCAGGACTGGCCGGGCCGGGTCGGGTACTGGCACGTCGGTGTGCCGCCGTCGGGACCAATGGACGATCTGTCCTTCCGTCTGGGCAACCGCGCGCTCGGCAACGAGGAGGGCGCGGCCGGACTGGAATGCACCCTCGGCGGCCCCGCGCTGCGGTTCACCGCGCCCGCCTGGGTCTGCGTCACCGGCGCACCGGCGGAGGTGACCGTGGACGGTGTCGCGGTGGCGCAGTGGCGGACGGTGCGCGTGCCCGCGGGTGGGGTGCTGGACGTCGGCGCGGTGCGCGGGCCTGGCATGCGTTGCTACGTGCTGATCGCGGGCGGCATCGACGTGCCCGAATACCTCGGCAGCGCCGCCGCCTTCACGCTCGGCCGTTTCGGCGGCGGCACCGGCGGCGCGCTGCGCACCGGTGCGTCGCTGGCGCTGGGCGCGCACCACGGCCGGGTCGCCACCGCCGTGCCGATGGACGAACAGCCCGTGCTCACCCGCCGCTGGGAACTCGCGGTCACCGAGGGCCCGCACGGCGCGCCGGAGTTCTTCACCCGCGCCGACTTCGAGACCGTCGTCGGCACCGATTACGAGGTGCACTTCAACTCCGACCGCACCGGCGTCCGGCTGATCGGGCCGAAGCCGGAATGGGCCCGCACCGACGGCGGCGAGGCGGGACTGCACCCGTCCAATATCCACGACACCCCGTATTCGGTCGGCGCGCTGGACTTCACCGGCGACACGCCCATCCTGCTGGGTCCGGACGGGCCGAGTCTCGGCGGCTTCGTCTGCCCGGTCACCGTCGTGGCGGCCGACCGCTGGAAGCTCGGTCAGCTGTCCCCCGGTGATCGCGTGCGGTTCGTGCCGGTGCGCGGTGACCGCGCCGCCTCGATCCGGGAGCTCGGCCCCGCGCGCCGCGCCGCGTGGCCGACGGTGCTTTCCACGGGCGGCGACGGCGACGACGGGGTGCTGCGCCGCGCGGAGGTCGACGACGAGACCGCGGTGACCTACCGGCGCGCGGGTGACGACGGCGTGCTCGTCGAGTACGGCGCCATGACTCTGGATCTCGGCCTGCGCGCCCGCGTGCACGCCCTGCACCAGCACCTGCTCGCCGCGGGGGTGCGCGGCGTGACCGAGCTGACCCCCGGCATCCGCTCGTTGCAGATCCGGGTCGACCCGCACGTGCTGTCCGTGCCCGTACTGCTCGACCTGCTCGCCGAGTCGGAGGCGCAGCTGCCCGCCTCCGACCGGCTCGTGGTGCCCAGCCGGGTGGTCCATCTGCCGCTGTCCTGGGACGACCCCTCCACCCGCGAGGCGATCACCCGCTACATGCACGGCGTGCGCGCCGACGCGCCCTGGTGCCCATGGAACATCGAGTTCATCCGCCGCATGAACGGCTTGGCTTCGGTCTCCGACGTCTACGACACCGTGTTCGGGGCCGAGTACCTGGTTCTCGGCCTCGGCGACGTCTACCTCGGCGCGCCGGTCGCCACCCCCACCGATCCGCGGCACCGGCTGGTGACCACGAAGTACAACCCCGCCCGCACCTGGACGCCGGAGAACGCGGTCGGCATCGGCGGCGCGTACCTGTGTATCTACGGGATGGAGGGGCCGGGCGGTTATCAATTCGTCGGGCGCACCACCCAGGTGTGGAATCACCGGGCCGGCGCGGCGCCGGGGGTCTCCCCTGGGGCCGACCGCACCGCGTCAGGAGCCGAAACGCCGTGGCTGTTGCGTTATTTCGACCGTATTCGCTGGTATCCCGTCGAGGCGGAGGAACTCCTCGACCTGCGCGCCGATTTCGCGGCGGGCGACGTACGGGTGCGGGCCGAGGACGGCGAATTCCGCCTGGCGGACTACCGGGCCTTTCTGGCCGAGAACGCCGCGTCCATCGAGGCATTCCGCGCGAAGCAGGCCGAAGCCTTCACCGCCGAACGCAATTCCTGGCGCTCGGCGGGCGAGTTGTCGGGATGATCTCCCAGCCCCGTCCGGACCCGGGCGCAGGCTCCCTCAGCCGACCGCTGGGTCATGACGGGCGTGGTTCCATCGCGGTGATCGCTCGGCACAGGTTTCGGAGGTGCGCCGCCGAGCACCAGGCGCGGCCCGGTTGGAGTTCTCACCCACATCCGTGCACTCGGCACGCGCCCCGGCGGTCGTTCACCTGGTTCAGGCCGGAACGGCGGCGACGGCTTCGATCTCGCACACCGCGCCCGGCACCGCGAACCCCGCCACCTGCACGACGGTGATCGCCGGCGGGTTCGGGCGGCCGCCCCACACCTCGCTGAACGCGGCGAATCCCTCCTGCATCGATTCGCCTTCGCGGACCAGAATGGTCCACTTCACCACGTGCTCGATCGACGCGCCCGCGGCGGCCAGGCAGGTCTGCAGATTGGCCAGGGCTTGGCGGGTCTGTTCGGCCACGCCGGGACCGACCACGCGACCGGTGGCGTCGACGCCGTTCTGTCCGCCCACATAGATGGTGTCCGCCGCGGCCGACACCCGGACGACCTGGGTGAAAGCCGGGCTGCTGTGCAGGGTTTCGGGATTGATGTGCGTGATCGTCATGCGAGCACTGTAACCAGTTAAACTGGTGTCATGCAATCCCGCGCCAGCCTGCCACCCGATCTGCGCCGCCGCTTCCGCACCGGACGCGCCGCCCTCGACCTCGTGCACACCGGTGGTGAGGGCGAGTTCGCGGCGTGGGAGATCGTGCACACCGTCGCGGACCTGCGCCGCTTCCTGGCGGTGATCCTCGAACTGGACGAGCTGGACGCCGCCGAATCGGATCTGCCGACGATGCGGACCCTGCGGGCCGCGATCACCGGCGCGGCATACGGCCTCGCAGCCGGAACAGCGTTGCGCCCGGCGGACGTCGCGGCGATCAACGCCGTCGCCGCACAGCCCCCGCTGATCCCGGAACTGCGGCTCGACGGCAGCGTGGGGTATGCCCGACCGACGGCGGCCGCGGCCTTGTCCACGCTCGCCCGGGATGCCGTCGACCTGTTCACCGGCCCGCTGTCCGGCCGCATCCGCGTCTGCGCCGCCGACGATTGCGGCCTGCTGTTCGTCGACGCGTCGCGTCCCGGCCGCCGCCGCTGGTGCTCGATGGACCGCTGCGGCAACCTCAGCAAGGTCCGCCGCTACCGCGGACAGGAGTGACCCGCGGCACGGGTGTCACAGTCCGTGCCCGCACGTCGTCGTCTCTGTGCAGCGATGGGAACGCCCCATCGGCACCGACGAGATCGGAGACAGTCATGACCGCGAAGGTTCTGGTCACCGGCGGCACCGGCACCCTGGGCCGCGAGGTGCTGCCCCTGCTGCGCGAAGCGGGCGCCGACGTGCGCGTGCTGAGCCGCGCCGAACGCCCCGCGCACGACGGCGTCGAGTTCGTCGCGGGAGACCTACTGCGCGACAGGGGCATCGATGCGGCGGTGGCGGGTGTCGGCACCATCGTGCACCTGGCGGGCGACGCGAAGGGCGACGACGTGGCCACCGCGAATCTGCTGCGGGCGGCATCGGCCGCCGGCGTCGGGCACATCGTCTACATCTCGGTGACCGCCGCCGAGCTGCTTCCGCTGACCTACTTCCGCGCGAAGTTCGCCGCCGAGCAGGCCGTGGCCGCGTCGGGCATTCCCTACACCACGCTGCGCGCGGCGCAGTTCCACGACTTCGTGCCGAAGCTGGTGGACACGATGCTGAAATCGCCGGTGCTGCCGATTCTGGGCGGGGTGCGCCTACAGCCGGTGCACGTGCGCGAGGTAGCCGCGCGACTGGCGGAGCTGACCGTGGGCGCGCCCGCCGGACGGGTGCCGGATCTGGTCGGACCCGAGATCCTCGGCATGCGCGAGCTGGTCCGGGACTACCTGGCGACGCTGGGCAAGAAGCGCGCGCTGCTGACCATGCCGCTGCCGGGCAAGGCGGGCCGGGTATACCGCGCGGGCGAGAACCTGATCACCGACGGAGCCGACATCGGCAAGCTGACCTGGCCCACTACTTGACCGAACACCGCGGAGCGGTCCTGGCCGGATGACCGGGCTGGCATGCCCCCCGGTCACATGGCGGCCGAGGCGGCTCAGTCCATGCGGAAGGTGGCCTCCGGGTTGGACGTGTCCCGGATGATGCGCAGCGCTTCGGACAACGCCGCGAGCTGCTCGGGCGTGAGCAACCGGACGAACCAGCGGTCGACGGCGGCGAGATAGTCCGGCAGCACCTGCGCGAGCCGCACCCCACCTGCCTCGGTGAGCACCGCGTAGGCACCCCGCCGATCCCCCGGATCCAGCTCGCGCACCACCAGCTCGCCGCGCGCCAGGCGATCGACCAGCCGGGTGACGCCGCTGGTGGACAGCGCGGTCTGCACCGCCAGCTCCGACATGCGCAGCCGCCGCCCCGGCGAACGGCTCAGCCGCAGCAGGGCATTCACATCCAGTCCGGACAGACCGTGCGCCTTCCACACCGGCTCCAGCTTGGCGACCACGCCGGCGTACGCCTCGAAGAACAGGCCCATCGTCGTCAGGCGCGGATCGTCGAACAGCTCGTTGTCGTCCATGAGGCAAACCTACCGGGATTGTTGCCGTGCGGATAGTTGACACGAGGAAGATGTTGGCGTAGCAATATGCATACGCATTATTCCTCGCAGCAACTAATGGAGGCTCCCATGTCGTCGACCGCCTGGATCGCCGGATTCCGCACCGCCGTGATCCGCCCGGACGAGCAGATCAAGTTCGCCGAGTCGCGCGCCTTCCGCGATCAGACAGTGCGCCAGGTCCTGCACCTGGCGGGCGGCGGTTCGCACGTGCGAATCGGGCTGACCAACCGCTATGGCACGGCGCCGTTGACGGTCGGCGCGGCACGAGTCGCCTTGCGCAAAACGGGCAGTGAGATCGTCGCCGAGACCGACACCGCGCTCCGGTTCGGCGGCGCCGAGCAGGTCGTCGTCCCGGCAGGCGGTGAAGTGTTCAGCGACCCGGTGCAGCTGGCCGTCTCCGCCGGAACGGATCTGGCGTTGAGCCTGTACCTGCCCGGGCCCACCGAGGTGGCGACCTTCTCGCACCAGCCCGCCGAAACCGCGTACATAGCGGACGGCGACGTCACCTCCGAGGCCGCGCTCGTCACGGTCGAGGAGGTCCCCGTGCGGTTCTACGTGGCCGGCGTCGACGTGCTCGCGCCCGCGGGAACCCCGGTGGCCGTGGCGTTCGGTGACTCCTGGTTCGAAGGCGTCGGCACCACACTCGGCGCCAACCGGCGGTCGGTGGACGTCCTCAACGCGCGGCTGGACCGCGGCTGGGTGGTCAACCAGGGCATCGCGGGCAACCGGCTGCTGACCGACCAGGTGGGCGAGTCCGGCCTGGCGCGCTTCGACCGCGATGTGCTGGACGTTCCCGGCGTGACCAGCGTGCTGATCAACTTCGGCATCAACGATCTGAGCCTGGGCGGCATGCTCGGGCAGCCACCGGCGACCGCAGAGGAACTGATCGCGGGCTTCACGGCCCTCGCGCGGCGGGCCCACGCGGCAGGGCTCACCGTCCACGCAGCGACGATCGGCCCCTACGCCGGCGTCATCTACGACGGCCTGCACGTCGACGCCGCGCAGCCCGCCCGTCTGCGGGTGAACGAGTGGCTGCGCGGCACCGATGTCTTCGACTCGGTGTTCGACGTGGCGCGGGCGGTGGAGGACCCGCAGCGTCCCGGCTTCATCCGTCCCGAGTTCGACAGCGGCGACGGCATGCACCTCAACGACGCCGGGGCTCGGGCGATGGCCGAAACCATCGACGTGACAGCGCTTTCGGTGGACGACCGCGCCGCTAGGGCTGGAGCCCGCGCAGCATGATCTCGACGCCACCGCGGAATTCGTCGTCGGCCGACATGTTCTTGGCCTGACCCGCGGTCTGCGTCAGATGCGGGTACCGCTCCGGGGGCAAGTCGGCCAGCACGATCGTCCCCTGTCCACGCAGCGGCGCGTAGTGCTTGTTCTGGAGGTAGCCGATCAGGAAGGCGACCAGCGTGCGCTGGGCGATGACGCGGGCGCGACCGGTGAAACCCCCCTCGGTGAGCACCGCGAGCATCGCTTCCATCACGCGCAGCGATTCGACCGACGACTGCCGGCGCCGCAGCACGATCGGCACGGCGGCCGGGTGGGCCGAGAACCCGTCCCGGATGTTCGTCATCAGTGCCGTCGCGCGCTCACGCCAGTCGCTTCCCTCCGGCAGCGCCGTGTCGATCGCGGCGAACACCTGGTCCGCCACCAGCACCTCCAGTTCGTCGCGGTCGCGGACGTAGCGGTACAGGGCCATGGTGGCCATGCCCAGTTCCTTGGCCACCGCGCGCATGGTCAGCGCGGGCAACCCTTCGCGATCGAGCACCGCGAGGGCCGCCGTGGCGAGATCGGCGGTGGTCAGCGAACGGGGGCGAGGCACGGATTGACAGCGTACGCGTTACGCGCATACTGGTCGTAGGCGTACAAGGTACACCTACGAAAGGAACCCCTGATGTCGCTGCCGACCGCTGTCCCGGACCGGACGCTGGCCACCGTCTCCGGTGCGCGGATCCCGGTGCCGGACCCGGATCGCCTGATCCACCTGCAATTCCGGCGGTTCGCCGGATGCCCGGTGTGCAACCTGCACCTACGCTCGATCGTCACGCGTCACGCGGAGATCACCGCCGCGGGCGTCCGCGAAGTCGTCGTGTTCCACTCCAGCGCGGCGGAATTGCGCAAGTACACCGCAGAACTGCCGCTGGACGTGATCGCCGATCCGGAGCGGAAGCTCTACCGCGAATTCGGCGTCGAGACCTCGCCCCGCGCGTTGCTCGACCCGCGCGGCTGGCCCGCCATCCTGCGCGGCGTGACCCACGATGCCTACGCGACGCTGCGCCGCAGGCAGACCGCCCCGCCCACCGCACCCGAGGGCGGCAGTCTCGGATTGCCCGCCGATTTCCTGATCTCCCCCGACGGACGCGTGCTCGCCGCGAAGTACGGCACGCATGTGTACGACCAGTGGTCGGTCGACGAACTCCTCGCGCTCGTTCCGGCGGAGCGTCACGCATGAGGATTGCCGAAAGAACGCTTCTCGCACGGGCATTCGCGCTGCTTCCCGCTGGATTGCTCGCCGGAGCGTTCGGCTATGGGGCAGTCAACGTGCTCTACGCGTTCCGCAGAGTCCCACTGGACGTGCGCTTCACCTTCCACACCGCGCTGATGAGCGTGAACGGTGTGGTCATGCAATCCCTGATGGGCCTGACCATTCTCAGCACGCTGGTGCTCGCCATCCGCTCCACCGGACGATCGCGCATGCTCGCCGCCACAGCGAGCGTGCTCGCCGTAGCGGCCTTCCTCATCACCCGCCTCGGCAATGTCCCGATCAACCAGAAGATCAAGGTATGGGCGATCAGCGGCCCCCCGGCCGACTACGCCGAAATCCTCGGCCGCTGGGAGGCATTCCACTTCGCGCGCACCGCGTGCGCGCTGGTCGCCTTCCTCCTCGTCGTGGCGACGACGCTGCTCCCCGGGAAAGAAGCCCGCCCATGATGACCGTGGAACTGTTCGTCTCCGACGACACTTCGACCGCCGACCGCAAACGCGCCCTCGCCGCACGCGTCCTGCGCGACTTGACCACCGAACCGGCCGCACCGGACTCGGTGCTGTCCAAAGCCCGCGAACTGACCCATGTGCTGGTGCGCGACGCCGAGGTGTGGGCGACCGGCGGCCCCGCCCTTGACGACGCGCCACGCTACCTGGTGCGCATCACGGTTCCCGGATCCTGGGCCAACAACAGCGAGTTCGGCGGCCACGTCATCCCGCTCGTGACCCACGCCATCGCCGAATGCGAGGCGGACCCCGGCCGCTTGACCCGCGCGCCGCACTGTGTGGTCCAGATCATCGGCCTGCGCGAGAACAACCTCGGTGCTCTCGGCCGCCCGCTCACCACGACCGAGATCACCAAACTGATGACGGAGGACTTCCGCGCCTCCGGCGACCGGCCCGAAGCCCCGGAAGGTTATGCCATCGACCCGGTCTGCGGCATGACCGTCGACCTCGCCACCGCCCGCTTCACTCTCACCCACGACGGCACCGACTACGCCTTCTGTGCCCCGGCCTGCCGCAAAGTCTTCGCCGAAGAGCACGCCATCCCGCGCTGAGCAGGACAACCGCGAGTGGCACATGGTGGAGAGTTCTCTCGCACTCTGCCTCGACCATGTGCCATTCGCGTGTCCCGTTACGTCGGCGAAGCGGTGTGAGGCTGACAGGTCAGGCCCCTTCCGTGCGCCGCGCGGGCTCGGCCGGAGTTCTCCTGCCGCGCAGGTGGTCCACGGTGAAGGCGAGCGCGGAAGCGAGGACCGCGACGCCGCCGATCGCGGCTGCCAGGCCGATCATCGAGTTGAGCCCGTCGATCGACGCGGAGACCGCGATGTGCGACAGGTCCGGCGCGATCGGCTGGAACTGCGCGGGCAGCCCGTCGGCCACCGAGCGACCGGCGCCGGAGCCCGCCGCCTCCAGGAACTGCTCACGCGGTCCCGGCGGGACGGCGCCGGGCAGGGCATCGAGCCCGTCGGCCGCCGAACCGCGGGCGGCGTGGTTGAACATCGCGCCCAGGCCGGCCACCCCGACCGCGAGACCGACCTGCCGGAGGGTGCCGAAGGTCGCGCTGGCCATGCCCGCGTTCTCGTCGGAGGCGAAGGTGAGCGAGGCCGCCTGGTTGACGGCCGTGATCGCGCCGAGGCCCAGACCGCCGATCACCAGTCCCGGCAGGAAATGCGTCCAGGAATCGCCGGAATCGAAATCGCCGATCAGCCATGTGCCCAGCGCCACGAAGGCCATCGTGACCGGCAGCGAAACCGCGAACGGAACCCGCTTCGCGAATACCATCGCCAGCGGCGCGCTGATCAGCGCGGCACCGGTCACCGGCAGCAACCGCAGGCCCATCTGCAACGGCGTGTACCCGAGCGTGTTGATCAGGAACACCGCCAGGTAGTTGCTCGCGGCCATCAGCGTCGCCATGTGGCCGATCGAGACGATGGCCGTGCCGGTGAAACCGCGCTTGCGCACCATGGCCACGTCGAGCAGCGGATGCTCAGCCTTGAACTGCCAGGCCACGAACCCGGCCAGCAGCACCGCCGCGGCGGCGCCGAGCCCGAGCACCGTGGCCGAGGTCCAGCCCAGCGAGTTGCCACGGGTCAGCGCGAATACGCCCGTCACCAGGCCGGCGGTGAGCAGCAGCGACCCCGGCCAGTCGGCTTTGCGCCCTTGCATCCGCGCCGACTCCGGCATCCGCAGCACGGCGAGCACGCCGATGAAGATGCCGATCGGGACGTTGATGATGAAGATCGAGCGCCACCCGAACTGGGTGACCAGCGCGCCGCCGAGCACCGGCCCCGCGACGGTCGCGCTCGCCATCACTGCGCCGTAGACGCCGATCGCCTTCGCGCGCTTGCCCGCCCCGGGGTAGGCCACCGCCAGCAGCGGCAACGCCGTCGCGAAGATCATCGCCGCGCCGACGCTCTGCACCGCGCGCAGGATGTTCAACTGAAGTATGGTGCCCGCCAGCGCCAATGCCAGCGACGATGCCGTGAAAACCGTCATGCCGGCGAGGAAAAGCCGCTTCCGGCCGAACCGGTCGCCGAGCGTGGCGAAGGTCAGCAGCAGTCCCGCCATCGGAATGGCATAGGCGTCGATGACCCATTGCAGTCCGTCGATGGACGTGTCCAGGTCGGTGCGGATATCGGCCAGCGCGGCGGACACCACGGTCAGGTCGAGCATCATCATGAAGATGGCCCCGCTGACCAGGAACAACACCAGCCGCGCGCGCAGCGGACGTGCGGAAGAGCCGTCCGGCTTGCCGCCGGACGAGGTTGCGATCGTGGACATGTCTTCCTTGTGAAGTTCGCGCACCGCCCGCGAGATGCCCTGCGAGCGAGTCCATTGCGGGCGGAGAGAAACCGCGACCGAAGCCGCGTCCCTGACCCTATCGATGCCCACGACCGGCGTAAATGACATATCAAGCCAGACAATCGCGCGCAGCGGACAACTCGAGCGCGCTCGCTACCGTGGTAGCGCCCACCGGACGGAGGTTGCTTCCCGGTTCACCGGGTGAGGCGTGCTACGCCGACCATTCCGCGAGTGGCAATCGTCAGGGCTGTTCCAGTACATCGAATGGGATGGTCGCCTCGACCGGGTCGTCGAGCAGCAAGACACGTCGATGAACCGTATGGGCGCGGTAGCGTCGACCGGACCAGTCGAGACGGTACTCCTCGATCTCTTCGATGCGCTCTTCCTTCTGGTCCAGCCGGACGATCAGGTATCGAGGAATGCCCGCGGCCGCGTACTGGATTCGCTTGTCGGTGATGTCGGCATCGATGGTCGATTCGGAAGTGACCTCCACCACCAGCAGGATGTGCTCGCGCACAGTGTTGACGTCGTAGGGTTCGCAGTCCCGGATCCAGATATCGGGGTAACGGATGTTCAACCGTCGATCCGCCGCTGTGGATTCCGTATCGGCGAATCGCGCGGCGACATCGGAGTCCACGACCATACACGGCCCTCCATCGCGCCGAGCCGACTCCAGCATCCCGGCCAGCCGCCGGACCACCCGGCTGTGCACGGGGCTCTGGGCCAGCAGTCGCACCACGCGCCCGTCGACGATCTCGATGTCACCGAGTCCGGCAGTCGCCCCATCGGCGAACTGCTCGGCGGTCACACGCAGCACCTGTTGCTTTTCGGGAGCGCTCATATCGGACATCCTCGCGCGAGGTCAGGGGAGGAGAGTTGCCGGGTCGATCGTGAATTCGAAGGGACTGCGCAGGGTGACCGTGTTGCCAGCGGACACCCGGTGCGTCAGTTCGTAGGTGTGGTCGGCACCGAGTTCGTGGGCGAACAGGACGGGGAGAGACTCCCCCGGCAACTGCCCCTTGAAAGCGTTGGGCTCGAAACGCCAGTAGTTCGCTATGCCGGCTTCCGCATAGACCACCGGTTTGACCATGCGGTCTTGCAGCGTCGTGGATTTCGACACGACTTCTACAACCAGTTCTACCTGGTGCGCAGGAACACCTCTCGCGTCTACGTCGATCGAGTCGGTCACCACGACGAGGTCCGGGATCGGCTCGTCATCGCCTATCAGTACGCCGACGCCTTCCAGCACCAAACGGCCAGGAGGCAACACCGCGTCGAGGGCCCGCCCCAGCCACCTGATCAACAACTGGTGGCGAGGCTTGGGCGCGGCATTCACGACGAGCTGACCATTCAACACCTCGTAACGCAATCCGTCTTCGGGCATGTGGTCGAGGTCGGCAGCCGTCCAGCCGTCGCCATGCGGAACTGGCATCGCCATGAAACCACCTCCGGCCTCGTATGACAGTGGCGATGGTCGCCGCCGATCGACCTCGAGTGTAGTCAAACGAACCGAATCCGGACCGCTACTCGTCCGGCAACCGACTTCGAATACCCTCGGGCTTCAGTGGACCACGGACCCAGCTGAGGATCACCCGTGGCAGCGTCCGGACCGGGGTGCCATCACCCAGGAGAGCCCCCTCCCATGTCGGGAGGGGGCTCGTCCGGTGCGATCAGCTGACGATCGTGATGTCCTCGCCCGCCGCGTCGGTCGCTTCGCCCGGCGCCGCGAACCAGTGGGTGACCTCGCCCTCGGTGAGGTCGGTCTCGAGGTCGCCGGTCGGGAGGACGGACAGGGCTCCGGCGGTGGCGGAGACCAGGAACTCCAGGACGGCGGGGCGGCCCGAGGCCGCGGTGGCGTACGTGGCCGACTCGTAGTCGATCTCGTATTCCTCGCGCACCCGTTCGGCCTCGTCGAGCGCCTCGGACTGGGTCATCGAGACGACCCCGTCCGCCGTGACGACGACGAACGCCGGATGTTCCTCGCCGAGCGGGCGGACCCGGTCGGCGTAGGAGACCGGATGCGCGGCGGCCGCGGCGATGTCCTGCTGCACCTGGACGTCGTCGAGCGCCACCCAGCGCAGGTCGCTGTCGGCCACCGGTTGCCGGCTGATGCCGTATCCGGCGCCCGCCGCGGACAGCTCCTCGGCGGTGAGGTCGCCCGCGAACAGGCATGCCGCACCGGCCTTCTGCACCGCCCAGGCGGCGACCACCGCGTCCACCGAACGCGGCAGCGTCACCGCGACCACGTCGCCCGGTCCGGCGCCGCGGTCGATGAGCACGCGGGCCAGCTGCGAGGAACGCCGATCCAGCAGGTGGAAGGCGACCTCGTCCGCGCCGGCCAGCAGCGCGGACGCTTCCGGGTCCTCTTCGACGACCTCGGCGAGCACCTTGGCCACCGTGCGCGCCCCGACCCGGCCGACCGGCTCCGGCGCGGAAGCGGTTGCGGTGATACCGGATTCGGCCAGCAGCCGGGCCCGTTCGCCTTCATCGAGGATGTCGATGTCGCCGACCAGGCCGTCCGGATCGCCGAGCAGCGCCTCGAGCACCCGCACCAGCCGCTCGGCGAGGGTCTCGACCTCTTCGGCGGTGAACCGGCTGCCCAGGTACTTCAGGGTCAGCTCGATGGTGGCCTCCGACATGACCAGCAGCGTCATCGGGTAGTGCGTGGCGTCGTTGACGCCGACGCCGGTCACCGACATGCCGTCGATCGAGCTGGCGGCCGAGATCGCCTCCTTGTCCATCGGATAGGACTCGAACACCAGCAGCGTGTCGAACAGCGAGCCGGTGCCCGCCACCCGCTGGATGTCGGTGAGCCCCACGTAGTGGTGCTCGAGCAAGCCGGCCTGATCGCCCTGCAACCTGCCCAGCAGCTCGCCGATGGTCTGGCGGTCGTCGATGCGCAGCCGCACCGGCAGCGTGTTGATGAACAGACCCACCATCGACTCGACGCCGGGCAGCTCGGCCGGGCGGCCGGACACCGTCGCGCCGAACACCACGTCGCCGCGCCCGGTCAGACGCCCGAGCAGGATGCCCCACGCCGCCTGCACCAGCGTGTTCACCGTGACGCCGAGTTCGGCGGCGTGCTTGCTGATCCGGCGGGTGCGGTCGGCGTCGAGTTCGGTGACCACCTTGCCGATCTCGTAGTTCTCCGCGGCGCGCGGCTGGCCTGCGAGCTGGGTGGGTTCGTTGACGCCCTCCAGCGCCGCCGCCCAGGCGCGCAGCGAGGCGTCCCGGTCGCGCCCGGCCAGCCAGCCGAGGAAGTTGCGGTAGGAGGCCACCCGCGGCAGCGCGGCCTGATCGCCGCGCACCGCGTACAGCACCAGCAGGTCCCGCATGAGCAGCGGCATCGACCAGCCGTCCAGCAGGATGTGGTGGGTGGTGATGGCCAGGTGCCATTGCGCCTCGTCACTGCGGAACAGCGTGAACCGGATCAGCGGCGGGGTGGCCATGTCGAAGTGCGTCGCCTGATCGGCCGCGACCTGCCTGCGCAGTTCCGCGGTCCGCTGGTCGGCGGGCAGCTCGGTGAGATCCACCTCACGCCACGGCGCCTCGACCCGATCCAGCACCACCTGCACCGCCTGCCCGTCGGCGTCGGTGACGAACGCGGTGCGCAGGTTCGGGTACCGGTCGACGATGCCCTGGGCCGCCGCCCGCAGCCGCGCCACGTCCAGCGTGCCGCCCAGGTCCACCACGGCCTGCATGGTGTACACGTCCACGGTGGACTGGGTCATCATCGCGTGGAACAGCAGACCCGACTGCAGCGGCGACAGCGGCCACACCTCCGACAGCGCCGGGTAGGCCCGTTCCCACTGCTCGATGTCCTGCTGCCCCACCCGCACCAGCGGCATGTCCGACGGCGTGAAACCGCCCGCGTCCGGCCGCCGCGCGTGCGTGGCCAGCGCGGTGAGCGCCTCGACCCACAGCTCGGCGAACTCCTGCACCCGTTCCCGGGTCAGCAGGCCGGTCGGGAAGGCGAAGGACGCGCCGAGGCGCGGACCCTCGTCGGAGTCGGTGACGATCGCGTTGATGTCGATCGTCGCGTTCGCGGGCATGTCGAGGTCCATGTCGACATCCAGCTGACCGAGGTCGGCCACCGGCACCCAGCCGATCTCGGCGAGCTGCTCGGGGATCTCCCCGGCCGACATCCGGCCCAGGTAGTTGAAGCTGATCTGCGCTGCGTCAGATCCCGCCCTGCTCCCACCCGCGCCGCCGAGGGTCGGCGCGGTCTCCGGATTCAGCTGCCGTAGCAGGCCGTAGCCGAGACCCTTGTCGGGCACCGCGAGCAACTGCTCCTTGATCGACTTCACGATCTCGCCCAGCGCGGCGCCACCGGCGAACGCGTCGGTGAGGTCGGCGCCTGCCAGGTCCAGCCGGACCGGGTAGGCCGCGGTGAACCAGCCGACCGTGCGCGAGAGGTCCGCGCCCGGCACGACGTCCTCTTCACGACCGTGGCCTTCCAGCTTGATCAGTGCGGCGTCCGAGCCGTCGCCGCGCCAGCGGGCGACCGCCATGGCCAGCGCCGAGAGCAGGCCGTCGTTCACACCGCCCCGGTACAGGCCCGGAATCGCGGTGAGCACCGCGTCGGTGACCTCGGCGGGCACGGTGACCTCCACCCGCTCGACGGTGGCGAACGTGTCCACCGAAGGATCGAACGCGCGCTCGCCGAGCAGCGGGTCCGGCGTGGCCGAAACCTGCTGCCAGAACGGCAGTTCCGCGACGCGGTCCGGCGAGCTCGCCGCCTCGACCAGGCTGTGCGCCCAGCGCCGCATGGAGGTGCCGTTGGCGGGCAGCGCCACCGGCTGACCGGCGACCAGCTGCGACCAGGCGACCGCCAGATCCGGGATCAGGATGCGCCAGGACACGCCGTCGACCACGAAGTGGTGCGCGACGATCAAAAGCACGTCCCGCCGCTCGCCTTCGAACGCGAACCAGACGAACTGCGCCATCGCGGCATTCGCCGGATCGAGCCCGCCCATCGCCCCGTCGAGCGCTTCGGTGGCGACCCGGGCCAGCTCCGCCTCGTCGGTGTCGGCGGCCAGGTCCACCCGCCGCACCAGGGCGTCGACGTCCACCGCGCCGTGCGGCAGCGCCTCGAAGGTCCAGTCCGTGCCGGTGCGGCGCAACCGCGACCGCAGCACGTCGTGGTGGTCGAACACCGCCGCGATGGTGGCGACCAGGGTCTCCCGGTCGATGCCGTCGGGCAGCCGCAGCGCCATGGTCTGCGAGAACCGCTGATAGGACGAGCCGCTCCCGAGGATCTGCCGCATGATCGGGGTCAGCGGGATCTCGCCGACACCGCCGCCCGGCAGTTCCTCCAACCGCGCCTGCTCGGCGCCGGTGCCGAGCGCGGCGATCTCGGCCAGCGAGGCCACGCTGCGCCGCTCGAACACGTCACGCGGAGTGAACAGCACGCCGCGCGCCTTGGCCCGCGAGACCAGCTGGATGGACAGGATGCTGTCGCCGCCGAGCGCGAAGAACGAGTCGTCCAAACCGATCTGCTCGACGCCGAGCACCTCGGCGAACACCTCGGCGATGACGGCCTCGACCTCGCTGGCCGGCGCGCGGAACTCGCGCGGGGCCAGCTCGGGCTCGGGCAGCGCCTTGCGGTCCAGCTTGCCGACCGGGGTCAGCGGGATCTCGTCGATCACCACGATCGCCGTCGGCACCATGTGCGGCGGCAGGCTGCGCGAGGCGTACTCGGTCAGCCGCGCGGTATCGATCTCCCGGCCCGGCGCGGCCAGCACGTAGGACACCAGGATCGTCGCGCCCGCCTCGGTCTTGCGGCCGATCGTGATCGCGTACTCGACGTCCTCGTGGCTCGCCAGCACGGTGTCGATCTCGCCCAGCTCGATGCGGAAGCCGCGGATCTTCACCTGGAAGTCCGAGCGGCCCACGTAGTCCAGTTGCCAGGGCACCGACGGCAACGCGGCGTTGCCCGCGCGCTCGCCGGGTTCGGCGAACCAGCGCACCACGTCGCCGGTGCGGTACATCCGCGCGCCCTCGTCGCTCCACGGGTTGGCGATGAACCGTTCCGCGGTGAGGTCGGGGCGGTTGTGGTAGCCGCGCGCCAGCGCGCCACCGGCCAGGTACAGCTCGCCCGCGACGCCCGGCGGCACCGGGTTGAGCCGGTTGTCCAGCACCAGCGCGGACATGCCGCGCACCGGACGGCCGATGGTGATGTGCCTGCCCGGGGTGAGCTGGGCGTAGGAGGAGATGATCGTCGTCTCGGTCGGGCCGTAGGCGTTGAAGTACTTCCGGCCCGGCCACCACTTGGCCAGCAGCTCCGGCGTGGTGACGTCACCACCGACGGAGGCCACCTCGAGCGCCTCCATGCCTTCCGGATCGACCGTGCCCAGCACCGCGGGGGTGATGATCGTGTGGCTGACCCGCTCGGTGCGCAGCAGCTCCGCGAGGTCCGGTCCGCCGATGATGGTCGACGGCACGACCACCAGCGTCGCGCCGGTGTAGGCGGCGCACAGCCACTCCAGCACCGACGGGTCGAAGCTGGGCGAGCAGATGTGCAGGAACCGATGGTGCGATTCCAGCTGGTACAGATCCGCCGCGACGCCGACCAGGCCGCCCATGCCCGCGTGGGTCACGGTGACGCCCTTGGGCATACCGGTCGAGCCGGAGGTGTAGATGACGTACGCCGGGTGGCGCATCGCCAGCGTGGAGATCCGGTCGGCGTCGGTGACCTGCTCGGCGGACTGGCTCTCGACCAGTTCACCCAACTCCGGATCATCGATCCGCAGCCACTCCACGTCGCGCGGCAGCCGGTCGACGTACTCGCTCGCGGTGATGCCGATGACCGCGCCGGAGTCGTTGACCATGTGCCGCATGCGGTCTTCGGGGTAGGTCGGGTCGACCGGCACGTGCGCGCCGCCGGCCTTGGCCACCGCCCAGAACGCGGCGACCATCTCGTAGGACCGCGGGAACGACAGCGCCACGATGCGCTCCGGGCCCACGCCGCGCGAGATGAGCACCCGCGCCAGGCGCGAGGAGTACTCGTCCAGTTCGCGGTAGGTGATCGAGCGGCCCTGGTAGCGCACCGCGATCTGCTCGGGGTCCAGCCGCGCGCCGTGCTGCAGCAGGTCCGGCAGCAGGCCGGTGGCCATGACGTCCTCGCCCGCCACGTGCGTGAGCAGGTGGTACTCGGCCGCGTCCAGCAGCGGCAGGTCGCCGATCGGGGTTTCCCGGTCGGTGGCGATCGCGGTGAGCAGCCTGGTGAAGCGCTCGGCGAACACCCGCACCGTCTCGTCGTCGAACAGGTCGCGCGCGAAGGAGAACTCCGCGTACATGCCCGCGTCGTCGGGGTTCTCCCCGGCCTCGCGGATGGTCAGCGACAGGTCGAACTTGGCGGTGTCGACGTCGAAATCGACCGCGCCCACGTGCAAGCCGGGCAGTTCGAAGCTGCTCTCGGGCAGGTTCTCGAACGACAGCGCCACCTGGAACAGCGGGTGCCGCGCGGTGGAGCGCTCCGGATTGAGCAGTTCCACCAGCCGCTCGAACGGCAGGTCCGCGTGTGCGAACGCCTGCAGGTCGGCGTCCTTGGTGCGGGCCAGGAACTGGCCGAAGGTCAAGTCGCCGTCCACGTGCGAGCGCAGCACCAGGGTGTTGACGAACATGCCGATCACGTCGTCGAGTTCCGCTTCGCCGCGGCCCGCGATGGGCGTGCCGACGGCGATGTCGTCGGTGCCGGACATGCGCGCCAGGAACAGCGCGAGCGCGGCGTGCACGACCATGAACAGCGTCGCGTTCTGCTCCCTGGCGATCTCGGTGAGCCTGCCGTGCAGCTCGCCGGAGATCGGGAACACCACGCGTCCACCGGCGAACGACTGCGTCGTCGGACGCGGCCGGTCGGCGGGCAGGTTGAGTTCGTCCGGCAGCCCGGCCAGCGCGGTGCGCCAGTACTGGGCCTGCTGCGAGATCAGGCTCTCCGGGTCGTCCTCGGAGCCGAGCACGTCGCGCTGCCACAGGCTGAAGTCGGCGTACTGCACCGGCAGCGGCGCCCAGCCCGGTTCCACCCCGGCCGAACGGGCCGCGTAGGCGAGCATCACGTCACGCGTCAGCGGGCCCATCGACCAGCCGTCCGCGCTGATGTGGTGCGCGACGAACACGAGCACGTACGACGTGTCGGCTGCCCCGTCCGTCACCCGGAACAGCTTCGCCCGCAACGGAACCTCGGTGGTCACGTCGAATCCGGCCGAGATCACCTCGATGATCCGGTGGCGGATGTCCTCGGGCGCGACCGCTTCCGGCCGCAAGTCCGGCAGTGCCCGCTCGACGGGCACGATGACCTGGTGCGCCGCGCCACCCTGCTCGGGGTAGACGGTGCGCAGGGTCTCGTGCCTGGCGATGACGTCGCCGACCGCCGCTTGCAGCGCTTCGACATCCAGTTCGCCGGTGAGCCGCACGGCCACCGGGATGTTGTTCACGGCCGAGGCGGTGTCGAACTGGTTGAGGAACCACATGCGCTGCTGCGCCAGCGACAGCGGAATGTGGTCCGGACGCGGTCCGGCGACCAGCTCGCGACGGCCACCGGCGCCCGCGTGCTGCTCGACCTTCGCGGCCAATCCGGCCACGGTGGAGGCCTCGAACAGCACACGCACCGGCACACGGGCATCCAGCGCCGCGCCGATACGCGCGGCGACCTGCGTCGCCAGCAACGAGTTACCGCCCAGCGCGAAGAAGTCGTCGTCCGCGCCGACGCGTTCGACACCGAGCACCTCGGCGAACACGTTCGCCACGATCTCCTCGATCGGAGTCGAGGGAGCGCGGAACGCTTGAACCTCGAACTCCGGCTCGGGCAACGCCTTGCGGTCGAGCTTGCCGTTGACGTTCAACGGCAACGCATCCAGCACCACGAACGCCGCGGG
Organism: Nocardia sputorum; assembly: GCF_027924405.1. Lineage (NCBI taxonomy): Bacteria > Bacillati > Actinomycetota > Actinomycetes > Mycobacteriales > Nocardiaceae > Nocardia > Nocardia sputorum. Next base: position 575,984 of record NZ_AP026978.1, on the reverse strand, counting down.
CACCATGTACGACGGCAACCCAGCGGTGAGTTCCGACTTCACCTGCGCCACATCGACACCGGCATCGGCATCGCTCGGGACCAAGTAGGCCACCAACCGGTCACCGGTCTTCGGGTCGGACTTCGCGATCACCGCAGTCTGCGCGATCTCGGGCAGCGCCAGCAGCGCGGCCTCGATCTCACCCAACTCGATGCGGAAACCACGGATCTTCACCTGGAAGTCCGTACGACCCCGGTATTCGAGTTCACCGGCGCTGTTCCACGCGACCAAGTCACCCGTGCGATACATCCGCTCGCCGGGCTGGAACGGGTTGGCCACGAACCGATCCGCGGTCAGATCCGCACGACCGAAGTAACCACGCGCCAATTGCGCGCCGGCGAGGTACAACTCGCCGGAGACGCCGTCCGGCACCGGCCGCAGCCGGGAGTCGAGGACGTAGACCTGGCTGTTCCATTCCGGCGCGCCGATCGACACGGAGGTCTCGTCGGCGAGAGTGACCCGGTGGCTGGTGATCGACACCGCCGCCTCGGTCGGACCGTAGAGGTTGAACAGTTCCGTGCGCGGGTGTTCCCGCAGGAACCGCTGGGCGACCGAACCCGGCAGAGCCTCACCAATCGCCAACACCCGCCACAGCGAGTTCGGCATACCAGCCGTCAGCAACGCGTCCAGCATCGACGGCACCACATGCAGCGTGGTGACCCACTCGCGAGCCATCAACTCGTTGAGGTACGCCGGGTCGCGGTGACCGTCCGGCGAAGCGATGACCAGGCGACCGCCGCAGACAGCGGCCGACCAGAACTCCCACACCGACAAGTCGAACGTCGCCGCCGTCTTCAACAGGATCGCATCCGCCGCATCCAAGCCGAATTCGACGTTCTTCCACTGCAACTGGTTGGCGATAGCGCCATGCGGAACCGCCACACCCTTCGGGCGACCCGTCGAACCAGACGTGAAGATCACATACGCCGTGTTCTCCGGACGCAGGGGTGCGACCCGATCGGCATCAGTAACCGGCTTGCCGTCCACACCCGACAAATCCAGCTCATCAATACGCACAACATCGGCGACATCGGTCTCGAACTCGGCATCGGCGTTGGTCAGCACACACACCGGTGCCGCCGTCTCGAGAATGTAGCTCGTCCGCTCGGCAGCCTGATCCGGATCCACCGGCACATACGCACCACCGGACTTCGCCACCGCATACATCGCCACGATCAGATCCACCGACCGGCGCAACGCCAGCGCCACCCGCGACTCCGGCCCCACACCCAACGAAATCAAATGCCGGGCAAGACGATTCACCCGCGCGTCGAGCGCACCATAGGTGATCGACTCGCCGTCCTCGGTGACGAGCGCGACTTCCTTCGGCCCGGCCGCGACCGTGGCGTCCAGCAGCGACACCAGCGTGGCGGAGGTGTCCACCGGCTGCGCGGTCGCGTTGCGCGCGGTGAGCAGCTGGGTCCGCTCGGCGGCCTCGAGCAGTTCGAGGTCGCCGACCGGGGTACGCGGCGCGGCGACGATCTCGCCGAGCAGGCGCGCGAACCGGTCCACGAAGCCCTGCACCGTGGCGCGATCGAACATGTCGGTCGCGTAGGTGAAGAATCCGGTGATGCCCTCGGGCACGCCGGCGTCGTCGTAGCGGTCGGTCGCGATCAGGTGCAGGTCGAACTGGGACAGCTCGGTGTCGATGTCCAGGCCGGACACGCTCAGGCCGGGCAGCTCCAGCGCGGACTGCGCCAGATTCTGGAACGACAGACCCACCTGGAACAGCGGGTGCCGCGCGGTCGAACGCACCGGGTTGAGCACCTCCACCAGGCGCTCGAACGGCACGTCGGCGTTGGCGAACGCCTGGATGTCGGTCTCGCGCTGGCGGGCGAGCAGATCGGTGAACGCCTCGCCCGCCTCCACCCGGGTGCGGAACACCAGGGTGTTGACGAACATGCCGATCAGGTCGTCGAGCGCGGCCTCGCCACGGCCCGCCATCGGCGTGCCGATCGCGATGTCGTCGGTGCCGGACAATCTGGACAACAGGACGGCGAGCGCGGTGTGCACGACCATGAACAGCGTCGCGCCCTCCGCGCGCGCCAGTTCGATCAGCGCCTGATGGGTCTGCGCGTCCACCCGCAGCTCGACCTTGCCGCCCGCGAACGACTGCACCGCCGGGCGCGGCCGGTCCGAGGGCAGGTCCAGCTGGTCGGGCAGTTCTGCCAGTGCCTGCTTCCAGTAGGCGACCTGCTTGGCGGCCAGCGATTCCGGATCGTTCTCGTCGCCGAGCAGTTCCCGCTGCCAGATGCTGTAGTCCGCGTACTGGACCTGCAGCGGCGCCCAGTTCGGCGCCTCGCCCGCCGACCGCGCGGCGTAGGCGATCATCAGGTCCCTGGTCAGCGGGCCGACCGAGGAGCCGTCACCGGAGATGTGGTGCACGACCATGGCCAGCACGTAGTCCACCGGCCCGTCGGCTCCGGTCTGCGCGCCCTCTCCGGCGAGCTGGAACAGCGCGACCTTCACCGGCACCTCGGTGGTGACGTCGAAGATCGTCGAGGTCAGCGCCACCACGGCGGACTCGATCTGCGACGGCGCGACCACCCGCACCTCCAGGCGCGGCACGGCCTGGGCGGGCGGCAGGATGACCTGCACCGGGCCCGCCTCGGTCTGCGGGTAGACCGTGCGCAGGATCTCGTGCCTGCTCACCAGGTCCGCGATGGCGGCGCGCAGCGCGGCCACGTCCAGCGCGCCCGACAGCCGCACCGCGATCGGCACGTTGTAGGCCGCCGACTGGGTGTCGAACCGGTTGAGGAACCACATGCGCTGCTGCGCCAGCGACAGCGGAATGTGCTCCGGCCGCGGACCCGCCGTCAGCGCGCGGCGGCCGCCCATGTCGGCGTGCTGCTCCACGCGCACCGCCAGCGCGGCCACGGTGGACGCCTCGAACAGCAGGCGCACCGGCACCCGGGTGTTGAGCGCCTCGCCCAGGCGGGCGGCGACCTGCGTCGCCAGCAGCGAGTTGCCGCCCCACGCGAAGAAGTCGTCGTCCAGGCCGAGTCGCTTGGCCTCGCCCCCTTCGCGATCGGAGAGCCGCAGCACCTCCGCGAACGTGTTCGCCACGATCTGCTCGATCGGCGTCACCGGCGCGCGGAAGACCGCCTTCTCGAAGGTGGGCTCCGGCAGCGCCTTGCGGTCCAGTTTGCCGTTGGCGTTGAGCGGCAACGACTCCAGCTGGATCAGCATCGACGGCACCATGTACGACGGCAGCTCGGCCGACAGCGCGGACTGCAGCGCGCGCTTGTCCAGCGTGCCCGTGCGGGTCACCACGTAGGCGACCAGCCGGTCGCCGATGCTGGGATCGGTGTGCGCGACGACGGCCGCCGCGCTCACCATGTCCTGCCGCAACAGCGCCGCCTCGATCTCGCCGAGTTCGATGCGGAAGCCGCGGATCTTCACCTGGAAGTCGGTGCGGCCGCGGTAGTCCAGCTCGCCGGTGGCGCTCCAGGCCACCAGGTCGCCGGTGCGGTACATCCGGTCGCCCGGCGCACCGAACGGATCGGCGACGAACCGGTCGGCCGTCAGATCGGAACGCCCGAAGTAACCGCGCGCCAGCTGCGCACCGGCGAGGTACAGCTCGCCCGAGACGCCGACCGGCACGGGCCGCAGGCGGGAGTCGAGCACGTACACCCGGCTGTTCCACTCCGGCGCGCCGATCGACACCGACACCTCGTCGGCATCGGTGACCAGGTGGCTGGTGATCGACACCGCCGCCTCGGTCGGACCGTACAGGTTGTGCAGTTCGGCGGCGTTGTGGCGGCGCAACCGCTGGGCGGTCGCCGCGGGCAGCGCCTCACCGATGGCCAGCACCCGGCGCAGCGAGTCCGACAGGCGGCCACCGGATTCGGTGAGCAGCGCGTCCAGCATGGACGGCACCACGTGCAGCGTGGTGACGCCGGTGGCGCGCATCAGCTCGTTCAGGTACGCCGGGTCGCGGTGCCCGTCGGCGGACGAGATCACCAGGCGGCCACCGGACACCGCGGCCGACCAGAACTCCCAGACCGAGAGGTCGAACGTCGCCGCCGTCTTCAGCAGCACCGCGTCGTCCGCGCCCAGCTCGAAGACGGTCGTCTCCCACTGCAACTGGTTGACGATCGCGCCGTGCGGGACGGCGACGCCCTTGGGCTGACCCGTCGAACCGGAGGTGAAGATCACGTAGGCGGTGTTCGCCGGGGTCAGCGCACCGGTGCGCTCGCCCGCGGTCACCGGAGCGGCCGCGTACTCGGCGAGGTCGAGCGCGTCGATCTGCACCACGTCGGCCGCCGCGGTGTGGAAACCGTCCCGGCCGGTGGTCAGCACGCACACCGGAGCGGCGGTGCCGAGGATGTAATCGGTCCGCTCGGCGGGCTGATCGGGATCGATCGGCACGTAGGCCGCACCGGCCTTGGCGACCGCGTACATCGCGACCACGAGATCGGTGGAGCGGCGAATCGCCAGCGCGACCCGGTCCTCCGGTCCGACGCCGCGGCCGATCAGGTACCGGGCCAGGCGGTTGACCCGCGCGTCCAGCGCGGCGTAGGTCAGCTCCCGGCGGCCGGTCGGCTCGTCGGCGACCAGCGCCACCGCGTCCGGGGTGGCGGCCACCGTGGCATCCAGCAGCGACACCAGCGTCGCGGTGCGCGTGGAGCCCGCGGAACGCGCCGCGAGCAGAGCATCGAGATCGTATGCGGTGTCGTTCCACGCGGTGAGGATGCGCTCGCTCTCCTCGGGCGCGAGCAGATCGATCTCACCCACCCGCACCGTGGCGTCGGCCAGCACGGCGTCGAGCACCCGCAGGAACCGGTCGGCGAAGCCCTGCACCGTGCTCTCGTCGAACAGATCGGTGGCGTAACCGAATTCGGTGATGATCTCGGCGGGCGTGCCGTCCTCGGCGTACCGGTCGTACAGCGTGACGTGCAGGTCGGTCTTGGCCAGCTGCGAATCGAAGTTGACCGCGCTCACCGTCAGGCCGGGCAGCTCGAAGGTGGTCTCGGCCAGGTTCTGGAACGACAGGCCCACCTGGAACAGCGGGTTGCGCGCGGTCGAGCGCACCGGGTTGAGCACCTCGACCAGGCGCTCGAACGGCACGTCGGCGTTGGCGAACGCCTCCAGGTCGCGTTCCTTCACGTCGCCGAGCAGGTCGGCGAACGAGGCACCGGCGTTCACCGCGGTTCGGAACACCAGGGTGTTGACGAACATGCCGATCAGGTCGTCGAGTTCGCGTTCACCACGACCGGCGATCGGCGTGCCGACCGCGATGTCGTCGGTGCCGGACAGCCGCGACAGCAACACCGCCAGCGCCGCGTGCACCACCATGAACAGCGACGCGTTGTGCGCGCGCGCCAATTCGTGCAGGCGGGCGTGCCGCTGCGGGTCGATCTCGAAGCGGATCGCCTTGCCCTGGAACGACTGCGCGGGCGGGCGCGGCCGGTCGGCGGGCAGTTCCAGCTGATCGGGCAGGCCGGCCAGCGTGGCCGTCCAGTACGCCACCTGCTGCGCGGCCAGCGATTCCGGATCGTCCTCCGAACCGAGCACCGCGCGCTGCCACAGCGCGTAGTCGGCGTACTGCACCGGCAGCGGCTGCCACTGCGGCGCCTCGCCCTGCACGCGCGCCACGTAGGCGGCCATCACGTCGCGAGCCAGCGGGCCCATCGACGAGCCGTCGGCGGCCACATGGTGCACGGTGAACGCGAGCACGTGGTCGTTGTCGGCGATCCGGAACAGCGCCACGGCCAACGGCACCTCGACGGTGACGTCGAAGGTGGTCAACGCGAAACCGATGACGGCGCCGAGCAGATCCTCCTCGGTGACGTCGATCGGGCTGAGCGCCGCCGCCGACCGGTCCGCCGGACGGATCACCTGATGCGGGCCCTCCGCCGAACGCGGGTAGGTGGTGCGCAGCACCTCGTGGCGGGCGAACACGTCGCCGATGGCCTGTTCCAGCGCGGCCACGTCGAGCGTGCCGGACAGCCGGACGGCCAGCGGGATGTTGTCCACCGCCGAAGTGGCCGTGTCGAACTGGTTGAGGAACCAGTACCGCTGCTGCGCGGGCGAGAGCGGGATGCGCGCCGGGCGCTCCCCCGCCTCCAGGCGCGGCCGGTCCCGGCCGGAGCCGGCGTTGTGCTCCACCCGGGCGGCCAGCGCCACCACGGTGGACGCCTCGAACAGGTCGCGCACCGCGAGCCGGGTGTCCAGGGCGGCGCCCAGCCGCGCGGTCACCTGGGTGGCCAGCAGCGAGTTGCCGCCGAGTTCGAAGAAGTCGTCGTCCAGGCCCACGCGGGCGACGCCGAGCACGTCGGCGAAGGTGCCCGCCACGATCTCCTCGATCGGGGTGGACGGGGCGCGGAACACCTTGGCCTCGAACACCGGCGCGGGCAGCGCCTTGCGATCCAGCTTGCCGGACGCGTTCAGCGGGAACGCCTCCAGCACGACGAACGCCGACGGCACCATGTACGCGGGCAGCTCGCCGCCGAGTTCGGCGCGTACGCCCTCGATGTCCACCGCACGTCCGGCGGTCGCGATGACGTACGCGACCAGCTGGTCGCCCAATCGATCGTCCGAGCGCACCACGACCACCGCCTGGGCGATCGAGTCCAGCGCCGTGAGCGCCGACTCGATCTCGCCCAGCTCGATGCGCAGACCGCGCAGCTTCACCTGGAAGTCGGTGCGGCCCAGGTACTCCAGCTCGCCCTTGTCGGTCCAGGTGACCAGGTCGCCGGTGCGGTACATCCGCTCGCCCGGGGCGCCGTAGGGGTTGGCCACGAACCGGTCGGAGGTCAGATCCGGACGCGCGACGTAGCCGCGGGCCAGTTGCACGCCCGCGAGATACAGCTCACCCGCGACACCCACCGGCACCGGGTGCAGCCGCGAATCCAGCACGTACACCTGGGTGTTGAACACCGGGGCGCCGATCGGCACCGACACCGCGTCGGCCTCGGTCACCTCGTGGAAGGTGACGTCGACCGCGGCCTCGGTCGGGCCGTACAGGTTGTGCAAGCGAGCGCCGGTCAGCTCGACGAGCTTCTGCGCCGTCTGCGCGGGCAGCGCCTCACCCGAGGCGAAGACGTTGCGCAGGCTGGTGCACTCGTCGGCGCGTTCCTCGGCGACGAACACCGACAGCATCGACGGCACGAAGTGCGCCGTGGTGACCCGCTCGCCGGTGATGACCTGCACGAGGTAGGCCGGATCGCGATGACCGTCCGGCTTCGCCACCACCAGGCGCGCGCCGACCTGCAACGGCCAGAAGAACTCCCACACCGACACGTCGAACGTGGCCGGGGTCTTCTGCAACACCACGTCGGTGTGGTCCAAGCCGTACTCGTCCTGCATCCACACCAGGCGGTTGACGATCGCGGCGTGCGAGACCGCCACACCCTTCGGGCGGCCGGTCGAACCGGACGTGAAGATCACGTACGCGGTGTTCGACGCACGCAGCGGCGCACGGCGATCGGCGTCGGTGACCGGCTCGTCGGAGTAACCGGCCAGGGACACCACGTCGATCTCGATCGCCCGGGTCGCCCCCGCGTCGAACCCGTCGCGGGAGGTGGTGAGCACGCACACCGGCTGCGCGGTGTCGAGCACATACCGAGTGCGGTCGGCCGGGTGATCCGGGTCCAGCGGCACGTACGCGCCACCGGCGACGCTCACCGCGTACATGCCGACCACCAGGTCGATCGAGCGGCGCATACCCAGCGCGACCATCGAATCGGGGCCGACGCCCAGCGAGATCAGATGCCGGGCAAGGCGGTTCACCCTGGAAGCGAACTCGGCGTAGGACAGACTCGTCCCCTCGAACGTCACCGCGGGCGCGTCCGGGGTCCGCGCCAGCTGGGCGGCGAACATCGACACCAGGGTGGCGGCCGGGTCCACCGGGTGCGCGGTGTCGTTCCACCGTTCGAGCACCTCGGTGCGCTCGACGCTGTCGAGCAGTTCCACATCGCCGATCGCCACGGACGCGTCCGCGGCGATCGCGCTCAGCATCCGCACCAGCCGCGACGCGACGCCCGCGATGGTGTCGGGGTCGAACATGTCGGTGGCGTAGGCGAATTCGGCGGTCATGCCGTCGGCCGCGCCCGAGGCGTCGAACCGGTCGGCGAGGTTGAGATGCAGGTCGAACTTGGCGGTCACCACGTCCAGCGGCACCCCGGCCACTTCCAGGCCGGGCAGCTCGAAGGTGGCCTCACCGGTGTTCTGGAACGACAGCATCACCTGGAACAGCGGGTGCCGCGCCTGCGAACGCGCCGGGTTCAGGATTTCCACCAACCGCTCGAACGGCAGGTCCGCGTGCGCGAACGCCGCGAGATCGGTGTCCTTGGTGCGGGCGAGCAGTTCGGTGAACGGCATCGCGGGATCGACCGCGCTGCGCAGCACCAGCGTGTTGACGAACATGCCGATGGCGTCGTCGAGCACCGCCTCGCCGCGGCCCGCGACCGCGGTGCCGACGGCGATGTCGTCGCTGCCGGACAACCGCGCCAGCAGCGCGGCGAACGCCGCGTGCACCACCATGAACAAGCTGGCGCCGTTCGCGCGGGCCAGCGCGTTCAGCTCGCGCAGCAACCGCGCGTCGAGCGAGAACTCGTACACCCCACCGCGGTTGGACGCCACTGCCGGACGCGAGCGGTCCGAGGGCAGATCCAGCTGATCCGGCAGCCCGGCCAAGGTGTCGGACCAGAACGCGACCTGCTGGGCGATCAGCGAGGCGGGATCGGCCTCGGAGCCCAGCGTCTCGCGCTGCCACAGCGCGTAGTCGGCGTACTGCACCGGCAGCGGAGCCCAGGCGGGCGCCTCGCCGCGCGAACGCGCCGAGTAGGCCACCATCACGTCGCGCGCCAGCGGGCGCACCGACCAGCCGTCGCCGGAGATGTGGTGCACCACGAACACCAGCACGTGGGTGTCGGGCTGCGAGCCGTCCATCGAGCCCGCGATGCGGAACAGCTGCGCGCGCACCGGGACCTCGGCGGTGACGTCGAAACCGGTCAGCACCAGTTCGCTGATCCGCTCGGAGATCTCGGCCTCGGACACCTCGATCGGGGTGAGATCGACGGCGCTGTGCCCGGCGGGCAGCACGACCTGCACGCCCTGGCCGTCGGCGGTCTCCGGGTAGACGGTGCGCAGCACCTCGTGCCGGTCGACCACGTCGGCGACGGCCTGCCGCAGCGCCTCGGTGTCGAGGGTGCCGGTGAGCCGGACCGCGAGCGGGATGTTGTTCACCGCGGTCTGGTTGTCGAACCGGTTCAGGAACCACATCCGCTGCTGCGCCAGCGACAGCGGGATCTTCGGCGGACGCGGGCCCGCCACCAGCTCGCGGCGGCGTCCGGTGCCCTGGTGCGACTCGACTCGCGCGGCGAGCGCGGCCACGGTCGGCGCCTCGAACAGCGTGCGGACCGGGATCCGGGTGTCCAGCGCGGCGCCGAGACGCGCCACCACCTGGGTGGCGATCAGTGAGTTGCCGCCCAGCTCGAAGAAGTCGTCGTCCAGGCCGACCGCGCGTTCGGCCTGCGCCAGGCCGAGCACCTCGGCGAAGACGTCGGCGACGATCTCCTCCACCGGCGTCGAGGGCGCGCGGAATTCCCGCGCCTCGAAGACGGGTTCGGGCAGCGCGCGCCGATCCAGCTTGCCGTTCGGGTTCAGCGGCATAGCGTCGAGCATCACGATCGCGGCGGGCACCATGTACGACGGCAGCTGCGCGGCCAGGTGCGCGCGCAACGCCTCGACGTCCACCGTCGCGCCGCCCGCTGGCACGACGTAACCCACCAGCTGGTCGCCGGTGTGCGCGTCGGAACGCACCAGCGCGACCGACTGCGCGACCGATTCGTGCGCGGTCAGCGCGGTCTCGATCTCGCCGAGTTCGATGCGCAGACCGCGCAGCTTCACCTGGAAGTCGGTGCGGCCCAGGTACTCGATCGCGCCGGTGGCGTCCCGGCGCACCAAGTCACCGGTGCGGTACATCCGCGCGCCGGGCTCCCCGTACGGGTTGGCCACGAACCGGTCGGCGGTCAGGTCCGCACGGCCGAAGTAGCCGCGCGCCAGTTGATCGCCCGCGAGGTACAGCTCACCCGCGACGTTCGCCGGCACCGGGTGCAGGCGCGAATCCAGGACGTACGCCTGCGCGTTCCACACCGGCAGACCGATCGGCACCGCCCCGTCCACCTGGTCGGCGACCGGGCCGTGCGTGGCGTGCACGGTGAACTCGGTGGGGCCGTACAGGTTGTACAGCGCGGCGTCGCTCACCCGGCGGATGGCCACGACCGCGTCGGCGGTGAACGCCTCACCGGCGACGAACAGCGTGCGCAGCGAGGCGAGCGCGTCCGCGCCGGCCGGGTCGATGGCGCCGGCGAAGACGGTCAGCATGGACGGCACGAACGAGGTCATGGTGACCCGCTCGGCCGCGATCACCTCGGCCAGGTACTGCGGGTCGCGGTGCCCGTCCGGGCTCGCCACCACGATCCGGCCGCCGGTGCTCAGCGGGCCGAACAGCTCCCACACCGACACGTCGAACGTGGCGGGGGTCTTGAACAGCACCACGTCGTCCGCGCCGATGCCGTATTCGACCGTGATCCAGCGGATCTGGTTCACCACCGCCGAGTGCGGCACGGCGACGCCCTTGGGGCGTCCGGTCGAACCCGAGGTGAAGATCACGTACGCCGGGTGCTGCGGGCGCAGCGGCGCGATGCGTTCGGCGTCGGTGACGGGAGCGTCCGAGTAGCCGGACAGGTCCAGCTCGTCGATGCGCAACGTCGCGCGGCCCGCGCCGTCGAACGCGTCGCGCGCGGTGGTCAGCACGCAGACCGGATCGGCCGAGTCGAGCACGTAGTGCACGCGTTCGGCGGGCTGGTCCAGATCCAGCGGCACATAACCGCCGCCCGCCGCCTGCACCGCGTAGGCGGCCACGACCAGGTCCACCGACCGGCGCAGGCCCAGGGCGACCAGCGTCTCCGGACCGACGCCCGCCTCGACGAGGCGGCGCGCCAGCCGCCGCACGCGGGCGGCGAACTCGGCGTAGGTGAGGGACGTCCCGGTGGCCGGGTCGACCACGGCGACCGCGTCCGGGGTGGCCGCGGCCTGCGCGGCGAACTCCTCGACCAGCGTGGTCGCCGGGCCGAGATCGCGGGCGGTGTCGTTCCAGCCACGCAGCGCCCGCGCGGTCTCCTGCTCGTCCAGCAGCGCTAGGTCGCCGATCGGCCGGTCCGGCTCGGCGGCGACGGCCCGCAGCAACCGGCCGAAGCGCCGCCCGAACTCGGCCATGGTGGCCGGGTCGAACAGGTCGGTGGCGTAGATCAGCTCGGCGGCGATGCCCGCGCCGGTCTCGGCGTCGCGTTCGGACAGCACCAATTGCAGGTCGAACTTGGCGACGTCGATGGGCAGCTCGACGCCGCTCACCGTCAGGCCGGGCAGCTCCAGGCTGTTCTGGCCGGTGTTCTGGAACGACAGCATCACCTGGAACAGCGGGTGCCGCGCCTGCGAACGCGCCGGGTTCAGGATCTCCACCAACCGCTCGAACGGCAGGTCGGCGTGCCCGAACGCGGCGATGTCGGTGGCGCGCACCGCGCGCAGCAGCTCGGTGAACGTCGCGCCGCTCTCGATCGGGGTCCGCAGCACCAGGGTGTTGACGAACATGCCGATCAGGTCGTCGAGCGCGCGCTCGCCACGGCCGGCGACCGGCGTGCCGATCGCGATGTCGTCCTCGCCGGACAGCCGCGCCAGCAGCACGGCCAGCGCGGTGTGCGCGACCATGAACAGCGTCGCGCCCCGCGTGCGGGCCAGTTCGGTGAGCTGGGCATGGGTCTCCGCGTCGATCTCGAAGACGTGCGTGGCGCCGCGACCGGAGGCGACCGCGGGCCGCGGCCGATCCGAGGGCAGGTCCAGCTGCTCGGGCAGTCCGCGCAGCGTGTCCGACCAGAACGAGATCTGCTCGGAGATCACCGAGGCCGGGTCGTCCTCGGCGCCGAGCACCTGGCGCTGCCACAGCGCGAAGTCGGCGTACTGCACCTCCAGCGGACGCCAGGCGGGTTCGCCGCCGTCGACGCGGGCGCCGTAGGCGGTCATCACGTCGCGGGTCAGCGGGCCCATGGAGAAGCCGTCGGCCGAGATGTGGTGCACCACCAGCGCGAGCACGTGCTCGGTGGGGCTGATCTCGAACAGCCGGGCGCGGAAGGGCACCTCGGCGGTGACGTCGAAGGCGGTGCCGATCAGCCGCGCGAGCTGTCCGGGCAGTTCGGCTTCGGTGACGTCGATCGGCGTGAGGTCGGGGATGACCTTGGCCGTGGCCACGATCCGCTGGTGCGCGGCGCCGTCCACCTCGGGGTAGTAGGTGCGCAGCGACTCGTGGCGGGCCAGCACGTCGGCGACGGCGATCTGCAGCGCCTGCCGGTCCAGCAGGCCGGACAGCCGCACCGCGGCCGGGATGTTGTCCACCGCCGAGTCGGGGTCGAAGCGGTTGAGGAACCACATGCGCTGCTGAGCCAGCGAGAGCGGCACCAGTTCCGGGCGCTGTTGCGGCGCCAGCGGGGCGCGACCGCCCGCGCCCGCCTTGGTCTCCGCGCGCGCGGCCAGCGCGACCACGGTGGACGCCTCGAACAGCTCGCGCACGCCGAGGTCGGTGTCCAGCGCGGCCGACAACCGGGCCGCCACCTGGGTGGCCGACAGCGAGTTGCCGCCGAGAGCGAAGAAGTCGTCGTCCAGGCCCACCCGCTCGAGGCCGAGCACGTCGGCGAAGGTGGCGGCGACGATCTCCTCGACCGGCGTGGTCGGGGCGCGGAACACCGCGGCCTCGAACACCGGCGCGGGCAGCGCCTTGCGGTCCAGCTTGCCGGAGGCGTTGAGCGGGAACTCGGTCAGCACCATCACGATCGACGGCACCATGTACGCGGGCAGCTGCCGTCCCAGGTCCTCGCGGACCAGGTCGGTGTCCAGCGCGGCGTCCGGCGCGGGGATGACGTACGCGACGAGCTGGTCGCCGGAGTGCGCATCGGAGCGCACCACCACGACCGCCTGCGCGACTTCGTCCAGCCCGGTCAGCGCCTGCTCGATCTCACCGAGTTCGATCCGCAGACCACGCAGCTTCACCTGGAAGTCGGTGCGGCCCAAGTACTCCAGCTCACCGTGCTCGGTCCACGCCACCAGGTCACCCGTGCGGTACATCCGCGAACCTGGCTCGCCGTACGGGTTGGCGACGAAACGGTCACTCGTCAGATCCGGGCGCGCGACGTAGCCCCGCGCGAGCTGGACGCCCGCCAGGTACAGCTCACCCGCGACACCCACCGGAACCGGGCGCAGGCGCGCATCCAGCACGAACACCTGCGTGTTGAACACCGGCGCACCGATCGGCACCGACTCGGTGTCGGCGTCGACGACCTCGTGGAACGTGACGTCGACCGCGGCTTCGGTCGGACCGTAGAGGTTGTGCAACGCGGCACCGGTCAGCTCGCGCAGGCGATGCGCGGGCTTGGGCGGCAACGCCTCACCCGAGGCGAACACCAATCGCAGCGAATCACACTGCGCCGCTGCCGTATCCGCCACGAACACCGCCAACATCGACGGCACGAAGTGGGTGACGGTCACCTTTTCGGTGCTGATGATCTCGGCCAGGTAGGCGGGGTCGCGATGCCCGTCCGGCTTGGCGACCACGAGGCGCGCGCCGATCTGCAACGGCCAGAAGAACTCCCACACCGACACATCGAAGGTGGCCGGGGTCTTCTGCAACACCACATCGGCGCCGGTCAGCTGGTAGGCAGTCTGCATCCAGACGAGCCTGTTGACGATCGCGGCGTGCGAGACCGCAACACCCTTCGGACGACCCGTCGAACCCGACGTGAAGATCACATAGGCCGTGTTCGACGGACGCAGCGGCGCACGACGATCCGCGTCGGTAACCGGCGCCTCCGACAGGCCCTTCAGGTCGAGCAAGTCGATGCGCACCTGCGCGGTGTCGATGTCCAGATCACTGCCGGAGGTCAGCACGCACACCGGATCGGCGGTGCCGAGGATGTATTCGGTGCGCTCGGCCGGGTGATCCGGATCCAGCGGCACGTACGAGCCACCGGCCACGGCGACGGCGTACATGCCGACCACCAGATCGATCGAGCGCCGCATGCCCAGCGCCACATACGATTCCGCGCCCACGCCGCGCGCGATCAGCCAGCGCGCCAGCTGGTTCACCCGCCAGGAGAACTCGGCGTAGGACAGACTTGTCCCCTCGAACGTGATCGCGGTCGCGTCCGGAGTGCGTTCGACCTGGTCGTAGAACATCGACACCAAAGTCGCACCGGTGTCCACCGGATGCGCGGTGTCGTTCCAGCGGGACACCACGAGCTCGCGCTCGGCGGCATCCAGCAGCGCGATGTCACCGACCACCGCGTCGGGCTCCGCGGTGATCGCGGTGAGCACCCGGACCAAGCGGTCGGCGATGCGGCGCACCGTCTGCTCGTCGAACAGGTCGCGCAGGTAGCCCGCGCGCACCCGCAGCCGCGAATCCAGCTGCGCGATCAGGGTCAGCGGGTAGTGCGTGGCGTCGGCCGCGTCCAGGCCGACCACCGCCATGCCGTCGATGTCCGCGGCCTGCGCCTGCAAGCCCGCGGCGTCGACCGGGTAGGACTCGAACACCACCAGGGTGTCGAACAGACCGCCGATGCCCGCGACCGACTGGATGTCGGCCAGGCCCACGTAGTGGTGGTCGAGCAGATCGGCCTGCTCGCCCTGGGTGCGGACCAGCAGATCGCGCACCGGCTCGGACGGATCGAAACGCACCCGCACCGGCACGGTGTTGATGAACAGGCCGACCATCGCCTCCACGCCGGACAACTGCGCGGGACGCCCGGAGACGGTGGTGCCGAACAGCACGTCGTCGCGGCTGGTCATCCGCCCGACGAGGATGCCCCAGGCCGTCTGCAACACGGTGTTCGGGGTGACGCCGAGCGAGCCGGCCAGCGCGGTCAACCGCGCGGTGGTCGCCTCGTCCAGATCGAAGAAGTACTCGCCGGACAGCGAAGTGATCTCGCGACCGGCGTCCGGTCGCGCCAGCAGGGTCGGCTCGCCGACGCCGCGCAGCGCGTGCGCCCACGCCGCCAGCGACGCCGCGTGGTCCTGCTGCCGGGTCCAGTCCAGGAAGTGCCGGTAGGAGCGCACCGCGGGCAGCGCGGACGCATCCGCGTGGGCGGCGTAGAGCACCAGCAGATCCCGCATGAGCAGCGGCATGGACCAGCCGTCGAGCAGGATGTGGTGGTTGGCCACCACGAACTGCCAGCGGTCGGGCGCGACCTGGATCAGCGTGAAGCGGATCAGCGGCGGCGCGGCCAGGTCGAACCGGCGCATGCGGTCGGCCTCGATCAGGTCCTCGGCCGAACCGGATTCGATCCGGTCGTGCTCGGCCCACGCCACCCGGACGCTGTCCAGCACGATCTGCACCGGGTTGCCGTCGTGGTCGCTGACGAACGCGGTGCGCAGGTTCTCGTAGCGGTCCACCAGAGCCTGTGCCGCCGCGCGCAACCGGGCGGCGTCCACCCGGCCGGTGAGCGTGAGCACCGCCTGCGCGGTGTACACGTCCACCGAGGTCGCCGCGAGGCGGGCGTGGAACAGCAGACCGGCCTGCAGCGCCGACAGCGGCCAGACGTCGGCCAGCGCCGGGTAGCGGCGCTCCCAGGCGTCGATGTCGCGTTGCGTGCTGCGCACCAGCGCGAAGTCCGACGGGGTGTGCCCGCCCGCGCCGGCCGAATTGGCATGGCGCGCCACCGCTTCCAGCGCGGCGGTCCACAGCTCGCCGAACTCGCGCACGTCGGCGGCCGACAGCAGGGTCGATGGGTAGCCGATGTTCGCGGTCAGCTTGTCGCCGACCACGATCGCGTTCACGTCCAGCGGGGCCATCGCGGGCATGTCCGCGTCGTAGGCGCCGCCCAGCGCGCCGAGTTCCGGCGCGGGGATCCAGCCGAAGCCGCGCAGCGATTCCGGCACGTCGCCCTCGGAGACGCGCCCGAGGTAGTTGAAGCTCACCTGGCCGGGCAGTTCGCGCGGCAGCTCGGCGGCGGTCTCGGTGTTCAGGTAGCGCAGCAGGCCGTAGCCGATGCCCTTGTCCGGCACCGAGAGCAACTGCTCCTTGACCGCCTTGACGGCCGCGCCGAGCGCGGGCCCGCCGGTGAACGCGGCGTCGACGTCGACGCCGGACAGATCGAAGCGGACCGGGTAGATCGCGGTGAACCAGCCGACGGTGCGCGACAGATCCGCACCCGGCACCACGTCTTCCTCGCGGCCGTGACCCTCCAGGCGGATCAGCAGCGAATCGTCGCCGCGGGCGGCCACCCGCCGCGCCCGCCACTTCGCGGTGGCCAGCGCCAGCGCGGTGAGCAGGCCGTCGTTCACACCGCCGTGGAACAGCGCCGGAACCGTGGTGAGCAGGGCCTTGGTGACCTCGGCGGACACCTCGACCTGATGCTTCTCGATGACGCCCGAGGTGTCGACCTCGGGATCCATCGGACGCTCGGTCAGCAGCGGATCGGCCGCGCCGACCACCGAACGCCAGTAGTCCAGTTCGGCCACCCGCTCGGGGCTCGCCGCCTCGCGCTCCAGCGCGTGCGCCCAGGCCCGCATGGACGTGGCCGGGGCGACCAGCTCGGGCGTCTGCCCGGCGGTGCGCTGCCCCCACGCCGTCACGAAGTCCGGCACCAGGATGCGCCACGAGACGCCGTCCACCACCAGGTGGTGGGCGACGACGATCAGGCGTCCGGCGCGCTCGGCGGAATCGGGCTCGAGCCAGACGAACCGGATGACCACGCCCGCGGCCGGATCGAGCCGGTCCAGCGACTCGTCCAGTGCGGCCGAGGCGATCTCGACCAACTCCGCGTCGGTGGCGTCCGCGTCGAATCCGGTGCGGTCGATCAGCGCGTCCACCTCGACCGTGCCCGGCGCGGCGGTCTCGACGACCCAGTCGTCGCCGTCGCGGCGCAGGCTCGCGCGCAGCATGTCGTGGCGATCGATGACAGCGCTCACCGTCGCCACGATTCCTGATCGGTCGATGCCGACCGGCAGTTCCAGCGCCAGCGTCTGGTTGAACCGGCCGAACGAACCGCGCCGCTCGGCCATGAACCGCACCACCGGCGTCAGCGGCATCACGCCGACGCCGCCGCCCGGCGGCTCGGCCAGCGTCGTGGCCGACGCCTCGGCGGCTTCGGTGGTCTCGGCGACCGACGCCAGACCGGCCACCGTGCGCTGCTCGAAGACGTGCCTCGGGGTGAACACCACGCCGCGCGCCTTGGCCCGCGACACCAGCTGGATGGAGACGATGCTGTCGCCGCCGAGCGCGAAGAAGGAGTCGTCCACGCCGACCCGCTCCACGCCCAGCACCTCGGCGAACACCTCGGCGATGGTCTGCTCGACCGGGGTGCGCGCCGCGCGGAACACGACCTCGGTCGCGAACACCGGCTCCGGCAGCGCCTTGCGGTCCAGCTTGCCCACCGGGGTGAGCGGCACGTGGTCGATCACCATGATCGACGAGGGCACCATGTAGGCGGGCAGGCGGTCCTCGACGTGCGCGGTCAGCGTCGCCACGTCGATCGAATGACCCTGGGCGGCAACGACATACGACACCAGCGACACCGCGCCGGCGGCGCTCTTGTGCCCGACGGTGACGGCGAAGTCGACGGTCTCGTGCGAGGCTAGCGCGGCGTCGATCTCGCCGAGCTCGATGCGGAAGCCGCGGACCTTCACCTGGAAGTCGGAGCGGCCGACATACTCGACCTCGCCGGTGCGGGTCCAGCGGACCACGTCACCGGTGCGGTACATCCGCGCACCCGGCACATACGGGTTGGCGACGAAACGCTCCGCCGACAGCCCCGGGCGCGCGTGATAACCGCGCGCCAGCTGGACGCCCGACAGATACAGCTCACCTGCGACACCCACCGGAACGGGCCTGAGCTGGGCATCCAGGATCAGCGACTGCATGCCGCGGGTCGGGCCACCGATGGTGACCCGGTCGCCGGGCGCGAGCGCGTCGCTGATGTTGGTCATGATCGTGGTCTCGGTCGGGCCGTAACCGTTGTGGAAGCGGCGGCCGGAACCGTCCGGCGCGCCACCCCACTTGGTGACCAGATCGGCGGACACGGCTTCACCGCCGGCCACGATCACCCGCATGCCCGCCAGCGCGGACGAATCCAGCGAGGCGAGCACCGACGGGGTGATGAACGCGTGCGTGACCCGCTCGGCGCGGATCAGCTCGGACAGTTCCTCGCCGCCGTACACGCCGGGCGGGCAGACCACCAGGGCGCCGCCGCGGCCGATCGCCAGCAGGAATTCCAAAATCGAGGCGTCGAAGCTGGGCGACGCGAAATGCAGTGCGCGCGTGTCGGAGTCGACGTCGTAGCGGGCGTTCTGCTCGTCCCGGAAGTTGGCCAGACCGGCGTGGGTGACCACGACGCCCTTGGGCACACCGGTGGAACCGGAGGTGTAGATGACGTACGCGGGGTGCTCCGGCCGCACCGGGCGCACCCGGTCGGCGTCGGTGACCGCGGCGTCATCGAACCCGTCGAGATCCAGCTCGTCGAGCACCAGCCACTCGACCGACTCGGGCAGCTCGGCGCGCACCGACGCCACGGTCAGACCGATCGGGGAGCCCGAGTCGGTGACCATGTGCGCGATGCGGTCGGCGGGGTAGGTCGGGTCGATCGGCACGAACGCGCCGCCGGACTTGGACACCGCCCACTCGGCGAAGTACGACTCGTCCGACCGCGGCACGGCGACCGCCACCAGGTCCTCGGCGCCGATGCCGCGCTGGATCAGCAGGCGGGCCAGGCGGTTCGACCGCGAGTCCAGCTCGCCGTAGGACACGCTTCTGCCCTGGAACACCACGGCGGGCGCCTCGGGGTCGATGGCGGCGGCCTCGGCGATCAGGTCCGGCAGCGTCCGCGCGGGTGTGGCGGGCGCGCCGGTGCGCGCGATCAGGTCGGCCCGCTCCGCGGGGTCGAGCACGTCGATCGCGCCGACGGTGACCGACGCGTCGGCCGCCACGGCCGCGAGCACGCGTTCCCAGCGGTCCACGATGGCCGCCGCGGTCGCCTCGTCGAACAGCTCGGTGGCGTAGGTCAGCGCCAAAGCCATGGCCCCGGAACCGGTTTCACCGCGCTCGGCGAGGGTGAACTGCAGGTCGAAGCGCGCGACGTTCTCTTCCAGGTCCAGCGCGGACACCGAAAGGCCCGGCAGTTCCAGGGTGGTGCGCTCCAGGTTCTGGAACGCCAGCATCACCTGGAACAGCGGGTTGCGAGCCTGCGAGCGCTCCGGCGCGAGCAGTTCCACCAGCCGCTCGAACGGCACGTCGGCGTTGCCGTAGGCGTCCAGGTCGGTGCGGCGCACCCGGTCGAGCAGGCCGGCGAACGACTCGCCCGGCTCGATTCCGGTTCGCAGCACCAGCGTGTTGACGAACATGCCGACCAGGTCGTCGAGCGCGGCCTCGCCGCGGCCCGCGACCGGGGTGCCGACCGCGACGTCGTCGCTACCGGACAGCCGCGCCAGCAGCACCGCCAGCGCGCCGTGCATGACCATGAACAGCGACGCGCCGCGCTGCCGCGCGACTTCCTCCAGCGCGGCGACCAGGTCACCGGACAGTTCGCGGTGCAGCGTCGCGCCGCGATGCGAGGCGACGGCCGGACGCGGGCGGTCGGTGGGCAGAGCGAGTTCGTCGGGGATGTCGTCGAGCGCGCGCCGCCAGTAGGCGACCTGCTTCGCCAGCAGCGAGTCGGGATCGTCCTCGGAGCCGAGGATCTCCCGCTGCCAGACCGCGAAGTCGGCGTACTGCACCGCCAGCGGGGCCCAGCCGGGAGCGCTGCCGGTGCTGCGCGCGGTGTAGGCGGCCATCACGTCGCGGGTCAACGGGCCCATCGAGAAGCCGTCGGCCGCGATGTGGTGCACCACCACGACGAGCACGTGCTCGTCCGGCCCGGCCGTGTACAGCCGGGTGCGCAGCGGAACCTGTTCGGCCACATCGAATCCGGTGGTGACGAACTCGGTCACCGTCTCGACCAGCCGCGCCGGGGCGACCGCAACGGGGTGCAGGTCCAGGGCGATGTCCTCGGCGGGCACGATCACCTGCACCGGGGTGCCGCCGTGCTCGGGGTAGCGGGTGCGCAGCGATTCGTGCCTGCGCACCACGTCGGCCACCGCCAAGCGGAGCGCCTCGACGTCCAGCGCGCCGGTGAGCCTGATGGCGATCGGCAGGTTGTAGGCCGCCGAGGCGGTGTCGTACTTGTTCAGGAACCACATGCGCTGCTGCGCGAACGACAGCGGCACCAGTTCGCCTGCCGCGCGCTCGCGCGCGACCAGCCGGGCGCGGGCCGCGCCGTCGGCGTGCGATTCCACGCGCGCGGCGAGCGCTTCCACCGTGGACGCCTCGAACAGGGTGCGCACCGCGACGGTCGTGCCCAGCGCGGCGCCGATGCGGGCGACCACCCTGGTCGCGATCAGCGAGTTGCCGCCGAGGTCGAAGAAGTCGTCGTCCACGCCGACCCGTTCCAGGCCCAGCACGTCGGCGAACACCGCCGCGACGGTCTCCTGCACCGGGGTGACCGGCGCGCGGAACGCGCGCGAGGTCGCCGTCGGCGCGGGCAGCGCGCGGCGGTCCAGCTTCCCGTTGACGGTCAGCGGGATCCACTCCAGCCGCACCACGGCCGAGGGCACCATGTAGGCGGGCAGCTGCGCGGCCGCGCCGTCGCGCACCGCGTCGAGCACCGGCTCCGCGCCCGGCTCGGACACGACGTACGCGACGATCCGCTGATCGCCGGGCTGGTCCTCGCGCACGATGACCGCGGCCTGCGCGATGCCGGGCTGGGCCAGGATCGCGGATTCGATCTCGCCGAGCTCGATGCGGAAGCCGCGCACCTTCACCTGATCGTCGGCGCGGCCCAGGTATTCCAGCTCGCCGAACCGGTTCCAGCGCGCCAGGTCGCCGGAGCGGTACAGCCGCCCGCCCGGCGCGTCGCCCAGCGGGTCGGCGACGAAGCGGGTCGCGGACAGGTCGGGGCGGCCGAGGTAGCCGCGCGCCAATTGCGGTCCGGCCACGTACATCTCGCCCGCGACGCCGACCGGCACCGGCCGCAGCCTGCTGTCGAGCACGTACACCCGCAGCCCGGCGATGGCGCGGCCGACCACGCTGCCGGAGGCGGCGGCGATGGTCGCGGCGTCCAGCGCGCGGTAGGACACGTGCACCGTGGTCTCGGTGATGCCGTACATGTTGACCAGCAGCGGCCCGGCGGACGCGCCGGTGCCGTCGCCGTGGCGCGCCACCCACTCCGAGAGCCTGCGCAGTTCCAGCGCCTCGCCGCCGAACACCACGTAGCGCAGCGCCAGCGGCGCGGCGTCGGGCGCGGCGTTCCGGTCGGCCTCGGCCAGCTGGTAGAACGCCGACGGCGTCTGGTTGAGCACCGTGACGCGTTCGGCGCGCAGCAGTTCCAGGAACTGCTCGGGCGAGCGCGAGGTGTAGTAGTCGACCACCACGAGGGTGCCGCCGAACAGCAGCGGACCCCACAGCTCCCACACCGAGAAGTCGAAGGCGTAGCTGTGGAACAAGGTCCACACGTCCTCGGGCCCGAAACCGAAGTCGCGGTCGGTGTTCGCGAACAGCCGCACCACGTTCCGGTGCGCGACCGCGACACCCTTCGGGCGTCCGGTCGAGCCGGAGGTGTAGATCACGTACGCGACGTTGTCCGGGGTGAGCGCGGCGTTGCGGTCGGCGTCGGTGATCGGCGCGTCGTCGGCGTCCTCCACGTTGCCGGTCTCCACCGCGAACCCGTCGAGCACGACCGACGGCAGCCCGGCGGGCACCTCGACCTGCACCGTGGAGTCGAGCACCACGCTGGTCGGGCGAGAGTCGGCGAGCACGTAGGCGATGCGCTCGGCCGGGTAGGTCGGGTCGACCGGCACGTATCCCGCGCCGGTCTTCACCACGGCCAGCAGCGCGACCACGAGGTCCAGCGACCGCGGCAGGATCACCGCGACCAGCGTCTCCGGTCCCGCGCCGTCGCTGATCAGCCTGCGCGCCAGCACGTTCGCGCGCCGGTCGAGTTCGGCGTAGGTCAGCGTCTCCACGCCGAAGCGGGCCGCGACGCGGTTCGGGTGCGCGGCCACGGCCGCGTCGAACAGTCCGACCAGGGTGATGTCCGGATCGGCGAACAGGCCCGCGACGCTCTCGGCGCCGGAGGACACCCAGCGCTGCGAGACGTCCAGGCGCTCGCCCTCGCCGAGCAGATCGATGTCGCCGATGGCGACCCGCGGATCCTCGGCGACACCGCGCAGGATGCGCACGAACCGATCGGCGAACGCGGC
Source organism: Nocardia sputorum (assembly GCF_027924405.1). Taxonomy (NCBI): domain Bacteria; kingdom Bacillati; phylum Actinomycetota; class Actinomycetes; order Mycobacteriales; family Nocardiaceae; genus Nocardia; species Nocardia sputorum. Next base: position 553,667 of record NZ_AP026978.1, on the reverse strand, counting down.
CACCGTCTCCGGGTCGAACAGTTCGGTGGCGTAGTTCCACGACAGCGTCAGCCCGCCGTCGGCGGCCTCGCCCACGGTCAGCTGCACGTCGAATTTCGCGGTGCCAGGGTCGAAGTCGACGGCGGCGACCTCGAGGCCGCCGGGCAGCGCGACGGCGCCGAGCGCGGCCGCCGAGGCGGCCTCGAAGGTCAGCGCGACCTGGAACAGCGGGTGGTGCGCCTGCGAGCGCACCGGGCTGAGCACGTCCACCAGACGCTCGAACGGCACGTCGGCGTTGGCGAACGCGGCCAGATCGGTGCGGCGCACCTGCTCGAGCAGCTCGGCGAACCCGGCGCCCGGATCGACCTCGCTGCGCAGCACCAGCGTGTTGACGAACATGCCGACGACGTCATCGAGCGCGCGTTCACCGCGGCCCGCGATCGGCGTGCCGATCGCGACGTCGGTGCTGCCGGACAACCGGCCCGCCCACACCGCCAGCGCGGCGTGCACGACCATGAACAGCGTCACGCCGCGGGCGCGCGCCAGCTCGGCGAGCGCCTCGTGTACCTGCGCGTCGACCGAGAAGTCGTGCGTGCCACCGGCGTTGGAGGCGATCTCCGGCCGGGGCCGGTCGGCCGGCAGCTCGATCTGATCGGGCAGATCACGCAGTTGCTCGGTCCAGTAGGCGATCTGCCGGGCCGCCACGGAGTCCGGATCGGTTTCACTGCCGAGCACCGCGCGCTGCCACAGCGCGTAGTCGGCGTACTGCACCTCGAGCGGGGCCCAGGACGGCGCCTCGCCGCGGGCGCGCTCGGTGTAGGCGAGCACGACGTCGCGCAGCAGCGGCCGCAGCGAGAAACCGTCCGCGCTGATGTGGTGCATGACCAGCACCGCGACGTGGTCGGTCGCCGACAGCGCCAGCAGGCTCGCGCGGAACCCGATCTCGGCGGTCACGTCGAAACCGGCGCTCGCCAGCTCCACGATCCGCGCGGGCAGCTCCTCCGCCGCCACGGGTTCGGCGACCAGGTCGAAGGCGACCTCGCCCACCGGAAGGACTCGCTGGTAGCCGGTGCCCTCCACCTCCGGGTAGACCGTGCGCAGCGCCTCGTGCCGGGCGAGCACGTCGTTGACGGCCGCACCCAGCGCGGCGACGTCGAGCGCACCGGTCAGCCGCAGCGCCACCGGGATGTTGTTCACCGCGGTGCGGTTGTCGAACCGGTTGAGGAACCACATCCGCTGCTGGGCGAGCGACAGCGGCACCAGCTCTGGGCGCTCCTGCGCGACCAGCGGTGTCCGGCCGCCTTGCCCGGCGGCCGATTCCACCTTCGCCGCCAGCGCAACGACGGTGGACGCCTCGAACAGCACCCGCACCGGGACCTGGGTGTTCAGCGCCTCGCCCAGCCGCGCCGCCACCTGGGTGGCGACCAGCGAGTTGCCGCCCAGCTCGAAGAAGTCGTCGTCCAGACCGACCCGATCCACGCCGAGCACCTCGGCGAAGGTCTCGGCCACGATCTCCTGCACCGGCGTGGCGGGCGCGCGGAACACCTTGGCCTCGAACACCGGTTCCGGCAACGCCTTGCGATCCAGCTTGCCGGAAGCGTTCAGCGGGAACTCGTCGAGCACCACATAGGCCGTGGGCACCATGTACCCCGGCAGTCGCGCCCCGAGTTCGGCCTTGACCGAGTCGACGTCCACCACCCGGTCCGGGTCCGTCACCAGGTACGCGACCAGCTGGTCACCGGTGCGCTCATCGGTGCGCACCACGACCACCGCCTGCGCCACCGAGTCCAGCGCCGTGAGCGCCGACTCGATCTCGCCCAGCTCGATGCGCAGACCACGCACCTTCACCTGGAAGTCGGTGCGGCCCAGGTACTCCAGCTCGCCCTTGTCGGTCCAGGCCACCAGGTCGCCGGTGCGGTACATGCGCTCGGCGTCGCCGAACGGGTTGGCCACGAAGCGCTCGGTGGTCAGGTCAGGGCGGCCCACGTAACCGTGCGCCAGCTGCGCGCCCGCGAGGTACAACTCGCCCGGCACGCCGACCGGAACCGGACGCAGCCGCGAGTCCAGCACGTACACCTGCGTGTTGAACACCGGAGCGCCGATCGGCACCGACACCGCGTCGGCCTCGGTCACCTCGTGGAAGGTGACGTCGACCGCGGCCTCGGTCGGACCGTACAGGTTGTGCAACCGCGCGCCGGTCAGCTCGCGCAGCTTCTGCGCGGTCACCGCGGGCAGCGCCTCACCGGACGCGAAAACGTTACGCAGGCTGGTGCATTCGGCCGCACGCTCCTCGGCGACGAACACCGACAGCATCGACGGCACGAAGTGCACCGTGGTGACCTGCTCGTCGACGATCAGGCGCGCCAGGTACGCGGGATCGCGATGACCGTCCGGCTTCGCGACCACCAGGCGCGCGCCGACCTGCAACGGCCAGAAGAACTCCCACACCGACACGTCGAACGTCGCGGGCGTCTTCTGGAGCACCACGTCGTAAGCGGCCAGACCGTACTCGGCGTGCATCCACACCAGGCGGTTGACGATCGCGGCGTGCGAGACCGCCACACCCTTCGGGCGGCCGGTCGAACCGGACGTGAAGATCACGTACGCGGTGTTGGCCGGACGCAGCGGCTTGTGCCGGTCGGCGTCGGTCAGCGGCTCGCCGGAGAACTCCGACAGGTCGAGCTGATCGATGCGCACCTGCCGAGAGACCGTGGTCTCCAGGTCGGAGCCGGAGGTCAGCACGCACACCGGGCGCGCGGTCTCCAGGATGTAGTCGATGCGCTCGGCCGGGTGGTCCGGATCCAGCGGCACGTACGCACCGCCCGCGGCGTTCACCGCGTACATGCCGACCACCAAGTCGATGGAGCGGCGCATGCCGAGGGCCACATAGGATTCCGGCCCGACGCCGTTGACCTTCAGCCAGCGCGCCAACCGGTGCACCCGGTGAGCGAACTCGGCGTAGGACAGACTTGTCCCCTCGAACGTCACTGCCGGACTGTCCGGGGTGCGCGCGACCTGCGCTTCGAACAGCGAGACCAGCGTCGCCGCGGCGTCGCCGACCGGCGAGGTGAGCGCGGCGTCGACCGCGAACTCGGTGGCGTTCCACCGTTCGATCACCAAGGACCGCTCGGCGTCGTCCAGCAGCTCGATGTCACCGACGGTGACCGACGGCTCAGCGGCGACACCGCGCAGCACGCGCACGAAGCGCTCGGCGAACGTCCCGGCGAACACGCCGTCGAACAGATCGGTGGCGTAGACGAGCTCGGCGTCCATCGCCGCCTCGCCGCCGGGGACCTCGCTGAGCGTGAGCTGCAGGTCGAACTTCGCCGTCGGCTGGTCGATGCCCAGCTCGGAGACGGTGAGGCCGGGCAGCTCCAGCGCGGTGCGGCCGAGGTTCTGGAACGACAGCATCACCTGGAACAGCGGGTGGCGCGCCTGCGAGCGGGCCGGGTTGAGCACCTCGACCAGCCGCTCGAACGGCACGTCGGCGTGCGCGAACGCCTGCAGGTCGCGCTCGCGGACCCGGGCGAGCAGATCGGCGAACGAGTCACCGGGGTCCACTTCGGCGCGCAGCACCAGGGTGTTGACGAACATGCCGACCAGGTCGTCGAGCGCCTGCTCGCCGCGTCCGGCCACCGGGATGCCGATGGCGATGTCGTCGGAGCCGCTCAACCGCGCCAGCAGGGCGGCGAACGCGCTGTGCACCACCATGAACAGCGTGCTGCCGTGCGTCTGCGCGACCCGGTTCAGGTCCTCGATCAGTTCGCCCGGCACGCGGAACCGGTAGGTGCCCGCGCCGTAGGAGGCGACGGCGGGCCGCGGGCGACCGGGCAGGCGAAGCTCGTCGGGCAGCCCGGCCAGCGTCTCGCGCCAGTAGTCCAGCTGCTCGGAGATCAGCGAGGTCGGGTCGTCCTCGGAGCCGAGCGTGTCGCGCTGCCACAGCGCGAAGTCCACGTACTGCACGGCCAGCGGCGGCCAGCCCGGCTGGGCCGCGGAGGTCCGCGCCACGTAGGCGGTCATCAGGTCGCGCACCAGCGGCCGCATGGAGAAGCCGTCGGCGGCGATGTGGTGCACCACGACGACCAGCACGTAGTCGTCGTGGCCGAGCCGGTAGGCGCGCAGGCGCACCGGCGGCCGGGTGGTCACGTCGAAGCCGCGCTCGACGAACTCGTAGAGGACGCCGAGCAGTTGCCCCTCGGCCACCTCGACCACGTCCAGATCCGGAATAGCCCTGGTCGCGTTCAGCACCCGCTGGTAGGCGACCCCGTCGCGGGACGGGTAGATGGTGCGCAGCGATTCGTGCCGCGCGACCACGTCGGCGATCGCGCCGCGCAGCGCGTCCAGATCCAGCGCGCCCTCCAGCCGCACCGCGGCCGGGATGTTGTTCGCGGCGGAATCGGCGTCGAAACGGTTGAGGAACCACATGCGCTGCTGTGCCAGCGACAGGGGCGGATGCTCGGGACGCACCTGTGCCGTGAGCGCCTGGCGCGCACCGCTGCCCGCGTGCGACTCGACCCGCGCGGCCAGCGCGGCCACGGTCGGAGCCTCGAACAGCACGCGCACGCCGACCTCGGTGTTCAGCGCCGCGCTGAGACGGGCGACCACCTGGGTGGCCACCAGCGAGTTGCCGCCGAGCTCGAAGAAGTCGTCGTCCACGCCGACGCGCGGCACGCCGAGCAGGTCGGCGAAGATCTCCGCGACGATTTCCTCGATCGGCGTCGAGGGAGCGCGGAAGACCCTGGCCTCGAACACCGGGGCGGGCAGGGCTTTACGATCCAGCTTGCCGGAGGCGTTCACCGGGAACGCGTCCAGCACGACCAGCGCGGCCGGGACCATGTAGCCCGGCAGCGCCGCCGAAAGCGCGGTCTTCACCTCGTCGATGTCGACGGCCACATACGGTTCGCAGACCAGGTAGCCCACCAGCTGATCGCCGGCGTGCGCGTCGGCGCGCAGCACGACCACCGCCTGCGCGATCCCGGGCTGCGCCAGCAGCGCCGACTCGATCTCGCCCAGCTCGATGCGCAGACCGCGCAACTTCACCTGGAAGTCGGTGCGGCCCAGGTACTCCAGTTCGCCAGCGGGGGTCCAGGCCACCAAGTCACCGGTGCGGTACATCCGGTCACCCGGCGCGCCGTAGGGGTTGGCCACGAACCGGTCGGCGGTCAGATCCGAACGGCCCAGGTAACCGAGCGCCAGCTGCTCGCCCGCGAGATACAGCTCACCCGCGACACCAGGCGCGACCGGGTGCAGGCGGCTGTCGAGCACGAAGACGCGGGTGTTCCACACCGGACGTCCGATCGGCACCGACACCGTGTCGGCGTCGGTCGCCTCGTGATACGTCACGTCGACGGCGGCCTCCGTCGGGCCGTACAGGTTGTGCAGGCGCGCGCCGGTCAGCTCGCGCAAACGCTGCGCGGTCTGCGCGGGCAGCGCCTCACCGGAGGCGAAGACCTGCCGCAGCCGCGGCGCGGGCAGGCCGTCGCCGTTCTCGTTGCCCAGCGTGGAGACGAACACCGAGAGCATGGACGGCACGAAGTGCGCCGTGGTGATTTCCTTCTCGGCGATGATCCGTGACAGATACACCGGGTCGCGGTGCCCGTCCGGCTTCGCGACGACCAGCCTGGCGCCGGTCTGCAACGGCCAGAAGAACTCCCACACCGACACGTCGAACGTGGCGGGCGTCTTCTGCAGCACCGCGTCCTGCGCGCCGATCGGGTACGCGTGCTGCATCCACAGCAGCCGGTTGACGATCGCGGCATGGCTGACCGCCACGCCCTTCGGGCGACCGGTGGAACCGGAGGTGAAGATCACGTAGGCGGTGTTCTCCGGCCGCAGCGGGCGCGTGCGCTCGGCGTCGGTGATCGGCGCGCCGCTGGTCGCGGCGAAACCGGGCACGCCCTCGATGCCCTCCACCGACAGCGCGGTCACTTCCGGCTGCGGGTCGAGGCCGAAGCCGTCGGCCGACCGGTACAGGATCATCCGCGGCCGCGCGGTCTCGATGATGTAGTTGATCCGCTCGGCGGGCTGGTCCGGGTCCAGCGGCACGTAGGCCGCGCCGGTCTGCACCACCGCGTACATCGCGACGACCAATTCGGTGGAACGCCGCAGCGCCAGTGCCACCAGCGATTCCGGGCCGACGCCCGCGCCGATGAGCTGGCGGGCGATGCGGTTGGCCCGCTCCTGCAACTGGCGGTAGGTCAGCCGCTCGTCGTCGAAGTCGAGCGCGATCGCGTCGGGCGTGGCCGCCGCCTGCGCGTCGAACAGCGACACCAGCGTCGCGACCTGGTCCACCGGGTGCGTGGTGTCGTTCCAGTCGATCAGCACCCGCGCGCGTTCCTCGGACGCGAGCAACTCGATGTCGCCGATCGGGACGTCCGGGTCGGCGGTCACGGCCGCGAGGATGCGGTCGAGGCGGCGGGCGAACGCCGCGACGGTCGGCTCGTCGAAAAGATCCAGCGCGTAGGAGAACTCGGCCGACATGCCCGCCGAGTCGCCCTGCTCGTCCTGGGTCTCCGACAGGGTCAGCTGGAGGTCGAACTTGGCCAGCCGCGCGTCGTAGTCGATGCCGTTGACCGACAGACCGGGCAGCTCCAGGCTCGCCTGCCGGGTGTTCTGGAAGGTCAGCATCACCTGGAACAGCGGATGGCGCGCCTGCGAACGCGCCGGGTTCAGCACCTCGACCAGCCGCTCGAACGGCACGTCGGCGTGCGCGAACGCGTGCAGGTCGGTCTCGCGGGCGCGGGCGAGCAGGTCGGCGAAGGTCATCGCGCCGTCCACCTCGGTGCGCAGCACCAGGGTGTTGACGAACATGCCGATCAGGTCGTCCAGCGCGGCCTCACCGCGGCCTGCGACCGGGGTGCCGATGGCGATGTCGCTGGTGCCGCTGGCGCGGGCCAGCAGCACGGCCAGCGCGCTGTGCAGCACCATGAACAGCGAGGCGTTGTGCCTGCGGCCCAGCTCGATCAGGGCGCGCTGGGTCTCGCCGGAGATCACGAACGGATAGGTGCCGCCGCGGTAGGACGCCACGGCGGGGCGCGGCCGATCCGACGGCAGCGTCAATTCGTCGGGCAGATCGGCCAGTTCGCGCGTCCAGTACCGGATCTGGTTGGAGATCAGCGAACTCGGGTCGTCCTCGGAACCGAGCACCTCGCGCTGCCACAGCGCGTAGTCGGCGTACTGCACCGGCAGCGCGGACCACGCGGGCGCTTCCCACGACGTGCGCGCGGCGTAGGCCACCATGACGTCGCGGGCCAGCGGTCCCATCGACCAGCCGTCGGCGGAGATGTGGTGCACCACCATGCCCAGCACGTACTCGGTCTCGCTGATCTCGAACAGCCGCGCGTGCAGCGGCACTTCGCTGGTCACGTCGAACGCCATCGAGGCCAGCTCGACCAGGTGATCGATGAGGTTGTGCTCGGTCACCGGCACCGGGGTCAGGTCCGGCACGATCTGCGCGGCGTCCAGCACCACCTGCACCGGTCCGGTCTTGGTCTCCGGGAACACCGTGCGCAGCGACTCGTGCCGGTCGATCACGTCGATGACCGCGACCTGCAACGCGGCGATGTCCAGGTCGCCGGACAGCCGGATCGCGACCGGGATGTTGTTCACCGCCGAGGAGGTGTCGAACCGGTTGAGGAACCACATGCGCTGCTGTGCCAGCGACAGCGGCACCTGCTCCGGACGATGGCGGGCGACCAGCGCCTTGCGCGCGCCGTCACCGGCGTGCGACTCCACCCGCGCGGCCAGCGCCGCCACCGTGGACGCCTCGAACAGCATGCGCACCGGCACCCTGGTGTCCAGCGCGATGCCGAGGCGGGAGGCCACCTGGGTGGCGATCAGCGAGTTGCCGCCCAGCTCGAAGAAGTCGTCGTCCACGCCGACGCGGGAGATGCCCAGCACCTCGCCGAAGATCTGCGCGACGATCTCCTCGATCGGTGTGGTCGGGGCGCGGAATTCGCGCACCTCGAACACCGGCGCGGGCAGCGCCTTGCGGTCCAGCTTGCCGGAGGCGTTCAGCGGGAACGCTTCCAGCACCACGATCGCCGAGGGCACCATGTACGCGGGCAGCGTGCGGTGCAGCGCGTTCTTGATGTTGTCGATGTCGACCGGGCCACCGGTGCTGACCACGTAGGCGACCAGCTGATCGCCGGCGACGGTGTCCATCACCAGCACGACGGCCTGGCTGACGGCCGGGTGGTCGAGCAGGGCGGTCTCGATCTCGCCGAGCTCGATGCGCTGACCGCGGAACTTCACCTGGAAGTCGGTGCGGCCGATGTACTCCAGCACGCCCGCGCTGCCCACTTCGGGATCGCGCGGCTGTAGCCAGCGCACCAGGTCGCCGGTGCGGTACAGGCGGGAGCCGGGCGGGCCGAACGGGTCGGCGACGAAGCGCTCGGCGGACAGGTCGGGGCGGCCGTGGTAGCCGCGGGCGGTCTGCACGCCGCCGAGGTACAGCTCGCCGGGGACGCCGACCGGAACGGGCGCGAGGCCCTCGTCCAGCACGTAGGTCTGCGCGTTCCACACCGGGCGGCCGATCGGGACCGACGTGGGGGCGACCCCGTTGACGTGCCAGGCCGTGGCGTGCACGGTGAACTCGGTCGGGCCGTACAGGTTGTGCACCGCGGCCGTGGAGAACTGCCGGAACGCGGTGACGGTCGCGGGCGGCAGCGCCTCACCGGCGACGAGAACCACACGCAGCGAGGCGCATTCGGCGGTGTCCGCGGACCCGGCGAACACCGACAGCATGGACGGCACGAACGAGGTCATGGTGACCCGGTGCCGCCCGATGATCTCCGACAGGTAGATCGGATCGCGGTGGCCGTCGGGCGCGGCGATCAGCATGCGGGCGCCGACGGCCAGCGTGCCGAACAGCTCCCACACCGACACGTCGAAGGTGACCGGCGTCTTCTGCAGGATCACATCGGCCGGGCCGATCCGGTATTCGGCGGTGATCCAGGCGATCTGGTTGACCACCGACGCGTGGCTGACCGCGACGCCCTTGGGGCGGCCGGTCGAGCCGGAGGTGTAGAGCACGTAGGCGGTGTTGGCGGCGCGCAGCGGAGCGCGACGCTCGGCGTCGGTGACCGGCTCGTCACCGAATTCGCTCAGGTCGAGGGTGTCCAGCGTCAGCACCGGGATGTCCGCGGCGGCGACGTTGTCGGCCGTGGTGGTGAGCAGGCACACCGGCGCGGAGCTGTCGAGCACGTACTCGGTGCGCTCGGCGGGATGGTCGGGGTCGATCGGCACGTAGCCGCCGCCCGCGGTGAGCGTGGCGTAGATCGCCACCAGCATGTCCACCGACCGGCGGATGCCGACCGCGACCAGCGTCTCCGGGCCGACGCCCGTCTCGATCAGCTTGCGCGCCAAGCGGTTCACCCGCGCGCCGAACTCGGCGTAGGTCAGCTCGACCGGCGCGCCGAACTCCTGCGCGCCGCGCGAGCCGCCGTCGAACACGACCGCGGGGTCGTCCGGCCTGCCCCGCACCTGTTCCTCGAACAGCTCCAGCACGGTGGCGGCGGGCACGTCGTGACCGGTGTGGTTCCACTCGGTGAGCACCCGGTCGCGCTCGGCCTCGTCGAGGATCTCGATATCGCGCACGGCCGCGTGCGGCGCGGCGACGGCGGCTTCCAGCACGCGCAGGTAGCGGCGGCCGAACTCGGCGACGGTCGGCGCGTCGAACAGGTCCGTTGCGAAGGAGACGACCGCGCCCATGCCCGCGGGCTCGCCGTTCGCGCCGCGCTCCTCGGTGACCGTCCACTGCAGGTCGAACTTGGCGATGTCGACCTCGAGCTCGTCGGCGGTGACCGAGAGCCCGGGCAGTTCCAGGGTCGCGTGCGACATCTCCTGGAACGACAGCATCACCTGGAACAGCGGGTGCCGCGCCTGCGAGCGGGTCGGGTTGAGCACCTCGACCAGCCGCTCGAACGGCACGTCGGCGAACGCGAACGCCGCGAGGTCGGTTTCCCTGGTGCGGCCGAGGAATTCGGCGAACGGCTCGCTGCCGTCCACCTCCGACCGCAGCACGAGCGTGTTGACGAACATGCCGATCAGGTCGTCGAGCGCCTGCTCACCGCGCCCGGCGACCGGGGTGCCGATCGCGATGTCGCTGGTGCCGGACAACCGGGCCAGCAGCACGGCCAGTGAGGCGTGCATGACCATGAACAGGCTCACGCCCTGCGCGCGGGCCAGCGCGACGAGCCCGCGGTGCAGCTCGGCGTCGATGTCGAAGCTCACCCGGCTGCCGTGGAAGCTCTGCACCGGCGGACGCGGACGGTCCGCGGGCAGGTCCAGCTGGTCGGGCAGGCCCGCCAGCGCCCTACGCCAGTAGGCGATCTCGCGCGCCGCCATCGAGGCGGGATCGGATTCCGCGCCCAGCAGCTCGCGCTGCCAGACGCTGAAGTCCTGGTACTGCACTGGCAGCGGCGCCCAGCTCGGCGCCTCGCCCGCGGTGCGGGACAGGTAGGCGGCGGCCACGTCGCGCGCCAACGGGCCGAAGGAGAAGCCGTCGGCCGCGATGTGGTGCACGACGAACGCCACCGCGTAGTCGGCGACGCCGTTGCCGCGGCCGCCGGTGACCGCGAAGACCCGCACCCGGATCGGCAGTTCACGCGAGACGTCGAAGCCGCGCGCGGCGAATTCGGCCAGCGCGCCGTGCAATTCGGCCTCGTCGATCGGCTGCACCTCGATGCCGAGTTCGACCTGGTCGACCGGGAGCACCTGCTGGTATCCGCCGTCGCCGGACTCGGGGAAGATCGTGCGCAGCGACTGCTGCCGCTCGACCACGTCCAGCAGCGCCGACTGCAACGCGTCCAGGTCCACCTGGCCGCGCAACCGCACCACGAACGGCAGGTTGTAGGTCGGCACAGTGGGGTCGAACTGGTTGATGAACCACATGCGCTGCTGCGCCAGCGACAGCGGCACCCGCTCCGGCAGCTGCTGGGCCACCAGCGGCGGACGCGATTCGCCCACCGGCGCGGCGTTCTCCGCGCGCGCCGCGATACCGGCGACGGTCGGGGTCTCGAACAGCGCGCGCACCCCGATCTGGGTGCCGAACGCGGCGCCGATGCGCGCCACCACCTGGGTGGCGACCAGCGAATTGCCGCCCAGGTCGAAGAAGTTGTCGTCGATGCCGATGCGCTCCTGGCTGAGCACGTCGGCGAAGATGCCCGCCACGATCTGCTCGGCCTGGGTGCGCGGCGCGCGGAAATCACCGGCGTCGGCGCTGAACACCGGCTCCGGCAGCGCCTTGCGGTCCAGCTTGCCGCTGGTGTTCAGCGGGAAGGCGTCCAGCACCATGATCGACGCGGGGACCATGTAGCTGGGCAGCTGCTCGGCGGCGAACCTGGTCAGCTCCACCGGCTCAACGGTGTGACCGGGAGCCGGGACGACGTAGGCCACCAGCTGCTGGCCGGTCGCGGTGTCCACCACCAGCACCACGGCCTGGCTGACCGCGGGATGCGCGAGCAGATCGGTCTCGATCTCCCCCAGCTCGATGCGCTGACCGCGGAACTTCACCTGGAAGTCGGTGCGGCCGATGTATTCCAGCGTGCCCGCTTCGTTCCAGCGCACCAGGTCGCCGGTGCGGTACATCCGCTCGCCCGTGCTCGACAGCGGGTTCGCGACGAAGCGATCGGAGGTGAGGTCGGGACGACCACGGTAGCCGCGCGCGAGCTGACGCCCGCCGAGATACAGCTCGCCCGGCGCGCCGATCGCGGCCGGACGCAGCCGCGAATCCAGCACGTAGACCTGGACGTTCCACTCCGGGATGCCGATCGGCACGGTCACCGTGTCGGCGGCGGTCGCTTCCCAATAGGTCACCGACACCGCGGCCTCGGTCGGGCCGTACAGGTTGTGCAGCCCCGCGTCGGTGATCGCGCGGAAGCCGGCGGCGGTCTCCGGCGGCAACGCCTCGCCGATCACGAAAACCGCGCGCAGCGTGGCGCATTGGGCTCGCGTGGCGTGCGCGACGAACACCGTGAGCATGGACGGGACGAAGTCGGTCACGGTGACGCCGTGCCGCTCGATCATCTCCGCCACGTACAGCGGGTCGCGGTGCCCGTCCGGCGACGCGATGACCAACTTCGCGCCCACGAGCAGCGGCAGGAAGTAACCCCACAGCGACACGTCGAACGTGGTCGCGGTCTTCTGCAGATACACGTCCGCCGCGGTCAGCCGGTACTCGTCGAGCATCCACAGCTGCTGGTTGACGATCGCGTGGTGGGTGACCGCCACGCCCTTGGGGCGGCCGGTCGAACCCGAGGTGTAGATGACGTAGGCGGTGTTGTCCGGCCGCAGCGGCGCGAGGCGGTCGGCGTCGGTGACCGGATCGGCCGAGTATGCCGAGGTGTCCAGGGTGTCGATCTCCACCCGGCGCACCGATTCCGGCAGCTCCAGCTCGTCGGCCGACAGCGTCAGCACGCACACCGGCGCGGCGCTGTCGAGGATGTAGGCGGTGCGCTCGGCCGGATGATCCGGATCGATCGGCACGTACGCGCCACCGGCCTTCAGCACGGCGTGCATGCCGATCACCAGTTCCAGCGAGCGGCGCATGCCCAGCGCGACCAGCGATTCCGGGCCCACGCCGTCGGCGATCAGGAAACGGGCCAGCCGGTTGACCCGCGCGTCGAACTCCGCGTAGGTCAGCGTCGCGCCCTCGAAGTCGAGCGCGATGTTGTCCGGGGTCGACGACATCTGCGCGTCCAGCAGCGCGGCGAGTGTGGTCTCGGGAACCTCCTGCTCGGAGTCGTTCCACTCCAGCAGCGTCCGCTCGCGCTCGTCGTCGGTGGTGACCGGAAGTCCCCACACCGTGGCGTCCACCTCGGCGGCGAGGAAACGATCGAAGAACTCCAGGAAGCGGCCGTGGTGGCGGCGCGCCTCGTCCTCGGTGTAGAGGTTCGGGTTGGTCTCGAAGTCGATGTGCGAGCGGGTGCCCGCGACCGACTGGTAGAAGTTGACGCCCAAATCCTCGATGCTGCCGGTGGACAGCACGCTGAGCTGGCCGACCATCGGGCCCATCACCAGTTCGTCGTGGAACAGCATGATGTTGACCCACGGCCCGAAGAACTCCGTGGTCACCACGCCGTCACCGGCCGCGTCGCGGCGGATGTCCTCGTGCCGGTAGCGCTGGTGACGCAGCGCGCCGGAGACCTCGACCTGCACCTGCTTGAGCAGCTCCGACACCGTCGTGTCGTGGCCGACGTGCAGCCGCAGCGGCACGATGTTCGACGACACACCGCCCGAGCGGCGCATCGCGGCGGTGGTGCGCGCGGTCACCGGCAGGCTGAGGATGACGTCCTCGACGCCGTTCCACTGCGCCAGATACGCGGCGAAACCGGCCAGCAGCAGCCCGGCGGGCGAGGAATCGTGCCGCGCGACCGCGGCCTCCAGCAGGCTGTTCTGCTCGTCCGACAGCGCCGCGCTCACGATGCCGTTGATCGCGGCGGGCGGCGCGGAACGGCCGGTCAGGCTGGTGCCCTCTTCCAGCCCGTCCACCCGCTGCGCCCAGTACTCCTTGTCGGAGACGAAGCGGGAGCTCTCCCGATAGGCGATCTCCTGCTCGTACAGCGTGTGCAGATCGGTGGCCTTGGACGCGGCGGGTTCGGTGCCGGTGACGTAGGCGGTGTAGAGCTCGGCGATGCGGTTGAGGTTGGTCATCGCGCCGAAGCCGTCGAGCGCGATGTGGTGGGCGCGGGAGTACCAGTACCAGTGATCGTCGGCCAGTTGCAGCGCCGCGACCAGGATCAACCGGTCGTTCAGCAGGTCGAACGGGCGGCTGTACTCGGCGCGCATCCACGCCATCGCAGCGGCGGCCGGATCGGCCTCGCCGCGCAGATCGACGTAGACGACCTTGTCGTAATCGGCGATGGAGTGGTCGACGTACTGCAACGGCTCGCCGTCGCGTTCGATGATCCGGAGGAAACCGGAACCGAGTTCGTGCGAGGCGTCGATGCTGGCGCGCTCGAGCACATCGACATCCAGCTCACCGTGCAGGTCGACGTATTGCGCGATGGTGACCGGCACCTGCGGGTCGACGTGCTGCGCGTACCAGATGCCCAGCTGAGCGGGAGACAGCGGGAACGCGCCGGACAGCCCGGGTTCTGCCCCAGCACCAGCGTGTGCCCGTTCGCCACCAGTTTCGCCGTTTCCGCCGAAATCCAGCCGGTCCAACCGTAACCTCGCTTCCGGAACACCACGCAAGCGCTCCCCGACCACACCCGGAGGGGGCGCACACCTGTCCGAGCGTGGCGCCTGCGTCTCCGGGTTGAGTTCTCACATCAAATCAGGCAAAAAATGTTCAATTGAACTATCTGTCCAACGTGCCGGGCTTGTTACATGAGCTCGACCGTGCCCAGAACCCACCGACCGGCTCCGCCGGGACCTTCTTTGCGAATCACCGGATCAATCTACCGTCGCCCCCGGCGGGCAACCAACCATCGGTCATAGCGAGAGAACATCACCCCTGGCAGCGGCTTTGCAAATGTTTGCCAGCCGGATGTTGCGGTTCTCACATGAGTCACCGGCGCACCAATCCGGGCACTTTCGCGCCGAGCCGGCGGGCGCCTCAGGCACCCGCCGTCAGGACCCGCGCACGCGCGCCGGGTCGTAGAGGTGCGATTCCGCGCACGACACCGCAGGCGTGAGCGCACGGCCAACCAGGATCACCGCGGCCTGCCGCAGTCCGGCGGCCTCCACTTGGTCGGCGATGTCGGCCAGCGTGCCGCGCAGGACGAGTTGCTCCGGCTGGCTGGCGCGGTAGACGACGGCGACCGGGCAGTCCGGGCCGTAGTCGGCGGACAGTTCGGCGGCCAACGCGCGGACGCGGGTGATGGCCAGGTGCAGCGCGAGGGTGGCGCCGGTGGCGGCGAAGTTCGCCAGCGCTTCGGACTCGGGCATCGCGGTGGAGCGGGCCTGCGTGCGCGTCAGCACGACCGATTGCACCAGTTCGGGCACCGTGAGCTCCGCACCGAGCACCGCGGCAGCGGCGGCATAGGCGGGCACGCCCGGCGTGACATCCCACGCCACGCCCTGCGCGTCGAGCCTGCGGGTCTGCTCGGTCAACGCCGAATACAGCGACGGGTCGCCCGAGCACAGGCGAGCCACGTCCCGGCCCGCCCGATCCGCGCGCACCAGACGCTCGGTGATCTGGTCGAGGTCCAGATGCTGGGTATCGACCAGCTCGGCGTCCGGTGCGCAGTACGCCAGCACCCCCGGGTCCAGATAGGTCCCCGCGTACAGGCACACCGGCGACGCGCGCAGCAGCTCGACCGCGCGCACCGTCAGCAGATCGGCCGCCCCCGGCCCGGCCCCGATGAAATGCACGGTCATGCGCGCGAGTGTATTGACCGCCGGTCACCACGCTCGCGGCGACCGAGCGCCGGAGCCGACCGGTTCCTCGGCTCGCTGGTGTCGAACTCGCGCCGCTCCCCGATCGGGTCGCTTCGCAACCGAACACCGGCTTTCGCGGCCTCGCCCCGCCGGCAGTTGTGCCCGGCGGTCCGGGTGGCGACGCCACCGGGCACGCGCGAGGCGCGCCGGCTCAGGCGGTGGCGTCGAAGTGGGCGATCACCTTGTCGGGCCGGAGGCGGACGACGAGTTCGCCGGGGACGCCATTGCGCTTGCCGAACTCTTCGGCGCGGTCCGCGCCCATATAACGGCCGCCGATCTCGGTGGCGGTGCGCAACAATTCATCGGGGTCTTCCGAGAGCGTGACCGTGCCCCGCAACTGCACCGACGCGTAAGGCGGCTCCTCCAGGTCGACGCACACCGAGACGCGCCCGTCCCTGGCGAACGCCTTACCCTTCGCGCTGGACTTGCCGGTGTTGAAGACCAGTGCGTCCCCCTCGAGGACGAACCAAACCGGCGTCACCATCGGACTGCCGTCGGCGGCCACGAACGCCACCTTGCCGGTACGGGTGCCGTGGGAGAGGAACTCGCGCACTTCTGGATCGGAGAGAGAGGCCATCCGACCACCCTAGGTCGCGGCCCGCTCCGGAGCGCGCGACGAATCGCCGGGAGCGAAGCCGCGGCACACGGCGGCGCGCCGGTGCGCTCCCGCGAACCTTGGCAAAACGGTAAACATATGCATATCATCTGCGTATGCTTATCAATTCCTCGGAGCAGAGTTCCGACCGGCCCGATACCGCGGGCGAACAGCCGTTTTCCGAAGGCACCATGCTCCTGCCCTGGCAAGCCGGACCGCGACACGACACCCGCGGGCCGGTGTTTGTCAGCGTGACCGACTTCCTGGCCGCCTCCGACGAGGACGTTCAGGCGATCTACAAGACGGGAATGCGACTGGGCCGGAATTGGCCGGTGATGCACGGCGCGGTCGGCCTGTGGTTGTGGGCGCGGCCGTCGGAGGCGCGCGGCGGTTCGATCTCGGTGTGGGAGACCGAGCAGGACATGCGGCGGTTCGTGCGCTGGCCGGTGCACGCCGACATCATGCGGAAGTGGCGCGGCAGAGTCGGTCTCGCCACCGACTCGTGGCAGGCCGCCGGGTTCGAAGTCCAGGATGTGTTGACACGGGCGCGGAACACCATCGAACGGCGCCCGCATCCCCAGGCCGGGTGACCAGCGGATCAGGGTGGCAGAACCCTGGCGTCGGCCGGGATCATGCCGAGTTCCCGGATCTTCTCCAGCCGCGCCACCGCGCCGTCGATCGCGTTGTCGTGCAGACCGGCGTCGCCGAGCGCCGCGCGAAAGCGGCCGATGTCGACGCCTTCGACCGCGCGGAAGACCTCCGCTTCGAGGCGCTCGCCCTTCTGCGCCATTGCGAAATCGGAATCGATATCGATCTCGAGCGGCCGAGTCGACAGCGGGAATGATCGGCCGTGATCGATGGCGACGACTTCGAGCTGTCCGTCCCGTTCCACGGTGCGATAGTTGCGGGGATGGCGATCCATGGAGCCGATGATGTAATCGAGTACCGCGACTTGTTGCTGCTGGATTCTCGGATACTCCTCCACCGGCCTCGACGGCTTGGACTCGACGAACTGCTGGATCATGCCGGGCCCGGACGCTCTGCCATCCGGCCCGATGACGCCGTCCGTCCTGGCCGTCGGCGGCACCCTGCCGAAACCGAGTAGTTCATCGACCCGATAGGCCGCGATCTCCCGGCTCGTCAGCGCGCCGGGAGCGTGCACGAATGGCAGCCCCGCGTCGTATTGCTCACCGTGGATAGGTTTATAGATATTCAATTCCCCATCGTCGGAACGCATCTTCCGTACTGTGGTGGAACTTTTCGCCACCGCTATTCGCATGTCGCCTTCGAACTCGACATCGGTGGTCAGCCTGCGCGCACTCATGGCGGATTCGGCCGCACTGGGCTGGTAATCCCACACTCGCTGCCGAGCCGCCTGCTCCGGATGCGGCTGCACTCGGGTGCGCGCTTCTTCCAACAAATGCGAGGACCGCTCGTCCGCGTCCCGGAACGTGCGAGCACCGAGGTCCAGCGTGCCGCTGGTGCGCCGATAAGTGCCCGCGGCGGTCCGAGTCCCCAGATCGAGGGTTCTGGTCAGGCGCCGGGTGATGTTGCGAAGTAGCGGGGTGACAGCGTCCCTCACCGAGCGGGCGGCGTCGACGCGCCATTCGAACCCGATGCCGGATTCGCGGACCAAGGCGTGCGACCGCTCGGCCGTTGCCGCTCATCCGGGCTTTCATCGACAACGCGGTAGTAGCTCATCGCTTGCGAATCGAGCAACGCACGCAGGAAAGGCGGGCCCTCGTCCGGCAATATCCGCCTGGGCGGATCGAAAACTTTGATACCGCGCTCGTACAACCGTTCGGCGACGAGGCATCCGTCGGGATCGATCACCGTGAGCGTCACGCCACCGTCCGGATTCGACCCGAATTCGGCCACTCGGCGCGGTTGCGCGTGACCGACGTCGTAGATTGCGACCAGAGTCGGCGCGTACTCGGCCATGATCCCTCACCTTCACCTGCGACAACCGCCCGGCAGCGGTTCGATGTCCGGCCGGGGCGGAGGTCCCGGATGGACTGTCGACGTCTCATGGAGGGAATTTACTACCGATCGGTCGGTTTCTCTGGACGAGGGCAGGCTCCGGACAACCGCACCGCGCTCCTGCCCGGGCCCCTTCAGCTGCGGAGAATTCGCTCCCCGATCAGTCCGAGGCGCCGCGCGGGCGGGGCCGGGGGCCGATCTGATCGAGCAGCGTGTTCACCTCGTCCGGGAAGCCGTTGGTGACCGGCTTCGGGGTCTTGGCTGGAAAACGGCGTGTGACGTGCTCCTCCGCGGCGGAGCCCGGCAGCACGTAGACAGGTTCCGGCTTGTTCTGCAACGGCCGCACCACCTCCGCCAAGTGCCCCTTCCGGTCGTCGAGGAAAGCTCCGATCACATCCTCACCGGCCGGGCACACGGCCATGCAGTAGCCGGCCTTGTAGTTCGGCTTGAACGACAGGCTCTGCCACATCGAGAACGACTCACCCGTGGTCACCCGTTCGCGATACTCGGCACGGTCGGCGCTGTCTGCGATGGTTTCGGCCCAATCGGTGAAGCCGCCCATGAACTCCCGGTAGTTGTGCGTGTAGCACGCCTGGAAATCGAACCCGCCGTCGTCGGTGATCGCGCCGACCGGGCAGGCGGACACGCACAACTTGCACTCGAGACACGGGTTGAAATCCAGCGCGGCACTCGGCTCGTCGACCACGGCATCGGTCACCACGGTGCCGAGCAGGATGAAGTTGCCGAACTTCGGATGAATGACGTTGCGGTGGATGCCCATCACGCCCAAGCCCGCCGCCTGCGCCACCACCTTGTGCGCGATCACCCAGACGCGCCCGGGAAACTGATCGACCTCCATCGGATATCCCGGCGCCGGATACACGGCGCGATAGCCGGCGTCCTGGAGCGCCCGCGTGATCCGGCGGGAGACCTCATTCGTTTCGTCGTCGGCGTGGTTGAACTCGGTGTTGGCCAGGCTGCGCTGGGGGCTGCGGAGATTATCGCGATTCATCCGCACACAGAAGGCGATGAATGTTCGTGCGCTGGGCAATATTCCGCGGGCGTGCTCGAGTTCTTCGGCCACGCGCGGGTCGTCGACCGGAACGAAGCCCACGTCGTCCGCGCCTGCGGCAAGACAGATCTCGCGCAGTTGAGCGGTGGACAGCACCGGGTCAGGCGTGGTCCGCGGCCGCTGCGCCATCCGCTGGACGGTCGGATGCTGCGCCAGCCGTCGCGGCCCGAATGATTCCTGGTTCGTTTCCGACATCGAGCCCTCCTATCCCTGCGAGACCGACACGGCCTCAAAGAGTTAGACGTGCCGGGACACCGAAACTCATCGCGGGACCACCGCAGGATTCTCCGTCGGCTCCGGTCCTCCGGGCGCTGTCGGAGGCCTGCGGTAGTCACAGCCGTGACGATGTCGGTGGGGGCGGCCGAGAAGCTCGGCGACCATGCGGCGACCGAGGCTTATCCGATTGCCGATGCGGGGCCCGAGGGGCCATGACGCGGCGGAGTGGATGCCCTCCCCTGCGGCGGGAAGTGGCGAGATTCCAGCGTGATCAGCGCGCACACCGCCATGATCTCGTCCGCTCGGAATTCCACGTGTTCCAGCGTGGGAGTCAGCACCGCGACCGCGCCGACGCGAACCACCACGGTGAGCAGCGCCGTGAGCGACGCGGGCGCGGTCGGCCCGGCGACCAGAGTGCGCGCCAGATCGAAGCCCGACGCCTTCGCCAGCGCGCGGATTTCCATTTCGTGCCTGCGGGCGCGGCGTCCGGAGATGTCCCGGCGCAGATATCCGACCACTTTCGGCTTCATGATCACCTCTCGTTCGATGGGAGCGCCCGCCGCCGGGGGCTTTCGCCACCTTTCGCGGCTCACCGCGTCCGGAGTGCCGTGCGGGCACGGCATCACCCCGGCGGCGCGCACTTCGAGCCTCGAGGAACGCAAGCCGTATCTCCACGCTGTCAAGCGCACGAGAGCAGGTGTGCGATATCTGCGGTTGCGCGCCACAACCCGGGCGACCTTGCTTAAGGTTCGCTCGACACAGTGGAATTCGGGGCAGGGGGCGATGAATCATGGACCAGGGGATCGACGGCGCGTGGAAGTCGCCACAATTCCGCACATTGCTCGCCGAGGGACAGCCCGGTCGAGCCCTCGCCCTCGTCCGTAGAGAAATGGGACTCTCTCAAGCGGATTTCGGCGCACTCCTGCACTGGGACCGCACCCACGCGGGACGCGTCGAACGTGGGGAAGTGGGGACCATATTCGATGTGCGGGAACTGGTCCGCGCCGCCGATGCCCTCGGCATCCCCCGCTCCGCGCTGCTCCCTCTCTTGCTCGCGACACCTGAGACGGGGACCATCGACAACGGGGCTGGCGAAGGAGTCGATGACGTGGACCGCAGACAGTTCGGCCTGGCAGCGACGATGACGGCAGTGGCGGGTGTCGCCATACCGCCGAGCAGGGCGGCGGAACCGATACGAGTCGGCACCGGTCATGTCACGTACATCCGTGCGCTCTCACAACGGCTTTGGGAGCACGACAACCATCACGGAGGCGGCGGAGTATTCCACTACGCGGCACGGCAATACGCCTCCGTGCGACGGCTACTGGACTCGAGGTCGTACGGCCGGCGCATAGGCGACGAGTTGGTCAGCGCCACGGGATGGTTGTCGAATACCGTCGCGTGGCTGGCCCGCGACAATAATCACCCTGGCACGGCTCGACGCCGACTGACGGAATCGGTTCTGCTCGCCGAACAGTGCGGCGACAATACTTTATTGGCCGCCGCCCTCGGAGACCTCGCGAACCTCGCCGCGTCGTCACCGGCCTCGTTCGCCGAGCCCGTGCGCTTGGCTCGGCGGTCGACCGAACTGGTCAGGGGCATTCCTTCGGCCCGCATGAACGCATTGAAGGCCGCCGAAGAGGCGACGGCGTATGCGGCCGTCGGCGACGAGCGGGAATTCGATCGCGCGATGACGCGAGTCTGGCGCGAAGCCGATCGCGGTCTCGACAGCCCGGACGATCCGGCCTGGTTGGATCACGTCACCGAGGCCGAGTTGCGCGCCCATGAGGCACGAGGACTCCGAATGCTCGGCCACCACAGCCGTGCGGTGGATCTGTGGCGCGAGAGCATCGCTCACGCCGACTTCTTCCCCCGCGACGAAGCCTCCTACCGCGCCTACTACTCCGCCGCCCTCGCGGGCCTCGGCGATACCACCTCGGCCATCACCGAAGCCCACGCCACCCTGAACCTGCTGGAAACCCAGGTGAACTCCCCGCGCCTCCTCGCCGAACTACGCCCGGTCCGCGTCGCCGCCACCCGCACACGAGGCGACGACGCCGAACACTTCCGCCACCGCTTCGACACCCGCACCGCCCGCACGGCATGACAAAAGGGTCTCGGCCAGACCTGTGACTTCGCAGCGGCTGGGCCGGTGCTGCACGGCGCGGTCG
This sequence comes from Nocardia sputorum, assembly GCF_027924405.1. Lineage (NCBI taxonomy): Bacteria > Bacillati > Actinomycetota > Actinomycetes > Mycobacteriales > Nocardiaceae > Nocardia > Nocardia sputorum. Next base: position 532,270 of record NZ_AP026978.1, on the reverse strand, counting down.
GCCTGTGATTGTGGGCGGGTGCGTCGCGACCGATAAGTATGAGTGATCGTCTACGCCCGGATTCGGCGTTGTTCCGCGCTGGTGGTCATCGCACGCTTGGGATACACATCCGATCTTGTCTCCTGGAGCGTTGTTGTCCGAGATCCGGCCCATGCGGCAGATTCGCCGACCCTTCCGAGTCGTGGGGGGAGAACTTTCGGACGATCTGTGGTGGTTGCGCTGAAAGACTTACCTTCCTTGTTGGCCCGGATCGCAGCCCGTTTGACGAAGACAACGAAGGCAGCCGGTGCCGGAGCGGGGACCGGATACCGCACGATCGCTCACGGACTTCGGAAACACAGTGAAGTGCCGGGGGCGACCGATGCCTCGGCAACGCGACAGGTCCTGTCGTCATCGCACAAATCAAGTCATGCAGATGGGAGGCGACGCGAGATCCCGCGATCGGCCATCCAACACGCGACTGTGGCGGATGTGCCGGGTCTCGTCAAGGCACTACTGCGCGGATGCGAGAAGGCCTATGAGAATCTGCCCGGCGCCGAAACCGGCGGAGTACAGCGGCTCATCGCCGACATGGCATCGCGAAAACATCGAGAACTCACGACATCGCTTACCGAGTACGGACGAACCTTCTTCGTGCATCGCGCCCCCGACGGGCAGATCACCGGGTTCGTCGAGGCCGCACGGCGCCCGAACGGCGATGGGCAGCTCTACGCGTGGCACATTCTGCCGGAGTATCACGCCATGGGCATAGGGCGCGCCTTGATGCGCGAAGCGCTGCAATTCTTCGGTGATGTCGATGTCCACTGCAACACGACGATCCGCACCGAAGCCTATGCCGCGCATCTGAAGCTGGGGTTCTCGCCCGTCGGTCCCCCGACCGCGACGCCACCTCCGATGCAAGCGGCTGGACTCGTGGCGGAACAACAGCAACTGGTGCTGCCTCGCAGCGCTCGCGCAGAACTGCTGAAGCGCTGGGATCGAGCGTGACAGGCAGCTTCGTCACCCTCGTTCGAGTGCACCCAGGTCGCGGACTACTCGCGCGAGAGCGCGGATCTGCTGGGTCTCCGACTCCGTGCGCCAGACCAACGCCCAGCGAACCAGCCGGGAATCGCTGATCGGCGTATAGGTGATGCCCGGGCGCGGATAGTACCGAGCGATATGACTCATGCAGCTGGTGAAGACTTCGCTTGTGCTGGCGCTGACCAGGATGTCTTCCAACGTCGAGATGGGCGCGACGCGGTGGATCGGACGTCCGGAAGGAGTGTGGAAAGGACTGACCGCATCCTCCCAGTACTCGGGCATGGGGTTGGCCGGCGCGAGTACGCCGCGATCGCCGAATGTTTCCAGTGAAATCCATTTTTCGCCTGCCAGTTCATGATTGTCCGGCATCAACGCCACCATATGCTCGGTGAAGATGGTTGGCCCTACGGTCAGGCCCGGTTCTTCGACGGGGAGCCAGGCGATGACGATGTCGGCTTCGTCGCGGCGCAGCGGGCCGAACTGGTCGCCGAATTCGCTACTGCGGATACGCAGTTCCCACGTGGGATGGTTACGACGAAACGCATCCCAGAACGGCTGATAGTCGTACGGGTTGTAGCCGATCATGGCGACCCGCAACACATCGGAGATCCCACGCGCGCTCTGGCGGGCGTGTTCGATGGCTCGGACCACGCCACGATAGTTCGGCAGCAGTTCGGCGAACAGGCGGTTCCCGATCGGAGTCAGCTGAATATCGCGTGGATTGGAGCGATCGACGAGACGGGCGCCGATGCGGCGTTCCTGATTCTTGATGGACTGGCTGATCCGCGCCTGGGACAAGTGCAGCCGCATTGCGGTGCGACCGAAGTGCAGTTCCTCGGCCAATGTCAAGAAGATCTCGATGTCCCTGAGCTCCACCGGGGGCCCTCCTGGTCGAATTCGTTTCCTTCGCCGCTTTCGGATCGCTCAGGTCCGCCCCAAACGCAGGGCCGTCGCCTTCAGCGCTCGGCACCCGCGGACCCGCGCCGGGTCGTAGAGGTGGGATTGCGCGCACGACACCGCGGGCGTGAGCGCGCGACCCACCCGCCCGGCCCCGATGAAGTGCACGGTCATGCGCGCGAGTGTATTGACCGCCGGACGCCGCTCCCCGGGCCTCCGCTCGAGCGGTGGCGTCGAAGTGGGCGATCGGCGGCCCGGAGACGGCCGGCCGATTCATCAGGGGCGGCGCATGAACGCCATCACGCAGCACTCCCTGCGGTCCGAGCTGTCGACGCTCCGTTCGATCACGCTGACCAGCTCCCAACCCTGGGATTCGAGCAGTTCGATGCCATTGAGCAGGTGGACAACCGGCTCGAAGATCGTTGTTCTGTTGTCCCCCAGGGCGCGGAACTCTATCCGCGGCGGCGAGCTCAGGACCAGGTTCCGGCGCGGATAGGAGTGCAGGTCCACCACGCCGTTCAGCACGGCGATCACGTCGAAGACAGGTCCGGGTGCAGGAGTACTCACGTCCCCATAGTCCTGCACTCTCGACCCACCGGCGAAACAACGAAAGCCATGCCCCCACCGCTGGTGTGCGGATCAGGGTGCATGCCGTCGAACTCCGCTATGGATCAGCGCTGCCAGGGCAGGCAGCCCGCGGCGCGCAGGCGGGTGGCCAGCCCGGAACCGATGGTGGTGCTGGAACCGTTGCCCGCGGTGAGCGCCAGCAGGAGGTCGAGACCGAGTCCGGCGCCGAGGGAGCAGCCCAGCAGATCGACGTCCACCGTGATGATCTCGTCCTTCGGCGCGCCGGGCAGGGTCTCATCGGCATGCGCCGAACTCGGCCCCGCCACGGTGGCGGCAACGAGCGTCACGGCGATGAGACCGGCTCGGATGGATCGCACTTGTCCTCCTTCTGCGCCCTGGCCGGGCGCGATCCTCGTGCCGGGCAATGGATTCGATCGTCATCGGCGTCCGCGCCCCCGACCGGCGGTCCGCCGCATGGTTTGTTGACCGATCGAGAGCGCGGGAAACCCCATTTCTGCCCGGAGCCGGTGACGGGTCACACACCGTTTATGGCGGTCGATCTCGCCCCGGGCTCGTCTGGGGCGGCGGGGTTGTGCGCGAGCAGTTTCCGGCCGAGGATGTTCGCGGTTGAGACAGCGTCCTGGATGGCCGGATTGCGAATTCGCAGAGGGCGACCGATGCGCTTGCGGTCTCAGCGACGGCGGCCCAGGAGGGTGTCACGCTGATCGGCGACCATGGCGCGGATCGCGGTGACGACGGCGGCCACTTCCGGGCGGCGGAGGGTTTCGGTGCGGGCGACGAGCCAGTAGCCGAGGGTTACCGTCACCGAATCGGCCAGGATACGAACGAGATCTGTGTGGCGGTCGGCCATGAAGCAGGGCAGCAGGCCCAGACCGGCCGAGGCACGCGTGGCTTCCACGTGCACGAAAACATTGGTCGAAGTGACAGATTCGCGCATCGTGGGTACGAAGCTGGAAGCCAGGTCGAGATCATCGACTTGCAGCATGGAATCGATGAAGTAGACGAGCGGATATCGGGCCAGGTCATCGATCGTCGCGGGCGCGCCGTGTTCGCGCAGGTACTCGCGGGAGCCGTAGAGGCCGAGGCAGTAGTCGGCCAGGTGCGTGGCGGTGGCGCGGTGCACCTGCGGCTCCCCCACGACTATCTCGAGGTCCAGGCCGGACCGCTGTTGCGAAGCGCGGCGTGTGGTCGCCACGATCTCGACCGAGATCTTCGGATGCCGCCGCTGCACCTCGGCGGCGGCGGGCGCGGCGATGTAGGCGCTGAAACCGTCGGTCGCCGAGATTCGGACCACGCCCTCCAGCACCCGGTTCCCGCTTTCGTCCGCGGCCAGTGATTTCACCGCCGACTCCACCGCCTCCGCGGCGGCCAGCGCCTCCCGGCCGAGATCGGTCAGTTCCCACCCACCGGCCACCCGGGTGAGCACCCGGCCGCCGAGGGTCTGCTCCAGCGCGGCGATACGCCGGGAGATGGTGGTGTGGTTGATGCCGAGTTCCTCGGCCGCGGTGACGAATCGGCCGGAGCGCCCGACGGCCAGGAGGACGAGAAGGTCGTCCGCGCTGGGACGACCAGCAGAGGCCGGGCGCATATCTGCATCTTTGCAGAGAAGAACTGCATTAATGGTCATTGCGGCGCAAATCGTCTGCACCAATACTCGGTGCAGCCGAGCAATGTGGGGGCGGTCACATCGGGATCGAAGTGTGGCCCCCGGCACGAAGGAGAAGTGCGATGAGGGAGCACAGCGCCGCGACGACAGCGGCGGCGGATTCCGGCGGAACGACCAGCGGCCTGCGCCGCGTGGTGGCCGCGTCGATGGCGGGCACCGTCGTGGAGTGGTACGAGTTCTTCCTCTACGGCACCGCAGCCACGCTGGTGTTCAGCAAGGTGTTCTTCGCCAAGGGCACCAGTGACCTGGACGCCATCCTCGCCGCGTTCATCACCTACGCGGTCGGGTTCGCGGCGCGCCCGCTCGGCGGCGTGGTCTTCGGGCACTTCGGTGACAAGTACGGCCGCAAGAAACTGCTGCAGTTCAGCCTGGTGCTGGTGGGTAGCGCGACCTTCCTGATGGGCTGCCTGCCCACCTTCGGACAGATCGGCTACTGGGCGCCCGCACTGCTGGTGGCGCTGCGCTTCATCCAGGGTTTCGCGGTCGGCGGGGAGTGGGGCGGCGCGGTGCTGCTGGTCGCCGAGCACAGCCCGAGCCGCAGCCGCGGCTTCTGGGCGAGCTGGCCGCAGGCGGGCGTGCCCGCGGGCAACCTGCTGGCGACGGTAGTGCTGCTGGTGCTCACCTCCACGCTGTCGGACGAGGCGTTCCTCGGCTGGGGCTGGCGGGTCGCGTTCTGGCTGTCGGCGGTCGTGGTGCTGATCGGCTACTACATCCGCACCAAGATCACCGACGCGCCCATCTTCGTCGCGGCGCAGCGGGAAGCCGAGCAGATCAAGGCGACCTCGCTGAGCGTGGTCGAGGTGCTGCGCCGCTACCCCCGCGGGGTGCTGACCGCGATGGGGCTGCGTTTCGGCGAGAACGTCATGTACTACCTGGTGGTCACGTTCACCATCACCTACCTGAAGACGCAGGTGCACGCCGACACCGCGGTGATCCTGTGGTGGCTGCTCGCCGCGCACGCGGTGCACTTCGTGACCATCCCGCTGGTGGGCAGCCTGTCCGACCGCTTCGGCAGGCGGCCGGTCTACCTGGTCGGCGCGCTCACCGCGGGCACCTGGGGCTTCTTCGCCTTCCCGATGATGGACAGCGGGCACAACGTGGTCATCATGTCCGCCATCGTCATCGGCTTGATCTTCCACGCCTTCATGTACGCCGGACAGCCCGCGATCATGGCCGAGATGTTCCCCACCCGGATGCGCTACTCCGGTGTGTCGCTGGGCTATCAGGTGACCTCGATCGTGGCCGGTTCGCTCGCGCCGATCATCGCCGTCCGGCTGCTGAACACCTACCACTCCGCGGTGCCGATCGCCTGGTACCTGGCGGGCGCCGCGGCGGTGAGCGCGATCGCCGTGCTCGTCGCACGAGAGACGAAGGGGCTGACCTTGGAAAGCATCGATCACGCCGACGCCGCGACGCTCGGCGCGCGGGCCGAAGTGACCGTGCGATGAGTGCTCTGGCGGGGCGCAGCGCCCTGGTCACCGGCGGCGCGAGCGGCATCGGCGCGGCGTGCGCCCGTGCCCTCGCGGCGCGCGGCGCCACGGTCACGGTCGCGGACGTCGACGAGGCCGGCGCGAAGACCGTGGCCGGGGAACTGGGCGGCAAGGCGTGGGCGGTGGACCTGCTCGACGTCGCGGCGCTGGAGGACCTGGCGCTCGACGTCGACATCCTGGTGAACAACGCCGGGGTGCAACACGTCAGCCCGATCCAGGAGTTCGCGCCGCAGCGCTTCCGCGACCTGCTCACGCTGATGGTCGAGGCGCCGTTCCTGCTGGTGCGCGCGGCGCTGCCGCACATGTACCGGCAGGGCTGGGGACGGATCGTCAACATCTCGTCGGTGCACGGCCTGCGCGCCTCCGAATACAAGGTCGCCTACGTGACGGCCAAACACGGGTTGGAAGGGCTGTCGAAGGTCACCGCCTTGGAGGGCGGCCCGCACGGGGTGACGAGCAATTGCGTCAACCCGGGCTATGTGCGGACAGCGCTGGTGGACAAGCAGATCGCCGACCAGGCCAAGGCGCACGGCGTGCCCGAACAGGAAGTGGTGGAGAAGATCCTGCTCACCGAGAGCGCGATCAAGCGCCTCGTGGAGCCGGAGGAGGTCGCGTCGCTGGTGAGCTGGCTCGTGTCGCCGGAGGCGGGCATGGTCACCGGCGCGGCCTACACGATGGACGGCGGGTGGAGCGCTCGATGAGGGGGCGCTCAACCCAGCGCGGTCAGCGCCATCCCGCGCAGCACCGGCCGGGCCCGTGCGGCGGTCGCCTCGCTCGCGCTGTGCGGGGTGGAGTTGATCAGCCCGAAGACGGCGTGGGCCTGCACCCGCGCCGTCTCCTCGGGTAGCTCCGGATGCAACTCGCGCAGCACGCCCACCCAGATCTCCACGTACCGGCGCTGGGTGCGGCGGATCTCCCGGCGGGCGGCGGCGGGCACGTTGTCCAGGTCGCGGTCCTGGATGCGGATCAGCTCCGGTTCGCCCAGCGCGAAGTCCAAGTGGTGATCGACCAGCCCGGCGAGCGCCTGTTCGGCGGAGTTCGCGCCCGCGACCACCGCCTTGCCGCCGTCGAGCAGGCGCTGGCTCACGCCGACCAGCAGCTCGACCAGCAACGCCTCTTTGTTCGGGAAGTGCCGGTAGACCGCGGGGCCGCTGATCCCGACGGCGGCGCCCAGGTCGTCCAGGCGCATGCCGAGGAAGCCGCGGTCGGCGATCAACCGCGCTCCGGCCTCCAGCAGTTGTGTCCTGCGCTGCGCCTTCAGTTGCTCACGACGAGTGGGCGCGACGGATTCGGCACTGGTCACACGCGTTCCTTTCCGCCGACCTGGACAGTTCGGTTAATCAAGACTAACCTGAATTCCAGTTATCGTCGACTAACTGGACGACAGGATGGCGTGATGACCGTTACCGAAGAGGCCGTCGGAAACCGCGCCGCGCACGCGGCGCTGGTCGACGACCTGCGCGCCCGGCTGGCTGCCGCGGCGCTGGGCGGCCCGGCGAAGGCGCGCGACCGCCACGTCGCGCGCGGCAAGCTGCTCCCCCGGCAGCGCGTGGACCAACTGCTGGACCCGGGAAGCCCGTTCCTCGAGCTCTCCCCGCTGGCCGCGACCGGGATGTACGGCGACGAGTCTCCCGGCGCCGGGATCATCACCGGGATCGGCCGGGTGTCCGGCCGGGAGTGCGTGATCGTGGCCAACGACGCGACGGTCAAGGGCGGCACCTACTACCCCATGACGGTGAAGAAGCATCTGCGCGCGCAGGAGATCGCGTTGCAGAACCAGCTGCCGTGCGTGTACCTGGTCGACTCGGGCGGCGCGTACCTGCCGCGCCAGGACGAGGTGTTCCCCGACCGGGAGCACTTCGGGCGCATCTTCTACAACCAGGCCACCATGAGCGCCAAGGGGATCCCGCAGATCGCCGCGGTGCTCGGCTCGTGCACCGCCGGTGGCGCCTACGTGCCCGCGATGAGCGACGAGGCAGTGATCGTGCGCAACCAGGGCACCATCTTCCTCGGCGGCCCGCCGCTGGTGAAGGCCGCGACCGGTGAGGTGGTCACGGCCGAGGAACTCGGCGGCGGCGAGTTGCATTCGCGCACCTCCGGTGTCACCGACCACTTGGCCGAGGACGACCAGGACGCGCTGCGCATCGTGCGCCGCATCGTGGCCACCCTCGGACCGCGCACGCCGGTCCCGTGGGACGTCCGTCCGGTCATCGCGCCCGCCGCGCCGGAATCCGAGCTCTACGACGTGGTGCCGGTGGATCTGCGCACCCCCTACGACGTGCGCGAAGTGATTCACCGGCTGGTCGACGGCACACCCGAGGGCGAGAGCGGCTTCCACGAGTTCAAGGCCGAATACGGCAAGACCTTGGTCACCGGATTCGCGCACATCCATGGACATCCGGTGGGCATCGTCGCCAACAACGGCGTGCTGTTCAGCGAATCCGCCATGAAAGGCGCGCATTTCATCGAGCTGTGCGACAAGCGCAGCATCCCGTTGTTGTTCCTGCAGAACATCACCGGCTTCATGGTCGGCCGCGATTACGAGGCGGGCGGCATCGCCAAGCACGGCGCGAAGATGGTGACCGCGGTGGCCTGCGCGCGCGTGCCGAAGCTCACCGTCGTCATCGGCGGCTCCTACGGCGCGGGCAACTACTCGATGTGCGGGCGCGCGTATTCGCCGCGTTTCCTGTGGATGTGGCCGAACGCACGCATCTCGGTGATGGGCGGCGAGCAGGCGGCGTCGGTGCTGGCGACGGTGCGCGGCGACCAGCTCGACAGCAACGGGCAGCCCTGGTCGGCCGAGGACGAAGAGGCGTTCAAGGCCCCGATCCGGGAACAGTACGAGAGCCAGGGCAACCCCTACTACTCGACGGCCAGGTTGTGGGACGACGGCGTGATCGATCCCGCCGACACCAGAACCGTGCTCGGGCTGGCTCTCTCGGTGTGCGCGCAAGCCCCGCTCGAACCCGTTTCCTACGGCGTATTCCGGATGTGATGACGATGCTGAACAGATCCGTTCCCGTCGGATTCGACACCGTGCTCGTCGCCAACCGCGGCGAGATCGCGGTGCGGGTGATCCGTACGCTGCGCGCCTTGGGAATTCGCTCGGTGGCCGTCTACAGCGACGCCGACGCGGACGCCCGCCACGTCCACGAAGCCGACACGGCGGTGCGCCTCGGCCCGGCTCCGGCCCGGGAGAGCTATCTCGCCATCGACCGGGTGGTGGCCGCCGCCGTGCGCGCAGGCGCGCAAGCGGTGCACCCCGGCTACGGGTTCCTTTCGGAGAACGCCGCGTTCGCCGCCGCGCTGGCCGAGGCGGGCATCGTCTTCCTGGGCCCGCCGGCCCGCGCCATCGAGGTGATGGGCGACAAGATCACCGCGAAGAACACCGTGGCCGCGTTCGGCGTCCCGGTGGTGCCCGGCATCGCCACGCCCGGCCTGACCGATGACGATCTGATCGCCGCGGCGGCGGAAGTCGGCTATCCGGTGCTGGTCAAGCCGTCCGCGGGCGGCGGAGGCAAGGGCATGCGCCGGGTGGACGATCCGGCCCGGCTGCCGGAGGCGCTGCGCAGCGCCCGGCGCGAGGCCGCCGCCGCGTTCGGTGACGACACGCTGTTCCTGGAACGCTTCGTCACCCGGCCGCGGCACATCGAGGTGCAGGTGCTGGCCGACCAGTTCGGCAACGTGCTGCACCTGGGCGAACGCGAATGCAGCTTGCAGCGCCGCCATCAGAAGGTGATCGAGGAGGCGCCCTCGCCGCTGCTGGACGCGGCCACCAGGGCCAGGATCGGCGCCGCCGCCTGCAACACCGCGCGCAGCGTGGACTACGTGGGCGCGGGGACCGTGGAGTTCATCGTCTCCGCCGACCGTCCCGACGAGTTCTTCTTCATGGAGATGAACACCCGGCTGCAGGTGGAGCATCCGGTCACCGAGCTGGTCACCGGCGTCGACCTGGTGGAATGCCAGGTCCGGGTGGCGGCCGGGCAGAAGCTGGCGGTGGCGCAGGACGACATCCGCATGGTCGGGCACGCGATCGAGGCCAGGGTGTACGCGGAGGATCCCGGGCGCGGGTTCCTGCCCACCGGCGGCACCGTGCTCGACCTCGACGAGCCGGAGGGTCCCGGCGTGCGGGTCGATTCGGGCCTGCGGATCGGCACGCGCGTCGGCAGCGACTACGACCCGATGCTGTCGAAGGTCATCGCCCATGCCGCCGACCGCACGGCCGCGCTGGCGAAACTGGATCGCGCGCTGGCCGACACCGTCCTGCTCGGCGTCACCAGCAATATCGAATTCCTGCGTTTCCTGCTCGACGACCCGGACGTGGCCGAAGGGCGGCTGGACACGGACCTGCTGGACCGGCGAGTCGCCGATTTCCGGCCCGCTTCCGTCGGCGACGACGAGTTCGTCGCGGCGGCGGCCTGGCACTGGTTGCGCCGCTGGCCCGCCGCGCCGCGTGATCCCTGGGAGGTGCCGTCCGGCTGGCGGATCGGGACCGACGCGCCCACTCCCATCCGGCTCGCGGGCGGCGAGCGCGTCGAACACGTCTATCTCTCCGGCACGCCCGCCAACGGGACCGTATGGGTCGACGAGGGCGAAAGCCGTTCACTGAGGGCGTCTTTCACCGCGTCCACGCCATCCGCGGGCGTGCTCACGCTCACCCTGGACGGCTTGCGCCGCCCCTACCGGGTCGCCGAACAGGACGGCCTGCTGTGGGTGGCGGGACCCTCCGGCATCGCGGCGCTGCGCGAAGTGGCCGAGGCCAACGTGCGCGGCGGCGACGAGCACGTGGGCGACGCCGAGATCCGCTCCCCCATGCCGGGTTCGGTGATCGCGGCGCCGGTCGCTTCCGGCGCCCTCGTCGCCGCCGGAGATCCGGTGGTTGTCGTGGAGGCGATGAAGATGGAGCACGCGCTCACCGCGCCGGTCGCCGGAACCGTCGAACTACTGGTCGAGCCGGGCGCCCAGGTGCGCCTGGACCAGGTGCTGGCGCGCGTCGTCGCGCACGCCGAAACGAATCACGCCGAACGAGAAGGAATCCCCGCATGACCGACTTCCTGTCCACCGGCACGCTGCCGGAGGAGTACCGCGACCTCGCGCTGACCGTGCGCGACTTCGCGCGGTCGGTGGTCGCTCCGGTGGCGGCCGAGCACGACGCGAACCACACCTTCCCCTACGAGGTGGTGGCGGGGATGGCCGAGATGGGCCTGTTCGGTCTGCCGTTCCCCGAGGAGTACGGCGGCATGGGCGGCGACTATTTCGCGCTCTGCCTGGCGCTCGAGGAACTGGGCAAGGTCGACCAGAGCGTGGCGATCACGCTGGAGGCCGGGGTGTCGCTGGGCGCGATGCCGATCTACCGCTTCGGCAACGACAAGCAGAAGCAGGAATGGCTGCCGCAGCTGACCAGCGGCCGCAACCTCGCCGCGTTCGGGCTCACCGAGCCGGGCGCGGGCAGCGACGCGGGCGGCACCAGGACCACCGCGGTCGCCGACGGCGGCGAATGGATCATCAACGGCAGCAAGCAGTTCATCACCAACTCCGGCACCGACATCACCAAGCTCGTCACGGTGACCGCGGTGACCGGGACCACCGGCGGCAAGAAGGAGATCTCCACCATCCTGGTGCCGACCGACACACCCGGTTTCGTCGCCGAGCCCGCGTACAACAAGGTCGGCTGGAACGCCTCCGACACCCATCCGCTCAGCTTCACCGACGTGCGGGTGCCCGAGGAGAACCTGCTCGGCGAGCGCGGGCGCGGCTACGCGAACTTCCTGCGCATCCTCGACGAGGGGCGCATCGCCATCGCCGCGCTCGCGGTCGGGGCCGCGCAGGGCTGTGTGGAGGAGAGCGTGCGCTACGCGACGGAGCGTGAAGCGTTCGGCCAGGTCATCGGCCGCAATCAAGCCATCGCCTTCAAGATCGCCCGGATGGAGGCGCGGGCGCACGCCGCGCGCACCGCCTACTACGACGCGGCGGCGCTGATGCTGGCGGGCAAGCCGTTCAAGAAGCAGGCGTCCATCGCGAAGCTGGTGGCCAGCGAGGCCGCCATGGACAACGCCCGCGACGCGACACAGATCTTCGGCGGCTACGGGTTCATGAACGAATACGCCGTCGCGCGGCACTATCGCGACAGCAAGATCCTGGAGATAGGCGAAGGGACGACGGAGGTGCAGCTGATGCTGATCGGACGGGAGCTGGGCCTGTGACCCGTCGAACGGTCGTGCAGCGCGGCCTGTGGTTCGAGGAGTTCGACACCGAGGTGGTCTACGAGCACCGGCCCGGGCGCACCATCACCGAGGCGGACAACGTCCTGTTCACCACGCTGACCATGAACACGCAGGCGCTGCACCTGGACGCGGCGTTCAGCGAGCAGCTGCCGCCGTTCAACCAGCGGCTGGTGAACTCGATGTTCACCCTGTCCACCTTGATCGGGCTGTCGGTGGCGCAGCTGACCCAGGGCACCATCGTGGCGAACCTCGGCTTCTCGGAGGTCGCGTTCCCCAAGCCGGTGTTCCACGGCGACACCTTGTACGCCGAGACCGTGGTCACCGACAAGCGGGAGTCGAAGAGCCGTCCGGGCGAGGGCATCGTCACCTTCGCGCACACCGGGCGCAACCAGCACGGCGACGTCATCGCGACCGCTGTGCGCAAGACGCTGGTGCGCAAAGCTCCGGAGGACGCGGCATGAACCGTCCGTTCCGGAGCGGACAGCGCAGCGCCGACACGAATAGCGCCGCGGATGTCCACAACCGACACACCACGAGCAGCGCCGCGCGGAGTCGGCAGCGCAGCACCACCACACACACGCCCGCGAATACCGGCATCCGACACAGCATGATCGGCCCGGCCCGAAGTCGGCAGCGCAGCGGCACCACGCGCACGCCCGCGCGTACCGGCAACCGACACACCACCAGCGGCCCGGCCCGAAGTCGGCAGCGCAGCGGCACCACGCGCACGCCCGCGCGTACCGGCAACCGACACACCACCAGCGGCCCGGCCCGAAGTCGGCAGCGCAGCGGCACCACGCGCACGCCCGCGCGTACCGGCAACCGACACACCACCAGCGGCCCGGCCCGAAGTCGGCAGCGCAGCGGCACCACGCGGGACGCCGCACATGTCCACAACATGCGCGGTCAGGTCTGGAGATGGCGGGTCCGCGCTCATGCCGGAGGTGCTGCCGCGTGAGCTGGCAGATGGCGGGCCCGGCCTGGTTGTTCTGCCCGGCCGATCGCCCGGAACGTTTCGCTAAAGCGGCGGCCGCGGCCGATGTGGTGATCCTCGACCTCGAGGACGGCGTCGCCGCGCCCGACAAGGCGGCGGCGCGCGAGGCGCTGCTCGCTACCCCGCTGGACCCCGAGACCACGGTGGTGCGGGTCAACGCGGCGGGCACGCAGGATCACGCGCTCGATCTGACGGCGCTCGCCGACACCACCTACCGGCGGCTCATGCTGCCGAAATGCGAGTCCGCCGAACAGGTGACGGCGCTGGCCGAGTACGAGGTGATCGCGCTGATCGAGTCGCCGCTCGGCGCGCTCAGGGTCGGTGAGGCGATGACGGCGAATAACGCGATCGGCGTCATGTGGGGCGCGGAGGATCTGATCGCCGGGCTCGGCGGCACCGCGAGCAGGCGCGCCGACGGCAGCTACCGTGACGTGGCCCGGCACATGCGCTCCACCACGCTGCTCGCCGCCAAGGCATACGGCAAGTTCGCGCTGGATTCGGTGTATCTGAACATTCGCGATCTGGACGGATTGCGCGCGGAGGCCGAGGACGCGGTCGCGATCGGCTTCGACGCCAAGGTCGCGATCCACCCCAGCCAGGTGGCGGTGCTGCGAGCCGCCTACGCGCCCTCCGCGGAAGAGCTCACCTGGGCCAGGCGGGTGCTGGAAGAAGCGCCGAAGCACCGCGGGGTCTTCGCCTTCGAGGGCAGGATGGTCGATGGCCCCGTGTTCCGGCACGCCGAGCAGATCGTGCGGCGCGCCGACCGCGCCTGAGCACCGAGTTTCCACAGTCAGGAGGACCGCGATGCAACCGCAATGGGTGCCGACCGAACAAGACGTCGCCGAGGCGAGGATCACCGACTTCGCACGTTTCGTCGCCGACCGCACCGGCGTGCGCGCGGCCGACTATCACGAGCTGTGGCAGTGGTCGGTGCGGGATCTCGCCGGGTTCTGGCACGCGCTGTGGGACTACTTCCAGCTCGGCGAGATCGCGGGCGAGGTGCTGGCGAACGCCGAGATGCCGGGGGCGCAGTGGTTCCCCGGTACCCGGCTGAACTACGTGGACCAGGTGATCCGGCAGCTGCGCACGGACCGGCCCGCGATCAAGGCGGTCAGCGAGGACGCGCCGGTTCGCGAGGTCTCCTGGGCCGAATTGATCGACCACACCGCCGCTTTCGCGCAAACGCTGCGTTCGCTGGGTGTGCGGCCCGGTGACCGGGTGGCCGGATACCTGCCCAACATCCCGGAGGCGGTGGTCGCGTTCCTGGCCACCGCGAGCATCGGCGCGGTCTGGAGCGCCTGCGGGCAGGACTACTCGCCGAAGGCGGCGCTGGACCGGCTCGGGCAGCTCGAACCCACCGTGCTGGTCACCGCGGACGGCTACCGCTTCGGTGGCAAGGCGCACGACAAGCGCGACGACATCGCCGCCCTGCGCGCTGGTCTGGACACGCTGAAGGGCACGGTCGTGGTCTCCCGGCTCGGGCTGGAGACGCCGGACGCGACCTCGTGGGAGGACGCGGTGACCAGCACCGAGTCGCTGCCGCCCGTGATCACCACCGAATCGGTGAGTTTCGACCACCCGCTGTGGATCGTGTTCTCCTCCGGCACCACCGGCCTACCGAAGGGCATCGTGCACGGCCACGGCGGCGTGCTGCTCGAACACCTCAAAGCCGTTGCCCTGCAATCTGATATCGGTCCCGAGGATACGTTCTTCTGGTACACCAGCCCGAGCTGGATGATGTGGAATTTCCAGGTCGCGGGCCTGCTGGCCGGAGCGACCATCGTCACCTACGACGGCAGCCCGACCGCGCCGGCTCCCGACGCGCTGTGGCGGATCGCCGCCGACGTGGGCGCCACCGTGCTGGGCGCCAGCCCCGGCTACGTGCTGGCGTGCAGCAAAGCGGGCGCGGTGCCGCGCACCGATCACGATCTGTCGGCGCTGCGCACCGTCGGCATCACCGGCTCCTCGCTGCCCACCTCCTCGGCGCTGTGGCTGGGCGAGAACGTCGGCGAGCACGTCCAGGTGTCCTCGATCAGCGGGGGTACCGACGTGGTGTCCGCGTTCATCGGCGGCGTGCGCACCGTGCCGGTGTGGCCGGGCGAGCTGTCGGCGCCCTACCTCGGGGTCGCGCTGGACGCCTACGACCCGGCGGGGCAGCCGGTGCGCGGTGAGGTGGGCGAACTCGTCGTCACCGCGCCGATGCCGTCCATGCCGGTCGCCTTCTGGCGCGACGAGGACGGAAAGCGTTATCACGACGCCTATTTCGACGTGTACCCCGGCGTGTGGCGGCACGGCGACTGGATCACCATCACCGATCACCACAGCGTGATCGTGCACGGCCGCTCGGACTCCACGCTCAACCGGCACGGCATCCGGATGGGCAGCGCCGACATCTACCAGTCCGTCGAACGACTCCCGGAGATCGCCGAGGCGCTGGTGATCGGCGCCGAACAGCCCGACGGCGGCTACTGGATGCCGCTGTTCGTGACGCTGGCCCCCGGCGCGGAACTCACCGACGAGCTGAAGACCCGCATCAACAGCACCATCCGCACCGAGGTCTCCCCCCGCCACGTCCCCGACGAGATCATCCTCGCCCCCGGCATCCCCCACACCCGCACCGGCAAGAAACTCGAGGTCCCGATCAAGAAGCTGTTCCAAGGGGCAGACCCGAGCCGCGTCGTCGAACGCAGCGCGGTCGACAACCCGGACCTGCTCGACTGGTACGGCACGATCCGGCCCGGCGGGCAGGGCTGAGCACGCTCCCGAGCGCGCCGGGACGCGGGAGTTCGCACTCCTTCCCGCGCCACCATGCGTCGACGCGCTCACGAGGCCGAGGGGATCTCGTGGCCGACCTAGGCCGTCACCAGTTCGACTGTCACGCAGTCGGTCATCTCCGGTAGGCGCGTCCGCCGATGGACGCGGTGAAGACCGCCGCCCGCGCGCCACGGGCGGCGTCCAAGTTGCGCTTCTCCTGCGGGGTGAGCCGATAGCGCGCCGTGATCCGCCGTATCGCGGCGATCACGGCGCCCAGCACCGGAATGGGGTCTACCGGCCGCAAAGCCAATGCCATGACGAACTCCTTACCAGGAATACGCACTGGTACAGGCGGATTCGATCGCAAAGGTCCACGAAGGTCGGCGATGCCGGCCAACGCGCGGACCGCCGGTTGCGCAGCGAGGTCAGTCGCAATCGACGCCCGGACATGTCCGGGATTCGGCGGCGAGTGCGCAGTGCTGCACCAACGCCCGCACTACCCGATGCATGCCGGGCGCGGTGATTCCGTTGCGGGTCACGCACCTGCCTGCGGCCATCGGGCATGGAACGGTGCCAGCGTTTCTCCTCGCGTTGCGGCGACATGCCTATCCCGACGTCGCCATGTTCCGCCCCGCCGCTTTCTGGACGGCGAGGTGGCCCCGGACACCTGGCTGCCGTTCGGCGGCGGCGTGCGGCGGTGCATCGGCGCGGGATTCTCGCTGTTGGAGGGCGCCGTCGTGCTGCGGGGAATCCTCGTCCGGCACACCCTTTCGCTCCCGGCCGGCGGCAAGCCCGAGCGCGGCAAGATCCGCAACATCGCCACGGTGCCGCGCGGCCGGGCCCGGGTGGTGGTCGCCCGGCGCGGCAGAGCTTGTATGTGAACAACGATTCTTTCTCCAGTCTGCTGTTGTACTGGACATACATTCGTGTAAGTTTGTCTCTGTTCGACAATCATTCTCGGCCTGGCGTTCCTGGTGCCCCCCGCTCGGCCGAGTTCGGTTGTCGACTTCCGGACGCGGCGGCACGCACGTACCGCCTTCTGGCCTGCCGGCGCGCACCGGAGAACAGGTACAGCTCCCGGGGGCCGCTCATCCCCGGGAGCCGTATCCCGTGACGCGGCGAGCCCGGCCATACGGCCAGGTCGTTACGATGTTCGTCATGAGTGTCGACAATCGCCGTACGGCGCGGAAGGCGAGCAGCGGCGACTCGGCACCTCGCGAGATCCGGCGCAGGCCGAAGAACCGCCGTGCCCAGATCGCCGCGGCGTCGGCGGCCGCGTTCGGCGCGCTCGGCTACCACGGCGTGAGCATGGACGACATCGCTTCGGGCCTCGGCATCAGCTCCGCGGCGCTGTACCGCCACTATCCGAGCAAATACGCGCTGTTCCGGGAGGAACTGCTGCGCGTCGGTCAGGCGATGACCGAATCGGTCGAGCTGCCCGAGGAAGCGGCCGACTGGTCCGCCGAGCAGCGACTCCGGCACGTGCTCGACGCGCTGATCGCGGTCACCATCGACAACCGCCCTACCGTCACGCTCGTGCGCTGGGAGGTCAGGTACCTCGAGCCCGACGACCAGATCACGCTCAACGAGCAGCAGGCCACAGTGCTCGGCGCGCTGGGCGGCCAGCTGACCGCACTGCGCCCCGAACTCGCCGAGGACGACGTGCGCATCCTGCGCGCCGCCCTGCTCAGCACGATCACCAGCATCGCCGACCATCACGCCGCACTGCCTGCCAAACCCCTTGCCCTCCTGCTGCATTCGGCCTGCTGGGCGATCGCCTACGCGAAACTGCCCGCCACCCGCGCGGTCGAGCCGGTCGCGGTGGTGGAGATCCCGGACTCGTTCAAACACGAACTGCTGCTGCGCAAAGCGGTCGAACTGTTCCACGAGCGGGGCTATCCGAACGTCAGCGTGGAGGACATCGCCACCGCCGCAGGGCTTTCGGCCGCCTCGGCGGTGTACCGGTTCTACCGCGGCAAGAGCGACATCCTGGCCGCCGCGTTCCGCCGGGCCGCCGAACGGGTTTCCGGCGCGATCGGCCCGGCCGTGGCGGCGGCCACCGATTCCGAGGACGCGCTCACCGCGTTGATCACGCAGTACGTGGCGGGATCGTTCGCCGAACGCGCCCTCACCTTCGTGTATTACACGGAATTCCAGCACGTTCCCGCCGATGAGCGCACGGTGCTGCGCAACATCCAGCGGCTCAGTGTCGAGGAGTGGGCCCGGCTGCTGCGCGAGGTGCGCCCGGAACTGGCTCCGGCGGAGGCGCGCATGCTCGTCCACGCGGCCTTCGCGGTGGTCGTCGACCTGGGCCGCGCGTTCGGCAACGAGCCGCTGGCCGCCCAGGACCGGGTGCGCCTGCTGATGCAGCTGGTGCTCTTCAACCGGCCCGCGCGATAGCCGCATATGTTATCGAACATTCTCAACCCGGCCGATTCATAATGCGACATCGAAGCATGATCGCGAGTTATTTGTGATCTAGCATTCAGTTATTCCCCAGACAGGGCCGCCTGGGTGTACCAAACGTTAGGTTGGGCTACCATCGCGGCATGGGTGCCCAGGATCGCCACGCTGCGGAGAAGGCGGCCGACGGGACACCGGCACGGGTGATCCGGCGCCGACCGCGCGACCGGCGCGCCCAGATCGCCGCCGCGTCGGCCGAGGCGTTCGGCGCGCTGGGCTACCACGGCGTCAGCATGGACGACATCGCCTCCCGGCTCGACATCAGCTCCGCGGCGCTGTACCGCCACTACCCGAGCAAATACGCGCTGTTCCGTGAAGAAGTGCTGCGGTTGGGCACGGTCAGTCAGGAAGCGGCCCGGCTCCCCGATGCCGGCAGCCTGCCCGCCGAGCAACGACTCGCGCGCGTGCTCGGCGCCCTGATCGAGGCCGCGATCGCCAACCGGCGCAGCGCGGCGCTGCTGCGCTGGCAGCGGCGCTACCTGGAGGACGAGGACGCGGCCGCCCTGGCCGACCAGCTCGCGGGCGTGAACGCGACGCTCACCTCGCTGCTCGGCGCGACCCGGCCCGCGCTGTCCAAGGCCGACCGCGCCGTGCTCGCCGCGGCGGAGCTGAGCGTGCTCAGCAGCATCGGCGACCACCACGTGTCGATTCCGGTGCGGGCGCTCACCGCGCGGCTGACCGCGGCCTGCCACGCGCTCGCCGCGTGTGAGCTGCCACCGCCGGGCAGCGCCGAGACCGAGAGCTTCGCCGCGACCGAGATCCCGCTGACCTTCAAGCACGAATTGCTGCTGATGCGCGCGGTCGAGCTGTTCCACCAGCACGGATACCCGAACGTCAGCGTGGAGGACATCGCCACCGCCGCCGGCCTGCCCGCCTCCTCGGCGGTGTACCGGTTCTACCGCGGCAAGGGCGACATCCTGACGGCCGCGTTCCGCCGGGCCGCAGACCGGGTGTCGGCCGCCATCGGGCCCGCCGTCACCGCCGCCGAGACGCCCGAACAAGCTCTCGACACCCTGATCGAGCTGTACGTGGCGGGTTCGTTCGCCGAGCGCGAGCTGACCTTCGTCTACTACGCCGAGATCAGCAACGTGCCGCCGGAGGAGCGCACCGTGCTGCGCAACATCCAGCGCCTCAACGTCGAGGAATGGGCCAAACTGCTGATCGGCGTGCGACCCGAGCTGTCCGCCGCCGAGGCGCGCCTGCTCGTGCACGCCGCGTTCGCGCTGGTCGTCGACCTGGGCGAGCGTTTCGGCTCCACCGACCCGGCGTGCTCGCCCCGGCGCGTGATCCGCCTGATGCAAACAATCCTGTTCGACCGGCCTGCGGGGTAGCGCCGACAGGTCGTCGCATTCGAGTGCCGGTTCGCTCGCGATGGCACAGGTCCGGATCCGGGTACCGTGGGGTCCGTGCCGTCTGCCGAGGCGCACCGATGCGCCGGAGGTCAGGCGCGGTCTCGGCTCGGTCGCCAGATCTCGCGGGCGGGTTTACGCCATCGGCGAACACCGCGGCGGGAATCGACCTCGCGACAGCGCTGTTGCGGCAGAGAAGAGCGCGTGCCCGGACGGGTGCGGCCCTCAGGGAGTATTCGCGCAGTTTCCGGCTTCGGAAGGACGATCCTCATGAGCACAGATCTCGACGCGCAGCCCGCGGCGGCGTCCGGAACCTTCGCCCTCGGCGGCGATCTTCCGGTGCATCGGCTCGGGTACGGCGCGATGCAGCTGACCGGCCCCGGCGTGTGGGGCGACCCCAAGGACCCGGATGAGGCGGTGCGGGTGCTGCGCCGCGCCGTCGAACTCGGCGTGAACTTCATCGACACCGCCGACTCCTACGGTCCGTTCGTCAGCGAGCAGCTGATCCGCAAGGCCCTGCATCCCTACCCCGAAGGTTTGGTGATCGCCACGAAGGCCGGGCTGACCCGGCAGGGCCCCAACGAGTGGCGTCCGGTCGCCCGGCCCGAATACCTGCGCCAGCAAGCCGAACTCAGCTTGCGCCACCTCGGCGTCGACCGGATCGACCTGTACCAGCTGCACCGCATCGACCCCCAGGTGCCGCTGGCCGACCAGCTCGGCGAACTCGTGGCGCTCCAGCAGGAAGGCAAGATCCGGCACATCGGCGTGTCGCAGGTGACCGTCGAGCAGCTGCGCGAGGCGCGCGAGCTCGCCACCATCGTCTCGGTACAGAACCTGTACAACTTGGCCAACCGTGCCGACGAGGACGTGCTGAACTACGCCGAGCAGGAGAACATCGGCTTCATCCCGTGGTTCCCGATCGCCACGGGCGAACTCGCCGCCCCCGGTGGCCCCCTGGCGGCCATCTCCGCCGAACACGGCGCGACCCCCGCCCAGCTCGCCTTGGCCTGGCTGCTGCGCCGCTCCCCCGTGCTGCTGCCGATCCCTGGCACCTCCAGCGTCGCGCACGTCGAGGAGAACATCGCCGCCGCGCGAATCGAGCTGAGCGACAACGAGTTCGAGGCACTGTCGGCCGCTACCGGGTCTGCCGGGAACTGAGCCGGTCCGGCTGTCGGACATCATTTGCGTGGGTAGTGGCGAAGATGGCGAACGTCGGTAGTCACCGGCATTCGCCGACTCGCCATTCGTCGCAGCCATGCGCCACTCACGGCACGTGTCTAGTCGCGAGGAGGCAACGTTTCGTTGCTCATCCATTCCCATGGGGTGGATGGTTCCGGGGATTCTTCCTCAGCTGTTCCGGGGTCCCGGGGGACAGTCCCTGCCGGGCCCAGCCACGTGCCCAAGTCGACCACGGCGGTGCAATAGTCATCGGTGTCATCGAGAACTCGCCGTGTGGCGAGGTCACCATTGCGCACCAGCGGCGCGAGTTCTTGCGGAAGGTTGGAAAATCCCAGCATGGGGCGGCCATCGGTGCCGACTAGCGGCAGATCGACACCGTAGGTGAGGCCCGTGGCGGTCATCCGTAGATAGATTCGGCACACCCGGGGGTCGGTGAACATGAATCCGGCGAAGGTGTACAGGTCCTCGAACCACGGAATCCCGCCGCCGTGGACGAGCAGGCTGAACAGACTGAACAGCCGCTGGTCGGAACTGATCGGGACGGCTGAACTGCCGAAACCGGTCTCGGATGCCGCGACCACGACGTTACCGTGGCTGTCTCGTGGAGAGTGTTCATGAACGAGCCTGAGATCGGCAACAGCCGGAGCGACGGTGAAACGCAGGTGATCCACGGCTGCGCCGACATCCAAGCCACCTCCCTCAGCGACGAGATCGAAATCCAACGCGACCGCGGTGGAGATGTCCTCGGCGACCGACAGCGCTATGCGAGCGTGCGGGCTGTCGGGGCGCACGACACCACGCAGTCGCGCTCCAGTAGGAGGCCACGGGCCAAGCGGAGCGAGCACCAAGGGAACTGTGCTGCACAGCAGGAAATCGAACGTCGCGTCGGCGGTGCCGGTCGTCATCGGCTTCTTTCCATGTCTTCGGCTCGATACGCAGGGTCAGGCCTTGTTAACCCAGTCCGGACACCGATCGTAACCCTCGCAGTACGCGGTGATGACGCCGATGTTCTTGCCGTCGCTGGTAGCGTACCGGCGGTCGTCGGTGCGCGTCGCGGCCTGCACGATGACGCGGATGGTGATGTGGATCCGCCCTTTCGGATCCACCGCGTAGGAGATGTACTCCTGGCGGGCACCCAAGTCTTTGTCGGGCTTGTGGGTCTGAAATGCAGCATGGATCGGCGTACGAGACGTCAGGTTGTGTCGGCCGGCGTAGTGCTCCCATCCGAGGTCAGCCTCGTTGCCGATGCGCACCGGAGTGCTCACACCGCGCAGATCACTCTCATCCCAGAGAATCGCCGACCAGTCGCTCTGCTTCTCTCGCACCGGCCATGCAACCTCAACCGTTCCGGCGGAGCGCGGCGCGATGCCGACCCCTGCAGGTGTGCCCCACCTCGTTAGATACTCTGCTCGCGACAGGAAAACCAGGCCCATGCCGGGCACCTCGGCGATGGCGACACCCGCCGAGATCGGAACCGTCAGAGCCATGATCACGAAAAGACTTCGCAAAAGATTGCGCGTCGCCGAGGTCAGGTGCTCGTACCGACTACTCCACCGTTGTGGAGGCACCGGCAGTGGGGTCGGCTTTGATTCTCGACGAATCACTCTTGTAGTAAGTGACATACCGATGCAGTGCATCGTCATTCCCCCCTCATGGGTTGTGACTTGCTGCCGATCGTCTGATCATCAGCTCCGTGCCGCTGAACGTGCCTATCCAGCGATGGCCTTGCCGGGACAGGGCCGAGCGGCGCGCTTAGTTCTGTCCCGTCATGGATTCAGACGTCGGCCGACCCAGATCGGTTCCACCTGATTCGAAGATCAGGCCGAGGGCGACTCCGCGAACGCCGTAGGCACTGGTCTCGACCTTCTCCGCCGAGGTGTCCGCGGGGCAGAGGTAGGCAGACGGACCGAGCACGCTTCCCGCCGAATGTGATAGGTGGCAATGGCGCGGATGACGGTTGTCGAGGATTGTTGAGGGCCAGTGGCATTCGTTGGTCATGCGCGGCGGGTTCGACCGCCGGGCGTGGCGGCGCGGCCGAGACGAGTCCGGTAGATCCACAGGAGCGGCAGTATGGCGTCGAGTTCGGTGAACACCCCGATTTCCCTGCGTGAGCTGCCGCGGCTGCGCACTCGGCACATCGCGCGGATCGGGGGTCTGCTGCGGCCGGGCACGCAGCGTTCGCCGTTGCTGTCGCTCGGCGAGCGGTTCGTCATGTCGCCGCCCGGATTTCCGACCATGCTGGTCACGCACAACATGGACGACGTGCGAGAACTGCTCTCGCACGACGACTTTTCACTGGGGCAGCTGCTGCGCCGGTACTCCACGCACGACGCGCTGTTCGGCACGCAGACGCTGATCTTCCTCGACGGCGAGGACCATCGCCGGGAACGCAAGGTGCTGGCCCCGCCCTTCCAGAGCAAGGCCTTGCAGACATACGAAGATCTCATGGCGGACGTGGTCCGGCGGGAGATCCCGACCTGGCCGGTCGGCGAGCCGTTTCCCTTCGTGGACGTGGGATACCGGCTCGCTCTGGGTGTGCTGCTGGGAGTCGTGTTCGGTGACATGCCGCCGGAGCGGATGACGCGGCTGAAGGAGGCGCTGGGCCGGTGGTTCGGGGCGATCGAGAGTCCCGGATTCCTCGCCGTCACGGCGATCACCCTGCTCGCGGGCGGCTACACGCCGCCCTATCGGCCGCTCCTGCGAGGACAGGCCGAAGTCGACGCGATCATCGCCGAAGAGATCGCCGAACGCCGGGCGGAGCCGGGCAACCGGCGCGACGTCCTGTCCCGGTACGTCGGCACCGAACTGGACCCGCACGACGACGCCACGCTCGTCCGGAATATGCGCGGCATGCTGCTGGCCGGGTACGAGACCACCGCGATCACCCTCGGCTGGATCGCCGCCATGCTGACCACCCATCCTCGGGCGATGGCGGAACTGGACGCCGCCGTCGACGCGGGCGACGACGCGCGGCTCGACGCCTACCTCGACGCCGTGGTCGCCGAAACGATGCGGATGCGGCCCGTCAGCCCGTTCACCGGGCGGCGGGCGATGCGCGACACCCTGCTCAACGGCGTCCACATCCCCAAAGGCGCCGTGGTGATGGTCCCGATCCTGCTCATCCACG
Source organism: Nocardia sputorum (assembly GCF_027924405.1). Taxonomy (NCBI): domain Bacteria; kingdom Bacillati; phylum Actinomycetota; class Actinomycetes; order Mycobacteriales; family Nocardiaceae; genus Nocardia; species Nocardia sputorum. The sequence goes on along the minus strand of NZ_AP026978.1, from coordinate 508,519 downwards.
AGTCCCCCGAGCACTATCCGGATCCGGAACGATTCCGCCCCGAACGCTTCCTCGGCGAACGCGTCGACGGACGCACCTGGCTCACCTTCGGCGGCGGCAGGCACCGCTGCCTGGGAGCGCATTTCGCCCTCCTCGAAGCACGCATCCTCTTCCGCACAGTCCTGCACCACTACCGCTTCGACCACAGCCCCGGCCCCGTCGAACCGCCCCGCCGCTACCACCCCGGCATCAGCCCCGCCCACAACGCGCTGGTCACCCTGCGCCCACGGTGACGCGAGTGGCACACCAGCGAAAGGTCTACTCGCGATTCGCCGCAGCCGTGTGCCACTCGCGTGTTCGGGTAGATGTTCCCCTCCGACATCGACCGGCGGGAGGGAGGGGGCCTCGTATCTCCGGGGGTGGGGAGATACGAGGGCCTGGTCTGTCGGGGCTCCCTCGCCGTAGTCCCGAGCAGGGGGTGAACTTCGCTGTCGTGCGGATCGCGCGTGATGACAGCGAGTTCGGCGCGCTGACGCTCGGTCAGCGCGAGTATCCGTCGGCCCGGCTGTCGGGAACGACCCGGCCGGAGGCGACGAGAGTGCGGAAGGCCGCCTGCTTGCGGGGGCAGGCATCGGCGCGGCAGGGGCGGTGACCCTGCATCACCCGATGCGCCTGCTCGATGGTGAACGGCTGCTCGGGTGGCCGGTGGGCGTCCTCGGCGCCCCCGTGCGGCAGGCAGGACCCGACGCCGACGATCGCGGCCACCAGCAGCGTGCACGCGCCGAGCATGCCCAGCAGCGGTTCCACGGCGGATCACCGATCGGCGGCCTGCCGGAAACAGAACGCCGAGGCGGCTAGGTACTGACGGCACTGCGCGCCGTGCCCGCCGTGCACGGCGCAGAGGAACCGTGCGCGCTCGTAGGTCAGTCCGAACGGCTCCTGGGTGCAGTCGCGGCTCTGGATCAGCCACAATTCCCGGACATCCGCGGGCAACACATCCATCTTCCACCTCCATCAGCGCAGTGCACCCGGCACCGAGAAGGCGCCGCCGGACCGCGCTCGACACGGATGGATCGGGCCGTGTCGGGACCGTGCGCCGGGTTCCGGGCAATGGGCGCCCTCGACAGGGTTTGGGCGGACCCCCGGTGCCGGGTGCGATTCAACAGTGCGCGTTGCGATTCGGTAGATAACAGACCCGAATGCGGTAATTGCGAGTACTTTCCGTTTGTAGCGGCCTGGAGCGAGGAAGAGAGACCTATGGTGGAGGTCGACTGGACGGGTGAAGCTGTACTTGCGCTTCGCACGGCGATGAAGCGAAGCCGTTACGAATTCGCGCGTCTGGTGGGCGTCACACCGCGCACCGTGGTCCTGTGGGAGAACGGCCGGACAACCCGGATGCACGCCGCTAGCCAGCGTCTCCTCGACAGGGTCCTGTCGGAGGTCGATTCCGTCGTCGCCGAACGATTCGAGCGTGCGATCGTCACGGGCCGGGAGACCGCCCCCGACTACGAAAGCGCCGATTCGGCGCCCGAAAGGCACACCAAGCTCGGTAGGGAAATCGGGCTCGACAAGGAAGTCGAGGAAGACGACGTGAGAAGGCGAGAACTGCTGGCCTGCATCGGCGCCGGCCTGGCAGGCCAGGCGGCGGACCTGGTGGCGAGCGAACCGGAACGGATGCTGGCAACTCTCGACGCGGGGTCGATCAGCGAACGCAGACTGGCGTTCCTGGAGCAGTCGGCCGAGGTCCTCGGCACGCGGGTGGTCCAAGTGCCGCCGCACGAGCTGCTGCAGACCGGGCTCGAGCAATTCCGGATGGTCCGTGGCTGCCTCGGCGAACGGCAGCCGACCCACCATCAGGTCCGGCTGGTGCGCACGGCGGGCCGGTTGGCGAACGTGGTGGGCGAGATCCTGTTCAACGAGGGGCATTTCGGTCAGGCGCGCATGTGGTACGCCACCGCGATCCATGCGGCGCAGGACATCGGCGACCGCTATTCGGAGGACATCGCGCTGGCCGGGCTCGCGTATTTGCCGACCTATAGCGATAAGCCGAAGGAAGTTTTGCAGTTACTCGACGGCCGTTTGCAAGAAAATCCGTCGTACGGCGCGGCCGCCGCGTGGTTGTGGGGAATGGCGGCGCGTGCCCACGCCAGTCTCGGGCACGCCGACGAATTCGCGCGCTGCATCGCGCGATCGGCATCGGCTTTGGAAGACGTCGGACCAGAAGACCTTTCGGTCGGTATTTTTTCTTTCCGGCCGGAGAAACTCGCTTTTTATCAGGCGATCGGATATTCCCGTCTCGGCCGCGCCGACGAGACCGCCGTGGCGGCCGCCCGCGCGATGGCGCTGTACGACCCGTCCGAGACCATGGAACCGGCCTTGGTGCGCTTCGAGCACGCCACGGCGCTATTGGCCTCGGGCGAGATCGACGAAGCCTGCGCGGTGGCGACCAGCGCCATCACGAACGCGCACACCTACGTCGGTCTCACGGTCACCAAGCGCGCCAAACAGTTCGACTCGGCGCTCGGCGGCCTGCGCACCAAGGCGGTCAGCGAATGGCGGCAGCACGCGCACGCGGTGATCGACTCCGCGCACACGAAGGCCTGAGACGGGGCGGGGCGCGCCGGTCGGCAGGGGGGATGTGGACCGGCGCGCCCCGCGCATTCAGGTGGTCACTTCGTTTCGCCGGACATGGCTTCGATGAGCGACTTGGGGCGCATGTCCACCCAGTGGGTCTCCACGTACTCCAGGCAGGACTTGCGGTTGGCGGCCCCGTAGGCGATGGTCCAGCCGCCGGGGACGGCGGCGAAGACCGGCCATAAGGAGTGCTCGCCCTCCTGGTTGATCAAGACGTAGAACTTGGCGTCGTCGTTGTCGAACGGGTTGGTCATCTCGGTTTCCTTCTTCCTGGTCGGGTCAGGTGTTGGGGGATCTAGGGGCGGTCGGTGTCGGCCAGTGCCGCGGTGAGGACATGGCCGATTCGTGCCAGCGCGGATTCGGAGGTCATCCGCCAGTGCGTGGCGTGCACCGCGTGGTTGTGCACGGTGCCGTCCACGGCGTCCGCCCAACTCGCGGCACCCGTGGCGCCGGTCGGATCGTCCAGCGCGGCGGTGAAGTACACGAGATTGCCCTTGTACGGGCGGGGGCGGTAGCGCCGGATCAGCTCCAGCGACCCGGCGCCCGCGCCGAGCGCGCGCTCGAGGCGGTCGGCGCCGAAGGAGGCGAACGGTTCGGGCAACTCCGCGATCCGGCGCGCGAGTCCGGGCAGGTCCAGTCCGGCGTCGTCGGCGTCGGCCGCTTCACCGAGCAACCCGCCGAGCAGATCGGCGACCGGGAGCGTCGCGGTGACGTCCGCGGCGACCCGCCGCGAGCTGTCCATCATGGCCAGGACCGCGACCCGCTGGCCCTGTTCCTGCAGTTGCACCGCGACCGCGTGCGCGAGTACGCCGCCGAGCGACCAGCCGAGCAGGTGATACGGGCCCTCGGGCTGCACGGCGCGGATCTCGCGCACGTAGCGGCTCGCCCAGTCGTCGATGGATTCCGGCGGCGCCGCCGTGGAGTTCAGCACCGGCGACTGGATGCCGTACACGTCCCGCTCCGGATCCAGATGCGCCGCGAGTCCCGCGAACGACCATGCGACGCCCCCGGCCGGATGGAGGCAGAACAGCGGCTCCCTCGCGCCACCGGTGCGCAGCGGTAGGACGACGTCGAACGCGGCGGCCGCGTCGACCCGGCCGCGACCGGAACGGTGCTGCTCGAGCCGGTCGATCAGACGGGCGGGCGTCGGCGCGGCGAACAGCCACAGCACCGGGATCTGCTCGCCGAGCGCCGCGCTCAGGCGGGCGGCCAAGCGGGTGGCCAGCAGCGAGTTGCCGCCGCGTTCGAAGAAGTTGTCGTCCAGGCCGACCCGCTCGGCGGCGAGCACTGCGGCGAAGTCCGCGCACACGGAACGTTCCAAGTCGGTGCCGGGGGCGCGGAATTCCCGGGCGCGCGGCTCCGGCCGCGGCAGCGCCGCGCGATCGACCTTGCCGTTCGCGGTGAGCGGCACCGTCTCCAATTGCCGCAGCACCGCGGGCACCATGTAGCTCGGCAGCACGTCGGCCAGCGCGGCGCGCAACGCTCCCGGGTCGACCGGCTCGGTGGCGGTGAAGTACCCGGCCAGCACGGCGTTCGCGCCGTCGGTGTCATAGGCGAGGACGACCGCGTCGCCGACCTCCGGCCGCGAGCGCAAGGCGTGCTCGATCTCGGCGAGTTCGATGCGGTAACCGCGGATCTTCACCTGGAAGTCGCGCCGCTCGACGTATTCCAAGTGACCTTCGGCGGCCCAGCGCACCATGTCGCCGGTGCGGTACAGGCGGGCCCCCGCGGGGCCGAACGGGTCGGCCACGAAGCGCTCGGCGGTGAGGTCGGCCCGGCCGTGGTAGCCGCGGGCGAGTTGCGCGCCGCCGATGTACAGCTCACCGGTCACCCCGGCGGGCACGGGGTGCAGCCGGTCGTCGAGCACGTAGACCCGGTTGCCGGATTCGGGTGTGCCGATGGGCGCCAGCGCCTGCCTGGCGCCAGCGGCGGTGCGGAACCGGGTGACCGACACCGCGGTCTCGGTGGGCCCGTACAGGTTGTCGATCCTGGCCGTGGTGAGCGTCTCGACGCGCCGCACCGTCGCGGCGGGCAACGCCTCGCCGATGACCAGCAACCGGCCCAGCGAACGCGGCAGGCGGTGTTCGCCGGACGCTTCGGCCAGCATCGCCAGCAGCGAGGGCACCAGCGTCAGCGTCGTCACCGACGCGCGCCGCACCAGGTCGAGCAGGCCGTACGGATCGCGGTGCGCGTCGCGCGGCGCGAGCACCAGCCGGGCTCCGGTGCGCGGCGCCCACCAGTACTCCCACACCGACAGGTCGAAGGCGGCCGAGGTCAGCACCAGCGCGGCGTCGTCCGGGCCGAGCGCGTACTCCGACTGCATCCAGTCCAGCTGGTGCGCGACCGCCGCGTGCGGCACCGCGACACCTTTCGGCACGCCGGTGGACCCGGAAGTGAAGATGACGTACGCGGTGTTCGCCGGCGACAGCGCGGCGATCCGCTCGTCGTCGCGCACCGGTTCGTCGGCCACGGTGTCGGCGACGGTCGAGATATCCAGCACCACACTGTGTTCCGACGCCGCCGCGGGCAGCATCGGCTCCCGCGCCGAGGTGAGCACCAGATGCGGTTCGGCGGCGGCGAGCACGCTCGCGGTGCGTTCCAGCGGATGCGCCGGATCCAGCGGCACGTACGCGCCACCGGCGGTCACCACCGCGTACATCGCGACGAGAAGGTCGACGCTGCGCGGAATGGCCAGCGCCGCCAGCTTTTCCGGGCCGATGCCGCGGGCGATGAGCACCCGGGCCAGGCGGTTGACCCGCGCGCCGAACTCCTGGTAGGTGACCGTCGCGGCGTCGTCGACGATCGCGATCGCCCGCGGCGTCCGGTCCACCTGCGCCTCGAACGCGGCCACGAGTGTGGCCGGGGCGAAGGCGTGCTCGGATCGGTTCCAGGCGACCAGCACGCGCTCGGTCTCGGCCGGGTCCAGCAGGACCAGATCGCCGACCGGCGACCGCGGGTCCGCGCACACCGCGGTCAGCAGCCGTTGCAGGCGGGTGGCGAACCCGGCCACCGTGGACTCGTCGAACAAGGCGGTGGCGTAGGTGATCGAGGCCGCCATGCCCGCGGGGGTCCCGTCGGCGCTGTAGCGGTCGGTGACGATCAAGTGCAGGTCGAACTGGGCGACCTCGGAGTCGAAATCCGCGGCGGTGGCGCTCAATCCGTCCAGCGAGAAGTCGGCTTCGGCCTGGTTGTGGAAGGAGAAGCCGACCTGGAACAGCGGGTGGCGGGCAGTGGAGCGCTCCGGGTTGAGGACCTCGACCAGACGCTCGAACGGCACGTCGGCGTGCGCGAAGGCCGCGACATCGGCGGCGCGGACGCGGGCGAGCAGGTCGGCGAAACCCTCGCCCGCATCGACCTGGGCGCGCAACACCAGCGTGTTGACGAACATGCCGACGACCTCGTCGAGCTCGGCGGCTCCGCGCCCGGCCACCGGGGTGCCCACCGCGATGTCCGACGTCCCCGACAGGCGGGCGAGCAGCACCGCGAACGCCGCGTGCAGCACCATGAACAGCGTCGCTCCGGATGCCCGGCCGAGTTCGGCCAGCCGCGCGTGCACGTCCGGGGCGATCGCGAAATCGACATGCCTGCCCCGGGTGGCGACGACGGCGGGACGCGGGCGATCGGCGGGCAGGCTCAGCTGCGCGGGCAGCTCGGCCAGCGTGTCGGTCCAGAACCGGATCTGGCGCGCCAGCAGCGACGCGGGGTCGTCCTCGGAGCCCAGCAGCTCCCGCTGCCACACGCTGAAATCGGTGTACTGCACCGGAAGCGGCGGCCAGTCCGGCGCGATGCCGTGTTTGCGGGCGGCGTAGGCGGCCATGACGTCACGCGCCAGCGGCGCCAGCGACGAACCGTCCGCCGCGATGTGGTGCACGACCACCACGAGCACGTGTTCGATCCCCGGCGCCGCCGCGTCGCCGTCGACGGGAGCGAACAGCCGGGCGCGCACCGGGACGGTCTCGGAGACGTCGAAACCGCCGCCGACGAAGTCGGCCACCGCCGCGCCGAGATCGTCGGCCGGGACGGCGACGGGCGCGAGCACGGGGGTGCTGTCCGCGACCGGCAACACCACCTGCACCGGCCCGGACTCGTGCAGCGGATAGACGGTGCGCAGCACGTCGTGGCGGGCGACGACGTCCGCGATCGCCGCGTTCAGCGCCGTCACGTCCAGTTCGCCCGTCAGCCGCACGGCCAGCGGGATGTTGTAGGCGGTGGACTGCCGATCGAGGCGATTGAGGAACCACATGCGCTGCTGCGCGAGCGAGAGCGGAACGGGACCTGTCGGTGTACGCCGGGTGAGCGCGGGACGCGGCGCGGCACCAGAGGCCTCGCCCAGTGCGCGGGCCAGCGCGGCGACCGTCGAATGCTCGAACACCGCCCGGACGCCGACCGCGATCGACAGCCGGTCGGCGAGCCGCGCGGCCAGCTGGGTCGCGGTCAGCGAGTTGCCGCCGCGCGCGAAGAAGTCGTCGTCCGAGCCGACGTCGCCGTTGAGTCCGAGCACGTCCCCGATCGTCTGTGCCACCGCCCGCTCGAGCTCGGTGCGGGGCGCGCGGAACGGGGCGGCGCGAAGCTCGGGCCGGGGCATGGCATTACGGTCCAGCTTGCCGACGGGAGTCAACGGCAGCTCATCGAGCACCAGCACGCTACTCGGCACCATGTACGCGGGAAGGGAGCGTGCGGCGTGCGCCCGTAGGGCTGCGGTGTCGATCGTGTGGCCGGGCGCCGCGACCACGTAGGCGACCAGCGACACCGCGCCCGAGGCGTCGGTGTGACCGAGGGTGACGGCCGTGCGCACCGTCTCGTGGGCGGCGAGCACGGCGTCGATCTCGCCGAGTTCGATGCGCAGGCCACGGACCTTGACCTGATGGTCGGAGCGCCCCACATAGCGCAGCGCTCCGGATCTCGTCCACCGCACCAGGTCACCGGTCCGGTACAGCCGTCCGCCTGCGGGGCCGTAGGGGTCGGCGACGAACCGGGACGCCGAAAGACCCGGCCGCGCGTGATATCCCCGGGCCAGACCGGGGCCGCGCAGATACAGTTCGCCGGTGACGCCGACCGGCACCGGCCGCAGCCTGCCGTCCAGCACCACCGCGGACATGCCGTGTATCGGCGTGCCCAGGTCGAGCGGATCACCGGGCCGCAGCGCCGCGCTGATGGTCGCGATGACGGTGGTCTCGGTCGGGCCGTAGGTGTTGTGGAACGACCGGCCGGACGCCCAGCGCCGCACCGTGTCCTGTCCATAGGACTCGCCGCCGACGGTGAGCTGCCGCAGACAGCTCAACTCGGCCGGGTCGAGCGTGGGCAGGACGGCGGGGGTGAGGAACGCGTGCGTCACCCGCTGGTCGCGGATGAGGGCGGTGAGCTCCGCGCCGCCGTAGACGCCAGGGGGCGCGATCACCAGCGCCGCTCCGGCGGACAGGGCCAGCAGCAGTTCGAGCATGGACGCGTCGAAGCTGGGCGAGGCCACGTGCAGGATCCGCGCGTCGGCGGTGACCTCGTACCGGTCCCGCTGCGCCAGCGCCACGCCGGCCAGACCACCGTGCGTGGCGACCACGCCCTTGGGTGTGCCGGTGGAGCCGGAGGTGTAGATCATCCAGGCCGGGTTCTCCACCCGCACCGGGCGGATCAGCTCGGCCGCGTCGATCGGGGCTCCGCTGTTGCGTCGCATCCGCGCGGCCGTGGACGGCGCGTCCAGCACCAGCCAGTCGACGTCGCCGGGCAGCGCGGCACGGCAGGTGGCGATCGTCAAGCCCAGCGCCGCACCGGAATCGGTCAGCATGTGCGCGATCCGCTCGGCGGGATAGGTCGGGTCGACCGGGACGAACGCGGCGCCGGTCTTGGTCACCGCCCACACCGCTAGCACGGAGCTGACCGAGCGCGGCACCGCCACGGCCACCACGTCCTCGGCGCCGAGACCGTGCCCGATGAGCATGCGCGCCAGCCGCGACGACTGCTCGTCCAGCATCCGGTAGGTCAGCCGCCGTTCGCTCGCGACCAGCGCGACCGCGTCGGGATCGGACGCGACCGCGGCGGCGGCCAGTTCGGCCAGCGTACGCGGCGGCACCGGAGCGTCACCGTGGCGGCCGAGCAGGTCGGCGCGTTCGGCAGGCGAGAGGAGATCGACCGTGGCGATCGGCGCGTCCGGTCGCGCGGTGAGCGCGCCGAGCAGCATGCCGAAGCGGCGCAGCAGGGCTCGTGCGGTGGCACTGTCGAACAGGTCCGTGGCGTAGTCCAGTTCGACCGCGAGATGACCGGCGGCGTCCGGCTCGGCGGACACGGTGAACTGCAGGTCGAATCGGGCCACCGGCTCGTCGAACTCGACGGCGGTGAGCTCGAGGCCCGGCACGGCGAAGGCGTCGGCGGCGGCGTCGAGGTAGCTCAGCGCCACGGTGAACAGCGGATGCCGAGCCTGGGAACGCGGGACGCCGACTTCGTCGACCACCCGGTCGAACGGCACGCTGGAATGCCCGAACGCCGCGAGATCGACAGCCTTGGTCTGCGCGAGCAGGTCGGCGAAGGAACCGTCCTGATCCGGGCGGGTGCGCAGCACCACGGTGTTGACGAACATGCCCACCAGGTCGTCCAGGGCGGCCGCGCCGCGTCCGGCCACCGGCGTGCCGATCGGGATGTCATCGGAGCCCGACAGCCGGGCCAGCAGGACCGCGAGGGCGGCGTGCACCACCATGAACGGCGTCGCGTCGTGCCGCAGCGCCACCGCCCGGATCCGCGCCGCGACCTCGCCGCCGATCCTGGCCCGCACGTGCGCGCCGCGCTCGCTCGCGACGGCGGGACGCGGGCGGTCGGTAGGCAGCTCGAGTTCGCCGGGCAGTTCGCGCAGCGTCTCGGACCAGTACGAGAGCTGTTGCGCGGCAGTCGTCTCCAGCTCGGCGTCTTGCCAGAGCGCGTAGTCGGCGTACTGGGCGGCGAGGGCAGGCCACACCGGCTCCGTGCCTAGGACGCGGGAGAGGTAGGCCGTCAGCAGGTCGCGCAGCAGCGGGCCCATCGAGTACCCGTCGGCCGCGATGTGGTGCACGACCACGACCAGCACGTGGCTGGTGGCGTGCTCGCGCAGCAGCGCCGCGCGCACGGGGACCTCCGCGGTGACATCGAAACCGGCGCCGAGGAGTTCGGCGATCCGGTCGTCGGCGGCGCGGCCGTCGAGCGCTTCGACCGTCAGGGCCACGGCACGGTCCGCGGGCAGGATCACCTGGTGGCCCGCGCCGGTCTCGTCGGCCGGATACACCGTGCGCAAGCTCTCGTGCCGCGCGACGACATCGGCGAACGCGGCGGCCAAGGCGTCGGCGTCCAGCCTGCCCTCGACGCGTAGGGCGACCGGGATGTTGTGGGCGGGCGACGCCGGATCGAGCCGGTTGAGGAACCACATGCCCCGCTGGACCGGCGCGAGCGGAATTCGGTCCGGGCGTGGTCCGGCCACCAGCGGCACCGCCTGCTCGGTCGCGGCGGCGTCCGCGGCGAGCAGCTCGGCGAGGCCCCGCACCGTCGGCGCCTCGAACAGCAGCCGCACCGGCACCCGGCGGCCGAGCCGCTCGCCGATCCGGGCCAGTACCCGGGTGGCGCTGAGCGAGTCGCCGCCCAGCGCGAAGAAGTGGTCGTCGAGGCCGATCGGCGCGGCGCCCAGCACCGCAGCGACGGCGTCGGCCACCAGACGTTCGGCGGGCGTGACCGGTGCGCGGTAGGCGACGCGGTCGAAAACCGGTTCCGGCAACGCTTCGCGGTCCAGCTTTCCGGAGACGTTGAGCGGGAAGACGTCCAGTGTGACCAGCGCCGAAGGAAGCATGTACGACGGCAGCGCGGCCGCGGCGGCGCGCAGCACCTCGGTGTCCGAGAGCACTGCGCCAGGCTCCGCGGTGACGTAGCCGACCAGGTGGTCGTCGCCGGTGACGGTGGTGACCACCTGGGCCGCCGCCTGGGCCACCCCGGGCGCGGCCGCGAGCGCGGCCTCGATCTCGCCGAGTTCGACGCGCTGGCCGCGGAACTTGACCTGGAAGTCGGTGCGGCCCAGGTAGACCAGCTCGGCCGCGCCGCCGCCGGTGTCCCAGCGCACCAGGTCGCCCGTGCGGTACATCCGCTGCCCCGGCGCGCCGAACGGGTTGGCCACGAAGCGATCCGCGGTGCGGTCGGGCCTGCCGTGGTAGCCGCGCGCGAGCTGCGCACCCGCGAGATACAGTTCGCCCGCGACGCCCGGCAGGGTCGGGCGCAACCGCGAATCCAGCACGTAGACCCGGCTGTTCCAGGCCGGGTTGCCGATCGGCAGGACGGCGCGGTCGCGCTCGCCGGTGACATCGCGGTGGGTGATGCTCACCGCGGCTTCGGTAGGTCCGTACAGGTTGTGCACCCGTGCGGCGCTCACCGCGCCGAATGCCCGCACGGTCTCCGGAGGCAGCGCCTCCCCGATGACGAACACCGTGTGCAGCGAGTCGAGCGCCGCGCCGCGCCCCGCGGCCGCGACGTCCCCGGCGAAGACCCTCAACATCGACGGCACGAAATCGGTGACCGTGACCCGCCGTTCGGCGATCACCTGGGTGAGGTAGCCCGGATCGCGGTGCCCATCCGGCGCGGCCAGCACGAGCGTGGCGCCGACGCGCAGCGGCAGGAAGTAGCCCCACAGCGACACGTCGAACGTGGTGGCGGTCTTCTGCAGGTACACGTCCTCGGCGGCGAGGCCGTAGCGCGACTGCATCCAGGTCATCTGGTTGACGATCGCGGCGTGCGACACGCTGACGCCCTTGGGTTTTCCGGTGGATCCGCTGGTGAAGATCACGTAGGCCGGGCTGACCGGGTGGATCGGCGCGCGTCGCTCGTCGACCGCGATCGGGTCGTCGGAGTAGGCGTCCAGCGCGACGGCGTCCACCAGGACCGTCGGCGCGGATTCGCCCGTGCCGATCCGATCGGCGGAGGTGGTGAGCACAGCCACGGGCCGCGCGGTGCCGAGGATGTGCGCGATGCGCTGTGCGGGGTGGTCCGGGTCGATCGGCACGTACGCGCCGCCCGCCTTCAGCACCGCGTACATCGCGATCACCAGCTCCGGCGAGCGCCGGATCGCCAGCGCCACCAGTGCTTCCGGACCCACGCCCGCCGCGATCAGGTGGCGGGCCAGCCGGTTGGCGCGCCGGTCCAGATCGCCGTAGGTCACGGTGACCGGGGGCGTCGCGTCGTCGGGCACGAACACCAGCGCCGGCTCGTCGGGCGTCGCGGCGGCCTGCGCCTCGAATTCGTCCAGCAGCAGTTCGTCGGCCAGTGCGGTGTGCGCGGAATCGTTCCACTCGGTGACCACGCGATGCAGTTCACCCGCACCGAACAGATCGATGTCGCCGACCACCTGTTCCGGATCGGCGGTGACCGCGGCGAGCAGGCGGGCGAAGCGGTCGCCGAAAGTTTCGACGGTGGCGGCGTCGAACAGGTCGGTGGCGTAGGTCCAGCGCAGCCCGTCGCCGGTGACGGTGAGCTGCAGGTCGAACGGCGTGGTCTCGTAGTCGAGCTCGTGCTCCGCCACGGTGACACCGGCCATGTCCAGGGTGACCGGCGCGAGATTCTGGAGGAACAGCGCGATCTGGAACAGCGGGTGGCGGGCCTGGGAGCGCGGCGGGTCCAGCGCCTCGACGAGGCGCTCGAACGGCACGTCGGCGTGGGCGAAGGCGTCCAGGTCGTGCTCGCGCACCCGGCGCAGCACGGCGGCGAAGGTGTCCGAACCGGGGACCCGCGCACGCAGCACCAGGGTGTTGACGAACATGCCGACCAGGTCGTCCAGCGCCGCGTCGCCGCGGCCCGCGACGGGCGCGCCGATCGCGATGTCGGCCGTGCCGGACAGCCTGGCCAGCAGGGTGGCCAGCGCGGCGTGCACCACCATGAACGGTGTGGCCTCGTAACGCGCGGCCACGGCGGCGATGCCGTCGCCGATCCCTTCCGGCAGCGTCATGGTGGTGCTCGCCGCGGCGTGCGAGGCGATCGCGGGGCGCGGCCGGTCGGTGGGCAGGTCGAGCTGGGCGGGCAGCGCGCGCAGCGTCTCCCGCCAGTACGCCAGCTGGCGCGCGGCGACCGACTCCGGGTCGTCCTCGGCGCCGAGCACCTCGCGCTGCCAGAGCGTGTAGTCGGCGTACTGCACGTCGAGCTCGGTCCAGACCGGGGCGGTGCGTGTCGCGCGGGCCGCGTAGGCGGCGGCGAGGTCGCGGGCCAGCGGACCCATGGAGAAGCCGTCGGCCGCGATGTGGTGCACCACCAAGGCCAGCAGGTGATCGCGATCGGACCGGGTCACCAGGCCGATGCGCAGCGGCACCTCTGCGGTCAGGTCGAACGGGGCCGCGACGAATTCCCGCAGCGCGCCCGCGGGTTCCAGCACCTCGACCTCCGGAATCAGCCCGATGTCGAGCACGTGCTGGTAGCCGATGCCCTCGTGGTCGGGGTACACGGTGCGCAGGGTCTCGTGCCTGCCGACTACATCGCCGATGGCGACGGCGAGGGTGTCCGGGTCCAAGTAGCCGGTGAGGCGGACCACGACCGCGATGTTGTGCACGGTCGCGGTGGGATCGAAGCGGTGCAGGAACCACATGCGCTGCTGGGCGGGCGAGAGCGGGATGCGCTCCGGGCGCGGCCGCGGCGCGAGCGCGGGTTTGCCGCCGGTGCCCGCGAGCCGCTCGGCCCGGGCGGCCAGCGCGGTCACGGTCGGCGCCTCGAACAGCAGCCGCACCGGGATCTCGGCGTCCAGTTCGGCGCCGAGCCGGGCCGCGACCTGGGTCGCGAGCAGCGAGTTGCCGCCGAGGGCGAAGAAGTCGTCGTCCGCCCCGACGCGCTCGACGCCGAGCAGCGCCGCGACGATCCGCGCGACCCTCGCCTCGGTGCGGGTGGCGGGAGCCCGGTAGCCGACGGCCGCGAATTCCGGCGCGGGCAGCGCGGCGCGATCCAGTTTCCCCGAGGCGTTGACCGGGAACCGCTCGAGCGGGACGAACGCGGTCGGCACCATATAGGCGGGCAATTCGGCGCTCAGCGCGGCGCGCACGTCCTCGAGGGCGATGTCGTGGCGGCTCGCCGGGATCAGGTAGGCGACGAGCTGATCGCCCAACCGCTCGTCCGAGCGGACCAGCACCACCGCCTGCGCGACCGCGTCCAGCGCCAGCAGCGCCGACTCGATCTCGGCGGGCTCGATGCGCAGACCGCGCAGCTTCACCTGGAAGTCCGTGCGACCCAGATACCGCAACTCACCATCGGGCCGCCAGGCCACGAGGTCGCCCGTGCGGTACATGCGCGCCCCGGCGGGCCCGAACGGGCTGGCGACGAACCGGTCCGCGGTCAGCTCCGGGCGCGCGACATACCCCTGGGCCAGCTGCGCGCCGGCCAGGTACAGCTCGCCCGGCACTCCGACGGGCACCGGCCGCATCCGCGCGTCCAGCACCAGCAGGCGGGTGTTGGCCACCGGCCTTCCGATCGGCACGGACACCAGGTCCGCCTCGGTCACCTCGTGATAGGTGACGTCGACGGCGGCCTCGGTAGGGCCGTACAGGTTGTGCACCCGCGCTCCGATCACCTCTCGCGCCCGCTGCGCGGTAACCGCGGGCAATGCCTCGCCCGATGCGAAGACGTTGCGCAGCGTAATGCACTCGCCTCGGTGCGCCTCGGCCAAGAAAACGCCCAGCATGGCGGGCACGAAGTGCACCGTCGTGACGCGTTGCCCCGCGATCAGCCGGGCCAGGTAGCGCGGGTCGCGATGTCCATCTGGACGTGCGACCACCAGGCGCGCGCCGAATGCCAACGGCCAGAAAAACTCCCAGACGGAAACGTCGAACGTGGCCGGGGTCTTCTGCAGCACCACGTCGTCCGTGGCCAGCGGATACGCCGACTGCATCCAGGTGAGCCGATTCACAATCGCCGCGTGGGTGACGGCGACTCCCTTCGGACGGCCGGTCGATCCCGAGGTGAAGATCACATACGCGGTGTGGCCGGGGGCGGGCGAACCGAGCCGGTCCAGGGCAGTCAGCGGAGTGGCGGCGTAGCCGGCCAGGTCGAGCCGGTCGACGCGGACCTGCCGCGCCGCGCCCGCGTCCAGATCCGCACCCGAGGTGAGCACGCACACCGGCCGGGCCGTCGACAAGACGTACTCCAGCCGCTCGGCCGGATGGTCGGGGTCGAGTGGGACGTACGCGCCACCCGCGAGGGTGATCGCGTAGATGCCGACCACCAGGTCCAGCGACCGCCGCATGCCGAGCGCGACCGGCGCGTCCGGGCCGACGCCCTGCCCGCACAGCCAGCGCGCCAGCCGCCGCGCCCGCACGGCGAACTCGGCATAGGACAAAGTGCGTCCCTCGATGGTGATCGCGGGCGCGTCCGGGGTCCTGGCCACCTGCGCCTCGAACAGCGAGATCAGCGTGGCCACCGGGTCGATGGGGACGGCGGTGTCGTTCCACCGGTCGAGCACCAGCGCTCGCTCCGCGTCGTCCAGGAGCTCGAGGTCGCCGACCCGCGCCGACGGATCGGCCACCACGGCCCGCAGCAGGCGCACGAACCGAGCGCCGAACGTCTCGACGGTGGCCCGGTCGAACAGGTCGGTGGCGTAGCGCAGCACGCCGCGCAGCGCGTAATTGGACTCCGCGCGATACTCGGTCAGCTCCACGGCCAGGTCGAACTGGGCGACGCGGTTGTCCAGCGGGTAGGCCGACACGGTGAGGCCGGGCAGGCTCAGCACGGTGTCGTCGTGCTGCTCGAAGGTGAGCAGCGTCTGCACGATCGGCGAATGCGCCTGCGAGCGGACGGGATTCAGCTCCTCGACCAAACGCTCGAACGGCAGGTCGGCGTGGGAGAAGGCGCGCACGTCGACCTCGCGCACGCGGTCGAGCAGTTCGGCGAAGGACGCTTCGGGCGCGATCGGCGTGCGCAGCACGAGGGTGTTGACGAACATGCCGACCACGTCGTCCAGCGCTTGCTCGCCGCGGCCAGCCACCGGGGTGCCGATGGCGACATCGTCCACTCCGGTGAGCCGGGCCAGCAGCGCGGCGTAGGCGGCGTGCAACACCATGAACGTCGAGACGCCGCGCCGCCGAGCGAGATCCGCGATGGCGCCGGTGAGGTCGGCGGGAACCGCGAACTCGACGGTCGCTCCGCGTCCGGAGGCCACCGCGGGGCGGGGACGGTCGGCGGGCAGCTCCAGCACCGGCGCGAGTCCGTCGAGTTCGGCTCGCCAGTAGGCGATCTGGCGCGACAGCGACGAGTCCGGATCGTCCGCGGAGCCCAGCGTCGCGCGCTGCCAGAGGGTGAAGTCCGCGTATTGCACGGGCAGCGGCCGCCACGACGGCGCCTGCCCGGCGGCGCGCGCGGTGTAGGCCGTCATCAGGTCGCGGGCCAGCGGCGCGGTGGAGACGCCGTCGGCGGCGATGTGGTGGACCACCACGGCGAGCACGTGGTCCTCCGGCGCGACGCGGAACAGGCTCGCCCGCACCGGAATGCGAGTGCGCAGGTCGAAACTCTCGGCGGCGACCGCCAGCACGGCGGCGCGCAACTCCGGCTCGGACACCTCGATGGGAGGCAGGGGCAGCTCGAGCACATCGGTCTCGGCCAGCACCACCTGGGTGGGGCCTTCGGCATCCGCCGGGAAGACGGTGCGCAGCGATTCGTGCCGATCGATCACGTCGCGCACGGCCGCCCGCAACGCCGCCGCGTCCAGTGCGCCGGCGAGGCGGATGGTGATCGGGATGTGGTACACCGCCGAGTCCGGATCGAGCCGGTGCAGCAGCCACATCCGGGTCTGCGCCAGCGACAACGGGATTCGCGCCGGACGCGGCGCCGGGGCGAGCGCGGGCCGCGCGGCGTCGGACGGTTGCGCCCCCGCGACACGCAGGGCGAGCCCGGCCACGGTCGGCGCCTCGAACACCTCACGCACGGTCAGCGCGCAGCCGAAGGCGGCATCGACCCGGGCGACCAGCCGCATGGCCAGCAGCGAATTGCCGCCGCGGGCGAAGAAGTCGTCGTCCGCGCCGATCCGCGCCGCGCCGGTCAGGTCGGCGACCAGCGTGGCGAGCACCGCCTCGGTCCCTTCCCGCGGCGCGCGGTACTCCGCGGCCGCGCCGGTGAGCGCGACGGCGGGCAGCGCCGCGCGGTCGAGCTTGCCCACGGTGGTCAGCGGCATCTCGTCGAGCACGACGACGTGGGCGGGCACCATGTAGGCGGGCAGCTGGGCACGTGCCGCGTCGAGCACTGCCGCAGGCGTCAGGCCCGCCCCGGTGACGTACCCGACCAGGCATTCTCCTCCCGCGTGGTCGCGGGCCACGAGCACGGCGGCGTTTGTCACGCCGGTCGCGGCGGCGAGCACGGCCTCGATCTCGCCCAGCTCGATCCGCTGGCCACGCAGTTTGACCTGGAAATCGTTGCGGCCCAGATACACCAGATCGCCCTCGCGGTTCCAGCGCACCAGGTCGCCGGTCCGGTACATGGAACGGCCGGGCACACCGAACGGGTCGGCGACGAACCGCTCGGCGGTCAGCCCGGGCCGGGCGTGATAGCCGCGCGCCAGCTGATCGCCCGCGAGATACAGCTCCCCCGTGACGCCGATCGGCACCGGGCGCAGCCGGGCGTCCAGCACATAGGCCCTGGTGTTCCAGCACGGGCGGCCGATGGCCACGTCCCGCCCGGATTCCGCGTCGGCGTCGGTGAATTCGTGATAGATCGCCGAGATCGCCGCCTCGGTCGGGCCGTAGGCGTTGTGCACCGCCCCGTCGAAGCTGCCGCGTAGCGCGGCGAGCAGATCGGGCGTGAGCGCCTCGCCGCCGCAGTGCAGGTGCCGGAACGAGCGCAGCGCGTCGCCCATGCCCTCGCCGATCAGCGCGGCCAGCACCGAGGGCACGTACTCGGCGATGGTGATCCGGTGCTCGCGCAGCAGATCCGCGAGGTAGGCCAGGTCCAGATGACCGCCGGGACGGGCGATCACCAGCGGCGCGCCGACGGCGATCGGCAGGAAACACTCCCACACCGACACGTCGAAGGTCAGCGGCGCGCGTTGCAGGATGCGGTCGGACGCGGTGACCTCGTAGCGGAACTCCAGCCAGCGCAACTGGTTCATGATCGCGCGGTGGCTGACGGCCACGCCCTTCGGCCGTCCGGTGGAGCCGGAGGTGAACAGCACGTAGGCGGTGTTGTCCGGCCGCAGCGCGGCGCGGCGCTCGGCATCGGTGACCGGTCCGTCGGCGATGCCGTCGAGATCCAGCTCGACGAGGTCGAGCACCGGTACCCCCGGCGGGACGGGCGGCGTCGCGCCGCCCGCGGTCAGCACCAGCCGTGGCGCGGCATCGGCGACGACCTGGGCCAGGCGTTCGGCCGGGTGCGCCGGATCGATCGGCAGATACGCCGCGCCCGCACGCACGATCGCGTACATCGCCACGAGCATGTCGATCGAGCGTGCCGCGGCCAGTCCGACGATGTCCTCCGGGCCCGCACCCGCGTCGATCAGCCTGCGCGCCAGCCGGTTCACCCGCGAAGCGAACTCGGCGTAGGTCACCGCCGTGTCCTCGTAGCGCACGCCGACGCGGTCCGGGCTTTCCGCGACGCGGACGGTGAGCAGGTCGTCCAGCGTCTCGCCGGGCAACGCGTACGCGGTGGCGTTGCGGTCCGACAGCAGCAGGCCGCGTTCGGTCACCGACATCAGCTCGACCGTGCCCACCTGGGTGCGGGCGTCGCGCGCCATGGCGCGCAGCACGCGTTCGAAGGCGGCGAGGAACCCGGCCACGGTCGGCTCGTCGAACAGATCGAGGGCGTAGTGCAGGTGCACGTCGATGCCGTCCGGCGCGCCGTCGGCGGTGTAGCGGTCGGTCAGCGTCCAGTCCAGGTCGAGCTGGATCGGCGCCGCGCCGACCTCGAGCGCGGCGATGGCCAGCCGATGCAGCCGGAATTCCGGCGCGGCCTGATTCTGCAGGGTCAGCGCGACCTGGTACAGCGGGGCGTGCGCCTGCGAGCGGACCGGGTTCAGCACCTCGACCAGCTGCTCGAACGGCACCGCGGCGTGATCGAAGGCGGCCAGGTCCGCGGCGCGCACGGACGCCAGCAGCTCGGCCAGGGTCGCGTCCGGGCGAACCTCGGTGCGCAGCACCAACGTGTTGACGAACATGCCGACCAATTCGTCGAGCGCTTCCTCGCCGCGCCCGGCGACCGGCGCGCCGAGCACCACGTCCCGGCCCGCGCCGTAGCGGCTCAGGAGCACGGCGAGTGCGGTGTGCAGCACCATGAACGGCGTCGCCCGGTGCGCGGCGGCGAGGTCCCGGATCTGCTCGTGCAGGTCGGCGTCCAACCGGCCGGTCAGCGCGGCGCCGCGGTGGGTGGCGACCGCGGGGCGGGGCCGGTCGGACGGGAGCGTCAGCACCTCGGGCAGCCCGGCCAGCCGATCGGTCCAGTAGGCCAGCTGACGCGACAGCACCGAGGCCGGGTCATCGGCGGAGCCGAGCGCGGCGCGCTGCCAGATGGCGAAGTCGGCGTACTGCACCGGCAGCGACCCCGGCGCGGGCGCCATGCCCGCGCACCGCGCGACGTACGCGTTGGCCAGATCCCGGGTCAGCGGTGCGAAGGACCAGCCGTCGGCGGCGATGTGGTGCACGACGAACAACAGGATGTGTTCCTGCGGCCCACCCGGCCGGTCGTCGTCCTCGACGCGCAGCAAGCGGACGCGCAGCGGCACCTCGGCGGTCACGTCGAAGCCGGCGCGCGCCGCGGCGGCGACCAGTTCGGGCACTTGGGTCGCGGGCACCGGCCGTGCCACGAGCTCGACCAGTTTCGTCCCGGCGGGCAGCACCAGCTGGGTGGCTTCGCCGTCGTGCTCGGGATAGATCGTGCGCAGCGTTTCGTGCCGGGCGATCACGTCGGCGATCGCCGCCTCCAGGGCGGGCACGTTCAGCGCGCCGGTGAGGCGCAGCGCGAACGGGATGTTGTACGCGCCGCTGGTGGTGTCGAACCGGTTCAGGAACCACATGCGCTGCTGGGCGATCGACAGCGGGATCGGCTCGCCGCGCTCCTGCGGCGTGAGCGGCGGCAACGCGACGGGTCCGGTCTCGGCCGGGCCGTCGACGGTGAGCCGCAGCGCCAGTGCGCGCACCGTAGGCGCGTCGAAGATCGTGCGCACCGCCACCTCGGCGCCGGTGGCTTTACCCAGCCGCGCGGCGAGCTGGGTGGCGCTGAGCGAGTTGCCGCCGAGGGCGAAGAAGTCGTCCTCGGCGCCGACCTCGGTCACCGCGAGCAAGGCCGTGAACGTCTCGGCGACCAGCTTCTCCGCCTCCCCTCGGGGAGCCTCGAACACCGCCGGAGCGATCGCGGGCGCGGGCAGCGCCGATCGGTCCAGCTTCCCGGACGCGTTCACCGGGAACCGGTCCAGCACCACGAACGCCTGCGGCACCATGTAGCCGGGCAGCCGCTCGGCCACCGCGTCGCGTACCGCCGCGATCTCCACCGGCGCGTCCGCCACCAGGTAGGCGACCAGGTGCTCCCCCGCGCCGCGATCGTCGCGGACCACGACGGTGGCCTGGGTGACCGCGGGCGTCGCGAGCAGCACCGACTCGATCTCGCCGAGTTCGATGCGCAACCCGCGGAGTTTGACCTGGAAGTCGGTGCGGCCCAGGAATTCCAGCTCGCCCGTGCGGGTCCACCGCACCAGGTCGCCGGTGCGGTACATCCGTTCGCCGGGCGGGCCGAACGGGTCGGCGACGAACCGGTCTCCGGTGAGGTCGGGGCGGCCCAGATAGCCGCGCGCCAGTTGCGCGCCCGCGAGATACAACTCGCCAGGCACACCCTCCGGCACCGGCCGCAGCCGCGCGTCGAGCACGTAGGTCCGGGTGTTCCAGATCGGCTTGCCCATGGGCACTGTCTCGAAGTCGGTGTCGCACACCGTATGGAAGGTCACTTCCACGGCGGCCTCGGTGGGCCCGTAGCCGTTGTGCACGCGCGCACCGGTGAGTTCGCGCATCCGCTGGGCGACGCCGACGGGCAGCGCCTCACCGGAGCAGAAGACTTCCCGCAGCGAGGGCACGTCGTACTCGCCCGCGAGAAAGACGGCCAGCATGGACGGTACGAAGTGCGCCGCGGTGACGCCCTCGGCGCGGATCAGGCGGGCCAGGTACGCCGGGTCCCGATGACCGTCCGGCCGCGCCAGCACCATGCGCGCGCCGACCTGCAACGGCCAGAAGAACTCCGGCACCGACACGTCGAAGGTGGCGGGCGTCTTCTGCAACAGGACATCGCCCGGCCCGAGCGCGACGTGTGCGGACTGCATCCAGCGCAGCCGGTTGACAATGCCGCGGTGGCTCATCGCCACACCCTTGGGCGCGCCGGTGGAGCCGGAGGTGAACAGCACATAGGCGGTGTTGGCCGGGCGCAGCGGCGCGCGCCGGTCGGCGTCGGTGAGCGGGGTGTCCGGCGAGCCGGACAGGTCCAGCCGATCGATCCGCGTCTCGGGCAGACCGCACTGCAGGTCCGCGCCCGCGGTCAGCACGCACACCGGCGCTGCCGTGGCGAGGATGTGGGCGGTGCGCTCGGCCGGATGGTCCGGGTCGATCGGGACGTAACCGCCGCCCGCGGCGACGACCGCGTACATGCCGACCACCAGATCGACGGACCGGCGCATGCCCAGCGCCACCAGCGTTTCCGGACCGACGCCACGACTGACGAGCCACCGCGCCAGCCGGTTGACCCGGCCGGCGAACTCGGCATAGCTCAGCGTCGCGGAGGGATTCGTGGAGGGATCGCCGGGCGACGGTTGAGCCGGGGGCGCGCCGTGGCTCGCCGCAGGGTCGTCGGACACCATATGCGCCGGTCTCGTCGGCTCGAAGGTGACCGCGGGCGCGTCCGGCGTGCGTTCGACTTGCGCGGCGAACAACGAAGCGAGCGTGTCCGATTCGGGGACCGGCTGCGCGGTGGCGTTCCAGTCCCGCAGCATTCGCCCGCGTTCGGCGTCGGACAGCAGCTCGATCTCACCGATCCGCGTCCCGGGATCCACCGCCGCGGCGACGAGCATCCGCCGGAAGCGGTCGGCATACGACTCGGCCGTCGCGGGGTCGAACAGATCGGTGGCGTAGCGCAAGGTGGCCGACAGTCCCGCCGATCCCGGCCGCTCCGCCACCACCAGGTGCAGGTCGAATTTCGCACCGGCATCGGGGATCTCGACCGGACGCACCGACAGCCACGGCACCTCCATGGCCGTCCCGTCGAAGGCGGGCGTCGCGGTCTCGAAACTGAACATCACCTGGAACAGCGGGTGCGCACCGGCGGAACGATCCACCGCCATGGCGTCCACCAGCCGCTCGAACGGCAGGTCGGCGTTGGCGAACGCGGCCAGGTCGGCGTCGCGCACCTCGCTCAGCAGCGTGGCGAACGAGGCGTCCGCGGCGACGCGCGTGCGCAGCGCGAGGGTGTT
The DNA here is from genome assembly GCF_027924405.1 of Nocardia sputorum. NCBI lineage: Bacteria > Bacillati > Actinomycetota > Actinomycetes > Mycobacteriales > Nocardiaceae > Nocardia > Nocardia sputorum. The sequence goes on along the minus strand of NZ_AP026978.1, from coordinate 486,516 downwards.
GACGAACATGCCGACGAGGGCGTCGAGCGCCCGTTCGCCGCGTCCGCCGACCGGCGAGCCGATCACGATGTCGGCGCTGCCGCTCATCCTGGCCAAGGTGGCGGCGAAGGCCGCGTGCAGCGTCATGAACAGCGTCGCGCCGTTGCGCCGGGCGAGCGCGCGCAGGCCGGCCGCCACCTCGGGCTCGATCACGAAGTCGACGGCCGCTCCTTCGTGCGACGCGACGGCGGGGCGCGGCCGATCGGCCGGGAGCGGCAGTTGCGCGGGCGCGCCGTCCAGCACGGCGCGCCAGAAACGCAGTTGCTGGTAGGCGAGGTCGCCTGGGACGTCCTCCGCGCCGAGCAGGTCCCGGTGCCACAGGCTGTAGTCGGCGTATTGCACCGGCAGCGGTTCCCAGTCCGGCCGCAGGCCGGTCAGGTGGGCGAGGTAGGCGCGGACCAGATCGGTGACCAGCGGCCCCATCGACAGAGCGTCGGCGGCGATGTGGTGCACGACGAACACCAGCACGTATTCGTCGCCGGTGACGCCGCGCGCCTCGTCCACCCGGTCGACCGCCAGCAGCGCGACCCGGCACGGCAGCTCGTCGGTCACGTCGAACCCGGCGCGGACGATTCCGGCCACGGCGTCCCGCACCGCGCGTCGGTCGATCGGTACCGGATGCAGGCTCAGCCCGATGTCGGCGGCGGCGAGCACGGATTGGCAGGGGCCGCTCTCGGTTTCGGGATAGGTGGTGCGCAGTGTCTCGTGCCGGGCCAGCACATCGAGTACGGCGCGCTCCAGGGCGGTCACGTCGAGGCGGCCGGTCAGCCGCAGCACGATCGGCAGGTTGTAGACGCTGTCGGCGCCGTCCTGGGTCTCGACGCGGTTGAGGAACCACAGCCGCTGTTGCGCGGGCGAGAGGGGCACCCGCGCGGGCCGCTCCCGGCGGACCAGCGGGAGCCGCTCGGCCCCGGCCGCGCCGAGCTCCTCGACGGCGGCGGCGAAGCCCTCGACCGTGGGCGCGTCGAACAGCGCGCGCACCGGGACCCGTACTCCCGCGGCCTCGCCCGTGCGGGCGGTGACCTGGGTGGCGTCGAGAGAGCTGCCGCCGAGGGCGAAGAAATCGTCGTCCAGCCCGACCCGCTCGGTCCGCAGCACCTCCGCGAAGACCGCGGCGACCAGCCGTTGCGCGGCGCGCACGGGCGGACGGAAGCGCTCGGCCGTGAGTTCGGGGACCGGCAGGGCCGCGCGGTCCAGCTTGCCGCTGGTGTTGCGGGGGAATTCGGACAGCGCGACCACCGCAGTGGGCACCATGTAGGTGGGCAGGCGTCGCGCCACGGATGTTCGCACCGCGTCGGGATCGACAGTCGAGCCGGGCGCGGCGATCACGTAGCCCGCCAGGAACTCACCCGCCGGTCCGGAGACCAGCCGCGCCGCGGCCTGGCGCACCTCGGGCGCCGTCAGCAGCGCCGCCTCGATCTCGGCGAGCTCGATGCGCTGACCGCGGAACTTCACCTGGAAATCGGTGCGGCCCAGATAGACCAGTTCGCCGTCGCGGCTCCAGCGCACCAGATCGCCGGTGCGGTACATGCGGGTGCCCGGCGCGCCGAACGGGTTGGCGACGAATCGGTCGGCGGTCAGGTCGACGCGGCCGTGATAGCCGCGCGCCAGCTGCGCGCCCGCCAGATACAGTTCTCCCGGCACGCCGATCGGCGCGGGCCGCAACCGGCCGTCCAGCACGTAGACCTGCGAATTCCACTCCGGCTCGCCGATCGGCACGTACGGTGCGTCCACCTCCGTGACCGCGCGGTTGGTGATGGATACGGCCGCCTCGGTCGGGCCGTAGAGGTTGTGCAGGCCCGCGTCGCACACCCGCCGGAACGCGGCGACCGTTTCCGGCGGCAGCGCCTCGCCGATAACGAAGACCTCGCGCAGCGAGTCGAGTTCGCCCGGCTGCGCGTGCGCGGCGAACGCCGCGAGCATCGACGGCACGAAGTCGGTGAGCGTCATGCCCTCGCGGGCGATGGTTTCGGCGAGGTAGCGCGGATCGCGGTGCCCGTCGGGCGCCGCCAGCACCAGGGTGGCGCCCGCCCGCAGCGGCAGGAAGTAGCCCCACAGCGAGACGTCGAAGGTGCTCGCGGTCTTCTGCAAGTAGATGTCGCCGGTGCGCGGACGGTACTCCGCGTGCATCCAGGCCAGCTGGTTGGCGATGGCCTGGTGGCTCACCGCCACGCCTTTCGGCTTGCCGGTGGACCCGGAGGTGAAGATCACGTAGGCCGGATGCAGTGGATGCAGCGCGCCGTGGCGCTCGCGGTCGCCGATCGCGCCGGAGGGATACGCGGACAGATCGAGTTCGTCCAGGTGATAGACCGGCGGGGAGGCGTTGCCCGCATCGAATCCGGCCGCCCTGCTGGTCAGGATCGCGTGCGGTCGCGCGGTGTCGAGGATGTGACCGATGCGTTCGGCCGGATGCGCCGGATCCACCGGGACGTACGCGCCGCCCGCCCGCGCCACCGCGTACATGGCCACGACCAGCTCGGCCGAGCGCGGCAAGGCCAGCACGACCAGCGCTTCCGGACCGACGCCGATTCCGATGAGCATCCTGGCCAGCCGGTCGGCCCGGTCGGACAGCTCGGCGTAGCTCCACCGCTCGGTGCCGGTGACCAGCGCGACGACATCCGGGGTGCGGCGCACCTGCGCGTCGAATCCCTCGTGCAGGAAGCGGTCCGGCACTCGGTGCCCGCTGGCGTTCCAGCTCGCGGTGACGTAGTCCAGTTCCCCCGCGTCGAGCAGCGGGAGGTCCCCGACCGGCACGTCGGGGGCGTCCACCGCCGCACGCAGCAGCCGGACGAACTTCGCCGCGAACTCGCGCACGGTCGATGCGTCGAAAAGGTCGGTGGCGTAGGTGAATTCGGCGCGATAGCCGTCGGCGGCGTCGGACAGCGTGAGCTGGAGATCGAACTTCGCGAAGCAGGGGTCGAAGTCGACCGGCTCGGTGTCCAGACCTGGCATGGCCAGCGCGATCGGCCCGATGTTCTGCATGAACAGCGCGACCTGGAACAGCGGATGCCGAGCGGCCGACCGCGCCGGGTTCAGCGCCTCCACCAGTTGCTCGAACGGGATATCGGCCTGCGCGAACGCGCGCAGGTCGCGGTCGGCGGCATGCGCGACCAGATCGGCGAAGCCGCGCGCGGCGTCCACTTCGGTGCGCAGCACGAGCGTGTTGACGAACATGCCGACCAGATCGTCCAGCTCGGCCGCGCCCCGGCCCGCGACCGGCGTGCCGATCGCGATGTCGGCGGTCCCCGACAACCGCGCCAGCAAGGCCGCCAAGGCCGCGTGCAGCACCATGAACGGTGTGGCGCGAACGCGCGCCGCGAGCGCCTCCACGTCGGCGCGCAGGGCGGGGTCGAGGGCGAACTCGTAGGTGGCGCCCCGGTACGAGGCCGCGGCCGGACGGGGCCGATCGGCGGGCAGATCCAGTTGCGCGGGCAATCCGGCCAATTCGGTTCGCCAGAAGGCGAGTTGGCGCGCCGCCAGGGAGTCGGCGTCGGTCTCCGCGCCGAGTACCCGCTGCTGCCACAGCGCGTAGTCCGCGTACTGCACCGGCAGCGCGGCCCATTCCGGCGCCCGGCCCTCGCGCCGTGCGGCGTAGGCGGTGGCCAAGTCGCGCATCAGCGGACCGAGCGAGAAACCGTCGGCCGCGATGTGGTGGACGACGAGCACCAGCGTGTGGTCCTCGGGCCCGCAGCGCAGCAGGCGCACCCGCACCGGGATCTCCTCGGCGACGTCGAAGCCCTGCCCCGCCGCCCGCCGGATCGCCGCGACCAGCCGGTCTTCCGGCACTTCGGCGGGCGTCAGGTCGAACACCGCGTGCACCCGCCGCACCGATTGCGCGGGCCCGGCGGCCGTCTGCGGGTACACGGTGCGCAGCACTTCGTGCCTGGCCACCAGATCGGTGATCGCCGCCGACAGCGCGGCCACCTCCAGCGGGCCGCGCAGGCGCAGCGCCACCGGAATGTTGTCCACGGCGGCCGCGCCGAGGTCGCGGGCCTGCTCGGTGTCGGCGTCGAACCGGTTGAGGAACCACATGCGCCGCTGCGCGGGGGAGAGCGGCACGTGGTCCGGGCGCGGACCGGCCACCAGCGGCGGGCGCGGCGCGACCGGGTGCGCCAGCGCGGCCACCGCGGCCACGGTCGGGCGGTCGAAGAAGTCGCGCACGTCCACGGTCGCGCCGAGGGCGGCGGCTATCCGGGCGAGAGCGCGGGTGGCCAGCAGCGAATTGCCGCCGAGCGCGAAGAAATCGTCATCGGCGCCCACCCGCGCCACGCCGAGCAGTTCGGCGAAAACAGCGGCCACCGCCGTTTCCGCCTCGGTCTCCGGAGCGCGGTACGCCGATGCGCCGGAGCCGAATTCGGGTTCCGGCAGCGCCCGGCGGTCCAGCTTGCCGTTGGCGTTCAGCGGCAGCGCGTCCAGTGGGAGGAGCAGCGCGGGCACCATGTACTCGGGCAGCTCCCGCCGGACGCGGTCGAGCACCTCGGCGGCATCGATCGAGTCGCCGACGACGTAGCCGACCAGGTGGTCGCCGCTCGTGCACCGGTGCAGCACCACCGCCGCCTGGGTCACCCTCGGGTGCCGCAGCAGCGCCGCCTCGACCTCGCCGAGTTCGATCCGCAGGCCCCGCAGCTTCACCTGGAAGTCGGTGCGGCCCAGGTATTCCAGTTCCTCCGGCCCGCCCTCCGTCCCGGGAGCCCAGCGCACCAGGTCACCGGTGCGATACATCCGTTCCCCCGCCGGGCCCTCCGGGTTGGCCACGAACCGCTCGGCGGTCAGGCCGGGACGGGCGACATAGCCGCGGGCCAGCTGCACGCCCGCCAGGTACAACTCGCCGACCACCCCGCGCGCCACCGGGCGCAGGCTGTCGTCCAGCACCAGCAGCTCGGTGTCGTCGGCGGCCACGCCGATCGGGACCGCGGCCACGTCCGCGCCGGTCACCTCGTGCGCGGTCACGTCGACCGCGGCCTCGGTGGGCCCGTACAGGTTGTGCAGCGTCGCGCCGCAGATGTCGCGGAAGGCCGCGGCGGTGGCGGCGGGCAGCGCCTCGCCCGAGGCGAAGACCAGCCGCAGCGAGTCCACCGCGGCCGCCCGTGGCTCGGCGACGAAGACGGCGAGCATGGACGGCACGAAATGCGCCACCGTGACGCCGCGCTCCCCGATCAGCCGCGCCAAGTACGCCGGATCCCGATGACCGTCCGGCTCCGCGACGACCAGGCGCGCGCCGACCTGCAACGGCCAGAAGAACTCCCACACCGACACGTCGAAGGTGAACGGCGTCTTCTGCACCACCGCGTCGTCGGCGCGCAGCCGGTACATCCGCTGCCGCCAGCGCAGATTCGCCACGATCGCGCGATGCGGCACGGCGACGCCCTTCGGCCGGCCGGTGGATCCGGAGGTGAAGATCACGTAGGCGGTGTGGTCGGCCGACCGGGCGACCGCGGGCGCGTCCGGGCAGGGCGGACCCGTGAATTCGTCGATTCGCAGCGTGGCGACCGCGGGCCCGAAGCCGGGGTCGTCGGACGTGGTGGTCAACACGACCACCGGTTCCGCGACCGCGAGCACATAGGCGATGCGGTCGGCCGGGTGGTCCGGGTCGATCGGCAGGTACGCGCCGCCCGCCTTCAGGATCGCGTACATGCCGACCACCAGATCGATCGAGCGGCGGACGGCCAGACCCACGAGCGTGTCCGGCCGGACGCCGAGTCCGACCAGGTGGTGGGCCAGCGCGTTGACCCGGCCGTCGAATTCGGCGTAGGTCAGGGTGACCCCCGCGTAGTCGAGCGCGATCGCGTCCGGGGTGCGCCGCACCTGCTCCTCGAACACGCTCACCAGCGTCTCGACCGGCGCGGTGGCGGCCGGGACGTCCGGCGCGGCCACGATCGCGTCGTCGAGCAGCGCGTCCAGCACCGCGCCGAGCGCGCCGTCGGAGTCCAGCAGCGCGGGCAGCCGACCGGACACCACCACCGGTACCAGCGCGTCCGCGCCCATGACCTCGGACAGAGCCGCGATGTCCGCGGCCAGTTCCGCGTAGGTGACGGTCTCCTCCTCGTGGCGCAGCGCCACCCGCCGCGGCTCCCGTCCGGCGACGGTCGCGATGAGGCCGGGCAGGTCGTCGATGCCGTAGGCGCGGCGCACGGCGTCTGCGTGGGTCATCAGCGGTTTCCTTCCGAATCGAGGGCCGACGCCGGGTCGGCGAGCACCGCCTCCGCGGCGGCGGGCAAGGTTTGCAGCAAGGCCGCAAGGCCGCTGCCGCCGAGGGCGGCGAGCAGGCCGGGCACCAGCCCGGCGAGCGAGACATGGAATACGGCTTCGGGTTTGGCGGCCGGTCCCATCGCCCTGGCGACGGCCGCGAGCTTCGCGTCGAGTTCACCGAAGCGGACCTGCCGATCACCGTGCTCGAACGCGGGCGCGCCGGGGGCGGCCTGCGCCGCGCGAGCGATCAGCGCGGGCAGGTCGGCCACCGACGGGGCGGACCGGGGCCGCCGTTCGTCCGCGGAACGGATGTCTATCGCGCGCACGTCCACCGCCGGATCCCCGGCGACCGTCTCCAGCACCCGCAGCAACCGGTCACCGAACGCCTGCGCGGTCGCCTCGTCGAAGATGTCCGTCGCGTAGCCGAAGCGCAGCTCGAGACCGGTGCGCGCGCCGTCGGCGGTGAACTGCTCCAGCACGGTGACCTGCAGGTCGAATTTCGCCTGCGCTAGTGGGAGATCGACCGCCTCGACCGCGAGCCCGGGCAGTTCCACCTGCGCCCGCGGCATGTTCTGGAAGGTGAGCAGCACTTGGCACAGCGGCGCGTACGACGCGGAACGGATGACGCCCAGCGCCTCGACCACCTGATCGAACGGCACGTCCGCGTGCGAGAGCGCGGCCAGGTCGCGCCGGGTGGCCTGGCGCAGCAGCTCGGCGAAGCTCGCGCGCGGGTCGACCTCGGTGCGCAACGCCACGGTGTTGACGAACATGCCGACCAGCTCGTCCAGCTCGCGGACACCGCGCCCGGCGACCGGGACGCCGACCGTGATGTCGCCCGAGCCGGACAGTTTCGCCAGCAGCACCGCGAGCGCGCTGTGCACCAGGGTGAACAGCGTGCCGCCGTGTTCGCGGGCCAGCCGCTCCAGCCGGACGGTGCGCTCGGCGTCGATCGCGCGGAGAACGCTTGCCCCGTGCATGCTTCGGTGTGCCGGGCGCGGACGGTCGGTGGGCAGGGCCAGGACTTCCGGCGCGGCGGCCAATTCGGCTCGCCAGAAGGCGAGTTGGCGTGCCGCCAGGCTGTCCGGATCGGCGGCGTCGCCGAGCGTCTCGTGCTGCCAGGCGCTGTAGTCGCGGTATCGGATCGCCGGTTCGGCCCACTCCGGGGCATGTCCGGCGGACCTGGCCGCGTAGGCGCGCACCAGGTCGGCGGTCAGCGGCGCGATGGAATACCCGTCCGCCGCGATGTGGTGCAGCACGACCACCAGGACGTGGTCGCCGGCGGCGGGGCCGAACAGGGCGGCGCGCACGGGCGGCGAGGTGGCGAGGTCGAAGCGGAGCGACACGAACTCCGCGATCCGCGTCTCGAGTTCCGCTGGCGGCACCGGGATCGGCGTCAGGCCGACCGGCGACGCGGGCACGACCTCTTGGACCGGCCCCGCCTCGGTATTGGGATACCTAGTGCGCAGCGTCTCGTGCCGGTCGAGCACGTCGCCGACGGCCGCCTCCAGCGCCGCCACGTCCAGCTCGCCGCGCAACCGCAGCGCCGCCGGAATGTGGTAGGCCGATGAATCCGGCGCGAGCCGGTGGACCACCCACATGCGCTGCTGCGCGGGCGCGAGCGGCGCGGGCCCGGCGCCGGCGCGGCGGACCAGTGCGGGCCGGGCCGCGCCGCGCCCGGTGACCGCGAGCCGCTCGGCGAGCGCCGCCGGTGTCGGAGCTTCGAACACCGCGGCCACCGGGACGTGCCCGCCCAGTGCCGCGCCGAGCCGGGCCGCGAGCCGGGTGGCCATCAGGGAATTGCCGCCCCTGGCGAAGAAGTCGTCGTCCACGCTCACCGCGTCCACACCGATGACCTCGGCGAACGCTTCCGCGACCAGCCGCTCCAGCGCACCGGCCGGTGCGCGGAAGGCCGCCTCGGCGAACATCGGCTCGGGCAGCGCGGCGCGATCGATCTTGCCGTTGGCCGTCAGCGGCAGCGCCGCCAGCACGACGACGGCCGCGGGCGTCATGTAGCCGGGCAACAGCGCGGCCACCGCCGTGCGCAGCGACGCGGCGAGTTCGGCGTACGTGCCCGGATCCGCTTCCGGCAGTGCGGCATACGCGATGAGCCGCGTTCCGGCGCGCTCGTCGGCTAGCGCCACCGCGACCGCCGCGCTCACCCCAGGCTGCCGCAGCAGAGCGGCTTCCACCTCGCCGAGTTCGATGCGGAAGCCGCCGATCTGCACCTGGAAGTCGGCGCGCTCCAGGTACTCCAGGGTGCCGTCGGGACGCCAGCGCACGATGTCGCCGGTGCGGTACATCCGCTCGCCCGCCGCACCCGGTTCCGCCGCGAACGGGTCGGCCACGAAGCGGTCGGCGGTGAGCGCCGGACGACGCCGGTAGCCGCGCGCCAGCTGCGCACCCGCGAGATACAACTCGCCCGGCACCCCGATCGGCGCGGGCCGCAGGCGCTGGTCCAGCACGTAGACCCGGCTGTTCCAGGCGGGCGAACCGATCGGGACGGTGTGCTCCGGCGGTGTGCGTACCGGGAACGCGGTGATCGACACCGCCGCCTCGGTGGGACCATAGAGGTTGTCCAGCGTGGTTGCGGCGCGGTGGCGGCGCAGGAAGTCCGCGGCCGTCGCGGCCGGCAGCGCCTCGCCGATGGCGAGCACGTGGCGCAGCGTCTCCGGCAGCGTGGCCCCCGGCTCGGCCGCCAGCAGCATGCCGATCAGGGCGGGCACCGCGTGCAGCACGGTCACGCCGTGCCGGCGCAGCAGCGCGCGCAACAGGTCCGGATCGCGTTCGGCCCCGGGCGCGGTGACGATCAGGCGCCCTCCGGTGACCAGCGGAGACCACAACTCCCACACCGATAGGTCGAAGGTCGCGGGCGTCTTCAGCAGCACGCGATCGTCCGCGCCGAGGCCGAATCGCTCGGCCAGCCAAGCGAGCTGGTTCACGATCGCGGCGTGCGGGATCGTGACACCCTTCGGCAGACCCGTGGATCCGGAGGTGAAGACGACATACGCCGGATGCTCCGGACGCAGCGGCCGCACCCGCTCCGCGTCCGTGATCGGCGTCGCGGCGAACCCGTCGAGCTCGAGCCGATCGACTTCCAGTGCGGCGCAGCGTGTTCCGGTAGGCACGCCGTCGGCCGACGTCGTGAGGACGACCGCGGGCGCGGCGACGGACATGATGTGGGCGATCCGTTCGGCCGGATGGTCGGGATCGATGGGCACATAGGCCGCTCCCGCGCTCACCACGGCGTACATCGCGACGACCAGGTCCGGTGAGCGGCGCATCGCCAGCACGACCGTCGATTCCGGGCCGATTCCGGCCGCGATGAGCCTGCGCGCCAGACGATTCACCCGGTCACCGAACTCGGCATAACTCAGTTCGGCTCCGGTCGTCGCGTCCACCAGCGCGACCGCCCCCGGGCTGTGCGCCGTCTGCGCGTCGATCAGATCCGCGAGCGTGGCCCGCGCGACCGGCTGCCTGGTCCGGTTCCATTCGGCGAGCACCAGCGATCGATCGGTGCCGAGCAGATCGATGTCCCCGACCGGGAGATCCGGCCGGGCCGCGACCGTTTCCAGCATCCGGCGCAGCTGGGCGGCGAATCGGAACGCGGTCGGCCGCTCGAACAGATCGGTGGCGTAGCGCAACGCCAGGTCGACGCCGTCGGGCAGGCCGTCGGCGTCGTAGGCGTCCACCGCGAACAGATGCAGGTCGAATTGCGCCACGCCCTGGTCGAAGTCGAGTTCGCGGACCTCCAGTCCGGGCAGGCGCAGGTGCCCGCGCTCGTGGTTCTGGAACGAGTAGCCGACCTGGAACAGCGGATGGCGAGCGGTCGAGCGCACCGGATTGAGCACTTCCACCAGGCGTTCGAACGGCACGGTCGCGTGTTCGAGCGCCGCCAGGTCGGCGGCGCGGGCACGCGCGAGGAGCCCGGCGAACGACTCGCCGCCGTCGACGCCGACGCGCAGCACGAGGGTGTTGACGAACATCCCGACCACGTCGTCGAGTTCGGCGGCGCCGCGTCCGGCCACCGGCGTGCCGATCGCGATGTCACCGGTGCCGGACCAGCGCGCGAGCAGCACCGCGAACGCGGTGTGCAGCACCATGAACAGCGTCGCGCCGTGCCGCCTGCCGAGGGCGGCGAGATCCGCGTGCAACCGCGCGCCGATCGTCGACGGCACCTGGTCGCCGCGCAGGCTCTGCTTCGCCGGACGCGGGCGGTCGGTCGGCAGCGCCAGCTGGTCGGGAAGCCCGGCGAGTGTTTCGGTCCAGAACTCGATCTCGCGGGCCGCCACCGATCCGGCGTCGTCCTCGGCGCCGAGCAGATCCCGTTGCCACAAGGCGTAATCGGCGTACTGCACGGCGAGCGGCGCCCACTCCGGTGCGGCGCCGTCGCGACGCGCGGTATAGGCGACCATCAGGTCCCGCACGAACGGCGCGATGGACGAGCCGTCGGCGGAGATGTGGTGCAGCACCGCGGCGAGCACGAATTCGCCGTACCCGTCCTCGGGACGCTCGCTCGCTCGGGTCACCCGGAACAGTCGTATCCGCACCGGAATCTCGACGGTGACGTCGAAGGTCGTCTCCGCCAATTCCCGGACACGCTGCGGTACTTCGCATTCCGGAATGTCGACCGGCCGCAGTGCCGGGGCGGCGTCGGCGGCTGCGACGACGAGCTGCACCGGTTCGCCGTCGACCTGCGGATAACGGGTGCGCAGCGCCTCGTGCCGGGCGATCACGTCGGCGAGCGCGGCTTGCAACGCGGCCACATCCAGCCGGCCGGACAGCCGCAGGGCCACCGGGATGTTGTACGCGGTGGACGACTGGTCGAACCGGTTCAGGAACCACATCCGCTGCTGCGCGGGCGAAAGCGGTATCCGCGCCGGACGCGGCCCCGCCACCAGCGGGGGCCGCGCCCCGCCCATGGCCACCGCACTCGCCACGGCCGCGAGGTCCGCGACCCGGGGAGCTTCGAACAGCGCCCGCACCCCGACCGTCCGGCCCAGCGCCGCGCCCATCCGGGCGACCGCCTTCGCCGCCAGCAGAGAACTGCCGCCGAGCGCGAAGAAGTCGTCGTCGGCGCCCACCGCGCGGGCCGATCCGAGCACCTCGGCGAACACCTCGGCCACGACGCGTTCGCTCGAAGTGGACGGCGCCCGGTAGGCGGTCGACTCGAACCGCGGCGCGGGCAGCGCCGCACGATCGAGTTTCCCGTTGACCGTCAACGGGATGCCTGGCACCGGCACGATCGCGGCGGGCACCATGTGCTCGGGCAGGCGGTACATCAGCGCTTGCCGTAGCGCGGCGGTATCGATCGGCTCGTCGGCGGCCACCACGTACGCGACGATGCGCGGTTCGTCCACCAGGTCGGTGCGCACCACCACGGCGACCTCGCGCACCGCGTCGGACGCGTCGAGCAACGCGGCCTCGATCTCGCCCAGCTCGATGCGGAAGCCGCGAAGATTCACCTGCTGATCGGCGCGCCCGAGGTACTCCAGGTCGCCGTCGGGGGTCCAGCGGGCCAGATCGCCGCTGCGGTAGGCGAGCGATCCGTCACCGGCGTACGGGTCCGCGACGAAGCGGCCCGCGGTCAAGGCGGGGCGGTGCAGGTAGCCGCGCGCCAACTGGCCGCCCGACACGTAGATCTCGCCGGGCACCCCCACCGGCACGGGCCGCAGCCGGTCGTCGAGCAGGCGCACGGTCAACCCGGGCAGCGCGCCGCCGATCACGCTCGCGGAGCCGGTGCGCCCGTCGATCTCGCGATAGGACACGTGCACCGTGGTCTCGGTGATGCCGTACATGTTCACCAGGCGGGGTCCGTCCGAGTAGCGGGCGAACCAGCCCGCCAGGCGCTGCGGCTCCAGCGCCTCACCGCCGAAGACGACAGTGCGCAGCGCGAACGGCGCGGGTTCCGGCTCGGCGAGATCGGCGGCGACCAGCTGATAGAACGCCGACGGGGTCTGGTTGAGCACGGTGACCCGTTCGGCGATCAGCAGTTCCCGGAACTGCTGCGGTGAGCGCGAGGTGTAGTAGTCGACCACCACCACCGTCGCACCGGACAGCAGCGGACCCCACAGTTCCCACACCGAGAAGTCGAAGGCGTACGAATGGAACAGAGTCCACACGTCCGCCGGACCGAAGCCGAACCGCCGCCGCGTGTTGTCCAGCAGTCGCAGCACGTTGCGATGCGGCACCACGACGCCTTTGGGCCTGCCGGTGGAACCGGAGGTGTAGATGACGTAGGCGACGTGCGCGGAGCACAACGGGCTGCGCCGATCGGCGTCGGTGATCGGCGCGCCATCGAACTCCGCGAGGTTCGGCGCGTCGACGTCGATCACCGGTCCGCCGAACCAGCCGCGCGGCAACTCGGTGGCGGCGCCCGCGATCGCGCAGATCGGGCGGGCGTCGTCGAGGACGTACTCGATCCGGTCGTCCGGGTAGGCCGGATCGATCGGCAGGTATCCGCCTCCCGCTTCGAGCACGGCCAGCAGTGCGACCACCAGCTCCGCCGAGCGGGGCAGCGCGACGGCGACCAGCGTCTCCGGCCCGACACCCGCGGCGACCAGCCGCCGCGCCAATCGGTTGGACCAGTCGTCGAGTTCGGCGTAGGTCAGCGACCGCGCGCCGTCCCGAACCGCGACGGCGTCCGGGTCCAGCGCGGCGGCGCGGGCGAAACGCTCGGCCACACTGCCGGTGACGTCGGCGACGTCGTCCCCGCCGACCGGCCATTCGTACAGCGCGCGGTGCTGTTCCTCGGCGCTGAGCAGCTGGATGTCGCCCACGACCACGGTCGGGTCGGCGGCGACGGCGGCGAGCACCTGGGTGAACCGCCTGCCCAGCACCTCGATCGACGGGGCGTCGAAAAGGTCGGTGGCATAGCGGATCTCGACCCGCATGCCGTCGGCGCGGCCGTCCCGGTCGTTCGACTCCAGCACGGTGAACTGGAGGTCGAATTCGGCCACGGGCGCGTCGAACTCCTGCGCGCGCACCCGCAGGCCCGGCAGTTCGAGGTCGGGCAGGGCGAAGTTCTGGAAGGTCAACGCCACTTGGAACAGCGGATGACGGTTGCGCGAGCGGGTGGGCGCGAGCGCCTCGACGAGTCGTTCGAACGGCACGTCGGCGTGCGAGAGGGCGTCCAGGTCCTGGTCGCGCACCGCGTCCAGCACGGTCTCGAACCGGGCCCTGGAGTCGACGGCGGTGCGCAATACCAGCGTGTTGACGAACATGCCGACGAGCCGGTCCAGCGCCGCGTCGCCGCGTCCGGCGACCGGGGTGCCGATCGCGATGTCCGAGCCGCCGGACAGGCGGGCCACCAGCACCGCCAGCGCGGCGTGCACGGTGCTGAACAGCGTGGTCTCCCGTTTGCGCGCCAGCTCGCCCAGTTCGCTGTGCAGATCGGAGTCGATGCGCAGGCGGTGGGTCGCGCCGCGGTGCGACGAGACGGCCGGACGCGGGCGATCGGCGGGCAGTTCGAGCTGCTCCGGCAGGCCGTCCAGGACGCGCCGCCAGTAGTCCAGTTGCCGCTCGAGGTCGGCGGATTCGGCTTGCCAGAGCGCGTAGTCGGCGTACTGCACCGGCAGGGCGTCCCAGGCCGGCGCGGCGGCGGCGCGACGCGCCGAGTAGGCGGTCATCAGGTCCTCGGCCAGCGGACCGAGGGAGAAGCCGTCCGCGGCGATGTGGTGCAGCACCAGGGCGAGCACGGACTCCGTCTGCGGCGCGTCGACGATCGCGAACAAGGTCGCGCGCAATGGGGTCTCGGTGGTCGGATCGAAGGGGATTGCCGCCAGCTCCCCGAGCCGTTGTGCCAGCGCGGTTTCGGTCACCCGCACGACCGGTAGGTCAGGGTCGGCCGAAGGCAGGATCAGTTGTTCCGGGCCTTCCGGGCCGTCGGGGTAGACGGTGCGCAAGGTCTCGTGCCTGGCCACCACATCGGCCAGGGCCGTGGTCATCGCCGCGAGGTCGACCTCACCCGCGAGCCGCAGCGCGACCGGAATGTTGGCGATCGCGTCGGCCGGACCGGCTTGCTCGTCGGCGTGGAAACGGTTGACGAACCAGATGCGCTGCTGGGCCGGGGACAGCGGAATCCGGTCCGGCCGTGGGCGGGGGCGCAGTGGTGCGCGTCCGCCATCGCCGCGATGCGCCTCGGCGCGAGCGGCCAGCGCGGCGACGGTCGGCGCGTCGAACAGCATGCGCACCGGCAGCTGGGTGTCGAGCGCCGCGCCCAGCCGGGCCGCCGCCCGGGCGGCGGTGAGCGAGTTGCCGCCGAGGGCGAAGAAGTCGTCGTCCAGGCCCACCCGGTCGACGCCGAGCAGGTCACCGAACGTGACGGCGACGAGTTCCTGGACCGGTGTGGCGGGCGCACGGAACCGCGCGGACTCGACCACGGGCGCCGGTAGCGCGCGGCGGTCCAGCTTGCCGGAGGCGTTGACCGGGAACTCGGTCAGCACGACGTAGGCCGAGGGGACCATGTACGCAGGTAGTCGCCGGGTGAGCGCCGCTTCGACCGCGCTCAGGTCGAGGCTCGTCCCGGATGTCTCGATCAGGTAGGCGACGAGGCGTTCACCGGTACCGGCGTCGTTCCGCACCACCACGACGGCTTGGGCGATCTCGTCCAGGCCGGTCAGCGCCTGCTCGATCTCACCGAGTTCGATCCGCAGACCACGCAACTTCACCTGGAAGTCGGTACGCGCCAGATACTCCAGCTCACCGTGCTCGGTCCACGCCACCAAGTCACCCGTGCGATACATCCGCGCACCCGGCACCCCATACGGATTGGCCACGAACCGATCGGAAGTCAGATCCGGACGCGCGACATAACCCCGCGCGAGCTGCACACCCGCCAGATACAACTCACCCGCCACACCCACCGGCACCGGACGCAACCGAGCGTCCAACACGAACACCTGTGTGTTGAACACCGGCGCACCGATCGGCACCGACTCGGTGTCGGCGTCCACGACCTCGTGGAACGTGACGTCGACCGCCGCTTCCGTCGGACCGTACAGATTGTGCAACGCGGCACCGGTCAACTCCCGCAGCCGATGCGCGGGCTTGGGCGGCAACGCCTCACCCGAGGCGAACACCAATCGCAGCGAATCACACTGCGCCGCAGCCGCATCCGCCACGAACACCGCCAACATCGACGGCACGAAGTGGGTAACCGTCACCTTCTCCGCGCTGATGACCCCCGCGAGATAAGCCGGATCACGATGCCCGTCCGGCTTCGCCACAACCAACCGCGCACCGATCTGCGACGGCCAGAAGAACTCCCACACCGAGACATCGAACGTGGCGGGCGTCTTCTGCAACACCACATCGGCAGGAGTCAGCTGATAGGCAGTCTGCATCCACACCAAGCGGTTCACGATCGCCGCATGCGAGACCGCCACACCCTTCGGACGACCCGTCGAACCCGACGTGAAGATCACATACGCCGTATTCGACGGCGTGAGCGTCCCGAGCCGGTCCGCATCGGTGAGCGGTTCGCCGGAATAGTCCTCGGTGTCGAACAGGTCGACATCCAGCACGGCCCACAGCCCGCTGCCCTCGGCCGAAGAGGGCAGTTCGAGCCCGTCCTCGGAACGGGTCAGCACGCACACCGGGCGCACGGTCCGCAGCACGTCGGCAACCCGCTCGGCCGGATGTCCCGGATCGATCGGCACAAAGGCGCCGCCCGCCGCGAGCACCGCGTAGAGGGCCACCACGAGATCGACCGACCGCTGCATGCCCACCGCCACGGGCTTGTCCGGCCGCACGCCGACGGACACCAGCAGCCTGGCCAGCTGGTGCACCCGGCGCGCGAACTCGGCGTAGGTCAGAGATTCGCCCTCGAAGGTGAGCGCGATCGCGTCGGGCGTGCGCGCCGCCTGCGCCTCGAACAGCGACACCAGCGTCGCTTCCGGATCCACCGGGTAGCCGGTGGCGTTCCAAGCGTGCAGGACGAGGGCGCGTTCCCCCGAGCCGAGCACGTCGATCGCCTCCAGCGACACCTGCGGGTCGGCGACCACCGCCTCCAGCACCCGGCGCAAGCGCAGCGCGAACGACGCGACGGTGGCCGGGTCGAAGAGGTCGGTCGCGTATTCGAAACTCGCGGTGAGGGCGCCATCCGGCGCTTCCGCCACGGAAAGATGCAGGTCGAATTTCGCTGTCCGGGTGTCGATATCGAGCCGCGATACGGTCAGGCCGGGCAGCTCGAGTTCGGTCCGCGCGGTGTTCTGCCAGTCGAGCATCACCTGGAACAAGGGATGCCTGGCCGCCGACCGCTCCGGCGCCAGTACCTCGACCAGGCGCTCGAACGGCGCGTCGGCGTGGGCGAAGGCGGCCAGATCGCGCTCGCGGATCGCCGCGACGAACCCGGTGAACGTCAGCTCGGGCCGGACGTCGGCGCGCAGCACGACGGTGTTGACGAACATGCCGACCAGCTCGTCCAGCGCACGGTCGCCGCGACCGGCCACCGGGGTGCCGAGCACGATGTCCCGCTGTCCCGAGAGCGTGGCCAGCAGTGCGGCGAACGCCGCGTGCAGCACCATGAACAGCGAGGCGTTCGCCGCGTCGGCGATCTCCCGCAACCGGCGCCGCGTCGCGGCATCGATGGTGAACGCGTGGCGCGCGCCGCGACCCGACGCGACGGCGGGACGCGGCCGATCCGCAGGCAGCGCCGACACGTCCGGAAGACCGGCCAGCTCGCCGCGCCAGAACCGGATCTGCCCGGCGAGAATCGAATCCGGATCGTCCTCGGACCCGAGGGTTTCGCGCTGCCACAACGCGTAATCGGCGTAGTGGACGCCCAGGGGCGTCCAGTCGGGTGCGGCGCCCGCGCGACGAGCGCTGTAGGCGCGTATGAGATCACGGGTGAGCGGTGCGAGCGACCAACCGTCGGCGCTGATGTGGTGCAGTGCGACGACGAGCACGTGATGGTAGTCGCCGAGACGCAGCAGAGCCAGGCGCACCGGCGGCTCGCGATCCACCCGGAAGGGGATTCCGACCAGTTCGCGGATCCGCTCCGGCAACAGCCGCTCGTCGAGCGTTTCCACGACCAGTTCGACGCGCGCCTCGTCGACCGGCAACACCAATTGATACGGAATGCCCTCCGCCGCCGGGAAAATCGTGCGCAGTGACTCGTGCCTGGCCAGCACGTCGGCGGCCGCGTCGGCCAGCGCCGCCCGGTCGAGCGCCCCGCGCAACCGGATGGCGGCGACCAGATTGTCGGCCACCGACGCGGTGTCGAACTGGTTGAGGAACCACATGCGCTGCTGCGCGTACGACAGCGGGACGCGCGGGGGACGCGCCCCGGCGACCAGCCGCGCCCGGTTGCGCGCCCGGCCGCCGCCGGACAGGTGCGCGGCCAGCGCCGCCACGGTCGGGTACTCGAACAGCGCCCGCACCGGCACCTCGGTGTCCATGGCGTCCGCCAGACGGGCCGCGATCTGCGTCGCGACCAGCGAATTCCCGCCCAGAGCGAAGAAGTCGTCGTCCGCGCCGACCAGGTCGACGCCCAAGGCCTGCCCGAACACCGCGGCGACGGTCCGCTCCCCCGGCGTGCCGGGCGCGCGGAAGGTCTTGGTGACCGGTTGCGGGTCGGGCAGTGCCGTGCGGTCCAGCTTGCCGGAGGAAGTGAGCGGCATAGCGGTCAGCGCGACGTACGCGGTGGGCACCATGTACGAGGGCAGCACCCGGCGCAGCCGCTGCTCCAGCTCGGCGGCCAGGCGGTCGGGCGCGACGGCGCAGACCACGTAGGCGGCCAGCGTCGCGCCGGAGGGCTGGGCGACGACCCGCACCGCCGCCGCGCGCACGTCGTCCATGGCGAGCAGAGCGGCCTCGATCTCACCGAGCTCGATCCGCTGCCCACGCAGTTTCACCTGGAAATCGCTGCGGCCCAGATACTCCAGCGCGCCGTCCCGGCGGCGGCGCACCAGGTCCCCGGTCCGGTACATCCGGCTGCCCGCCGGTCCGTGCGGGTCGGCGACGAAACGCTCCGCGCTCAGCCCGGCGCGGCCGTGATAGCCGCGCGCCAGCTGCACGCCGGACAGGTACAGCTCGCCGACCACGGCGTCCGGAACCAGCCGCAACCGCGCGTCGAGGACCACGGCCCGGCTACCCGGTACCGGACGCCCGATCGGCGCCGGGCCGCCCACGGCCGGGTCGACGGGAGCGTGCGTGGCGTGCACGGTGAATTCGGTGGGACCGTACAGGTTGTGCAGCCGCGCGCGGCTCACCGCGGCGAACGCGGCGGCGGCCTCGCCGGTCATCGCCTCGCCCGCCACCAGCACGGTGCGCAGCGAAGAGATAGCCTCCGGCACGGCGGCGGCGAACACCGTGAGCATGGACGGGACGAACGAGGTCATCGTGACCTGGTGCGCGGCGATGGCCTTCGCGAGGTAGCGGGGGTCGCGATGTCCGTCGTGGTCGGCGACGACGATCCGCGCGCCGCGGGTGAGCGGCGCGAACAGCTCCCACACCGAGACGTCGAAGGTGGCCGGGGTCTTGAACAGCACGACGTCGTTCGCGTCGATCCGGTATTCGTCCGCGAGCCATCGGATCTGGTTGACCGCCGAGTCGTGCTGCACCGCGACGCCTTTGGGGCGGCCGGTCGATCCGGAGGTGAAGATGACGTACGCGATACCGGATGCGCGCAAGGGCGAGGTGCGGTGGGCGTCGATGACCGGCGTGTCGGAGTACTCCTCGACGTCCGGTCCATCGACGGCGATGACCGGAAGCACTGGTTGCTCCGCGAACTCCTCCGCCCGGCCGTCCCGGGTTCGGGTCAGCACGCACACCGGGCGCGCCGCGGCGATCACCTGCGCGATCCGGGCCGCGGGCTGGTCCGGATCCACCGGCACGTACCCGCCGCCCGCGGTCAGCACCGCGTACGCCGCCACCACGAAATCGATCGAGCGCCGCAGGCCCAGCACGACCGTCCGCTCCGGGCCGACGCCCGCGGCGATCAGCCGCCGCGCCAGCCGGTTGACCGCGCCAGCGAACTCCGCATAGCTCAGCTGCCGCTCGTCGTCGAGCACCGCGACCGCGCCCGGCGTGCGCCGCACCTGTGTCTCGAAGGCGGTGAGCAACGTCTCCGCCGGGTCCTGGACGCCGGCGGGGGCCTGCCCCGCCGCGAGGGCGCGCGCTCGCCCGTCGTGGTCGAGCAGGGGCAGATCGCGCACCGCGATCCCGGGATCGGCGGTGATGGCGTCCAGGAAGCCGATCAGCGCACGGGCGTAGCCCGCGATGGTGGCCGAGTCGAACAGATCCGTGGCGTAGGTGAATTCGGCGGGAACCCCCGCCGGTGCCGAACCTTCCCCGAGTCCGGCGCCGGCGGAGTTCTCGGTGACCGTGAGCTGGAGATCCAGCTTGGTCACTCCGGTCTCCAGGGTACTGGTGGCGACCGACAGTTCGGGCAGTTCGACGGCGATTGCCTCGGCGTTGTCGAAGGCGAGCAGCACTTGGAACAGCGGATGGCGCGCCTGCGAGCGCGGCGGATCCAGCGCCGCGACCACCTGCTCGAACGGCAGCTCGGCGTGGCCGAAGGCGGCGAGAGCCCGCTCGCGCACGTGGGCGAGCAGGTCGGTGAACGGCGCGGCGGCGTCGACCCGGGTGCGCAGGGCCAGGGTGTTGACGAACATGCCGATCAGATCGTCGAGCGCGCGGTCGCCCCGGCCCGCGACCGGGGTGCCGATCACGATGTCCGCGCTGCCGGACAGGCGCGACAACAGCGCGGCCAGTGCGGCGTGCGTCAGCATGAAGGTCGACACGCCCCGCGCGCGAGCGAATTCGCCCATTCGCGAGATCACTTCGCCGGGCAGCTCGAAGCCGAATGTCGCGCCCCGGCCGGAGGCGACCGCCGGGCGGGGCCGGTCGGCGGGCAGGTCGAGCTGGTCGGGCGCGCCTGCCAGCGCTCCGGTCCAGAACGACAGCTGCGCGGCGGCGAACGGACCGCCCGCGGAGCCGAGCAGTTCGAGCTGCCAGAGGCTGTAGTCGGCGTACTGGACCGGCAGCGGGGCCCACGCGGGCGCGACACCGCCGCGACGCGCCCCGTAGGCGGTCATCACGTCGCGAGCGAGCACCCGCAGCGACAGCCCGTCGGCGGCGATGTGGTGCAGGACGAGCGCCAGGGCGTGACTGCCGTCGTCCACCGCGAAGATCCGGGCCCGGATCGGGATCTCGCGCTCCAGGTCGAAACCGCGCGCGGCGAACGCGCGCAGACACGCGCCGAGCTCGTCGGCGGCGATCGCCTCCGGTGCGCCCGCCACCTCGGCCACCGACAGCACGACCTGCTGTGCGGCCGGGCCGCCACCGTCGCCGGCCGGCAGCGCGGGGAAGATCGTGCGCAGCACCTCGTGCCGGATGACCACGTCCGCGAGCGCCTGACGCAGCGCCGTGGCGTCCACCGCGCCGTGCAGCCGCACCACGAACGGCATGTTGTAGCTCGCGCCGGACCGCTCGAACCGGTTGAGGAACCAGATGCGCTGCTGCGCCGGGGAAAGCGGAACCAGCGGCGGCCGTGGCCGTGCCCGCAGCTGCGCGACCAAGGACGCGCCGCCGGATCCACCGGCCCGCTCGACCAGTCCGGCGAGTTCGGCCACCGTGCAGGCGGCGAACACGTCACGGACTCCGAGCGGGCAGTTCAGGTCGGCGGACAGCCGGGCGGCCACCTGCGTGGCCACCAGACTGTTTCCGCCGAGTGCGAAGAAGTCGTCGTCGCGACCGACCAGCTTGTTACCGAGCACCTCGCCGAACACCCGCGCGACCGCCCGCTCCACCGAGGTGACGGGTGCGACGTAGCCGGACGACGCCCCGCCGGGAGCGGGTAGCGCGCGGCGATCCAACTTCCCCGAGGCGTTCACCGGCAGTGTGTCGAGCACCACGTAGGCCGCGGGCACCATATATCCGGGCAATGCCCGCGCCGCCGCCGCCCGCAGCAGTTCTGGCCGCACCGCGTCCGGGTCCGCCGCCACCACGTACGCCACCAACTGCGCGCCGGCGCCCGCGTCGTCGCGCACCACGACCACCGCGCGCGCCACCGCGTCCACCCGGGCCAGCACGGCCTCGATCTCGCCGAGTTCGATGCGCAGGCCGCGCAGCTTGACCTGGAAGTCGGTGCGTCCGAGGTACTCCAGCTCACCGTGCGTGGTCCAACGCACCAGGTCACCGGTGCGATACATGCGGTCCCCCGCCCGTGCGGGCCCATTCGGTCCGCCGAACGGGTCGGCCACGAAACGCGACGCGGTCAGCTCCGGGCGCGCGACATAGCCCCGGGCGAGCTGTACCCCCGACAGATACAGCTCACCCGGCGCCCCGACCGGTACCGGCCGCAGCCGCGAATCGAGGACGTAGAGCCTGGTGTTGAACACCGGCGCGCCGATCGGCACCGAGAGGGTATCGGTGTCGGTGACTTCGTGAAAGGTGACGTCGACCGCTGCTTCCGTCGGACCATACAGATTGTGCAGGCGAACGCCGGTCAGGGCGCGCAGCCGCTGGGCGAGCGCGGCGGGCAGCGCCTCCCCGGAGGCGAAGACCGTGCGCAGCGGCGTGCGGAACACGGTGTCCTGATCGGCGAGAAACGCCTCGAGCATCGACGGCACGAAATGCGCTGCGGTGACGTGGTATTCGTCGATGACACGGCGCAGATAAGCGGGATCGCGGTGCCCGTCCGGCTGGGCGAGCACCAGCGTCGCGCCGATCTGCAGCGGCCAGAAGAATTCCCACACCGACACGTCGAACGTAGCCGGAGTCTTCTGCAGCACAACGTCTTCCGGGGATAGTCGATAGGTCTGCTGCATCCACACCAGCCGGTTCACGATGGCGCGGTGGGAGATGGCGACGCCCTTGGGCAGACCGGTCGATCCGGAGGTGAAGATCACATACGCCGGATGCTCCGGCCGCAGCGCAGCGACGCGTTCCCGGTCCCATATCGGCCCCGCTCCGACCGTCTCGTCGGCCTGATCCACCCGCACCGCGGGTAGGCCCGAGAGCTCCGGCGGCTGGTCGGGCCCGGCCGTCAGCACGCAGGCCGGGCGGGCCGTGGCCAGGATGTGCGCGGTGCGCTCCGGCGGATGGTCCGGATCCAGCGGCAGGTAGGCGCCGCCCGCCGCGAGCACCGCGTACATCGCGATCACCAGCTCCGGCGAACGCGGCAGGCGCAGCGCCACCAGTGTCTCGGGTCCGACGCCCAGCGCGATCAGCCGCCGGGCGAGCCGGTTGCTGCGCACGGCGAGTTCGCGGTAGGTCAGGTCCGGCGCACCGGCGGCCCGCAGCGCCACCGCGCTCGGCGTGCGGGCCGCCTGCGCCTCGAACATCGACACCAGCGTCGCCACGGGAGCGAAGCCCGCGGAGCGACCCGGCAGCTGCGCTTCCACGTCGAAACCCGTCTCGTTCCAGATCCGGGTGCTGACCTCGAGTTCCAGCTCGGTCGCGACGTCGACGGCGGCGAGGGCGGTGTCCGGCTCCGTGGCGGCCAAGCGCTCCAGATAGCGGAGGAACCGGGCGTGCTGCCGTGCGACGTCGTCGGCGGTGTACAGGTGCGGGTTGGCCTCGAAGTCGACGTGCACCCGGTCCCGGTCGCCGTAGTAGACAGTGAGGCCGAGGTCCTCGATCGGACCGGTGGACAGCACGTGATAGCGGCCCACGGTCGCGCCGAGGGTGAGATCGCTGCGGAACAGCATGATGTTGGCCAGCGGCCCGAACAGCCCGCGGTGCGCGAGACCGGCGGCGCGCTCGGCGTCGCGCTGGATGTCCTCGTGCCGGTAGCGCTGGTGCCGCAGCGCGCCCGCCACCTCGACGCGGGTGGCGCGCAGCAGTTCGCCCCAGGTTCCGTCGACCGGCACCCGCAGCGGCACGATGTTCGACAGCATGCCCGCCGAGCGCCGCAGCGCCGCGGTGGTGCGCCCGGTCACCGGCAGGCTCAGCACCGCCTCGTCCCGGTCGGTCAGCCGGCCCAGGTAAGCGGCGAACGCCGCGAGCAGTACCACCGCGAGCGTCGAATCCTGTTCGGCGGCAAGCGCGTTCATCCGGTCGACCAGTTCCGGCGCGAGCGCTCGCCCCGCGATGACATTGGCCGCCCGCCGCGGCGCGGCGCGACCGCCGAGGCCGGCCGCGTCGTCCAGCCCGGCCACCCGCGCGGCCCAGTGCGCGCGGTCGGACTCGAATCGGGGGCTGTCGCGGTAGGCGAGTTCGGCTCTGGTCAGCGCGGCGAGCGGTTCGGGCCGCACGACCGAGGGTTCGGCGCCGAGTATCCGGGCGGTGTACCGCTCGGCCACCCGCACGGTGTTGGTGAGCGCGCCGTAGCCGTCCAGCACGATGTGATGGGCCCGCAGGTACCAGAAGTACCGGCGCTCGGCGACGCGCAGCACGGCGCCCGCGAACAGCCGGTCGGCGAGCAGGTCGACCGGCGCGCTCGCGTCGGCGCGCATCCAGGCGTGCGCGGCCGCCACCGGGTCCTCCTGGTCGCGCAGGTCGACCAGCGGGATGTCGACGGAGAGCCCGGAGTCGACGCACTGGTACGGCACGCCGCCGGATTCCCCGAGGCGCACCAGCACCGACTCGTACTCGCGGGCCGCCTCGATCGAGACCTCCTGCAGCAGCGCGGCGTTCAGCTCACCGCGCACGTCCACGTACTGTGCGACGTTGATCGGCACGTCCGGCTGGAGCAGCTGCGCGTACCAGACGCCGAGTTGCGCGGGTGCCAGGGCGAACGGCTCGGGTGCGTCCGGGGAGGGCTGCGCGGAACGCTGCGGCAACGTGCCGAACCCACCCAACTCCGTATCGTGCACCAGAGCCTCCTACCCGGCGGAACAACGTCTGTCCGAACGCTTTTGGGCAGCACGAAGCAGCCGCCGCACCCGGCTGCCCAAGCCGGGCGCATGGCGTCGACCACCACGTGCGATTCGATGAGAGCGCGAGCGGTGCGAGGCGCACTCGCGCGAAAGCCGCCAATCCTCCAACGTCATCGCCGTGGAGCGGGCGCCACGGCTATGTCAGCTACGTCACACGGTCCTCATCCGTGCAGTGCGAACATTAGGCGCTTCGCTAATAAAAAGGAACTATTTGCACTAAAAACTTCTGGACGGATGTCCAACGCGGCTACCAGGGCCGGAAGTCGGGGGCACACCGCTCTGCGCGAGCGGCGCGCGACCGCGGCGACGCGCTGCCACGCCGATGGCTGTGCAGATTATGAGCCGAAACGTTGCATTCGCGTTGCATCGGCGCCGAGACGGCGATCCAGCACCCGGATCTTGGCCTCGATCTGCGCATACAGCGGCGAGTCCCGATCCACCGTGGCTCGATAGGCCGCCCACGCGGCGGCGTCGTCGCGCCCCTCCGGACCCGCCGTCCACCGGCGCAGCACCGCGGTATCGCCCGACCCCAGCACGGCGGTGCGCAATCGCACTCGCAGCTCGTCGCGGATGTCGATGATTCCCGGCGCGGTCGAGCGCGGCAGCACCGGCCCGGCGTAAAGGCGCAATGCGGAATCGACATCGCCGGAATCGAGCGCGGCGCGCAACGCCTCCACATCGGTTGCGACCGGAACGCACAGACGGTAGGGCCGCGAGCCGAAGACACTCGGGCCCACCACCGCCCGCAACCGGGACACGGCCGCGCGGATGGTGCCGTTGTCCAGATCGGTGTCGTCGAGCAGCAGCGCGAGATGATCGGCGCCGAGCCCTTCCGGATGTTCGGCCAGCAGCAGCAGGATCTCGGCGTGCCGCTGGGACAACGGCACCCGATCGTCCGCGACGCTCAACTGCGGCTGCCCGAGCCCCAGCACGTCGAGCCCGAGCCGGCCCACCGGATGCGACGGGGTGGCGTCGCGCCGCCCGCGACCGTCGGTCCCGCGCTCCCCCGCGCGCATGGCGGTGAGCAGCAAGTCCATTTCCGCGGCCGTGGCGGTCGCTTTCACCAGGGCGAGGATCTCCGGCTTCGCCACACGGACACCGCCCGCGATCATCAGCACCCCGACCAGCCTGCCGTCCGGATCGTGCACCGGCGCCGCGGCGCCGGTGAGCTGGTGCATCCGATGCAGGAAATGCTCCGGGCCGTGAATCCACGCGGCGCGCCCGGTGCGCACCACCAGGCCGACCGCGTTCGTGCCGATGCGCCGTTCGCTGAGGTCGTCGCCGGCGCGCAGGCCGATCTCCGCGGCGGCCGCGACCTGCTCGGCCCCGCCGTGCACCGAGAGCACCCGGCCGAACTGATCGGCGATCACGACGATCAAACCCGTTCTGGCCGTGTCCTGGACGAGCAATTTGTCGATCAGCGGCATCAGCGCGGCGATCGGATGGGCTTGCAGATAACGCTGCAGATCGGCGCCGCGCAGACCGCGGCCGTCGACGGCGTCCATCGGGTCTACGCCGCCGCGCACGCTGCGCAGCCAGGACTCCAGTACGGCAGGGCGCAGCAAACCGGCGAGCCGGGCAAGGTGATCGCCGCCCGCGCTGAGATGTCCGTGCGCCTGCGCGGCGTAGGCTTCGAGCGCACCGAGTTGGGCGCCCGGCTCGACGCCCGGCCGTGGGGGTCGCCCACCTGCGATGTTGCTGACCATTTGCCTTTCTTTCCGCCCCAAACTGTACCGGCGCCGATAGGGCGGTAACGGCCGATGTTCGGCTTTGTCCGCCAGGTCACACCCGGTGCGCATCCCGGAAAATTGTGACCGAACCGTCCTTCACTTCACTCGGCGAGGTGTGCGGCCGCCTTTTCCGCGATCATCATGGTCGTGGCCTGCGGTCCGCGGCTCAGTGGCACGGGCACGATGGACAGATCCACCACCGACAACCCGGTGACGCCGTGCACCCGGCACAACTCGTCCACCACGGCCGCCGGATCGTTCGCCCGGCCCATCCGGCAGGTTCCCGACAAATGTTGCGAGGTGGCGAGATTCGCGCGTAACCACGCGTCGAGTTCCCCGGGCTGCGGTATCGGATCCACCGGCCGCGCATTCATTGCTCGCAGCAGGCCGCCCGCGGTCGCCACCGTGTCGCGCAGCCGCGCGCGATCCGGCTCGGCGGTGAGGTAGCGGTAATCGATCAGCGGCGCCACGTCCGGTTCGGCCGATCGCAATCGGAGCACTCCGGCCGACCACGGGCGCATCAGCGTGACGCCGAGCCGGTGCACGCCAGGGGTGAACGACACGGCGTACGGACGGATTTCGACGTCGTCGAGCTCGAGCACGGTCTCCAGCGGGACGGCGGGCGGTTCGGCCAGCTCGAGCAGGTAGGCGATCCCCACTTCCGGATGGTCGCTGACCCAGGCGCCGACCGGGGCGGCGTGCACCACCGGGACGCCCAGCGGGCGAAGCTGTCCCGGGTCGCCGATGCCGGAGCGCAGCAGCAGCGCGGCCGACTCGATCGCCCCGGCGCACAGCACGATGCGATCGGCCCACTCGACGCCGCTCTCGCCGTCGCGCAGGCACTCCACGCCGACCGCCCGGGTGCCGTCGAAGCGAATGCGCGTGACGAACGTGTCGCCGGCGACGGTCAGATTCGGACGGTTCAGCGCGGGCAGCAGATAGCCGATCGACGGGCCGATCCGTCTCCCTCCGTCGCAATTGCACGGCACGAGGCCGACACCCTCCCCGCTGTCCGGGGCGTTGAGATCGGGCACCTCGGCGAACCCGGCGGCGCGGCAGGCGTCCATGAACGCCGCGCTGACCGGGGCGGGAGCCGACGTGCGCGCGACGGGAATCGGGCCGTGCGCACCGTGCCAGGGCCGATCGCCGAAGTCCAGGTCGCGCTCGACCCGGCAGTAGTACGGGAGCACCGACTCGAACGACCAGCTGTCCGAGCCGCCGAGCACCCGCCCCCAGGCGTCGAAATCCGCCGCCGGGGCGCGGACGAAGTAGCCGCCGTTGACCGCTCCCGAGCCGCCGATCAGCTTGCCGCGCACGATCGTTCCGGGCACCGGCGGATCCTCGGCGAGAACGACCTCGTAGCGCCACAGCCACCCCGCCTCCGGGCCGATCGGCAGCGCCGCCGCGTCCAGCAACTCGGCGGGCATCGCGTCGAGGCCGGTCCACAGCGGACCCGCCTCCAGCAACCGCACCGTCTGTGCCGGATCGGCGCTCAGCCGCTCCGCCAGAACGCACCCGGCGGTACCGCCCCCGACGATGAGCGTGTCGGCCATTCGGACTCCCGTTCAGTTTCTCGGCCCGGTCCGCGGCGCGGGGCGGCGGCTGGGCGAGGGTGCGGGCAAGATCCAGGTCATCGCGGGTGGTCCAGGTCGATCAGCGCGACGGTGTGGTGGGTTTCAGCGCTTCCACGCTGCGCGCTCGGTACGCGCCCAGCCACAGACCGGTGCCGTAGGCGATGTCGTCGAGGCGCTTGTAGACCACGTAGCGCACGGGATCCAGACCGCCCGCGTCGCGGTGGGTGAACCAATCGGCCAAGCCGTCCGCGACGGCCATGGTGATCGCGATGCGCCGGACGCGCCGCGAGCAGACCATCGCCAGCAGAGTGATCGGCCAGTAGTGCCTGCACATCGCCGATGCCAGGCGCCAGAGCCCGGCGAAGAAACCACGGGCCAGGTAGATCGCGGCGATCCGGGTGGAGTTGTCGAGTCCGGCGAAGACGCGGCGCAACCGGGCCAACGCGGTGATCAGGGTGACGATGCCGCCGAACAGTCCCCACTTGGTGAGCGTGGCGAACAGGAACGCGGCCAGCAGCGTCCAGGACGGCACCGACAGGGGTGACACGGTGCCCGCGTGCCGTTCGCCAAGCGGCGCGGCCCCGGTGCCGTAGAACAGCTTCCGGCCGAACCAGGCGCGGAAGCACACCCGGTGGTCGTGCGCCACGTGCGCCGCGGGCTCGTAGCGCAGCCGCCACCCCGCCCGCTCCAGCCGCCAGCACAGGTCGACGTCCTCGGCGACGTGCATCGACTCGTCGAAGCCGCCTTGTTCCAACAGCGCCCTGCGTCGCGCCAGCAGCGCCGCGCTCGGCACGTAGGACACCAGTCCGCGCGAGTGCACGGCGGCCTCCCGCCTGCCCAGATCGAGCGAGGAGCGGGTGTGCTCGTAGCGCGCCAGCGCGGTGGACTCCGGGTCCAGTGCGACGATGCGCGGGGCGACCAGGGCCACCCCCGGATCGCTGAAGTGACCGAGCATCACTTCCAGCCATCCGCTGCGCGGCACCACATCGGAGTCCAGGAAGGCGACGAAGTCGGTTGTCGCCGCTCGTAAACCGGCGTTGCGGGCGGCGGCGGGGCCCTGTTTGCGGTCGTGCCGCAGCACGGTCACCCGGCACCGGGTGCCGCGGTTGCGGGGGATCCGCACCGGCTGGTCGGATCCGTCGTCGACCACGATGACGTTGTGCCCGCGCAGCGCGGCCAGCAGCCGCGCCAGCCCCTCGGCGTTGTTGTGCAGCGGCACGATGACGGTGACGTCCTCCGGCGACGGCAGCAGCCGCGGGCGGGGATTGGCCACTCCGGAGTCGAGCAGCCGTCTGGCAACGACGGCGGACTTCGGGCCGGTCACCTCGAGGTACCCGTCGCCGATCATTTCGGCGGCCTCCGGGGCAAGTCGCAGCAACCTGGCCGGCGAACCGCCGATCAGGATCCGCCCGCCGGAGTATGCGCGTACCCGAGGATCGATCCGCACCCCGAATCCGTCGGGCAGGCGATCATGGCGCATTCCTGGCATGCTAGGCGGACTTTCGCGGGTAGACATCAACAGTCCGGAAAAAACGGCCGATTTCCGGGCGAAACCGGCCCTGCACCGGAACCGACTCGCGCCGCACCGGATGCCGAGAGTTCGCCCGGCGCCATTCCCCAGCATCCGGCAACGCAACGGCTACCACCCGGTGGACGAGCGGACAGTGGCCACTTCCGCACTATCAGCACACTTTTGGCAAACTGGAGGGTGTCATGCCAGCGGACTCTCGTCGCAGGCCCGCGCAGGGCGGCGCTCCGGCGCGAATCCGGCCGGGCGCGTCGCGCTCAAGGTCAACGGGACCGGCCCGCTCCCGCGCCCGCCCGCCCGCGGCGTGACCCGGCGGGAATGGTCGACCGACGAACGCGGGATCATCCGCCCGGTGTCGGCCAGCGCCGCCTCGCCGTAGCCCTGCACACACTCCGGATCCGGTCCGTCGGCGGGCAGCCCGGTGAAGAACTTCGCCGCCATGCAGCCGCCCCGGCAGGCGTCGTAGTGGCTGCACGACGCGCACGCACCGCCGCCGCTCGGCTCGCGCAGCTCCCCGAACAACTCCGAGGAGCGCCAGACGGTTTCGAAACCGCCGTCGGTCACCACGTTTCCGGCACGGAACCGGTCGTGGATGGCGAACGGGCAGGCGTAGACATCGCCCACCGGGTCGACCAGGCAGACCACCCGGCCCGCGCCGCACATGTTCAGGCCGGGCAGCGCCTGGCCGAAAGCCGACAGGTGGAAGAACGAGTCGCCGGTGAGCACGCCCTCGCCGTTGCGCAGTAGCCAGTCGTAGAGCACACGCTGCTGGTCGGGCGTCGGATGCAACTCGTCCCACACGTCCGCGCCCCGCCCCGAGGGCCGCAGCCTGGTCAACCGCAAGGTGGCGCCGTACCTGTCGGCGATGGCGCGGAATTGGTCGAGCTGTCCGATGTTGTGCCTGGTCGCCACCACCGACAGTTTCGCGTCCCGGAAACCCGCCGCGGCGAGGTTCTCCAGCGCTCGGATGGCCATGGCGTAGGAGCCGGGGCCGCGCACGGCGTCGTTGACCGCGGCGTCGGCGCCGTCCAGCGATACCTGGACGTCGACGTAGTCACTGGCCGCCAGCCGGGCCGCGACCTCGGGCGTGATGCGGACCCCGTTGGTGGAGAACTTCACGCCCACGTGGTGGGCGGTCGCGTAGTCGACCAGCTCCCAGAAGTCCGGGCGCACCGTGGGCTCGCCGCCGCCGATGTTCACGTAGAACACCTGCATGCGCTCGAACTCGTCGATCAGCGCCTTGCACTGCTCGGTGCTCAGCTCGCGCGGATCCCGGCGGCCCGAGGAGGACAGGCAGTGCACGCAGGACAGGTTGCAGGCGTAGGTGAGCTCCCAGGTCAGGCAGATCGGCGCGGCGAGGCCGGACTCGAAGCGATCCACCAGGCGCACCGCCGTGTCCGACGGAGCCACCGCTCCCGCCCAAGGCTCGCGCGTCCCGGCCGCCGATGCCGGCGCACCGGCGGGCGCGCCGACGATCATGTCCGATTCGGCGAGCTGGGTCAGCGCCTTCAGGTACACGCCGGTGCTCGCCTCCGGTACACCCGCCGCGCGCAGGGCGGTGCGGGCCGACGCGTGCTCCGGCAGCGACCGGATGATCTCGACGATCCGCGGATTCTTCAGGAAGGACAGCTTGCGCGTGCCGAAGTGGTAGAGCAGCGCGCCGAACGGCTCCGGACGCAGCGCCACGCGCGGGTGCAGCTGCCAGCGGGTATCGAGATCCAGCATCGTCGTCCGCCCGTCAGTAGACGCCGCACATGCCGTCGATGGACACCTCTTCGATCAGGCTCTCCTCGATCAGCGGCGCCTCTTCGGCCGACCGCGCGGCGGCGGTCTCCATCCGTCCGGTGTTGTCGGTTTCCGCGTGTCCGATGGACCCGTATTCCGGCATGACTACCTCCGCGAGGACGATCCGTATGCGGACTGCACGGCGCGGTCCGCCCTCACACAATAACGTCATCAACTGACAAAAGAACAGGTTTCAGTCATCGAATCCGCGGAGCCGAGACTCCGGCCGCCGCACCACACGCTCGACCGGGGCGTTCGGCAGCGAGCCGAGTGCAACAGGCGGCGACGGGACCGATACCCGGCGCTCTAGACTGCGCATTGCAAGCAGCTGAACAGAATGTGACGGGCGGCACACGCCCGCAGTGGTCGAGGTGGCATGGGAGTCGGACGAATGCAGGCGAACGGGGGCGGCAGCGCGCGCGGCGCGAGCGCCAGGCCCGGAGGCGGAAGCTTGCGTAACCACGGAGGGCCCGGGAGCGCCGCACGTCGAACACAGGGGTGCGAGCGCCAGGCCCGGAGGCGGAAGCTTGCGTAACCACGGAGGGCCCGCGAGCGCCACGAGTCGAACCCTGTCGGAGTCCGAGATCGTCGAGGCCGCACTGCGGGTGGTACGCGAGGACGGCGTGGAGAAATTGTCGATGCGGCGACTGTCCCGCGAACTCGGCGTCTCCCCGATGGCGCCCTATTACTACGTCGCCGACAAACGGGAGCTGCTCGACCTCGTCGCCAGCGCCGCGCTGACCGGGGTGCGCACTCCACCAGCGGAATCCGGGCCGTGGCAACACCGGCTGCGCGACCTCGTCGACCAGATCGACGAGAAGCTGCGCAAGCATCCCGGCCTCGGCGACATCCTCATCGAGCAGATGCTCGGCAAACAGCTCGACCTGATCGCCGCGATCATGGACATCCTCGACGAGGCGGGCTTCGGCGACCGCAACATACTGGCCGCCTACGCGACCATCCACACCTACTTGTTCGGCCGCAGCCGGGTGAACCCGCGCGACCGCTCGGCGCCGGCCGACGTGACGCTGCCGCCCGTGGTCGAGCGGGCCACCCGGTACATCGGCGACCTGCGCGGACGGTACTCCTACGACTTCGGCATGGAGGTGCTGATCGCCGGTCTGGAAGCCCAGCTTGTCCGCCAGGCGACGCCCGACGTACGATGAAACTGAAACACGTTCTAGTTTTTGCGTCGCGGCTCGCCCGTGCCAGGTTCGAGAGGACGACATGACCACTGTCGAGGTTCCCCACGGCTCGCGCTCGGTCGTGCTGCGGGTGTCCGCGGTCATCACCGAGACGGCCGATACCCGCTCGCTGGTCTTCGACGTTCCCGACGAGCTGGCCGAGAAGTTCCGCTACCAGCCGGGACAGTTCCTCACCCTGCGTATCCCCAGCGAGCGGACCGGCTCGGTGGCGCGCTGCTACTCGCTGGCCAGCTCGCCCCACACCGACGACCGCCCGAAGGTGACCGTCAAGCGGACCGAGGGCGGCTACGGGTCGAACTGGGTGTGCGACAACGTCAAAGCGGGCGACCAGATCGAGGTGCTGCCGCCCTCGGGCGTCTTCACCCCGAAGGACCTGGACGAGGACCTGCTGCTGTTCGGCGCGGGCAGCGGCATCACGCCGGTCATGTCCATCCTCAAATCGGCGCTGGC
This sequence comes from Nocardia sputorum, assembly GCF_027924405.1. Taxonomy (NCBI): domain Bacteria; kingdom Bacillati; phylum Actinomycetota; class Actinomycetes; order Mycobacteriales; family Nocardiaceae; genus Nocardia; species Nocardia sputorum. The sequence goes on along the minus strand of NZ_AP026978.1, from coordinate 454,194 downwards.
CCGTGGCACCGGCCGCATCGTGCTGGTCTACGCCAACCGCGACCACGAGTCGGTGATCTTCGCCGGTGAGCTGCGCGAGCTGGCCGACAAGCACCCGCAGCGCCTCACCGTGATCCACTGGCTGGAGTACCTGCAGGGATTGCCGACGGCCGACGCGCTGGCCACCCTCGTCGCCCCGTATCGCGGCTACGACGCGTTCATGTGCGGGCCGAAGCCGTTCATGGACCGGGTGCACGACGCGCTCGCGCAGTTGGGCGTGCCCCGGTCGCGCACGCACGCCGAGGTGTTCAACTCCCTGGCCGGGGATCCGTTCGCCGACCAGGCGCCGGTGGAGGTCTCCGACGAGGAGGCGGCCGACGCGGCGACCGTCGAGGTCGAACTCGACGGCGAGGTGCACGAGCTGAAATGGCCGCGCAAGCAGACGCTGGTGGACATCATGCTGGCCAAAGGCTTGGATGTGCCCTATTCCTGCCAGGAAGGGGAATGCGGCTCGTGCGCCTGCACGGTGCTCGAGGGCAAGGTCGAAATGGACAACGCCGAAATTCTCGACCCGGAGGATATCGAGAACGGTTACATCCTCGGCTGCCAGGCGCATCCGGTGACCGACCACCTGAAGATCCAGTTCTGAACGCACGCGGATTTCGAACGCAATTGTGCGTTCGCACGAATTCGCACCATTAGCCGATCGATTGCGGTGACTTATCGCGCGCGGTAGTCGGCGCGGATCTCCGGCGGCAGATGCTCGGTCGCGTAGCTCAACGCGGTCCGTCCCATCGCCGGAGCGTGCCGGTCGAGAAACTCGGTCAGCAGGCTCCGGTCGACGCGCTTGCCGACTTCGCGCAGCATCCAGCCCACCGCTTTCTGGATCAGATCGCGGCGGTCGCCGAGCAGCAGTTCGCTCAGCGCGAAGGTGGTCGAGGCGTCGCCCGCCTTGATGAACGCGAAGGTGGACAGCAGCGCGACCCGCCGCTCCCAGAGCGACTCGGCCCGCGCCAGCTGGAACAGCAGGTCACGCGGTTTGTCCAGCAGCCAGGGGCCGACGACGTTCTCCGCGGACACGTCCACGAGATCCCAGTTGTTCACCCGGCCGCGGCGCACGGCCGCCAGATACAACTCCACCATGGCCGCGCGGGCGGCGTCGTCGAAAAAGCGTGGCCGGGACGCCGCGGCGAAGCGCGCGTTCAAGATCACCAGCGCGACGAAGCGGTCCTCGTGCACGTCGCTGTCGAGCAGCCGGTCTATCTCGCCGAGCGGAAGCGCCGCAAAGCGTTTCGCGACACCGCGGCTCGCCGGGACCCGGACCCCGAGGAACACGTCCCCCTCGGCGTACTCGCCCGGTCCGGTCTTGAAGAACCGCTGCAGGTTCGTCGCGTCGACCGGATTCGCCAGCTCCCGCAGCGCCGCCCGCACATCGGCAGCGGTCATCGAATCACTCATCGAACCACGCTCCTGTTCCGGACTGCGCTGTGCGCAAGGGGGATGCTGCCACCGGGGCTGCCGCCGCCCCAGGGCCCGGTCGCGACGGATACCTCTGTCCTAGCGGTTACGACGGACGGTACCGGCGGGCTACGACATCTCGGCGCGACCGTGCGATCGGTCATAACACGGTGCGCAGCTTGATTCCCGTGGCGCGGCTCGACTCCGCCGGGTCAGCGCGGCGCGCACGGGGCATGCCTCGCGGCGCCGGTTGTCAGCGGGGCGGACGCGGTGCCGCGCCGGGCATCACCCCTGCGCGCCCAGGACGCGTCCCGACTCGAAGGCGGCCGCGCTGGCGGGCAGCGCGCCGGGGCGTCCGCTGTTGAGCACCCGGACCGCACCGTTGCCGGTACTCGGGCGGCCCAGCGCCTCGATGCGCCGAATGGTCTGCGCGGCAACGGCTTGCGCGCTGTCGAACAGTCGGATGCCGTTCGGCAGCGCGGCCACGATCGCGTCGGTCACCAGCGGGTAGTGCGTGCAGCCGAGCACCACGCCTTCCACGTCCGGCGGCGTCCGCTCCGCGGCGGCGGCGATCGCTTCGTGGGCGGCGGCCAGATCACCGCGGTCGATCGCGTCCGCCAACCCGTGGCAAGCCACCCCCACCACGTCGGCGTCCCCGCCGAATTTCGCGATCAGGTCGGCCTGATACCGGCTCGCCGTTGTGGCCGCGGTGGCCCAGACGGCCACGGACCGGCACACGGCCGCCGCGGGCTTGATGGCGGGCACGGTGCCGATCACCGGCACGTCGGGCCCGACGTCGGCGCGCACGTGCTCCAGCGCCGTGACGCTGGCGGTGTTGCACGGCAGAACGATCACCTCGGCGCCCGACCGGAGCGAGGTCCGCGCGGCGTTCACCACCCGCTCGACCACCCAGTCCTCCGGCTTCGGCCCCCACGGCGCGCCCTCCGGGTCCAGTTGCAGCAGCAGATCCACATCGGGCCGCAACTTGCGCAACCAGGCGGCGGTGGGCAGCAACCCCAGACCCGAGTCGATGAGCGCGACGATCACCGCACCACCGTATTACAGCCTCATGACACCCCCGCATGCCGTGCGCGCCCCTGCGCATGCTCCGCAACAACCGCGGGTACGCCCGCCGCGCGCCTCGGGCGCGGGAGTTCGCAGCACCGCAGCACCGCAGCACCGCAGCACCGCAGCACCGCAGCACCGCAGCACCGCAGCACCGCAGCACCGCAGCACCGCAGCACCGCAGCACCGCAGCACCGCGACGGGAGGCTAGTGCCCCCTGAACCCGCGATCGTCCATGTCCAACCCGACGGCTTCGGCGTTCGATCGCAGATCCATCTGCTTCTCGGCGCCCGACCGCACCGGTACGAGTCTCCGCGCCGGCCCCGGCACGCGGTCAGCTGGGCGCGAGCAATTCGGTCACCGGAGCGCCGGCCGCGATCTTCGCGCGCGCCTTCATCACCTGGGCGGTCATGCCCGCGCCGACGACGCCGGTGAGGTTGCCGCCCTGGGCGTAGTAGGCGAGGAACTTGCGACCGTCGTCGGAGGCGATGTGCACCTCGTCGGTCGCGCCCGGGGTACCGAGGGCCTGGATCTTGACGTCGTACTGGTCGCTCCAGAAGTACGGGACGCGAGCGGCCGTCGGCGGTTGGGCCCCCAGCAGCGCGCAGGCGACCAACTTGGCCTGCTCCCCCGCGTTGGTCCAATGCTCGACACGCTTGCGCAAACCGGTTTCGTGCAACCAGGCCGCCACGTCGCCGACCGCCCACACGCCTTCGGCGGAGGTCCGTCCCACCTCATCGGCGAGCACGCCGCCACCGGCCGACGGTTCGGCCAGCGCGATTCCGGATTCGCTCAGCCATTCGGTCACCGGCCGCGAGCCGACCCCGATCACGACGAGATCGGCGGCCACCTCCGCGCCGTCGGACAGGCGTGCCCCGCGCACCCGCCCCGCATCGTCGCCGAGGAGGGTGTCCACGCCGACGCCGCAGCGCAGATCGACCCCTTCCGCCCGGTGCATCCGCGCGACCAGCTCGCCCACTTCCGCGCCGAGCACCGAGGCCAGCGGTGTCGCCTGCGGTTCGACCAGCACCACGTCCACTCCCCGCGCCCGGAAACTCGCGGCGAGCTCGCACCCGATGAATCCCGCGCCGACGACGAGCGCCGTCCGGGCGCCGGTCAGATCGGCGCGCAGGGCGACGGCGTCGGAATGGCCGCGCAGCACGTGCACACCGCTCAACTCGGGCAGGCCGGGCAGGAGGCGCGGGCGCAGGCCGGTGGCGATGATCAGCTGGTCGTAGTCCAGCGTCGTGCCGTCGGCGAGGCGGAGGCGGCGGGCGGCGGTGTCCACCCCGACGGCTTCGGTGCTCAATCGCAGATCGATCTGCTTCTCGGCGAAGAACTCGCTCGGCCGCAGCGTGGTGTCGTCGGTTTCGCCGCGCACGAATTGCTTGGACAGCGGCGGCCGGTCGTACGGCAACCGCGACTCGTCACCGAGGAGCACGAGTTCACCGGCATAGCCCGCACGGCGCAATTCCTCCGCGGTGCGCAGGCCGGCGAGGCCTGCTCCGACGATCACGATCGGCGCGGTCATCCGGCCATCCCTTCTGTGGAACCCAGCGGCCGATTCCGCGGAATCGGCGGCGCGACGAAAGCCCACCCTAACCTCTGCTTGGTCCATTCCTCTGTGACAGCCATCACGCCGGAATCGGACAGCAACAGCCGCGCAATCGTATTCGTTTCGATATTGATCGGGCGGTCAATCAGGGTTATACCGAGGACAGCAACACTCACAGCCCTGAGGAGGTACCCATGTTCACCGAGAGCCGCGCGCAGGATTTCCTCGCTGTCGTGCTCGGAGCCTTCGCCGCGCTGTCCCCCCTCTGGGTGGACACCAACGACAACGCCATGTGGTCGCTGATCGTGCTCGGCGTGCTCATCGCCCTCACCGGTCTGGCCCAGATGGCCCGCCCCGACATGGCGGCGGCGGACTACGCGATGGGCCTGTTCGGCGTCCTGCTGTTCCTTTCCCCGTGGGTCATGGACTTCACGGAGTACCGCAGCGCATCCTGGACCGCATGGGTAGTCGGGGTGGTGACGGCGGTGGTCGCGGTGGCGGCGCTGCCGACCGTGTCGGGACGTCTGCACGACATGGCTCCGCACCACTGATGCAGATGCCGAAAACCCGGCGTGCCGGGCGTCGCCGCAGCGCGAAAGCCGACGGCGACGCCCGGCAGCTCATCCTCGACGCCGCGGAGCAGCTCTTCGCGGCACAGGGATACGACGCCACCGCGACGGCGGCCATCGCCGCCGCGGCCCGCGTCCCCAAAGGACTGGTCTTCTACTACTTCCCCACCAAGGACGCGATCCTGTCCGCCTTGATGTCCGAGCGGATTCCCGCGCAGCCGATCGACGACATCGGCACGGTGGTGGCGCCGGGAGACCCGGCGACGAGCCTGGTCAACCTCGATGCCGCGTTGAACCTGCGCGACCACCACTCCTCGGTGCTGCGGGTGATCCTGTGGCGGGAGGCCGATACCCATCCCGACGTGCGACGACAGCTGCGCCGCCTGCGCGACCAAATGCTGGAGGTCACCGCCAAGGTGCTCCAGGCCAGCGCTCCGGCCCCGGTCCGGCCCGGAACCCTGCGCGCGTGCGCGGCGGCCTGGGTCTCGGCGATGTTCGCCATCGCCAGCACCGACCGGCTGCACGCGCTCGACGGCGTGCCGCTGCCCACCGCCGACGAGGTGCTGAACGTGGCCCAGGTGGTCGCGGCCGGGATGACCCAGCTGGGCTGACCCCTGGAGTTGTCCACAGCCCGCGGGTTGTGCACATTCGCCGCCCGGCCGGGTGTTTCACGGGCGCCGGTCGATCACGATCGTCATATGGAAGCACCGCAACTGATCTCGCGCCGGCAAGCGCTGGCCTCCGGACTGTCCGACAAGGCATTGCGCAGGCTGTGCAGCTCCGGGCAATGGCAGCGGCTGCGTGCCGGGCACTATCTGAACGCGCCCGGCTCCGCGCTCGGCGCCACCGGCCGGCATCTGCTGATGACGCTGGCGACCGCGGAATCCACGTCCGACTCCGCCATCACGAGCCACTGTTCGGCGGCGGTGCTGCACGGGATGACGACCTGGGGCATTGCGCTCGACCGCGTCCATCTCACCAGGAATCGGATCAACGGCGGGCGGCTGAGCAGACGGGTCGTGGTCCATTCGGCCCAGGTGGAACCGGACGAGGTCACCCTGGTCGATGACATTCGAGTGACCACTCCGGCGCGAACGGTGCTCGACATCGCCCGTTCGGAAGGGTTCGACCAATCGGTCGCCCTCGGTGACTCCGCCCTGCGCCAGGGTCTGACCACCACGGCGGAATTGCGGGAACACCTCCGCCGGGCCCGGCATCGGCCCGGATGCCGACGAGCCGCCCTGGTCCTCGATTTCCTGGACGGCCGCAGTACGAGCGCCGGCGCATCGCGCAGCCGGATCCTGCTGCACCGAGCCGGTTTTCCCGCGCCGCAGGTACAAGCACGCGTCTTCTCCGATGACGAGATCTGCGTCGGCCGCGTCGATTTCCTGTTCCCTGAGCTCGGCGTGATCGGCGAGTTCGGCGCCGAGAGCGACCGTCGAACCAGTTCGCGCGCCGCCGAAAGGGTGGCCGTGGCGGAGAAGGAGCGCGAAGACCGTCTCCGCGCCCTCGGCTGGGCGGTCGTCCGCTGGACCGGCGACGACCTCGCCGCTCCCGCCCACCTGGTCGCCCGCTTGCACACGGCCATCCGCGCCGCCGCCGACAATCACCGCTCCGGCTACTGGACCCCCACGCCAAAACCATGACCCGGCGCACCGATCCAGTGAATTCGAACAACCGCTTCCGAAGCCGAACGATGACTTCCCGGGCGCTGAACAACTCGACGCGATCGACGCGGGCCGCGCACCTGCGCGGTACCGGAATCGACGTGGCGCGGGCGAAGGTATGTGAACCCTCCCAATGGAAGCCGAGCGGCCGGATCCGACCCGTAAGGTACCGATCATGGTGCCCACCGACAGGTCCGAATTGGTGCGCTCGGTCGTCGAGTCCTATCTGCTCGCCGGAGCGCGGCGATACAACCGCACCGAGGTCGCCGAGCAGTCGGGGACGACGACGGCGCTCACGCGGCGATTGTGGACGGCGCTCGGTTTTCCGTCGAGCATCGGTGACGACGCGGTCGACTATGCCGATGCCGACGTCACGGCGGTGCGCAACTTCGAGCAGTTGACCGTGTTGGCCTCGGCCGACACCCGGCAGCAGTCGGCGACCGCGCGCACGCTCGGCCAGGGCATGGCGCGCCTGGCGGAATGGCAGGTCGACCTGGTGCTGGCGGAGATCGAGGAGCGCATCGCGCGGGCCGACCCGGGAGCCGACCCCGAGGAGACGGTGCGCGCCGCCACCGAAGGCGCCATCGCCACCCTGGAGGAGCTGAACAACTATGCGTGGCGGCGCCATCTCGCCGCGGCGTTGTCACGCTCGCTCGACCCGGAGACCAGTGCGGGTGAGTCCGTGCGCGAACTGGCTGTAGGTTTCGCCGACATGGTCGGCTACACCAGGCTGACCCGGCATCTGCATCCGGACGAGCTGTCCATTCTGTTGGAGGCGTTCGAGTCCACCACCACCGCCGCCATCACCGAGAACGGCGGTTGGGTGATCAAGAACGTGGGCGACGAGGTCATGTTCGCGACGGAGACGGCCACCGAGGCCGCACGCATCGCGCTGGCCATCCAGGAGTCCACCATGATGGTCGGTGGCACCCCGGACCTGCGCGTCGCCCTCGCCTACGGCCCGGTATTGCAACGCTTCGGGGACTTGTACGGCTCGGTCGTGAACATCGCCTCCCGGCTAACCGGCGTCGCGCGGCCGGGCACCGTCCTGATCGATGACGGAGCCGCGGCCGCGCTGGAGGGCGATCCGGCATTCACCATCAAGCACCTGCGCAGCGTCCGCGTGCGCGGCTTCAACCGCCTGCGGCCGCATCTACTGCGCCGCAACGGCAAGAACGGCAGGTAGCCGACAGCGCCTGCCGTCCGCCGCCCTAGGCTCGTCCGGTGGACAAGGACTGGTCACAGTTGCGCGCGCGTTGCCTGATCGAGGAGGACGCGGCGATTCTGGCCCTACGCAAACCTGCCGGGATCTCCGTCACCGGTGAGCGCCACGACACCGATCTCGTCGAACTGGCGGCCGCCGCGGGGGAAACGCTGTATCCGGTGCACCGGATCGACAAGGTGACCTCCGGCTTGATCCTGTTCGCGAAGGAGCTGCGCGCCCACGGCGAGCTGACCAGGCAGTTCAACAAGCAGACGGCGGACAAGGCGTACCTTGCCGTCGTCGCCGCGACCGGTCTGCCCGATACCGGCGTATTCGACCTGCCGCTCAGCGTGGGACGCAAGAACCGGGTGCGGATCGCGGCGCCGCGAGAGAGCATCCGGCACGAGGGCGGCCGCTGGTTCGTCGACGACGCCGACCTGCTGCCCGCCAAGAACTACCCCTCGCTCACCCGGTTCGTCACGGTGCTGCGCGGCCCCGCGCACACCGTGCTCGCACTGCGCCCGGTCACCGGTCGTCGCCACCAGATTCGCGTCCACCTCGCCTGGACCGGGCATCCGATCGTCGGCGATCCCCTGTTCGACCGCTCCGGCGCGCAACCGCGCACCTACCTGCACTCCTGGCGGCTGGGCCTGGCCGCCTCGTGGCGCACCCCGCCCGAACTCACGCTGACCGCCGAGCCGGACGCCGCCTTCTGGCGCCCCCTGGACGCATCCGCCGCCCCGGACGCCCTCGAACGCGCCGCCGACGCGCTGCGGACCCTCGACTAGCGCGTTTCCCACCGCGCCGAGGACGGGGTCGTTATCGCGAACGGCCGCATCCGGGGGACCGGCGGCGTGCCAGACTCGTCGAAGCCCGCGGGCCCGCCCATCAATTAAGGGTGTGCCGAGAGCGCCCACCGCCTCCGGGTGGTCTCGGCTGTGGACAACGCACAGGACGCGGTTCGACGGCCGCCGTGCTCGAGTTCGCGTGCCAGACCGAGTAGGCGCCGGACGCGCGCCTTGCCGCGAAGCCGCGCGACCTTCTCCGCGTCGGGCACCCCTGGCGGGCGACCACGCCGAGGAAACGTCCGGCGCGGCGCTTTCGAAATCGCGCCGGCCTGGCCGGCGGCAGCGCCGACGCTGCCGGTCACGATCTCGACGTTTCCCGCTCTCCAGGATGTGACAGGCCACCGCGGCACCGTCGACCTGCTGCTGGGCGTCTACCTGACCGCGCCGCTGCCGGTGTGCGTAGCGCCTGGCCCGGCCGGAGAGCGGCCAGGTCACGACGCACGGAGGTCGCGGCACCCACCGCTTCGCACGGCTGTCGCCCTGCACAGCAGGAGAAACCGGAACGGGTGAGCCTCCGCTCGCGATTCATCCACAGTCGTCCCCAGGCAGATCATCCGAGTGCGCACGACCGGAGTGGCAGCCGTGCGCAGGGAACCACAGTCAGTTCGGCCAGTTCGGGGAGCGACCCAGAAGCAACAGGATCCGGTCGAGGGTCGGCGCTTGTTCCGGGACGGACAGCGCCGGGGCGAAGGCCGCACCAGGGGCCGTGCGTTCAGGGCCGTCGGGAACGGCGAGGGAGATCTCCAGCGCCGCTGCGGCCACGTCGGGGTCGACGGTGATGGTCTCTCCGATCGATCGGGCGACGTCCCAGGCGTGCACGACGCTGTCCACGAGGTGGAAGCCGATGACGCGGGTGGCGGGAATCCGCTGATCGGTCACTTCCGGCAGCAGGAGCGCGCGCTCGAAGACGTCCTCGGCGGCGAAGGCGGCGAGCACGTCGTCGGCCGAAGCGCGATAGTCGGCGACCGGATCCGCGGACGCGCGGACGCTCCAGACCTCGGTGTCCTCGCTGCCCCGCGCGGCGGCGGCGAAACCGTGGTTCTGCGCGATCATGTGTTCCAGCAGGTCACGAAGGCGCCAACCAGCGCAGGGGGTTTCGGCGTCCAGCCGATCGGGGCGCACGCGGGAGACGGCGTCCACACTCAGCCGAACCGAACGGGCATGCCGGTCGCGCAGATTTTTCCGGGAATCAGTAAGCATGAGCATATCGTATGCGCAAGCTTACGGTTTGCCAACCAGTATCGTCGTCCCATGCCGAACGCCCGCCCCGATCTCGCCGCGATGATCGCGCCGCTCGGGCGGGCGCTCATCGCCGCCGAACTGCCCATCCTGGAACGCCACGAATTGTCGATGTGGGGCTACTCCGTGCTGCTCGGCCTGGGCGGCGAACCCGTCTACACCCAGGCGGCGCTGGCCAAGGCGATCGGCGCCGACAAGACCCGCATCATCGGCGTGCTCGACGAACTCCAGCGCCGCGGCCTGATCACCCGTGAACCGGATCCGGCGGACCGGCGGGTCAACCTGGTCTCGCTCACCGACGCGGGCCGCGACCTACGCGACCGAGCCCAGCGCGACATCCAGGCCGGCGAGGAGCGGCTACTGCAACGGCTCCCCGAGGCGGACCGCCGCGTATTCCTGCGCGCCTTGCGCACACTCTCCGACTCGGTGGCCGAACGCTCCGAGTTCTGACCCGCCAGCCGACCGCATTGTGATGTCGGGCACAAGTCTATGAGGATCCTCCGCGCGGTGGCGAGCGTCATGGCGACGCGTTATACGCAGGTCAACTAGCCTGATGACGTGCTGTGGACGCGACCCGCGCACCCTCTGACGCAATGCAGCGAACCCCTAGCGAAAGCGAATGCCGATGATCCTGGTGGCTCAGGTCAGCGACACCCATTTCGATCTCGGCGCCCGCAACGCCCAGCGTGTGCGGCGGGTGATGGACTTCTTCGCCGGGTTGCGCCGCAGGCCCGACGCCATCCTGGTGACCGGTGACATCACCGATTCCGGCAAACCCGAGCAGTACGCGGAGGCCAAGCTCGCGTTCGACACCGACATCCCGGTGTACGCCCTCCCCGGCAACCACGACGACCGCGCGGGCTTCCGTACCGCCCTGCTCGGCGAGCCCTCCTCCGGCGCCCCCATCAACCAAGTGCGCCGCATCGGCGATCTCACCGTCGCACTGCTGGATTCGAGCGTCCCCGGCGAGCCGGGTGGACGACTGTCCGACGAGACCTACCACTGGCTGCGCGAGGTGCTCGTCGCGGCGCCCGCGGGCAAGCCGATCCTGCTCGCGCTGCACCACCCGCCCGCCCACCTGTTCAGCCCGATCGTCGACGGGATCTCCCTCGCCGATCCGCAGCCGCTCGCCGACCTGGTGGCAGGCGACGGCCGGATCGCCGCCGTGCTCACCGGGCACGCGCATTCCGCCGCGACCACCACGTTCGGCGGCCGCCCGCTACTGGTGGCTCCCAGCACCGCGTCGGTCCTGAGCGGGGAATGGGAACTCGACCTGCCCGATCACGTCATGGACTACGCGCCGGACCCGGCGGTCGCGCTGCACGTCTTCGGCGACGACTACCGTCTGACCACCCATTTCCGGACGGTGCCCATGGGCGGCCGGATCGGCGTGCAACCAGCCTGAGCGCGGTTTACCCGGTGCGAGCCGGGGCAATCGGGAGGCACACGACGCCTACCCGGGAGGACCACCATGGTCGACCTACCAGCCGCAGTGGTGAAGAGCGCGTTCGCGACCGGTGCGCGGATCCGGCATGCGCGGGTTTTCCACCCGGCGGGCCTGCACCTGGCCGGTCGTCTGCATGCCGAGCCCGAGTTCGAGCCGCTGTTCGGCGGCGGTGATCGCGCGGTCATCGCGCGGGTGTCCAAAGGCATCGGACTGCCGGACGGGCTGCCCGACGTGCTCGGCTTGGCGTTCCGCGTGCTCGACCGGGACGATCAGCCTTGGGATTTCGCGCTGGCCACCACCGGCCGGGGACCGCTGGGCCGCTTGGTGATCACCCCGGCGCGCGGCTGGGCCAGCGCACGATACGGCTGCCTGATGCCCTACCGAATCAGCAATTCCGCGCCGACCTGGTTCTTCGCCGAGCCGGACAGCGTTCAGCCCACGTCCGCGTCGCTCGAGGCGATGCAAGCTCACCTGGACGAGGACTTGGTCAGTTTCACACTCACGGCGGGCCGTCTCGGCGGGCCCACCTGGCGGGTCGCCGAACTCACGCTGCGTCTCGCCGAAAGCGCCGAGTACCGTACCGATTACTTCGATCCGATGCTCAACCATCCGGCCGAGGTGGAATTGTTCCCCAAGGCCATCGGCAAGATCCGCGAGCTGGCCTACACCGGCAGCAGGAGCGGCCGGGGCGAAGAGACCTAACGCCGGACGGCGCGTTCGCGCCGGTAGGCCGCCGGGGTGTTACCGGTCCACCGCTTGAACGCGAAGATGAAGGTCGAGGCTTCGGCATAGCCGAGACGGATCGCGACGTCGCTCACCGATAGCGGTGTCGCGGTGAGCATTTCCTCCGCCAAAGCGCGCCGCACTTCGTCCAGCAACGCGCGATAGCTGGTCCCCGCGGCATCGAGGTGCCGCCTTAGCGTGCGAGTGCTCATGTTGAGATCGTTCGCCACAGCGTCGATGCCGGGCGGGGCGGCGAATCCGTCCGCGCCGCCCCGCGGCACCAGACGTTCGCGCACCTCCGCCGCGATGCCGGTGCGGGCTCTGCGGCGGTGCACCAGCTCCCGGCACTGCGCCAGGCACATCGCCCAGGTGTGCTCGTTGGCCTGCGGCAGCGGTTTCTCCAACAGCATGGGCTCGATGGCGAACAGGTTGCGCGGCCTGCCGAAATCCGGCGGCACGAGAGTGACCTCCGCGATCCGATCGGCGTAAGCGGGTTCTGGGAAACGGAATTCGGCCCTGGTCAAGGGCAGGCGCGTGCCGAGCAGATCGCTCATCACCCGGTGCATCGCGGTGACGTCGCGTTCGACCAGGAACTGGCGCACATCCGTCGGCACCGACTCGTCGTGCACCACCGCGACGAACTCGCTCTCGCCCCATTCGGCCACCGGGATGCAGAAAGTGAAGCTGAGATCGAGGTAGCGCAGCGCGAAACTGATCGCCTCCCCGAGCGTCGGACTACTGACGCAGGCGAAGCCGAAGATGCCGAAGGTGGTGATCCGGTAGCGGCGGCCGACCTCGACGCCCAGCGCGGGCCGGTCGCCGAGTTCGCGGACGAGGTTGCGGATGACCGCCAGTTCGGTGTGCGCGTCGATCTGCGCGTCCGGATCGCGCAATTGCTGCTCGCCGAGCACGGTGCCGTGCAGCATCCGCGCCGCGGGCACGCCGTGTTCGGCCGCGTAGCCGACCATCAGCGCCACGCTGGCCACGCCGCGCGGAAAGTTCCAATCGCGGATATCCGGATCCTGCACCCGTTCCACGCGGACATTATGGCCGAATTTCTCTATGCGACGGCACGGCGGCTCTACAGTGGACTCATCTACGGTCGGAGTGAGGAGTCTCACATGACAGGGCGCGATCGGCCGTCGATCCTCGTCATCGGCGCGGGCTTCGGCGGTATCGGCATGGCGATCGAGCTGCGGCGCAACGGCTTCGACGACATCACCATCCTGGAGCGGGCCGCCGACCTCGGCGGGGTGTGGCGGGAGAACACCTACCCCGGCGCGGCCTGCGACGTCCCGTCCCCGCTGTACTCGTATTCGTTCGAACCCAAGCCGGACTGGCCGCAGCGGTACTCGGGCCGCGCCGCCATCCACGCCTACCTGCGCGGCGTCGCCGACCGCCACGGCGTGCTGCCGGCGATCCGTTTCGGCACCAGCGTCACGGACGCGGAATTCGACGACGCCACCGGCCGGTGGACCGTCCACACCGCCGACGGGGACAGCCGGATCGCGGACGTGCTGATCTCGGCGGTGGGGCAGCTGTCGCGTCCGTCCCTGCCCGCCATACCCGGAATCGGCACCTTCGCGGGCCCGTCGTTCCATTCCGCCGAGTGGGACCACGACGTCGACCTGCGCGGCAAACGCGTCGCCTGCGTCGGCACGGGGGCCAGCGCCGTCCAGTACATCCCGGAGATCCAGCCCGAGGTCGCACACCTCACCCTGTTCCAGCGCACACCGCCCTGGGTGATCCCCAAGTTCGACACGGACTACTCGCCGATCCAGCACAACCTGTTCGCGCGGGTGCCGGGCGCGCTGCTGGCCGAACGGTTCGGGTGGTGGTCGATCGCGGAATTCGTCTCGCTCGGTCTGGTCGAGGTCCCCGCCATCGCCCGCTGGGTGGCCCGCATCGCCTCCCGGCACCTGGCCGAGCAGGTCGAGGACCCGCAGCTGCGCGCGAAACTGACCCCGGATTATCCGATCGGGTGCAAGCGCGCGCTGTTCTCCAACGACTACTACCCCGCGCTCACCCAACCGAACGTGCGGGTGGAGACGGCCGCGATCAGCGAGATCACCCCGCAGGGGATACGCACCGCCGACGGCGCGACCCACGAGGCGGACGTGATCATCTACGGCACCGGTTTCAAGGGCACCGAGTTCCTGTGGCCGATGGAGATCTGGGGCCGCGGCGGCCGCAGGCTGGCCGACGCCTGGGCCGACGGCGCGCACGCGTATTACGGCATCACGGTGCCGGACTTCCCGAACCTTTTCCTCGTGTACGGACCGAACACCAATCTCGGCGTCGGCTCGATCATCTACATGATCGAGTCGCAGACCCGCTACATCCGTCAGGCCGTGCAGTGGCTGGCCGACCACCCACGCCACTATGTCGAGGTCCGCGCGGAGCTGGAGGAGGACTACAACACCGCGCTCCAGCGCCGCTTGGCCCGCACCCCGTGGAATTTCTGCTCGAGCTGGTACCGCAATGCCGCCGGTCGTATCACCAACAACTGGCCGGGCTCGCAGACCAGCTACCGTCGCCGCACCCGGCGCTTCGATCCGCGCCACTACGCCCTCACCCCCGTCTCGTGACCGATCGCGCGGCTTCCGGCCCCGCTCGGATTCGCCTCCGCCCGCCACCAGCCGCCGGGCTGGCAGACTTGTGCTGTGAATGAACTGGCCCGTCCGGGCGCATCGGCCGAACGCGGGCCGCTGCGTCCCCTCGAGTTGGCCACCGGCGCCGTGCTGGGCGGAGCCACCGTCGGGCTGGTGACCATCGGTTCGGTGGTCCCGTTCGCCGGCGCGCTGCAGTTGGTCGCCGCGGTGCCGATCGGGCTGATCGCGCACCGTTTCCGGGCGCGGGCGCTGGTCACCGCGACCATCGCCGCCACGCTGGTCACTTTCGTGGCGGCCGGTCTGGCTTCGGCGACGGTGTTGGTGGCCTCGGCCACCATGGGCGCCATCATCGGGACCGTGAAGCGGCGCGGCGGCGGCCTCGTCGCGGTGCTCTGCCTCTCGCTACTGGCCGGGCTGGTCTGGGCCGCGCTGGCCGTCGGGGCGCTGCTCGCGATGTCGAGTGCGCGCGAGTTGGTGTTCGACAACATCCGCAACGGCTCGCGCGGCTTGCAGGATCTCGCGGGCCGCGTGGGCCTGGCTCCGCTGGGGCAAGTCGTGGCGGACCTCGCCGATGCCGTGCTGCGCTCGTGGTGGGTCTGGGTGGGCGGCGGCATCGCGCTGGGCATGCTGGCCACCGGGGTGTGCTCCTGGTATGTCCTGGGCTCGGTGCTCGACCGGCTGGACTGGCTGCCCGGCCAGGACCGGCTCGCCGCGCCGCCCGACGACCGGCCCATCGCGCCGCTGCCGGTCACGCTGAGTGCTGCCGGATTCCGGTACCCCGGCGCGGCGCGCGACGCGCTCAGCGGCGTCGATCTGACCGTCGAGGTCGGGGAATTCGTCGCCGTGGTGGGCCACAACGGTTCGGGCAAGTCGACGCTGACCCGGGTGCTGGCGGGTCTGCCGCCCACCTCGGGATCGGTGCGGCGCCCCGGCTCGGCCGGATTGGGGCAGCTCGGTGGCACGGCGCTGGTGTTGCAGCGACCGGAGAGCCAGACCCTCGGCGTGCTCGTCGCCGACGACGTCGTGTGGGGGCTGCCCGCGCGACTCGCCGCCGAGGTGGACGTCGAGGGCTTGCTGGGCGAGGTCGGTCTGGCCGGGATGGGCGGCAAGGAGACCGCCACGCTCTCCGGCGGTCAGCAGCAGCGGCTGGCCGTCGCGGCCGCGCTGGCCCGCAGGCCCGCACTGCTGATCGCCGACGAGGCGACCTCGATGATCGATCCGGACGGACGCCGGGAACTGGTGGAACTGCTCGCGGGCCTGCCGAAGCGCCACCCCATGGCCGTGGTCCTGGTAACCCATCACGAAGCCGACGCCGCGGCCGCGAACCGGGTCGTGCACCTGGCCGGGGGACGCTCGGTCGCGCACCTGCCCGCGTGGCCCCGCCCGGCGCGCGCCGCGCGGCGCAGGCCGATGGGCGAACCGATCCTCGAACTGCGCGATGTCCGGCACACCTACAACCGCGCGACGCCGTGGGAAGCGCCCGCACTGCACGGCGTGGACCTGTCCGTCCGCCAGGGCGAAGCGCTGCTCGTCGTCGGCGGGAACGGGTCGGGCAAGTCCACCCTGGCCTGGATCATGGCGGGCTTGGTCGAACCGACTTCCGGCCGGTGCGAACTGCGCGGTAAGCCGGTCGGCAAGCAGATCGGCGCGGTCGGGCTGGCGTTCCAGCATTCCCGCCTGCAATTGCAGAAGCACACCGTCGGCGCGGAGATCGGGGACTGGGGCGGGCGCGCCACGGGCTCCGGCGCGGTCGGGCGCGCGCTGGACGCGGTCGGGCTGGACCGGTCGCTGGCCGCCCGCTCGATCGAGGAACTCAGTGGCGGCCAGGCCAAACGGGTGGTGCTCGCCGCGATCGTGGCCAGCCACCCCCAAGTGGTCGTGCTCGACGAACCGCTGGCCGGTCTCGACCCCGAGGGCCGGGCCGACATCGTGGAATTGCTGGCGCGGCTCCGGGACGCCGGCTTGACGCTGATCGTCATCTCGCACGACGTGGCGGACATGGCGGCGGTGTGCGACCGCACGGTGCACCTGCGATCGGGCCGCATCCTGAGCGCGGAGTCCGCGTGGGCGGCCACGCCGGCGCCGAGCAAGGCCGCCGCGCGAGCCGATTCCGGAGCGCTGCGCGCGCCCGGTGAAGCGGCCTGGCGCTTCGATCACGGAGGTCGATGATGAGCACAGTCCTGCTGCGCCAGGTACCGGTCGCCAGTCCGGTGCATCGCCTGTGGGCGGGCACCAAGATGATCGGGGTGTTCCTGATCAGCCTGGTGCTGATGTTCCTGCCGTCCTGGCCCGTGCTCGGTGTGATGACGGTGTTTCTGGTGTTCGTGGGCGTCCTCGCACGGCTGCCGCTGGGCACGCTACCGCGGCTGCCCTGGTGGTTCTCGGCGCTGTTCGTACTCGGCGGCCTGCTCACGGCGCCCGTCGGCGGTGCGGCGGTGCTGCGCTACGCGCAGATCGCGACGTTCACGCTGATCCTGGTGGCGGCCTCCTTTCTCATCGCGTGGACCACGCCGATGGGCGACATCGCGCCCGCCCTCGCCAAACTCGGCGCGCCGTTGCGCAGACTCCGGATGCCGGTGGACGAATGGGCGGTCGTCGTCGCGCTCACCCTCCGCGGTCTGCCGCTGCTCATGGAGGAGATCCGGGTGCTGCGCGCCGCTCGGCGCCTGCGCCCCAAGGACGGCATGATCGCCCGCGCCGCCGGCAACCCGCTGATCGACATCCTGACCGCGGCCATGGCGGTCGCCACCCGGCGTGCGGGCGAACTGGGCGAGGCGATCACCGCACGCGGCGGCACAGGGCAACTCACCGCCCATCCCAGCGCACCCGGCCTGCGCGACGCTCTGGCGCTCGTGCTGGTCGTCGCCGTCTGCCTCGGCTGTGTCGCTCTGCACCTGCTGCTCTGAGCACAGGCCCACGAAGTAGACCGGATGGAAAATGGGGATCGGAACCAGATTACGGTCGGTTGGGGCCCTAGTGGTCTCCGGCCACATTCCGGCAAGAGAATTCGCTGACTATTTGCAGACCGACGGGCATCAGGTGAGACAACCGCCGGCCCAAGAGCCGGGCGCGCCGCGCACGACCGCCTACGCGTCGGACGGTAGCCGCCGATCCCGATCGCGGAGCCGGGCCGCGGTACATCCCCTCGCTCGAGTTTCCCGGTCGACGTGACACACGTGCCAGGCGAACGCGCCCTCCACCGGCCCCGCCCCAATACTCCCAAAGCCATTGCCGAACTGCGGGTTACGCCGTCCGAGCACCGACATCCGAGTACTTCGCGATCAATGCTTCGTTCGGGGGTTGCACTCCCTCGCCCCCGCGAAGGCCGATCGACTCGCCCCGAAGGCCCGCAAGACCCCATTGAAAATAGCCGGCGGCTATAAACAACCGGACGGTAAAAGGCGGAAGATTACCCTCCGAATTCGTGTCCCAAACCTCTTCCGTCACAGTACAGTTATCACTCGGAAGTAGCTGTTTTTTGGATCACATCCCGGATGAACACGCCGGCGGGGGAAGGAAATTCGGCGTGCGCCGCGTTCTCTATTGCTCGAAGCCTGATGAAGATTGGAAACCGAGAATGATTCTGCGGAAAGTCACTGCCGCTGTCGTGCCACTGGTCGCCGCGCTCACGGTGGGGTCCGGCGTCTCGCACGCCGAACCGGACGCGACAACGGTCCCGGATATCGGCTATCGAGCCGAATTGATCGGGAACAAGGTCGTCACGACGCTCACCGAGGGCACGTTCGAGCTGCGCGGTGACGCGGTCGACATCAAGGACGCGGCGGGCGACGTCGCGGTCACCCTGCCCCTCGCTTTCCGGCAGGACGGGCTCGAATACCCGATGGCCCACCTCGTGCGCGACGCGGGCCGAGTGCTGGAGCTGACCGTCGTCAAGGACGCGGCGCAGGCCCGCCCGGCGGCCACGCCGGTCGCCTCGCCGTTCGAGAACCAGCGCGCGATGGATGCCTTCCTGTCGCAGTTCGGCATCGCCACCGCGGTCGGCGGGTTCATCGGCACGGTCATCGGAGCGCTTGTCGGCCTGACGGGCCTCATCGGAGGACCCGTCGGTATCGCCACCGTGCTCGCGGGCGCGGGTATCGGCGGCATCATCGGCACCATCGTCGTCGGTGGACCGGCCTTGATCATCGCGGGTATCGATCTGATCAGCACGCTGGCCGCCCCGCCCGGCACCACCAAGTGGATGGACACCACCGGGCGTTCGCAGAACTGACCGGCGCCTCCGGGGACAACGCGCACCGAATCTCCCGCGGTTCGGTGCGCTTTCGTCTGTGCGGACAGCCGGCGGTCCGCTGGTGCGTGAGCACCACGCGCCCACGCACCTGCACCCGTCGACGACTCCGGTGCCGCACCGTCGATGACTCGCCGAAGCGGGACACCGCCCTCGAGCACCCGTCGACGGCTCCGGTGCCGCACCGTCGATGACTCACCGAAGCGGGACACCGCCCTCGAGCACCCGTCGACGGCTCCGGTGCCGCACCGTCGATGACTCACGAGGCGGACACCGCGCTCAATCACCGTGGACGGCTCCGGTGTTCCGACCGTCACCGACGACAGGCGATCGTCCACTTACCGCTCACGGCACCCGGGGAACACCGGCAGACCCGCGAACCGATCGGCGAGGAAGTTCATCGCGCCCGGCGCCTCACCGATCGCCGCCGGGTTGTGCGTGGGCAGCATCGAGTGCACCGAGGTGATCAACGCTCCCTGCGCGCAGTACCGGCCGATCAGGTCGGTGAAGCCCGCGACGGGGATCACGTCATCGGTCAGGCTGTGGTACAGGTACATCGGCGTCTCCGGCGCGCTGCCGCCGAGTTCCTGGGCGTCGGTCGCGGCGCGGAAAATCGGATGTCGCAGCAGGTCCGGCACGACGGCGAAGTCGTCGACCCGCGCGCCGACGTACTTCGGCACCAGGTCGGACCCGCACATCGTCGCATTCTCGGCCAGCGCCGCACGCCCCCGATCGTTGAGCAACTCCAGCAGCCCGTTGCCGGGATCGTTTCGGGCGAGCGCGAACAGGATCAGCAGCGCCAGCCCGGACTGCACGGTGCCGTCCGCCTCGCGAGCTATGGCCGGCCAGTCCGCCGGAACGCCACCCGAGGTGATTCCCGCGAACCGCACGTCCGGGGCGTACTCCGGCTGCAACTGCGCGGCCCACAACGTGGCGAACGCGCCGCCGGAATAGCCCCAGGCGCCGATCGGCGTCGCGGGTCCGAGTCCGGCCTGTGGGAGATCGCGCGCTGCCCGGATGCCGTCCAGCACACCGCGTCCGGAGTTCACCCCGTCGAGGAACCGGGATCGCGGCCCCTCGTAGTCACTGGCCACCACCGCCCACCCACGGCGCAGCGCCTCCGCCATGAACGGCGTATCGATCACCGTGTTCACCGCGCCGGTGTCCCAGCCGCCGCGCAGGGCGAACGACGGTGCGCACCGCGTGCCGAGACTGTCCTCGGGCACCTGATACGACAGCAGGGGCCGCGCGCCCCGGCCGAACCACGGCAGCATCGGCACCAGCACGGTCGCCACGTCGGCCACGGGATCGTCGCTCGCGTCGGTGGTGCGATACTTCACCTGCCACGCCGAAATCGGCAGAGGCAGTCCGAACAACGCGATGGGGCGGGAATCCAGCACGGCGCCGTTGCCATAGCGCGCGAGGTCGGCGGGTGCCGCGTAGAACGGGTCCCGGTCCGGTGGTGGTAGCTCGGCGTGTGCCCCTGGAGCGGCGGCCAGAATGATCACCGTGGACAAGATGATCCCCAGGATCACCGCGCACACGGGACGGTTGCTCGCCTGCGCGACGACAGGCGCTGCGTGCACATCCTTCATCAGGGCCTCCCCAGTCCCGGCGAGGCGGCGGGTGTCCCGCTGTGGCCGGGGCTCACCTGACCTCGAGACCTCCACGGTACTGCCGGGCCGATCGGCCCGGCAACGGTCGATCGCAGGTCACACCCACCGCCGCTGCTGTCCGCCGGGCTGGTTACAGTGTTGGCCAAAACGCCCCCAGCGCAATCGAATAGCTGTCCAGGGCCACCCCCCCTCGCAGCGCGAGCGCAACGAACAGGAGTAGCCGAGCATGCGGCATGGCAACGGACTGGACATCCCCGAGGGACTCGCCGACGTGTGCGCCCCGGACCGAATGGCGGTGATCGTCTACGACATGCAGGTCGGCGTGCTCAGCCAGTTGCCGGACGGGCCGGAGATCATCGAGCGCGTGGTCGGGGTGGTCGACGCGGCGCGCTCGGGCGGCTACCCCGTGGTCTTCCTGCGCCATTTCTTCCTGCCCGAGCGCCTGAGCGGAACTTTCGCGCTGCGCATGGCCATGAGCTGGCAGCAAGTGGATTCGGTGGACAAGGTGCGCTTCATCCTGCAGCGCGACACCCCGGCCTTCGAGCTGGTTCCCGAGCTGCGGCCGCGCGCGGACGAGGTGGTGTTCGACAAGACGTCGATGTCGGCCTTCGAAGGGACTCCGCTGGCCTCGATGCTGCGCGACCTGCGCATCGACGCCTACGCCATCGCGGGCGTCGCGCTGGAGATCGGCATCGCGCCCACGGTCACGCATTCCACCGATCTCGGCTTCGTGCCGGTGGTGATCAGCGACGCGGTGGGCGGACGGGACAAGGAGGCCATGGCGCGGGCGTACGACGACTTCGAGTTCCAGGGCCACGCGCTGGTGACCGATATCGCGACCATCACACCGCTGCTCGCGGGCGCCAACTGACCCGACGGGACCCGGCCACGGCCGGGTCCCGTTCCACGCTCACTGCTCCTGCAGGGCTTTCTTGGCCGCGTCCTGGGCGGCGTCGACCTGGCTCGCGAACTTCTCGCCCGTCTTCTCGTCGACGAGATCGCCCGCCTTGTCGATCACCGCGTCCAGCTTGTCCGCGTTCTTCTGGGCCAGGTCCATCGCCTTGCCCGCCAGGTTCTTGAAGTCCACCCTGCACTCCTCGTCTCGTGCTGAGAACCACCGCGAGACAACCCTACCCAGCGCCGAGCCACGCCGGGTGCCACAACCGGCCCGTCTCGGTCCAGTTCATGAACCGCACGGTGCCACCGAGTTTCGGCGTCACCCACACCGCTTCCTTGCGTTCCTCGGCGGTCAGGTCGTTGTCGAACGGCGAAGTCTTGCGTTCCAGCGGGCGCAGCCGCGCGGCCAGCTCCCGCAAGTTCGAGTCGTCGAACCCGGTGCCGACCCGTCCGACATAGACCAGCCGCCCGTCGTGTGGAATGCCGACCAGCAGGGACTTGAATTCCCGTGCCGAGCTGCGCCGCCAGCCGCCGATCAGCACCCGCTGCGTGCGCCAGTTGCGCTGCTTCACCCAGGCGTGCCCGCGCTTGCCGGGTAGATACACCGAGTCCTTGCGCTTGGCGACCACGCCCTCGAGCCCGTGCTCCTGGCTGTAGCGCAAGGCGTCGGCGCCCGAGCCGTCCAGGCGCGGCGGCACGACCAGCGACGGCGCGTTGGCGGCGAGCGCCTCCAGCACCCTGCGGCGGTCGGCGTAGCGCTTGCGCAACAGCGAGGTGCCGTCCAGGTACAGCACGTCGAAGGCGACGAACACCGCCCGCGCCGCATCGGCTTGCAGCAGACCCAGATTCGCGACGCCGTGATCGTCGAACACGACGGCCTCGCCGTCCAGCACCACCTGATGTCCGGACAACTCCCGCCGCAACGCCGCGATGCCGGGATAGCGGTCGGTCACGACGTGGCCCGCCCGGCTGCGCAGCGTGATCGCGCCGGACTCGATCTCGGCGATCAGCCGGAAGCCGTCCCACTTCGTCTCGAAGCACCACTCGGCGGCGCCGAGTTCGGCGACGTCACCGTGCGTCGCGAGCATCGGCGACAGACCGCGCGGCAGCGGCGCGGGCCCGCCGGACGGACGGATGATCCGGCCCTGCGGTTCGTCCGGCTCCTCCTCCTGCGGTTCGGCGCCGTTCTGCGCACGCATCAGATGCATCAGCCACTGATTGCCGTTGGTCTGGATCAGCGCGTACCGGCCGGTGAGCCGCCTGCCGTGGAATCGAACGATGACCTCGTCGTCGCGCCACTTCTCGGTCTCGTAGGTGCCGGAGTCCCAGATCGTCATCTCGCCCGCGCCGTACTCACCCTTCGGGATGGCGCCGTGGAAGTCGAGATACTCCATCGGGTGGTCCTCGGTGTGCACGGCGAGGCGGTTCTGCTCGGGCGAGGTCGGCGGACCCTTCGGCACCGCCCAGGACACCAGCACCCCGTCGCGCTCCAGCCGCACATCCCAGTGCAGGCGCCGCGCGTGATGCTCCTGCACGACGTAGCGATTGTTCTCCCCCGGCGCGGGCGCCTGCGCGGGAACCGGCTCTGGGGTGCGGGACGGGTCACGCATCGAGCGGTACTTCGTCAACGCGTCGGGAGCCGTCCCGGACGAATCATCCCCCGCCGGCGCGGCATCCAGTTCGGCGAGCAGATCGCCGTCGGCGCGGTACCTGGCCAGCACCTCGTCGAACCGCAACTGCCGCAGCTTCTTGCGATTCTCGATCTCCTTCCACGTGCGTGGCGCGGCGGCATTCGGCTCCGGCCGCCCCCGCATCGAGTAGGGCGCGATGGTGGTCTTGGCGGCGTTGTTCTGGCTCCAGTCCAGGAAGACCTTGCCGCCGCGCGCCGCCTTCGCCATCGTCGCCGTGACCAGGTCCGGACGCAGCCGTTGCAGATTCGTGGCCACCTGTTTCGCCACGGTGGACGCGCCGTCGGAGCTCAGATCGCGATCCAACGGCACATAGAGGTGTATGCCCTTGCTGCCACTGGTCACCGGGAAGGCGCGCAGACCGATGCCCTCCACCATCTCGCGCACCGCGAGCGCCACCTCGGCGCATTCGGCGAGCCCGACCCCCTCGCCGGGATCCAGATCGAAGACCAGCCTGGTCGCCGGACCCATGTCATCGTCGTCGAAACGCCACTGCGGCACATGGACTTCCAACGCGGCCTGCTGCGCGAGCCAAGCCAGTCCGGCTTCGGAATCGATCAGCGGGTAGACGACCTTGCGATCGGAATGCCGCAGGGCGCGCCGCTCGATCCAGGACGGAGCATGCGCCGGGAGGTTCTTCTCGAAGAAAGACGGTTCGTCGACGCCGTTCGGCCAGCGCTTGCGGGTCACCGCCCGCCCGGCGATGTGCGGCAGCATGGCCGGCGCGATCGCCGAATAGTAGGCGATCACTTCGCCTTTCGTCGTTCCGGTGGCCGGGTACAGCACCTTGTCGAGGTTGCTCAGGTCAACCTCGATACCACCGAACTCGCGGCGGGCCGCCATATCCGAAGTGTAGCGGCGGAGACCCGGCGAAGGTCTCCGCCGCGGGCTCAGGCGTGCGGCCCGGACTGATCGGGCGGAACCACCTTCTTGGCGGCCTCCTTGCCCTTGGCGATCTTGTCCGTGTACTTGCCGTGCGTCTTCTGATCGATGAAGTCACCGGCCTTGTCGACCGCGTGATTGATCTTGTCGGCGTTCTTGGCCGCCGCGTCCTTTCCCTTGTCGACCAGGCCCTTGACCGTATCCGCGAAACTCATCGCCGTGATCCTTCCTGTCGCCAACTATCCGGAGTGCTTCACCCGATATTCTCCCACCAAGAATCCGCAGGTGGGGCGCTCGACGGGTCCACACGCTCGCCGGGCATCGGCACCGCGACACTCGTGCCCGCCGCTCGCGCCGCGGCCACCATCCGCGCGACCGGCTCCGACCAGCCGTGGAAGGCGAGATTGAAGGTGGCCCAGTGAATCGGCACCAACAGTCCGTGACCGGGATTCCCACCGCACAGGTCGGCGTGTGCCCGGACCGCCTCCTCGGGGTTCATATGCACATCCGGCCAGCGCTCGTCGTAGGCGCCGATCGGCAGCAGCGTCAGATCGAACGGGCCGAGCGCCGCGCCGGCCTCGGCGAACGCCTTCGTGAAGCCGGTGTCGCCGCCGAAGTACACCCGCCGGGTCGGCCCGACGATCGACCACGAGGCCCACAGCGTGGTGTTGCGCAGCAAGCCGCGTCCGGAGAAGTGCCGAGCCTCCGTGCAGGTGAGCACCAGATCGGCGCCGTCGCGGCCCCGGCCGAGGTCGCTGAGCGACACCGAACCGCCCCAGTCCAATTCGATGATGCGTTCGTCCGGGACACCCCAGTGCCGCAAGTGGGCGCCGATGCCGATCGGAACGAGGAACGGCGCGTCCTGGCGTGCCACCAATTCCCGGACGGTCTCCTTGTCCAGGTGGTCGTAATGGTCATGCGAGATGATCACCGCGTCGATCGGAGGCAGATCGGCCAGCGGCTGCGGCACCGGATGCATGCGCGCGGGTCCGACCAGCGGCGACGGCGAAACCCGCTCGCTCCACACTGGATCGGTGAGAATCCGGTACCCGTCGACCTCGACCAGTGCCGTGGCGTGGCCGTACCAGGTGACGGCCAGCGCGGCCGCCTCGGCCGGCTGCCGCGGGGTCCGCAGTGGGACGGGGCCGCGCGGTCTGCCCGCGTTGCGCCGGGTCAGCGCCGAGACCAGCAGCGAGGGAGTCGAACCCGCCACCACCTGGCTACTGGGCTCGGTATTGTGGAACTGGCGGTCGCGATAGGTGGCCGCGCCCACCGCGTACGGCTGGATGGCCGAGATCGAGGCGCCCATCGCCGACGGGATGTCCCACACCGCCCGAGCCAGCCAGGTGAGGCCGAGCGCGCCCGCCGCGGCGCCCGCGACGCGTCTGATGTCCATCATCGCCCCACAAACTTCGCCGGGCGCTTTTCCTGTCTGGCCAAACGACCCTCCTTGGCATCCTCGCTCGTCCACGCGGCCTCCAGTGCGGCGCGCTGCTGCGCGGTCTCCGGATCGCGCGTTCCGTCATCATTGAGCACCAGCTTCATGTACCGCAGGGACAACGGGGCCAATGCCGCGATCTGCTTGGCCCAGGCCTGCGCGTCGGCCACCGTGCCGATCCGGTTGGCGAACCCGAAGGTGTAGGCGTCCTCGGCCGGGATCTGCTCGGCGCCCAGCAACACCGTGCGCGCCGGGCCGCCGCCGATCAGGGCGGCCAGCCTGCGCACGGTCCAGCGATCCACGGTGATGCCCAGTTTCGCCGCCGGCACCGCGATGTACGCCTCCGGTGCGATCACCCGCAGATCCGAAGCGAGCGCCAGCTGCACGCCCGCCCCGATCGCGGCGCCGTTGATCGCCGAAATCACCGGGATCGGCGCCGATTCGATCGTGTGCAGCGTTTCCAGCAATCCGGACAGGAAATCGTCGGAGTACACCCCGGACAGATCGGCGCCCGCACTGAACACCGTGCCGTGCCCGGTCAAGACGATGACGCGCGCCTGGTCGGCGACAGCGGCGAGCACGGCCTCGCGCAGCAGTGTCACGAGTTCGTGGTTGAGCGCGTTGCGGCGCTCTTCCCGCTGAAGTTCGATGGTGACCACGTCACCGTCCCGGCTGACACCGAGCATACGACCTCCCCGACTGAACGGTCCGTCTGATCTTTTCACTCTGCCACAGTGGACTACCCGCTCCACGCCGGGCGATACGATCAGCGGCTGTGCCGACCGACTTCGACATCCTGGTGATCGGCGCTGGTCAGGCGGGACTGTCGGCCGGTTATCACCTCCAACGCCTCGGGTTGCGCCCGGAGCGGCACTTCCTGCTGGTCGACCGGTCGCCCGGTCCCGGCGGCGCGTGGCAGTTCCGCTGGCCCTCCCTCACCCTCGACACGGTCAACCGAGTGCACGATCTGCCCGGTATGTCGTTCGCGGAGACATTGCCGCCGGGTTCGTCGTCCGCGCCGGCGGCCTCGGCTGTGCCGCACTACTACGAGCTGTACGAGAAGCGGTTCGACCTGCGGGTCCGCCGACAGGTCTCGGTCACCGTGGTCTGTGACCGCTCCGAGGACGGCGCTCCCGCCGCACGCGGCGCGGTGCTCAACGCGGAGACCGACGTGGCGGGCCCGATCCGGGTACGCGGCCTGATCAACTGCACCGGTACCTGGGAGCATCCGTTCGTTCCGCACTATCCCGGAGCGCAGACCTTCGCGGGCCGCCAGTTGCACACTCGCGACTACCGCAGTGCCGAGGAGTTCGCGGGCGAGCACGTCGTGGTGGTCGGCGGCGGCATCTCGGCGGTCCAGCTGCTCGACGAGATCTCCCAGGTCACCACCACGACCTGGGTCACCCGGACGCCGCCGCGCTTCCGCGAAGGCGCCTTCACCGAGGAGGACGGGCGAGTCGCGGTCGCGATGGTCGAGGACCGGGTGCGGCGCGGGTTGCCGCCGGGATCGGTGGTCTCGGTCACCGGTCTTCCGCTCGACGACCGGTTACGCGCGGCGCGAGCCCGCGGCGTGCTGACCCGTCTGCCGATGTTCGAGCGCATCGAGCCCGGCGGCGTTCGCTGGGCCGACGGGACCTTCCAGCGGGCGGACGTGATCCTGTGGGCCACGGGGTTCCGCAGCGCATTGGACCACCTGGCGCCACTGCGATTGCGCGGGCCCGGCGGCGGCGTCACCATGTCGGGACGACTGGCCACCCAGGTGGCCGCCGATCCGCGCATCCATCTGATCGGCTACGGGCCGTCGGCCAGCACGGTCGGCGCCAATCGCGCGGGACGCGCCGCGGCGCTCGAGCTCACCGAACATCTCGGACTGCGCTGACCGACCGCCGACCGGAATCGTCAGTCGATCAGGCCCATGGTGAACGTGTCCGGATCACCGCCGGTGCGCGAACCGGTGTCCAGCGCGGTGATCGCGTCCATCTGCGCCGCGGTCAGCTCGAAACCGAACACGTCGAAGTTCTCCGCGATCCGCGACGGCGTGACCGACTTCGGGATGACCACGTTGCCCAGTTGCAGGTGCCAGCGAATGATCACCTGCGCCGGAGTGCGACCGACCTCGGCGGCCACCGCGGTGACGGCGCTTTCGTCGAGCAGCGTGCCCTGCCCGAGCGGACTCCACGCCTCGGTGGCGATCGCGTTGGCGGCGTGGAATTCGCGCAGCTCGCGTTGCGCCAGCCTCGGGTGCAGCTCGATCTGGTTCACCGCCGGGATCTCGCCGGTCTCGGCGATGAGCCGCTGGAGATGCGCGACTGTGAAGTTCGAGACCCCGATCGAGCGCACCCGGCCCTGCGACTTCAGCGCCTGGAAAGCGCGGAAGGTGTCCACGAAGCGGTCGGCCGCGGCCACCGGCCAGTGGATGAGGTAGAGGTCGAGGTAGTCCAGGCCGAGCCGCTGCATGCTGGCGTCGAACGCGCGCAGCGTGGAGTCGTAGCCCTGATCGGAGTTCCACAGCTTGGTGGTGACGTAGATCTCGTCACGGGGCAGGCCGGATTCCCGGATCGCGCGGCCGGTGCCCTCTTCGTTTCCGTAGATCGCCGCGGTGTCGATGCTGCGGTAGCCAACCTCGAGCGCGGTGGTGACGACCGGGAAGACGTCCTCGGCGGGTACCTGGAAAACGCCGAAGCCGAGCTGCGGGATCACGTTCCCGTCGTTCAGCACGATCGAGGGAACGGTGCTGGTCTCGCTTTTGAAGGTCACATTCCGACGGTAGAAGTGCGGCGGCGAACCGTCAATCACGCCCTCGGGTGTGTTGGCTTGCAATTTGCTGGGAAACGGATGGTGAACGGCGTTCGCCGCCGGTCAGCCGGGCAAGCCGAGCCGCCGGTAGCGCGCCTGTCGCGCCGCGCGCAACTCCGCGTCCGGCCGGGCGCGCAATGCCGCCAGTTCGTGCGCGATCGCGGCGACCATGCGGCGGGCGAAGTCCACCGGCTCCTCCGCCGCGTCGGGCAACTCCGGCACGATCCGGTCGACGACACCGTCGGCCAGCAGGTCGGCGGCGCTGATCCTTTGTGCCGCAGCGAGTTCCGCCGCATGGTCGGTGTCGCGGAAGACGATGGCGCTCGCGCCCTCCGGCGGCAGCGGGGCCAGCCACGCGTGCGTGGCGGCGAGCACCCGGTCGGCGGGCAGCAGCGCCAGCGCGCCACCGCCGGTGCCCTGGCCGAGCAGCACGGAGACGGTCGGGGTGTCCAGCGTCACCAGGTCCGCAATGCAGCGGGCGATCTCGGGCGCCAGCCCGCGCTCCTCGGCTTCCTTCGACAGCGCAGCGCCCACCGTGTCGATGACCAACACCAGCGGCAGCCGCAACTCCTGAGCAAGCGCCATACTGCGCCGCGCCTCCCGCAGCGCGGCCGGGCCCATGGTGTTCTCGCCCTGTTGGCCACGCCGGTCGTGCCCGAACACCACGCACGGCTGCCCACGGAAACGGCCGAGGGCGAGCACGGCAGTGCGATCGGACTCGCCCTGGCCGGTGCCACTGAGCGGAACCCGTTGTGTCACATGACGTAATAGTTCTCGGATGCCGGGACGCTGCGGGCGGCGCGAGATCAGAACCGACTGCCACACCCGATTGCCTTGGTCGGCGATCCGCGCGTCGTCGAGCTGGTTTCCTTCTGCTCCAGCGACATTCGCGTCCGGGGCGTGATCCACAACCGTCGACTTTCGCGGCACCGCGATCCGCTCGTAATTCCGCTGTACCGCAACATTGTCGGGAAATTCGACGCCGCTGAACACACTCAACGCGCGATGGGCGATTCGGCGGAAGACCGGGATCGTGAGAACACCGTCGATAACGCCACGCCGATACAGGTTTTCCGCCGTCTGCACACCTTCTGGGAAAGGCCTGCCGTACAGGGCCTGATAGACCCGTGGGCCGAGAAATCCGATGAGCGCCCCGGGTTCGGCGAAAGTGATGTGGCCCAATGACCCCCACGACGCGAAGACTCCGCCCATCGTGGGGTTGCGGAGGTAGACGACGTAGGGATGCCCCGCCGACTTGTGCGCCGCCACCGCGCCCGCGATCTTCACCATCTGCACGAAGGCGACGGTGCCCTCCTGCATCCTGGTCCCGCCGGAGGTCGGCGAGGCGACCAGAGGCAGCCCGAGCTCGGTGGCGCGCTCCACCGCCGAGACGATCCGTTCCGCCGCCGCCACGCCGACCGAGCCGGCCAGAAAACCGAATTCACAGGCGATCACGGCCACGCGCCGACCACGCAGCAACCCTTCGCCGGTCAGGACCGATTCGTCGGTGCCTGCCGCGACCGCCGCCTTCCGCAGCGCATCGCGGTACTGCGGGGAGGCGGCCACCGTCACCGGTGGCCGGTCCCAGCTGACGAACGAGTCCGTGTCGAGCAGTTGCTCGAGCAACTCACGCGCCGAAGTACGCACCGGGCGAGCCTATCCCGCCCTACCCGGCGCTCCGGCGAACCACACGAGCACTCAGTAGCCCTGCATCACCTTGCGCAGCGCGTACTCGGTGAGCGCGACCAGCGCCTGCTTGGCCGGCTCACGACGACGAGCATCGATGGACAGGATCGGCACATCGGCGGGCACGGCGAGTGCCTGCCGGATGTCCTCGATCGGGTACCGCGGCGCGTCATCGAATTCGTTGAGCGCCACCAGGAACGGCAGGCCGCGCGCTTCGAAGTAGTCGACGGCCGCGAAGCTGTCCTCCAGCCTGCGGGTGTCGACCAGGACGACGGCACCGATGGCGCCACGGATCAGGTCGTCCCACATGAACCAGAACCGATACTGGCCAGGCGTGCCGAACAGATACAACACCAGATCGTCGGCGAGACTGATCCGGCCGAAGTCCATCGCCACGGTGGTGGTCGACTTCATCGGAATGCCGGTCAGGTTGTCGATCCCGGCGCTGGCATTGGTCACCAATGCCTCGGTGCGCAGCGGAACGATCTCCGAGACAGCACCGACCAACGTGGTCTTCCCGACGCCGAAGCCACCGGCGACCACGATCTTCGCCGATGTTGGCTTGCTGGTACGAGTGTCGACCTGCGCCGTCGAATCAAATACGCCGGAGTCCACTGAGAACCCTTTCGATCAGCTCGCGACGTTCATCGTCGCTGGAATCGTCTTTCAAAGTCGCCGATACGCGCACGTGCCCGGCCTCGATCAAATCGGCCACGAGCACACGGGCCACCCCGATCGGGATACCCAATCGAGCTGCTACCTCGGCAACGGACGGCGATTCTCTGCACAACTCCACGATTGACGTCTCGATGTTGGTCAGTTCGAACTGCCGCTCCAGGGCGACCGGATGCGATGCGACGAGAGCCTCCAACGCCAACTCGACCGCGGGCCTGGTCCGGCCTGCGGTCAGCGAGTATGGGCGAACGAGGCTCGGCTCGGCGCTCCCCACGCGGTGATCTTCTATGTCCATCCCACCATCAGGAACCCATCGTGACGCGTGGTGTGGCCTGAACAGTCTGGCCAACCCGCTCGACCAACAGAGCCATCTCGTAACCGACCTGACCGATATCACACGAAGTGTTGGTCAGCACCGCGAGATAGGAACCGTCGCCGACAGCCATGAGTAGCAGGTAACCGTGCTCCATCTCGACGACGGACTGCAGCACGGTGCCACCCTCGAACAGGTTCGAGACGCCGACTGACAGGCTCGCCAGACCGGCCGTGACGGCCGAGAGCTGCTCGGCGCGGTCGACGGGCAGCTGGGCACTCGCGGCCATGAGTAGGCCGTCCGCCGAGACCAGGACGGCATGGGCTACGCCAGGAACCTCGTTGGCAAAGTTCGAAACCAGCCAATCCAGCTGACGATTCGTACCACCTAGATCGGGGTTCATCGGTCTCCTTTATCTCCGGTTAGGTTCATTGCTCTCATTGCGCGGCCATCCCGGACGCCCTGCTGGTGACGACTCAAGCTGGACCTGATCGTTTCTGGGTCACGGCGCGGCGCCCGATCCGCCGCACCGCTGACGCCGCCGGGGACAAGCCTTCCGCCCGGATTGCGTTGCGGCAAGCCGGCCGCCGTTTTCGTCTCGGGCTGGGCCTCGCTGGCGCGGCGAGCCGCTTGCCAACCTTCGTCACCCGGCGATTCGAAGGAAGCGGCCACCTGTGACCTATCCGCGTTGGGATCCGACAGCCACGCCGACATCATCTCGGCGAAGATCGGCGTTCCGCCCATCGACGCACCCGGCTCCTCCGCCGGCTGCAGCCTGGTCTGGAAGAACGAGGCCGTCTTGGCCGGGTTGGACCGGAAGCTGTGCTTACCGGGATCTCGGCCCGGCGACGTGGCGGGCTGCTCTTCGCTCGCGGCATGCTGGCCGCCGCGATCACGCTGCGGCAGCGCGATGCCCGGTGGCACCGGCTGGCGCTGCGGTGCTTGGGCGCCCGGCTGCCGCTGCGGCAGACCGGTCAGACCGCTCTCGCGCTGCGGTGTACTCGACGGTGCGGGCGGACGCTGCGGCAGACCGTTCACCGCGCCTGGCTCGCGCTGCGGCAAGCCACCCGCCGACTCACGCTGCGGCAGGCCGCTCGCGGCCGAGTCCCGCTGCGGCAGGCCGTTGACGGCGGGCAGCGCGCCGGAGCCCGCGTCACGCTGCGGCAAGCCGTTCGCGGACTCACGCTGCGGAAGATGGTGCGCGCCGGAATCCCGCTGCGGGAAACCGCTACCCGGTT
The DNA here is from genome assembly GCF_027924405.1 of Nocardia sputorum. Classification (NCBI taxonomy): domain Bacteria; kingdom Bacillati; phylum Actinomycetota; class Actinomycetes; order Mycobacteriales; family Nocardiaceae; genus Nocardia; species Nocardia sputorum. The sequence goes on along the minus strand of NZ_AP026978.1, from coordinate 422,350 downwards.
CACGCTGCGGCAGACCACCTGGTGCGGCGTCGCGTTGCGGGAGGTTCGGCGCCGGCTGCCGCGGCGGCAAACCGGTCGAGCCCGGCTCACGCTGCGGCAAACCACCCAACGCGGACTCACGCTGCGGCAGACCGGTGGAACCCGGCTCACGCGACGGCAAACCAGTCGAGCCCGGCTCACGCTGCGGCAAACCACCCAACGCCGACTCACGCTGCGGCAGACCGCCCAACGCCGACTCACGTTGCGGCAGACCAGTGGAACCCGGCTCACGCGACGGCAAACCACTCGAACCCGGCTCACGCGACGGCAGACCGCCCAACGCCGACTCGCGCGACGGGAGTCCACCCGAGGTGGGCTCCCGTGACGGCAGACCACCCGAGGTCGGCTCACGTTGCGGCAGACCGCCTGCCGCCGACTCACGCTGCGGCACACCGTTCGCACCCGGCTGCCGCTGGGGTAGGCCGGTGGGACCCGAATCACGCGACGGCAGGCCCCCAGAGGCGGACTCGCGCTGCGGAAGACCACCCAAACCGGACTCACGCTGCGGCAGACCGCTCGCCGACTCCCGCTGCGGCAGGCCGTTCGACGCGTCCCGCGACGGCGCTCCATTGGTGCCGGGCTGGCGCTGCGGAAGGCCGGTGCTCGGCTGCGGCACACCGTTGGCGCCCGGCTGACGCACGGGCAGTTCGCCGGAGCTCGGATCCCGCGGCGGCAGTCCGGTACCGGACTGCTCGGTGGGACCACCGGGCTGACGCGGCGGCGGACCGCCGGGGCTGAGGGTGCGCTTGGGCAGGTTGGCCGCGGCGAGCTTGCCCCGCTGCGGACCGCTCGGCGCAGGCTGACCCGACGCGGGCCGCAGGCTCGTCGCCGACTGCTGCGCCTCGGAGCGCATACCGGACGACATCGCCGAACCCGGCTGCCGCTGCGGCAGTCCGCCGGGGCCGGTGGGGATCGGCCCGCTGGGCGAGCCGGTGGGCTTGGCGCTCGCGGCCGGGATGGGACCGCTCACCCCGGGATCGACAGTGACCATGACATTGCCCCCAGGAGTCCGCTGGACGGCCCGCATCTGCATAGACGACGGCGCCGACGGACGCTGTGGAGCGGCGGCCTGCGGCGAAGGCTGCGGGGTGACGGGCTGCCCCGCGCTCGGCTTGCCCGCGACGATCAGTCCGACCGGCACGTGCACGGTCACCGTCACGCCGGGATCGCGCGCGGTGTCGAAGGTCGGGCGCAACCGCACGGTGAGACCGTGCCGCTCGGCCAGCCTGCCGACCACGAACAGACCCATGTGGCGGGCCGTGTCCGGGCCCGGCTCGGCGGTCTGCTCCAAGCGGCGGTTGATGTCGGCCATCTCGGCGGGCGGCATACCGATGCCGCGGTCGGCCACCTCGATGAGCAGGCCCTGATCGTGCGCCTGGGCGAAGGTGAACTTGACGTCGGTCTCCGGCGGCGAGGCGCGCAGTGCGTTGTCCAGCAGCTCGGCGAACAGGTGCGCGAGGTCGGAGGCGGCGGGTTCCTTGAGCGAGCCGCGCGGCGTGGCGCCGAGCTTCACGCGCTCGTAGTCCTCGACCTCGGAGATCGCGGCGCGCAGCACGTCGGCGATCTCGACGGGGGCGGACTTGGCGCGCCGCTGCCGGGTACCGGCGAGAATCAGCAGGTTGTCGCCGTTACGACGCATGCGGGCGGCGAGATGGTCCAGCCGGAACAGGTTCTCCAGCAGGCGTGGGTCCTTCTCGTCGTACTCCATCGCCTCGATGAGGGTGAGCTGATGGTCGACGAGCGACTTCGACCGCCGCGCCAGGGTCTCGAACATGTCGTTGACCTGCGAACGCATCTTCGCCTGGTCACTCGCCAGACGCAGCGCCTGGCCGTGGATGTCGTCGACGGCGCGGGCCAGCTGACCGATCTCCTCGGTGCTGCGCACCGGCATCGGCTCCAGCGGCACCTCTTCCGGCGACGCGCCGTTGCGGAGCTGGGCGACCTCGTGCGGCAGGTCGCTCTCGGCCACGCGCAACGCGGCCAACCGCAGCCGGTGCAGCGGCACGATCATCGAGCGGGCCACGAAGACCGCGAGCAGCAGCGCGGCGAGGATGGTCGCGATGACGACCGCGGTGTAGGTCCACGCGTCGCGCTGGGCGGTGCTCACCAGCGAGTGCATCGCGGAGTCGATGTCCTTGGTCGCCTTGCCGACGACGTGCTCGTAGACCGCGAGGCTGTCGGTCAGCGACTTCTTCAGGTCGCCGACGGGGAGCTGGCCCGCCTGCGACTGCGGGCTGGTGAGCAGCGCGATCCTTGTGTCGATGCCCGCGCGCAGGTCGGCGATCGAGGTGTCGCCGTCGGAGAAGCGGTGCGCGAGCACGTTGAGCAGCGCGCGCTCGGTGTTCGAGGCGATGAGGAAGTTCTGGACGCCGGACTGCTGGGAGCGCAGCACCTCGGGGAAGGCGGCGAGCTCGCTGACCAGGGTGGCGCGGGTGTTGAGCGAGTCGACCAGCCGCAGCTTGGCCGCGTCGACGGCGGTGTCGCTGACCTGGCCGACCGTGGTCTCGACGATCCGGACGCTGTCGTTGCGGACGCGGTCGATCAGCGCGAGGGTGTCCGCCGGCGGGCCGGTCGAGACCGATTTGCCCTGGGCGCGCACACCCTTGGCCTGGGTGAGCATGCTGTCGATGGCCTCGCGCGCGCCGGGCACGCCGTCGAGCTTGGCGACCGCCTTCTCGGCGTTGGCGATCGCCTTGTCCAGATCCGCGAGGTTCTGGTCGGTCACCACGGACTGGTTGGTACCCAGCGAGATCATCTGCGAGCCCGCGGTGGTGGCGGTCTGCGCGCTGAGCGCGGTGACCGATGGAATGGCGGCGACGTTCTCCGAGATGTCGGCGAGCCGGTTCGACTCCGCGAACTCCGACGAGATCCTGGACACGCCGAGCCCGACCGCGACCGCCAGAGGCACGGCGAGCACCGCCGTCACCTTCCAGCGCAGGTCCCAGTTGCCCAGAGCCCAGCGGCTGCTGCCGGACCTAGCGGCGTCACGCATCTCCCACTCACTTTCCAAACTGGCCTCTACCACGCGCCATCAACCGAACCTCCACATTCGCGTGCTTGGCTCGACAGGTGGAGCTGGCCGAGAGCTGCGGCTGGCCGAGAAATTGCGTCTACGACGGCCCAAATAAGTGACATCAGATTCTAACGGATCAATAACTTCTTGGGTGACTGGGCGTGATGTCGCGATCATTGACCTGCCGGTTCCAGGCAAAACCAAAGGTAGCGGCACCCACCCGGGCGTCGCGTGAAGTCTGCCACAATCAACCAGATCTATCGAGGCGGGCATCGAGGCGAGGCTAGGGAGTCACGGGGTTGAACGTGCGGCAGGAGTACCGACCGGCCTACCAGACCAGCTTGGTGGATCCCGCCGAGTTCTGGGCCGGCGCGGCCGAAGCGATCGACTGGGACGTGCCGCCGGACCAGATCGTCGACACCGGCGCCCGCCCGGTGGCCAGATGGTTCTCCGGCGCTCGCCTCAACACCTCCTTCAATGCCCTGGACCGGCACGTCCACCCCACTACTCCAGGCGCCCCCAGCCGCGCCGACCAGCCCGCCCTGATCTACGACTCGGCGATGACCGACACCGCCGTCGTCTACACCTACGCCGAACTGCTCGACGAGGTGTCACGGTTCGCCGGGGCGATGGTCCGGCTGGGCGTCTCCGCGGGCGATCGCGTGGTGATCTACCTGCCGATGATCCCCGAAGCGGTGATCGCGATGCTCGCCTGCGCCCGCATCGGCGCGGTCCACTCGGTGGTGTTCGGCGGTTTCGCGGCCCCGGAGCTGGCCGCGCGCATCGATGACGCGGAGCCGGTGCTGATCATCACAGCCTCCGGCGGCCTGGAGCCGGGCAAGAAGATCGAATACCCGCCCATCGTGCTGCGGGCGCTGGATCTGGCTCGGACCACCGCCCCGCGCACGGTGATCGTCAAGCAGCGGCCGCAGTTCGACACCATCCATTTCCCCGCCCCGCAGCCGGCCACCGAGTACCTGCCGAGTTCGACGCAGACCGTGGCCGCGCAGTGGCTGGACTGGGACGACGCGGTGCGTGACGCGGCACCGGCCGATCCGGTGTCGGTCGCGGCCACCGATCCGCTCTACATCCTCTACACCTCCGGCACCACCGGGAAGCCGAAGGGCGTGGTCCGGGACAACGGCGGCCACGCGGTGGCCCTGGCCTGGTCGATGCGCAATATCTACGACGTGGACGCGGGCCAGGTGATGTGGGCCGCCTCCGACGTGGGCTGGGTGGTCGGGCACTCCTACATCGTCTACGCGCCGCTGCTGGTCGGAGCGACCACGCTGCTGTACGAGGGCAAGCCGATCGGCACGCCGGACGCGGGCGCGTACTGGCGGGTGGTCGCCGAACACAAGGTCGACGTGCTGTTCACCGCTCCGACCGCGCTGCGCGCCATCCGCAAGGCGGACCCGGAGGCGGAACTGGCCCACCGCCACGACCTCTCTTCGCTGCGCGCCCTGTTCTGCGCGGGCGAGCGCCTGGACCCGGCCACCTACGCCTGGGCCGAGGAGACCCTGCTCGCCGGCCGCTCGGACTGCCCGGTCGTCGATCACTGGTGGCAGACCGAGACCGGGTGGCCGATCTGCGCGAACCCGCTCGGCCTGCAGCGACTGCCGATCAAACCGGGTTCGGCCTCGGTGCCGGTGCCGGGCTATCGACTACGCGTGCTCGACTCCTCCGGCAACGCGGTGGCGCCGAACACCGAGGGCAACATCGTCATCGGCCTGCCCTTGCCGCCCGGCACGCTGATCGGGCTCTGGCGCGACGACGCCCGGTACGAGCGCTCCTATCTGTCCGCCTACCCCGGCCACTACCTCACCGGCGACTCCGGCTACTTCGACGAGGACGGCTACCTGTACGTCCTCGGCCGCAGCGACGACGTGATCAACATGGCCGGGCACCGGCTCTCCGCGGGCAGCATCGAGGCGGCCATCGCGGGGCACGAGGCGGTCGCCGAATGCGCCGTCATCGGGCTGCCCGACGAACTCAAGGGGCACCGGCCGCTGGCGTACGTGGTGCTCAAGTCCGGCGTCGAGATCGATCCCGATCGGCTGCGCGACGAGCTGATCGAACGGGTGCGCACCCAGGTCGGCGCGATCGCCACGCTCCACGACGCCATCGTCGTGACGGCGCTGCCCAAGACCAGGTCCGGCAAGATCCTGCGCAAGACGATCCGGCAGATCACCTCCGGCGAGACGTTCGAAGTGCCGTCCACCATCGAGGATCCCGCGGTGCTCGCGGCGCTGGAGCAGCAGATCCGCACGGCCCGTCCCGAGTGGCGGGACCCGGCGAACGACGACAACGAGAACACCGACCACGTGGTCGCGCCGGACGCGGATCCGGTTGTGCCGTCCTGAGTTCCGCGTCGCCCGGACACGTCCTCAGAGTTTCCTCAGAGGATGTTCACGCGGGTGCCAGCAGTTCGAAATAGCCTCGAGACCGCCCCGAAACCCTTCGATGATCTGGAGGCAATACATCATGAAACGTTCCGTAGGCCGCCCCGCCGTCGCCGCTCTCGCAGCAGGCGGAATCGCCACGGTCACGTTGTTCCTGAGCCCCGCCATCGCCACCGCGGGCCCGATGGAATACGCCGAGCCGCTCCTGACCTCGGACTGCTCGTTCGCTCAGGTCGACGCGGCGCTGCACGACAAGGCCCCGCAGCTGGCCGCGGTGCTCGACGCGAACCCGAGCCAGAAGGCCGAATTGCAGCGCCGGTTCGACCAGCCGGTCGAGCAGCGCCGGGCCGAGCTGCGCCGCGCCATCGACGAGAACCCGGATGCGGTACGCCAGGCGGAGAACGACCCGCGGACCGCGCAGTTGCGCGACACCATCCGCGTCGTGGCCGAGACCTGCCACAACTACTGATTCCACGGGGACGTGGGCGACTCGCCGGGTATGTCCGATACCCGGCGGGTCACCACCGAGAGACCGAATGCGCATGCCGCGTGCCCCATTCGTACGGTCCGCAGATTCACCAGAGGCGGGGAGCAGAATGGATGACGTGACCTCGACCTCGAATCCGACGGTCCTCGTCGTCGACGACGACGAGGATGTGCTCGCCTCGGTCGAGCGCGGCCTGCGGTTGTCCGGCTTCCAGGTGCTCGTGGCCAGGGACGGCGCGCAAGCGCTGCGCAGCGTGAACGAGCACGCGCCCGACGCCATCGTGCTGGACATGAACATGCCCGTGCTCGACGGCGCGGGCGTGGTGACCGCGTTGCGCGCGATGGGCAACGAGGTGCCGATCTGTGTGCTCAGTGCCCGCGCGTCGGTGGACGACCGCATCTCCGGCCTGGAGTCCGGCGCCGACGACTATCTGGTCAAACCGTTCGTGCTGAAGGAGCTGGTGGCCCGGATCCGGGCGCTGCTGCGCCGCCGGTCCGACACGCAGGCGCCCGCGACCCCGGGCGCGGTCACCGTCGGTCCGCTCGTAGTGGACGTCGCGGGATACCGCGCGCTGCTCAACGGCCGCGAGATCGAGCTCACCAAGCGGGAATTCGAGTTGCTGTCGACGCTGGCCAGGAACGTCGGCGTGGTGCTGAGCCGGGAACGCCTGCTGGAACTGGTGTGGGGCTACGACTTCGCCGCCGACACCAACGTGGTGGACGTCTTCGTCGGCTACCTGCGCCGCAAACTCGAGGTGGACGGCGCGCCACGGCTGCTGCACACGATCCGCGGCGTCGGGTTCGTGCTCCGAGCGCCGAAATGACCGTGCCCGCCACCGCGTCGCCGAGAAGCCGTCGGCGCCGGTCGTTCTCGCTGCGCACCCGCGTCGCGGGCGCGGCGGCCGCGGGCGCGATCATCATCGTGACGCTGATCAGCTTGATCAGTATCCGCGCGATCGAGCGCAACAACCTCCAGCAGGCCGACCAGCAGCTCGCCGTCGCGGCGCGGATCGTCCTGCTCGAACCGCAGATCGCGGTGCGGATCATCAGCCTGACCGGGCTGAACAACGACATGGCGGTGACCGTCCGGGACAATGGTGGTGTCGTGGCCAGCACACCCACCGAAGTACCCGCGCTGCCGACCGGTTCCCGCACCGTCACGGTGGGCGGCACCCCCTACCGGATCCTGACCACCACCGAGAATCAACCCGCGGGCCGCACGGTCTCGCTCGGCATCCCCGCCGCCGGAGCGGCGCAGGCCACCGCCGAGCAGCAACGGTGGGTGCTCGGCGGCGCACTGCTGTCCATCGCCGCGGCCGCGGCGCTCGGCTGGTTGCTCGCCGGCGCGGCGGTGCGCCCGATCGTGCGGCTGACCAGCCAGGTGGGCGCACGCAGCGCCTATCCCGATCCGAACAATCCGCAAGCCCCGGTGGAGGGCGCGGGCGTGCACGAGGCGGAACAGCTGGCCGTCGCGGTGAACACCATGTTGCAGCGGGTGGATCAGGCGCAGGCCCAGACGGCCGCCGCCCTGGAGACCGCGCGCGACTTCGCCGCCGTGTCCGCCCACGAGCTGCGCACCCCGCTGACCGCGATGCGCACCGACCTGGAGGTGCTGCGCACGCTCGACCTCGACGAGGCGCAGCGGGCCGAGATCCTCGACGACCTGCAGCGCAGCCAGGGCCGGGTGGAGAGCACGCTCGCGGCGCTGGAGCGGCTGGCCACCGGCGATCTGACCAACGAGCGCGACCACGTCGCCACCGATGTCGGCGACCTGTGCGACCAGGCCGCGCACGACGCCATGCGACATTTCCCCGGCCTCACCGTACGCATCGATTCCGATGCCGAACTGGTCACCCGGGGCCTGCCCGCGGGGCTGCGGCTGGCGGTGGACAACGCGCTGGCCAACTCGGTCAAACACGGCGGAGCCACCGAGGCCCTGGTCTGCGCGCACCGCGGGCCGGGCGGCCGCATCGTCATCTCGATCGATGACAACGGCCGCGGTATCCCGCCGGAGGAACGCGACGCCGTCTTCGACCGCTTCTTCCGCGGCAGCCAGGCGAGCAAGGGCGGCTCCGGCCTCGGCCTGGCGCTGGTCGCCCAGCAGGCCCAGCTACACGGCGGCCGAGCGTATTTCGACGCGGGCACGCTCGGCGGCATCCGTCTGGTCCTCGATCTGCCCGGGGCGGTGTGATTCGCGACGCACCCGCGGCTCCTTACTCAACTCTCAGAGAAACGCCAAGGGCCACGCCATAACCCGCGTTTAGGGTCTGCGGCGTGATCGGAAAACGCGCCCGCTGGGGCCTTCTCGTCGTCGCCCTCATTTCAGCTGGTGCGCTCGGCGCCGGAATCACCGCCTGTACCGGAACCGATCGCGGGCCGACGGGCGTCGCGCTGGTCAATGCCGATGCGGGGCCGACCGGCGCGCGGGTGGTGAAGGCGCTGCAGGACGCGGGCGGTTACGAATGGACCGCCGCCGCGCCCGGCGAGGCGAGCACCGACGACTACGCCGTCGTCATCACGTTGCCCGCCGACCTCACCGCGTCGATGGGCACCCTGGCCGGGCCCGAGCCGAAGCGGGCCGAGGTCACCGTGCAGTCCCACGAAAACGCCGACGCCGAGCTGGTGCACGGCGTCGTGACCGAGGTGACGCATCGGATCGGCGCGGCCGGGGTGGACGCCGCGCTCACCGCCGTCGCGCAGGCCCGCTCCCAGATGTCGCAGGTGCAGTTCACCGCACAGTTGCTCAACGCGGGCGTCGAGGCGGCCGCCGCGGGAGCCGACCAGTTCAGCTCCGGCGCCGACCAGCTGCTCGGCTTCCTGGAGTTCGCCAAATCCGGTTCGGCGCAGCTGACCTCGGCCATCGCGCTGCTGAACTCCACCGTCGACGGCGCCGCCGCGCAGGCCGGTCAGCTCGCCGCGGCGCTCGATTCCACCGGCATCACCATCGCGCAGGTGGAACAGACGGCCAACACGGTGAGCGGCGGCCTCGACCAAGTGCTGCCGCTGCTGCGCGCGCTGCCGTTCGCGAACGATCCGGCGCTCGCCGACATCATCGGAAAACTGGAGGCGTTGCGCGGCGTGTCCGCGCAGGCGGGCTCCCAGCTGACCGGCCTCGGCTCGCTCGTCGGCGGCGCGGTCGACCCCGACACCGATCTCGGCACGCTGCTGCGCACCGTCGTCGACCGCCTGACCGGCGCGAGCGCGCAGTTGAACGAAGGCGCGAAGCTCGCCGAGGGCCTCCCCCAGCTCGCCGAACAGGGCGGCGCCCAGCTGATCGGCGCGATCAGCCAGCTCACCGGCGGCGTGAACCAGCTGCAGAACATCGTCCACAATCTGAGCACCCAAACCGACAAGGCCGTAGCCGCCCTGCCCCAGCGCAGCGGCACCCAGCAAGCAGCCCTGGCAGCGGCGCTCACCGACCCGGTCGAGATCGTCCGAAAGTAGCCGGACACGACGATGGCCCGTGTTCCGCTGTAGAACACGGGCCATACATCTCCAGTCGCACGGCGGGTGGGCGAACGGTGACTTACGGGATACCGGTCGCTCGACCGCTGACTCTCTGGAATCGCGTGCACTTCATCCGCAGCTGACCTGCCGACGTGCCCAGCTCACCCCAACCACGTCTTTCGAGCGAAGCGAGACCGAGCATCCGCCGTTCGCGGCCCGGCTCGCGTCCGAGCGGCCGCTGCGCAAGCGACGAAGTCGCAAGCAGTGGTCGCTCGGACGCGAGCCATAAAGGGGCCGCGAACACGCGGCGCCGAAGGCGCCGCCAGATTAATTAGCGTTCAGCAGATCGATCACGAAGACCAGCGTCTTGCCCGAAAGCCGATGACCGGCGCCGGCCGGGCCGTAGGCCAGCTCCGGCGGGATGGTCAGCTGACGGCGACCGCCGACCTTCATCCCGGGGATGCCGTCCTGCCAGCCCTGGATCAGGCCGCGCAGCGGGAAGGTGATGGATTCGCCGCGGTTCCAGGACGAGTCGAACTCTTCGCCGGATTCGAATTCGACGCCCACGTAGTGCACTTCCACGGTGCCGCCGGGCACCGCTTCCTTGCCCGAGCCTTCGATGATGTCCTTGATCACCAGCTCGGTGGGCGCGGGCCCTGCCTGGAACTCGATCTCCGGTTTGGTCATGCGGCTATCCCCTTCGATAGGTGATGGATGGATTTCGTCAACGGTTGTTGATCTCGCGGTAGTCGCGAGCGCCGTAGCCGGTGTAGATCTGCCGGGGACGGCCGATCTTCAGCGGTTCGCTGTGCATCTCGCGCCAGTGCGCGATCCAGCCGGGGAGCCGGCCCATCGCGAACAGCACGGTGAACATGCGGGTCGGGAAGCCCATCGCCTTGTAGATGACGCCGGTGTAGAAGTCGACGTTCGGGTACAGGCGGCGCTCGATGAAGTAGTCGTCGGTGAGCGCGGCCTCTTCCAGGGCCTGGGCGATGTCGAACAGCTCGTCGTGGCCGCCGAGCTTGCTGAGGATGGCGTCGGCGTGCTTCTTGGCGATCGAGGCGCGCGGGTCGTAGTTGCGGTAGACGCGGTGGCCGAAGCCCATGAGCTTCACCCCGTCTTCCTTGTTCTTGACCTTGCGGATGAACTCCTTGACGTCGCTGCCGCTGGCCTTGATGCCGTCGAGCATCTCCAGCACGGCCTGGTTGGCGCCGCCGTGCAGCGGGCCCCACAGCGCGTTGATGCCGCCGGACACCGAGGTGAACAGGTTGGCGTCGGACGAGCCGACCAAGCGCACGGTCGAGGTGGAGCAGTTCTGCTCGTGGTCTGCGTGCAGGATCAGCAGCATGTCCAGCGCGGCGGCGACCTCGGGGTCCACCTCGTAGGGCTCGGCGGGGAAGCCGAAGGTCATCCGCAGGAAGTTCTCCACCAGGCTCAGCGAGTTGTCCGGGTAGAGGAACGGCTGGCCGACCGACTTCTTGTACGAGTAGGCCGCGATGGTGGGCAGCTTGGCCAGCAGCCGGATGGTGGACAGCTCGACCTGTTCGGGATCGCGCGGGTCCAGCGAGTCCTGGTAGTAGGCCGACAGCGCGTTCACCGCCGAGGACAGCACCGGCATGGGGTGCGCGTTGCGCGGGAAGCCGTCGAAGAACCGCTTCAGATCCTCGTGCAGCAGGGTGTGCCTGCGGATGCGGTCGGTGAAGTCCTCGAGCTGGGCCTGGGTCGGCAGCTCGCCGTAGATCAGCAGGTAGCTGACCTCGATGAAGGTCGAGGCCGCCGCCAGCTGGTCGATCGGGTAACCGCGGTAGCGCAGGATGCCCGCCTCACCGTCGATGTAGGTGATCGCCGACTTGGTCGGGGCGGTGTTCATGAAGCCCGGGTCGTATGTCACGTACCCGGTGCTGGCCAGCAGCTTTCCCAGCTCGATCCCGTCGTTGCCCTCGGCGGCCCTGGTGACCGTCATCGGGAACTCGCCGCCGGGGTAGGAAAGAACCGGCTTGGCGTCGTCGTCGACGTTGATGATGTTCTCAGCGGGCACGGAAGGATCCCTCTCAGGCTAGAACCACAGGCACCGGCGCGGTGGCGCACGATGCGCTTGCCTCAACGCTAGCCGTTGGCCGACGCGGACAATACCGGAGGGTAGTCCTGCGGCGGCTCACAAACACGTCCCGGCGCGGTGAGGTCCCACAGCCACGGCGGAACGTGATCGCCAGGTGTTCGCGCTGCACGTCACGCGGCGATTTCGGCATGAGCGCGAGCGACACGGTAACGCGTGAAGGCCGGAAACGCGACCGCCGCGAGCACCACGCCCGCCACCACGAGCGCGCCACCGCCCGCCGCGGCTACAGCGGTACCCAGGCTCGCCGCCGCGAAACCGTGGGCAACATCACCGATGCGCGGGCCGCCCGCGACCACCACGGTGAACACCCCTTGCAGCCGTCCGCGCAGATCGTCGGTGGCCACCGTCTGCAGCATCGTCACCCGGAGCGCGGCCGAGACCATGTCCACCGCGCCGCCGAAAGCCGAGCACACCAAGGCGATCCACAGCCCGGCGCCGACGCCGAGACCGTGGCCGGTGAAGCCGACGGCGAGGCCGAAGCCGACCATGGCCAGCCCCCACAGCGCGATGCAGACCAGCACGGCGAGGCCCTGCCTGCGAATGCGCGGAATCCAGCCGGAGAACACCCCGCCGAGCACCGCGCCCGCCGACATCGAGGCGAACAGCAAGCCCAGCGCGACGCCGCCGGTGGCCGGGTCGCCGAAGGTCTCGTGCGCGATCTGCGGGAACAGCGCGCGCGGCATGCCGAACACCATGGCGATCACGTCCACCGCGAACGACGCGAGCAGCACCCGCTGCGTGGCCAGGTACCCGAAACCGTCCAGCACCGTGCGGAATCCGGCCCGGCGCACCGTCCCGGTGGGCGGCAGCGCGGGCAGCCGCCACACCGCCCACAGGGTGGCCAGCAGCGCGACGGCGTCGATCAGATAGAGCGTGGCGAGCCCGACGACGGGGATCAGCGCACCGGCCAGCACCGGCCCCGCGATGGCGCCGAACTGCATCACCGTCATGTTCAGCGAATTGGCCGCGGCGAGTTGGCCTTCCGGGAGCAGCCGCGGGATGGTGGCGCTGCGGGTGGGCTGGTTCACCGCGAAGAACGCCTGCTGCACGGCGAACAGGCCGAGCACGATCCACACGTTGTCCACCCCGGCCGCCGCTTGCAGCCAGAAGGCCAGCGCCGTGAGCCCGGTGCCCGAATTGGTGATCAGCAGGAGCTTGCGCCGGTCCAGAACGTCGGCGAGCGCGCCGCCCCACAAGCCGAACACGATCAGCGGCACCAGGCCGAACAGCCCGGCCAGCCCCACGTAGCCGGAGCTGCCGGTGATCTGGAAGATCTGCTGCGGCACCGCGACGACGGACAGTTGCGCGCCGATCATGGTGACGATGCCCGAACTCCACAGGCGTCGATAGTCCGGATTGCGCAGCGGAGTGGTGTCGGCGAGCAGTTTCACTGCCGCAGCGTAATCACTCCCCCGCCCCGGCCCGGCGCGAGAATTCTCACGCCGGTGCGGGGAATACCTCAGGGCTGCAGGCGCTCCACCGTGGTCGTCCCACCCTCGATCCGCACCCGGATGCGGTTGTGCAGCCGCCCTCGCCTGCCCTGCCAGAATTCGACCTCGTCGGGACGGACCAGGAATCCGCCCCAGTGCGGCGGGACCGGGATCTCGTCGACATCGGCGAACCGCGCGGTCGCCTCGGCCAGCGTGCGGTCCAATTCGGCCCGCGACGCGATCGGCTGGGACTGGCGCGAGGCCCAGGCGCCCAGTTGCGAGTCCCGCGGCCGGGACCGCCAGTACGCCGCCGTGGTCTCGGCGGGGACCCGCTCGACCGCGCCGCGCAGGTGCACCTGCCTGCCCAGCGCGGGCCAGACGAAGGTGACCGCGGCGTACGGGACGGCGGTCAGCTGCGCGCCTTTGGCCGAGTCGTAGTTCGTGTAGAAGATCACGCCCTCGGGGGAGAGCCCTTTGCACAGCACGGTCCGCGCGACCGGCCGCGGCGTGCCGTCGGCCAGCGACACCGTGGCCAGCACCATGGCGTTGGGTTCGGCGATGCCCACCGCGGTGGCCTGTTCGATCCAATGCCGCAGCAGCGGCTCCCAGCCCCCGGCGAGCCAGGTCTCGTCCAAGTCGACGTCGTCGTTGCCGCCGTGCGGAAGGCCGCCGTAGTCGACCCGCATAGCCGCCAGATCCGATGAATTGTCCAGGTCACGCATGGGCCAGACGTTACTCCGCGGTAGCAGGGAGCTAAGGTTTTGATGATCGGCATGTGCTCGTCAAATCCGACATCTTCCCATCGGCGAGAACGTGCGACCCAAGTGCAAGGAGAGTCGTGACATGACTACCAGCCCCGCGGTTTCCGGTGGGCAGGCCACCGTTCCCAGCGATTTCGTCAGCGGCCTCGAGGGCGTGGTGGCCTTCACCACCGACATCGCCGAACCCGACAAGGACGGCGGCGCGCTGCGCTATCGCGGTGTCGACATCGAGCACCTGGTCGAGGGCCGGGTGACCTTCGGCGACGTGTGGGCCCTGCTGGTCGACGGATCGTTCGGGCGCGGCCTGCCGCCCGCCGAGCCGTTCCCGCTGCCCGTGCACACCGGTGACGTGCGCGTCGACGTGCAGGCCGGGCTGGCCATGCTCGCACCGATCTGGGGCTACCAGCCGCTGCTGGACATCGATGACGAGACCGCGCGCGAGAACCTCGCCCGCGCCTCGGTGATGGCGCTGTCCTATGTCGCGCAGTCGGCGCGCGGCATCTACCAGCCCGCCGTCCCGCAGAAGAAGATCGACGAGTGCACCACGGTCACCGAGCGCTTCATGACGCGCTGGAAGGGGGACCCGGACCCGCGCCACACCGAGGCCATCGACGCCTACTGGGTCTCCGCCGCCGAGCACGGCATGAACGCCTCCACCTTCACCGCCCGGGTGATCGCCTCGACCGGAGCCGACGTCGCGGCCGCGCTGTCCGGCGCGATCGGCGCCATGTCGGGTCCGCTGCACGGCGGCGCGCCCGCACGCGTGCTGCCGATGATCGAAGAGGTCGAGCGAACCGGCGACGCACGGGCCCTGGTCAAGGGCATCCTGGACCGCAAGGAGAAGCTGATGGGCTTCGGCCACCGGGTCTACCGGGCCGAGGACCCGCGCGCCCGCGTCCTGCGCGCCACCGCCAAGCGACTGGCCGCGCCCCGCTACGAGGTCGCCGCCGCGCTGGAGCAGGCCGCCCTGGCGGAACTGCGCGAACGCCGCCCGGATCGCGCCATCGAGACCAACGTGGAGTTCTGGGCCGCGGTGATCCTCGACTTCGCCGAGGTGCCCGCGCACATGATGCCCGCCATGTTCACCTGCGGCCGCACCGCCGGCTGGTGCGCACACATCCTCGAGCAGAAACAACTGGGCAAGCTGGTCCGCCCCGCAGCCATCTACACCGGACCCGGTCCGCGCAAGCCCGAAGAGGTCGAGGGCTGGGCCACGATCGCGCACACGTAACACCGAACTACAGCGCACGAGCGCGAGCCGAACGCGACGGCGGAAGATGTTGCCCCGCCGTCGATGTCCGGCTCGCGTAGCATCCGGGGGGAAGCTAGAGGACTCGAGGGATGCTGGACAAAACAATATCGAGGCGGCGGATGCTCGGGCTGGGAGCCGCGCTGGCCGCGGGATTCACCGCCACCGGGTGCGCCGCCACCCAGAACACGTCTTTGGCGCAGGCGCGCGCCTCGGCCGCGCCGGGCAGCACCACGGGGGCACGGGTCGCTCCGGTCTCGGCGGTCCCCGTCGCGGGCACGCCGTCCGCCGTGGCCGCCAGGCACGCCGGGATCCGGCCACAGCAGTGGGGCGTCGCGATGGCGGGGATCACGAGCACTTTCGCTGCCGCGGGCAAACAGATGGCGCTCACCTTCGACGCCTGCGGCGGCGCGGGCAACAACGACATCGACGAGTCGCTGGTGAATTTCCTGATCGCCGAGCGGATTCCCGCGACGCTGTTCCTGAACAAGCGCTGGATCGATGCCAACCGCGCGCGCACCGCCCAGCTGGCGGCGAATCCACTGTTCGAACTGGCCAATCACGGCGTGGCACACAAACCGCTGTCGGTGAACGGCCGGGAAGCCTATGGCATCGCCGGGACCGGATCGGCGCAGGAGGCCGCCGACGAAGTATGGGCGAACCATGAGCTGCTGACCACGCTGACGGGCAAGCCCCCGCGATTCTTTCGGGCGGGCACCGCGCATTACGATGACGTCGCGGTGTCCATCGTCAACGAATTGGGTGAAACCCCGGTCGGTTTCACGATCAACGCCGATTTCGGCGCGACCGCGTCGGCCGCCCAAGTGCAAACAGCGATGAATGCCGGCGCGCCCGGGGCCATTTCCCTGGCCCATATGCACCGGCCGCACTCCGGAACCGCGGCGGGCATGATCGCGGCGCTGCCGAAGCTGCGCGCGACGGGTTTCACCTTCGTGCACCTGTAGGAGCGTTCGCCGGTAGTTCACTCGTCGAGCGACGCGACCCAGTCGACGGCGACCGTATCGCCGCGGTCCACCTCGAAGAAAGCGACCTCCAGGTGCCGGCCCAAATCGACCAGGCGGAGGGCGTGCAGGGGCACCGGCTGGACCAGCCGCACCCGCCACGGTCGCGGTTCGTCCCAGGCGCGCAGTTCCAGGTCCAGACGCAGCACCGGGTCGTCGCGACCGGAGTACCCCGCCGCGACCGGCGCGGCGGCGAGCACGGTGGCGTCGGCGCGGCGGCCGTCGGCGAGGATCTTGGCGATGCTCGCCCGGCCGGATTCCGCGAGGTCGGGCACGTACAGCACGAGGCGATCGCGGTCGCGCGGATCCACCCGGCAGCACACGACGTCACCGGGCCGCATCCATTCCAGGTCGGCGTCCGGCACCCGCTGCCGCACCCGGCTCTCGTAGGGGAATTCTTCCGCGAGTTGCACCCGGACCCAGAACACGTGCCCCGGTTCGGTGCGCCGCGGACGGACCCCGAGGATCGTCGCGGTGCCCGCTTCGCCCCGGATCAGCAACTCGCGCCGCATCGCGTCCGAGACCGTCGCGCCGCGCAGCCGGAAATTCCGGGCTCGCTCGCGCAGTCGCCACCCTGAGTTAGCTGAGGGCATGCTCATGGGCGCTTACGTTAGCCGGAGTGTGGGCGTCGCCACAGCGACACCACCGACTACCCTGTTCGCCATGACCTCTGCGTTTCCGACCATTCCCGACGATCTCAAGCCCGCCGACGGACGGTTCGGTTGCGGCCCCTCCAAGGTGCGTCCGGAGCAGCTGCAGTCGCTGGTGAACGTCGGCGCCTCGGTGTTCGGAACCTCGCATCGGCAGAAACCGGTCAAGGACGTGGTGGCGCGCGTGCGCTCGGGCTTGCGCGAGCTGTTCGGCCTGCCGGACGGCTACGAGGTGGTGCTGGGCAACGGCGGCACCACCGCATTCTGGGACGCCGCGGCGTTCGGCCTGGTCCGGGAGCGTGCGCTGCACTTGACCAACGGTGAGTTCAGCTCGAAGTTCGCCGCGGTGACCAAGGGCAACCCGTTCATCGGCGACCCGATCGTGGTCTCGGCGGAGCCCGGCAGCGCGCCGGAGCCGGTGTCCGACCCGTCGGCGGACCTGATCGGCTGGGCGCACAACGAGACCTCGACCGGCGTCTCGATCCCGGTGCGGCGCCCCGCGGGCTCGGAGCACGCGCTCATCGCCATCGACGCCACCTCCGGCGCGGGCGGTCTCCCGGTGACCATCACCGACGCCGACGTCTACTACTTCGCGCCGCAGAAATGCTTCGCCTCCGACGGCGGCCTGTGGGTCGCGCTGATGAGCCCGGCCGCGCTGGCCCGGGTCGAGGAGATCAAGGCGTCGGGCCGCTGGACCCCCGACTTCCTCTCGCTGCCGATCGCGATCGACAACAGCACGAAGGACCAGACCTACAACACCCCGGCGCTGGGCACCCTGCTGCTGTTCGCCGACCAGATCGAGTGGCTCAACGGCAACGGCGGTCTGGACTGGGCGGTCAAGCGCACGCTGGACTCCTCCTCGCGGCTGTACTCCTGGGCCGAGTCGAGCGAGTACGCCACTCCGTACGTCACGGACCCCGCGCACCGCTCGCAGGTGGTCGGCACCATCGACTTCGCCGATTCGGTCGACGCGGCCGCGGTGGCGAAGATCCTGCGCGCCAACGGCATCGTGGACACCGAGCCGTACCGCAAGCTGGGCCGCAACCAGCTGCGCATCGGCATGTTCCCGGCGATCGATCCGGACGACGTCAGCCAGCTGACCCGCGCCATCGATTGGGTCGTGCAGAATCTCGGCTGACAGCCGCATTTTTCGGCCCCTGACGGCCGCAACACGCCCGGGATCGACACGCCGCGAAATTAGGCGTAGCCGAGCGAACAGAGCAGATTAGCGGGGCACGGACGTCTCCCGAGAGATTTCCGTGCCGCGTGTCCTGCCCCATGAATCTCAGATGTGCACTACTGTTTCGGAAAGTGGGCGGTGTCGCGAGTCGACGCGATAAGGAGGTAACGGTGCGTGAACTTCGAGTGATCGGGGTGACGCCCGACTCCACGCACATCGTGTGTATCGACACCGAGTCCGGTCAGAAGTTCCGGCTGCCCGCCGACGACAAACTGCGAGCCGCCGCGCGCGGAGACCTTGCCCGATTCGGCCAGATTGAGATCGAAATGGAAGCAACTATGCGTCCCCGCGATATCCAGGCCCGTATTCGCGCAGGGGCCTCCGTGGAACAGGTCACCGAAGAATCCGGAATGCCGGCCAGTCGCGTCGAGCGATTCGCCTATCCGGTGCTGCTGGAGCGGGCCCGCGCCGCCGAGCTCGCCCAGAAAGCGCACCCGGTGCGCCCCGACGGTCCCGCCGTGGACACTCTCATCGATGTGGTCACCGCCGCGTTCACCGCGCGCGGGCACAACATCGAGGGCGCCGAATGGGATGCCTGGAAGGACGAGAAGGGGTACTGGGTCGCCCAGTTGCAGTGGCAGAACGGACGATCCGAGATCGCCGCGCACTGGCGTTACCAGCCGGACGCGCACGGCGGCTCGGTCTCCCCGCTCGACGACCCGGCCTCCGATCTGATCGATCCGGATTTCGGGCGCGCCCTGCGCGGCCTGGCGACGATCGCGCCGCCCGAGCCCGAACCGGCCGCGCCGCAGCCGGAGCCGGTGGCCGAACCGCGTCCCGCCCCGGCCGCGCCGCCCGCGCGTACCGCCAGCCGCCAGAGCCAGCCGATGCTGGACGAGTACTACGAACAGCGGGCCGTCGCGGCCGGTGGCAGCGCCGCCGCGATCCCGGCGGGCAACGGCTCGACGCCCGCAGCGGCCGCCACCCCGGCCACTGCCGCTACCGCCGCGGCCGCCAGCGGCGCCGCGACAGCGGCGACGTCCACCCCCGCGGACACCGCCGCGCCGGCGCCCGCCCCCACCGAGGAGCCTGCGAAGCCCGCGGCCAAGGCTCCGGCCAAGCCGAGTCGCAGCAAGCGCGGCAAGGCGCCGATGCCGTCGTGGGAGGACGTGCTGCTCGGGGTGCGCAGCTCCGGTCACTGAGCGCCGGCCTTCCGGGCCGTCGATCGGCCGCCGACGGAGGCGCGGGAGCCCCCGTGCGTCGGCCGCCCTCTGGCCGATAGCGCTGCCTCGCGAAATCGATGATCACGAACCGGCGTTCGCGGTGCGAAGCCGCACCGGGGCCGGCCCGTGGCGAGTAAATTTTCGGTGTGGTCGACGACGCGCGTCGGCGCCAGGGGTCACCCCAGCGGTGGCCGTTCGGCGCGGCCGGGCGTTCGCTCGAGGTTCGCGGAGTCGATTCGTGCAACTATCGGGAGGTGCCGGATGCTTTCCAAGGCTTGGTCGCTCTGGTACGTCGACGCACCCGATGCCCTGACGATATTGCGCGCGAACCACGATCCGGATCCCGGAGCCGCACTGGCATTGGCGAAGCAATTGCACGAGGACCGCGATGTGCGACCGGTCATGCTCGGCACGCTGGCGGGTTGCGCGGGCCCCGGAACCGACGAGGTGTGCATCGGCTGCTTTCCCGGCGTGACGGTGTTGTGTTCGGCCCAAGCCGCGCGTATCCACCCGACCGAGATCCCCGAGTTGCTGGTGCGGCCGCTGGCCTCGGAACACACGTATCTGGTGTCGTTCGACCTCGAGCACGGCTGGGGCGCGTTCGCCCACTGGGAGCGCGGCGAATTCCGCAGATCGTTCAGCTCGACCCGGGTGCGCATCCTGGAGGACGAAGGACTTCCGCTGGTGTGGGAACGGCCGTACTGGGCCGGCGAGCATCCGGTGCGGTGGCGCGCGGGCGAACTGCCCGACCCCCAAGCGCTGCCCTTCGACCCACCCGATTTCGCCGACGCGGCCAACAATGAATGGCTCGGCTTCCATTACCGCGGGCCGGCTGCGCCTCGCGCGCTCGTGCCGGGTGACATTCCCGTCTGCAAGTTCGCGCTGTACCCGAAGGGCCAGATGCCCGGCCCGCCGGGTCGCGGCTCCACCGAAAGCGGGGCGCATACGCCCTCGCGCAAGCGCGGACTGCTCGGCTGGCTGCGCGGACACGACCCGGTCGGCTGAACGCCGCAGCCCGGCGCTAGGCGGCCGATCCGCCGACCAGCAGCACGATCCATCCGAGCAGCACCCCCACCGCGCCGCCGCCGATCACCCACCGCGTCACCGGGGCGAAACGCCAGCGCCACGCGGTGGGCGCGGCGCCGCCGACCGCCACCAAGTTGACCGCCACCGCGAGCAACGGGTGCACTTCGGCCAGCGCGGCCCCGAACGAATACACCGCGACCGCCGCCAGCAGCGCCACCATGACCGCCACGGTGAGGCCCGCGCCCCACGGCGTCGGGTCCTGGTAGGACGGATACGGTCGATACGGTCCGCTCATGCCGTGCCCTTTCCGGCATGAGCGGGGCCCTGCGTGGTCACGCTGCGCTGCCTCCTCCGGGCCTGACCGCTCATGCCGTGTCCTTTCCGGCATGAGCGGGGCCCTGCGTGGTCACGCTGCGCTGCCTCCTCCGGGCCTGACCGCTCATGCCGTGCGCACCCGCTCGTAGAACGCCATCGCGGCCGCGGTCGCGACATTGAGCGAATCGGTGCCGGGCGTCATGGGGATGCGCGCGCGGACGTCGGTGGCCCGCATGGCCGCCTCGGTCAGCCCCGGCCCTTCGGCCCCGAGCAACAACGCCACCCGCTCCCCCGTCATCGCCGCCGCCAGATTCGCCGCCGACCCGTCGGGAGTGAGGGCGATGATCTGGAATCCTTTGCGGCGCAGTATATCCAGTCCGCCCGGCCAGTCCGGCACGGACGCGAACGGAACCCGCAGCACATGTCCCATGGAGACCCGGACGGCCCGGCGGTACAAGGGGTCGGCGCAGCGGTCGCCGAACAGGATCGCGTCGGCTCCGAGCCCGGCCGCGTTGCGGAACATGGCGCCGAGATTCTCGTGGTCGTTGACGCCTTCGAGCACCGCGATGGTGCGCGCCCGGTCGAGCACCTCGTCCATGCCGAGTTCGGCGGGGCGGCGGGCGACGGCCAGCACGCCGCGGTTGAGGTGGAAACCGACCACCTCGGCCATCACCTCGGCCGTCGCCCGGTAGTACGGCACGTCGACAGCCACCAGATCATCGGCGAGTTCGGCACGCCTGCGCTCCACACCGAGCAGCGCGGCCGGCGCGAAGCGCGAGTCGAGCATCCGCTGGACCACCACGACGCCCTCGGCGATCACCAGCCCCTTACGCCCGGGCAGATCGGGCCTGCGATCGGCCGACTTGAGATCGCGGAAGTCGTCGACCCGAGGGTCGGCGGGGTCATCGATGTCGATCACTTCGGCCACCGCTCCATCCTGCCGAACCGTCGCGGCCGGGTCCGAATCGGCGTTCGCCGGGCGGTCGCGGAGCGCGGAAAACCTGATGCGGGCAGGTGCGCGGACGTGGGATGGTCGGAGCATGACGACCCTCCCGGGAATCACCATCCGGTCGGCTACCGAGGACGACGGACCCGCGATCACGACGCTGGTGGAGACCTCGTTCGGCACCCGCTACGACCCGGCCGAACTACAGCGGATCCCCCTGCTGTTCCCGCTGGAGAACACCATCGTGGCGGTCGAGCACGGGCAGGTCGTCGGGCACGTGCAGTCCACCACCATGACGGTCACGGTGCCCGGCGAACGGACTGTCCGGGTGTGCGGCATCGCGGGCGTCGGGGTGGCTCCGACCCACCGACGGCGCGGCCTTCTCCGCGCCATGTACACCGAACAGCACCGGCGCGTCGAGGCGGCCGGGCTGCCGCTGACCATGTTCACCGCGAGCGAGGGCGGCATCTACGGCCGGTTCGGCTACGGTCCCGCGACGCGGGAGAACGCCGTGGGCATCGACCGGCGGTTCGCGGAATTCCTGCCGTCGACGCCGGATCCGGGCGGTGTCACGCTGCGCCCGCCGAGCGAAGTGCGCGTGGCGGCGGAGGCGATCTACGACCGCTGGCGCAGACTGACGCCCGGTGCGCAGGTACGCCCCGCGGCGGCCTGGGACATCGTTTTCGATGATCCGGAACGTTTCCGCGAAGGCGGCAGCACGCTGTTCGGACTTCTGCACAGCGACGGCTACGCGCTGTATCGGGTCCACTCCGACGGCAGGGCGCGGACGGTCGAAGTAGTCGAAATGCGGACGGTCACCGCCGAAGCGCACGCGGCCCTGTGGCGTGCCCTGCTCGGGCTCGATCTGATGCGGCGGGTGGACGCGGTGCTCACCGACCACGACCCGCTGCCCTATCTGCTGACCGATCCCCGGCTGGTGCGTACCACCGCCCGCTACGACGGACTATGGCTTCGCTTGATGGACGTGCCCGCGGCGCTCACCGCGCGCGCTTACCCGAGCGATCTGGACGTGACGCTCGAGGTGACCGACCCCTTCCGGAACGCGGGCGGCACGTTCGCACTGCGCGTACGGAACGGGCAGGCGGAATGCGAACCGACCGATCGCACACCCGATATCGACCTCGGCATCGACGTTCTCGGCAGCATGTATCTGGGCGCGTATCCCGCGCGCCTGTTCGCCGCGGCGAACCGTCTGCGAGCCAAGGACTCCGCGCACGTGCGCGCGCTCGACGACGCCTTCCGCGCGGAGCGCGACGCGGTGCTCGGCTGGTTCTTCTGACACCGGGCACCGCGCGCCGCGGGCTGGCATGCTGGTCTCATGAAGCCGATCCAGCTGGTCCTCAACATCCTGTGGCTGATCCTCGCCGGGTTCTGGCTGGCGCTGGGCTACATCGCGGCGGGGATCATCTGCTTCATCCTGATCATCACGATCCCGTTCGGCATCGCGTCGTTCCGGATCGCCGCCTACGTACTGTGGCCGTTCGGCCGGACCACCGTGGAGAAGCCCGGGGCGGGTGCCGGCTCGCTGATCGGCAACATCATCTGGTTCATCGTCGCGGGCTGGTGGCTGGCGCTGGGCCATCTGCTCACCAGCATTCCGTTGTTCGTATCGATCATCGGAATCCCGTTCGGCTGGGCCAACTTGAAGTTCATCCCGATCTCGCTGTTCCCGCTCGGACGGGAGATCGTGGACAGCGATCAGCCGTTCGGCGCGCGGTAGCCACCGGCATCCGGTCCATCGGGGCACGCCGGGCGGCCCCATTTCGCGATAAATTTGTGATCTGCATCACATGCTGTTAACGAAATCACATCGCCGTGCGAAAGTTAGCTAGAAGGTAACTGATCTTTTCCAGTGCCCACCGCGCCCCGAACGGGCGCCGAGCCGACCGCACGGGAGGGCTCCACCATGACCGACCGCACCGCCCGCAGGCCCGACTCGGACACCGCACCGCTCGCGCCGATCGCCGTGACGCTGGGGCTGCTGCTGCTCATCGGCGCCGCCACCCAGCTCACCCATCTGCCCCGCTGGGCCGACGACTACGGGGTCCTGGTCTATCCGGCCTTCCTCCTGTGCCTGACCATCGCGGGCGGCCTGCTGTGGTGGGGCGGCGGGATCGTCGTCCGGCTGGTGCGGGGGAACCGCTGAGCCGTGCCGCCGTCGGCGCCGAATCCCCACGCGTTATTCGGATTCCGCGACGATCTGCTTCATGATCGCCACCGCGCGGGTCAGCACGACGAGCTGCTCCTCGGTGAGCGTCGACAGCTGCTCGGTCATCCACGCCTCCCGAGCGCTGGCTTCGTCGGCGATCAGCGCGCGGCCCGCCGAGGACAGCGAGACGATGATCTGACGGCCATCGGTCGGATGCGGGTTGCGTTCCACCAGATCGAGGTCGGTGAGCGAGGCGATGACCCGGGTCATCGAGGGGGGCTGCACCCGTTCCTTCGCCGCGAGCGCCCCCGGCGTCATCGCGCCCTCGCGCGCCAGGGTGGCGAGCGCGGAGAGTTGCGTCAGCGAGATCTGCGAGTCGGCACGACGGCCGCGCAGGTGTCGCGTCAGTCGAACGACCGCCAGCGAGAGCTCACCAGCGAGGGCTCTGACATCCGATGGCGTTGTCACAGTGCCAAACGATACGGGACCACGGGCGGCCGGTCGCGGCTTCCCGCCAGGCCGCGACCACTCCGCTCGGGTCGGCCGGAGCGCCGCACCCGGGCGGGCGGATTAGGCTGGGCCCGTGACACAGAAAGTCCCGCAGCTGCCGCCGCGCCTGACCGATCCGCGCCCCGTGCTCGCGGTCGGCAGCGCGCTGTGGCTGATCGCCACCGTGGTGGTGTGGGCGGGCGGCGACCGCTGGGCGTCGGCCCGGCCGGTCTGCCTGATGGGACTGGTGGTCGGGCTGATCGCACTCGTGATCTATCTGGTTCAGCGGCGCGGCGCCCGGCGCGGGGACAAGGGCGCGCAGACGGGTCTGTGACCCACGCGGCTTACGGTCGGACCACCTCGAATTCGTCGGTCGTGCCGGTGAGCGGGTAGAACGCGCCATCGGGATCCAGGCGGGTCGCGTAGTGCTGGAAGCGATAGCGTCCCGGCTCGGCGTCGAGCGGGATGTCCCAGGTGAATCGGGCCACCGACTCGGCGAGCCCGCGCTTGCTCCAGTGGTATTTCACCGCCCACTCACCCTCGTTGGCCACCCGCGCCCATGCGCCCGACGCGGTCCTGCGCTGCACTTCCAGGAAGGTCCCGTTGCGGCGATTGTCGTGTTTCGGATGCGCCGAGACGAATTCGGCCAGGACTTGATCCCCGGGAGCGTAGGACGGGTGCGGCTGCACCAGCACGTCACCGAACCCGCGGCCCGGGGCGGACGCGTCCGGACCGGCGCCCGGCTGGAAGTTCGGCTGTAGCTGGGACACATCGCGCGGCGCAGGGCCGCGCGGCACCGCGCTGCGAGCGGCGAATGCCGCGGCCAGGCGGGTGAACTCCTGCTGGTAGGCGCACAGGGTGTAGCGGCCGAACAATGTCGAAGCGCCCTCGTACTGCTGGGAGTCGTATTCCTCGGGCGTGGTGACGTATTCGTGGTAGGCGTTCGCGTATCCCTGCATGAGCACCTGCTCGAGCGGAACGTTCAGCGCCGCCGCGACAGCTCGGCGGACGCGCAGGCCCGACGTGATGGTGAACTCGCCACCCGCGGCGGCCAGATAGAGCTCGCCGATGCGAACGAGCTGGATGGGCAGCACATTCGGCACCCACGCCACCGGCGGCAGCAGGCCGAGCGGCACCGCGATCGCTTTCGGCGCCTGCGCGTCCGCCAGCCAGGCCGGCGCGGGCTGGGCGGGGTCGCCCAGCGCCGCGAGGAACGGATTGCGCACACCCTCGGGGATCGGGCCGCCGGGCAGGCCCGGACCGTCCTCGACACTGCCCGCGATCAGCGAGACGCCCGCCGCGGCCGGTGCGGTGCGCCGCGGGAGGCCGTCCGGAGTGAAACGACCGTCCACGGCGATGTCCGCCAAGTCGATGTAGCAGAGCATCGCGTCGACCGAGCCGGAAATCGGTCGCGCTTGCGCCGCCGCGTCTTTCGACGCCGCGTACTGACGCTCGCCGAGGATGCGGGTGTTCTCGAACTCGTCCTCGGTGGGTCCCGAACCCGGGCGCAGGTTCAGGTTCGGGGACATGTCGCCGGCGTTGGTCTGCGCGAAGGCCGCGACGAACTCGGGCTTGCCGTCCAGGTAGCGCACGCCGTGCTCGATGTGCTCGGCGGAGAACGCGGCGTAGCCCTTGTTGTCCGAGCTGATCAGCCGGTTCGCGTTGGTCATGGACGTGTTGTGGGTGGCGAACCAGGTGATGGTCCCGGCCGTCCGACCGCCTTTGCGCAGGACGAGCGTGGTCACGGTGGGGTCGATGGCGTCCGGGAAATGTTGTTTGTCCGCAGGCGGATTGAGTTCCCACGCCACCCGCGAGCGGTTCACGCTCGCGTCGCGCAGCTCGGCGCGGCCGAGCGCGAGCGAGCCGGGGCCGAGATCGGCGTGCGCGGCGGCGATCGCCTCGATGATCCCCTGCACCTCGGCGTCGTACACCTGCTGCTGGAAGCCGAGGATGGACAGGTTGTAGGCGTAGTCGTTGCTGGAGCCGCCGCAGGTCGCGTGCGAATGGGTCGAGGTGAGCAGGACGTTCTGCTCGGTGTAGAGCCCGCCGAAGCGCCGGGCCAGTTCGGTCAGCACGCCGCGGTGCACGGATTGGAAGATCATTCCGTTCTCGGCGACCACGAAGACGACGCGCCGTCCCGCGCTCCCGATGATGAACGCCCGCGCGCGCGGGCGCAGGTGGATGCCCGCGGTCTGCTGCTCGAGCTGGGAGTAGCCCATCATCCCGCATTCGGCGGCCGGGCCGGTGATGTCGGAGATGCCGACGCCGATCTCGTAGTCGCCGGAATCCGGGGCGGCGGCCGCCGGAACGCCGAGCGCGTCACTCATCCCGGGCACCGTCGCGGTCGCGAGGGCGGCGGAACCGAGCGCGGTCCGGGCCAGAACAGTTCTGCGTGACACCGGCATACCCGTCTCCCTTCTGTCCCGATGCAGCGAACCACACAACTGGTCACTCGTCCAGTCCGAGTTTTTCCGGCCGGCGAATTGACTGCGGGGGCCGTGGGCGCTTAACTCCCTTGGGTGTCCTCCCGATTGAGCGTCGAAGAACGACGGGCCCACCTTATCGAGGCCGCGATCGGCCTTGCCGAGAAAAAGGGCGTCGCGGGCGTGACCACGCGCGATGTCGCTCAGGCGGCCGGTGTCTCGCTGGGTGTGGTGCATTACTGTTTCGAAAACAAGGACGCGCTGATGACCGAGCTGGTCAAAGCGTTGTCGATGGAATTACGCGATTCCGTCGACGCAAACGAAACGGTATGGCAGGACGTCGGAAGTGGAAAAGAAGCCCTTCAAAAATTGATCCGCGCGGGACTGGAACTCATGTGGCTGAACATTGAAGCCACTCCGGAACGGCAGCTGCTCACTTACGAAACCACCACTTACGCGTTGCGTGAGGGCGAACAAACCCCGGCGAAACTGGCGATCGCGCGCGAACAGTACAACTTCAACGACTCCACCGTCGCCGACATCTTGGAGCACGCGCGCGACGCGACCGGCAATACGTGGTCGGTCCCGGTGCAGACGCTGAGCCGGTTCACGCTCAACGTCATCGACGGTGTGGTGCTGCGCTGGCTGGTGGACAACGACAGCGAGAGCGTGCGCGGCCAGCTCGATCTGCTGAGCGAGATGATCACCGGATACGCGGCACAGTAGCCGCGTTCAGCCGCGCAGGTGCGGTGCCTGGACGTGCACGGCCGAGTCGGTCTGCCACCAGGGCACCGCGACCGTGGCCTCGATCGCGCCGCTCAGCCGCACCGTCAGGTCGTGGTGCACGACCAGCTCGCCTGCTTGCGCGGGCAAGGCGAACAGCTGCCGCAGCACGACGCCCAGCGGCTCCGCCGCCCACGTCGTGCGGCGGCCGGTATCGATCACCTCGGCGGTCACCGCTTCGGACGCCAGCGGCAGGTCGAGCAGAGCCGCCAGGGCCGAGGCTGTTTCGGTATCGCCGACTACCAGACGATCCGCAGGCACCACCAAGCCGAACCACGGCCGGTCGAGGACGAAGACGTCCGCCGGATCGGCCACGACACCGGACAGCGCGCGCACGCGATCCGGCGGCCGCAGATCGGCGAGATCGAGCCGGTCCGCGGCGACGGCGGCCGCCAAACGGGCGTGGGTCCGCGAAACCACCTCCGCCGAGGGGGTTCTCGACGAATCCCCGAGCGCCTCCAGCAGCGCCGCGGCCAGCTCCTCGGTGATCGTCTCGGGATCGGCCAGGACGGCGCGGCAGGCGTCCGGGTCGACACCCGCCACGGCGAACGCCGGTAACAGCCCGTCGAATTCGACGTCGGCGGGATGGCGGAACAGTCCCAGCGGCGTGCTGTCGATCCGCGCGTATCTGCGCAGCCACCACGCGGTGTAGCCGTCGGCGTCGGCGAGCAGGCGGCGGGTGCGCGGCGTCGCGGACAACTGCCGCAACGCTTCCGGCCACGCCGCGTCGTCGATCAGATCCAGGTCGCGGACGGCGACCAGCTCCGGCGGATCGTCCGCCAGCGTGGACCACCAGTGTTCCTCGTCGTCCAGATCGTGGTCCGGTCCGGTTGGATCGGCCTCGACCACCACGCTGAAGTCCCAGCCGACGCCGACAGCGCGCAACGCGTCCGCACCGTAGCGGTCGACCAGCTCCGGATCGGCCGTGCCGAACGGCGCGTCGGGCACGAGTAACTCACGCAACGGCGCGCCGGGCAGCAACAGTTCGTCGGCGGGCCGGAGATCGCCCTCCACATCGGGCAATTCGAGCGAACTCAGCCACCGCGGCAGCGCCTCCCGGTCGGCGTGCGCGGCGAGACGCAGGACGGCGTCGGCGGTGTCGGGGTCGTCCGGGTGGTCCTCCAAATCGGCGCGCAAGCCCGGATCGATCAGGAGATCCTCGGCGGTGGCCGAGCGCGCGCCGAGCCGGGCCAGCAGGGGATGTGCGGCCTCGGGATGCGCCAGCCTGGCCCAGTGCACCGGGATCGCGACCTCGAGCTGATCGTCCAGCACCACGGTGCGCGGCCCCGTGACGAGCCTGCCGTCCGCCAGCGGCACCGCCAGCGCGCCGAGTTCCTCCGCCGCGAGCGGATCTCCGGCGAACGGTTCCAGCGCCGCGTAGAACGACCGCCACCAACTCGGCGGCCGATCCAAGCCTCCGGACAATTCCGCGAGCCGTGCCAGACCGAGGCGGTGCACGTCGAGCACAGCCATGGCCTCGGTGTGCGGCCGCCCGGAGAGGTCCGGGATCACCAGAGGACCGACCACCTCGTCGAGCAGGTCGGCCAATTCCGAGGTCAGACCAGCGAAGACATACGCGCGGGTGGGGACGGCGACGTCCCGGGGGTGCGGCGGTGCGGGGGCCGACGGTGGCTCGGATATGCCGGACGTGCCCGGTTCGGCGGGTGCCGATATGCCGCTCGAAGCGTCGATCGGCTCGGCGGTCCGGATATCGCCCGGTTCGGCGCCGAATCCGGCACTCGACCTGTCGGACGCCTGGATCGCCGCTCGCGCCCGACCGCCGGACGCATCGGCAGGTTCGACGACCGGCACGTCCGGCGGTCCCGTGTGAGCCGCGGCTTCCGCATCTCGCTGCCGGGGTTCGTGGTCGGCGAGCGACGCCGATTCGGCATAGGCCGCGGTGAAGGGCTCGAGGTCAACAGCGAGGGGCGACGTGTCATACGAGCCTTCCCGATCAGTGCGCCGATGGGTGGCTGTCACCGGCAGCCATGGGTGCGTTCGCAATTCACGCAGCAATGCTTCGCGCAGTAGCCCATCGGCCTCGCTCCGAGCGAAACCGGGGGCAGGGACCAGTACGAGACGATCGCGCGGCGGAAGGGCGCGGGCGAACTCGGCGTAGCCGTCCGCCAGTTCGGCGAGCCGGGCGCCGGGCAACAGCCTGCGGCGGTCCGGCTGCATCGGGATGTCCGCGACGAGCAACGCGGGCAGGGATAGTTCCTCGTCGGATCTGGTCGGCGCCCGCAGCACGTCCGGGGCGGCCGCCACCGGCCTGCCGTCGCGCACCGGCAGCAGCCAGCGGGCGCGCGGCGTGCGGTACTGCCACCAGGTCCGCTGCACGTCGCCGGGGCCGTCGACGTAGACCTCGTGCATGCCGCCGCCCATGTCCTCGGCGCTGCTGACCAGTTCGTCCGCGCCGATGCGGATGCGGTGCAGCGCGGGCAGTTCGAGCAGCAGGTCGACGGCTTCGGCGCGCATCGCGGCCAGCAGCGCGTCGGCGTCGACGTCCGCGCGCAGCCGCAGCACCACCTCGGTGTCGAGACCGTCCGGCGGTCGCGCCTCGGTGGGCCAGGCCAGCCGCAACGCGGGCGGGACGAACTCGCCCGCAGCGCCCTCTGGTATCCGGATCCCGTTCCGGCGCAGCGCTTCGCGGGTCTCGGCACGGGAGAAGCGCAGCGAACCGGAAACCGACCGCAGCTCGATGTCTTCGCTCACCGCAAGCACCGCGGTGAATCCGACGCCGAACCGGCCGACGATCTCGCCCGCGGATTTCCCCGAGGCGCGCAGGGCGGTGAGCGCGTGCACACCGGAGACGTCCAGCGGCGCACCAGTATTGCCGATGTACAGGTCACGGCCGTCGAGCCGGACGACGACGGCACCGGCCACGCCCGCCTTGCGCGCGGCGTCGGCGGCGTTCTGCGCCAGCTCGGTCAGCAGTCGGTCGCGGTAACCGGCGCGCACCAAGTCGTTCTCGGTGGCCGCGTCCTCCCGCAACCGCGTCGGCGAATCACGCCATGCGGCGAGAACCGCAGCCCGCAGCGCCGAAGTGCCGAACGGATCGGCGGCCTCGCTCAGCTCCGCGGCGATGATTGGTACTCCGACCGTTCGCCGGGCCCGTCGTCGACCGCCGATCCGGTGTCGCCCGGCTCGGCCACCGGCACGTCTGTAGCGCTGCCGGGAGCGTGCTCCTCGACATTCGTCACGTGCTCGGGCGATTCGGTGTCGCCCGTCTGGTCGGTAGCGGCTTCGACCGGACCCGTCCGCGCGCCGAACTCCACTGAATTGCTCGCGGAGACATCGGAGCTCTGCGTATCGAGCGGTGCGGTGCGATCCGCGATGCTCGAACCACTTTCTCCAGCAGCCGCGGGGGTGTCCGCCGCATCGCCGGAACCCAGCGCCGGGTCGATGCCGGTGTCTTCCTTCGCCACGCTCTGCTCGTCCGGAGTGCCGATCGTGGCGCCCGCAGCGGCATCGGACGTGCTGTCGTGGACAGCGGGCGCGTCCGCGCTCGGTGCCGTCCGCGCAGCGGGTGGAACGTTCGATTCGGTGAACGCGGCGGAAGTGTCGATTTCGCCGACCTCGGCGGCGCTCACCGCGTCGGTGTCGGTGGCCGTGCTGTCGGCGGACTGGGCGTCGGTCGCGCTCGTGGATTCGACGGTGAGTTCGTCCGCGACGGCGCCGTTCTCCGTCGACCCGACACCTTCGTCAGCGGCGACCCGCTCGGTGACGGCCGGTTCCTCGGTCGTGCGTTGCGCGCGGATGGCGTCCGGGGCAGCGACCGCCTCGGGCGCCACACCGGTGTCGGCCACTGCGGCATCCGCGGAGAACCCTGGGTGCTCGTCACCCGCAGCGGACGCGGCAGCCGTGGAAGTCTCGGCACCCGCGATGTTCTCGGGCACGGCAGAAGCCTCGCCGATGCCGGGATCCCGGCGAACCGGGGCGTCCTGGTCGACTGCGGCGTCCACGCGTTCGCTTCCCTCGACGGCCGTAGCGTCTGCGATGTCCGCCGCAGCTTCGGCGACCACCGCACGTCCCTCGGCGTCCCCGACGATCTCGGCGCCCTCGGCCGCCACCGCGCCTACCTCAGCGGTCGCCGTGGCGCCCTCGGTCTGCGCGGCCGTATCGAACCGATCGCCCGCGGACGCCGGCGCACCGGCCACATCCTTCGGGGCCTGGTCGTTTTCGAGCGAGATCAGATCGATGGCCGCGTCGTCGTACGCCTCGTAGAGCGGCGAGCCGTTGCCGGTGGGGACCTCGGTATCCGAGTGCGCGCCGCAGCCGTAGGCCACGTGGACGACGCGCCCGTCGGCGCCCATGGCGTTGCCGCAGACACCGAACGCGGCGCGCAGCGATCCGGCAAGCGGAAGATAGAACCCGCAGCTCCCGCAGGTGGCGGGCGCGGCCTTGGCCATCTCCGCGTCGGGACCGCGCTCGGCGTACCAGCGTTCGGCGGCCTCTTCGCGGCCTTCTCTGCTCATCACCTTGGTGCGGCCGAGACCGACCTCGTAGGCCACTTCGTCGACCACCGGATCGCCGGTCGCGACGTATCCCGGCACCAGGCGCGGATCGTCGGCGGGCGGGGCGAGCAGGTCACCGGGCGCGAGGTCCCCCGGGCGAACGCGCTGCTCCCAGGGCACGAACTCGGGTGCGACCAAGGCGTCGGGCCCGGGCAGCAGCGCCGACTCGCTGACCGTCGCATAGCCGGCGCCGGGCGGGGCGGCCACCACGACCGCCCACTGCCACCCGCGGTAACCGGGCAGCGTGGCCTCGAAGCGGTGGGTCGCCGCGCTCTCGTCCTCGGCGATCACGCCTAGGTGCGCACCGACGCCCGACGGTTCCAACTCCAGGAGCGCACGGCGGGCCAGGTCGACGGCATCAGCCAGAATCGGCCGCACGCCGGACTCCGAAACAGAAACTGCGCTCACGGCCTACATTTTGCCGTATGGAGCGCAATCGCCGTGCGTTGGCCATCGGTGTGCTGGTCGGTCTGCTCGTCGTGGGTGGATGCGGCGGCGTCGCGGACCCGGCGCCGCGGATGAACATCGAGGTGCTCGGCACCCGGCCGCACGATCCGAAGGCGTTCACCCAGGGGCTGGAGGTCGATGGCGACGTCCTCTACGAGGGCACCGGTCTGGCGGGCGCGTCGAGCGTGCGCGCGTCCCGGCTGACGACCGGTGAGGAGCTGGCCAGGACCGAGTTGCCCGCCCCGTTCTTCGGCGAGGGCATCACCGTGACCGACGCCACGCTCTGGCAGCTGACCTGGCACGACGGCGTGGCCATCGCCCGGGACCCGGCCACCCTCGCCGAACGCGGCCGGGTGCGCTACGACGGCGAGGGCTGGGGTCTGTGCGCCGGGGATGGACGACTCGTCATGAGCGACGGCACCGACCGGCTCACCTTCCGCGATCCGGTCACCTTCGAGCCGACCGGCTCGGTCGAACTGACCAGCCGCAACGGCGCCCGCCTCAACGAACTCGAGTGCGCCGCGGACGGGTCGGTCTACGCCAACGACTGGCCCACGGACACGATCCTGCGCATCGACCCGGACTCCGGCGCGGTGCTGGCGACCGCCGACGCCGCCGGTCTGCTCCCCGCGACCGCGCGGGCCGACGCGGACGCCCTCAACGGCATCGCCCAACTGCCCGGCACCGACCGCTTCCTGATCACGGGCAAGAACTGGCCCACCATGTTCGAGGTCCGCTTCACGCCCGCCTGAGCGCGACCCGGCGGTCACGACGACGGGCCACTTTCCGCCGCCCCGGAGCGCGGATGAACGCCCAGCACGGGAGTGCGCCAGAATTGGAGTCGTGACTACTCCCCGCGAACCCTCCGGTCCCGACCGTGATCGGTGGGCAGGCGAGGAGGTCCCGCCGTTCGACCGGCATCCCGGCTTCGACCGATACCCGCCACCCAACGCGCCGCGACGCCGCGGGTCACTGCCACCGCTCGGACCGCGACCAGGACGCTCTCCGGAGCGTTACGAGCAACCGGGCCCGCGGCCCGAAGCGTCACCGGAACCTCCGCGGACGAAACCGTTCCCACGCGGAGGTGATGGCGAACAGCCGAAGTCCTCCGACCGCGCGCCTCGGCACGTCTTCCCGCACCGCGCGGAACCACCTCGTCCCACCGACCCGCCGGACCGCGCCGAACCCGGCTCTCCCGAGACCGCCGCCGAGGGTCAGGGCCGGCCTCCCGAAAGCGACGCGCCCTCCGGCGCGCGTCGGATGCCGCGCAAACTCACCGTCACCCGGGTGGCCGCCATGCGCGGCCGGGAGCTCACCGAGAAAGGCATCGCGACTTTCCAGCGCGCGGCCAAGGCCGACGGCGCGGACAAGTCGGGCCTCACGGCGCTCACCTACGCGACCATGGCGAACTTCGCCCTCGACGCCGCCATCGCGGTGGCGCTGGCCAACACCTTGTTCTTCGCCAGCGCCACCGCGGAGAGCAAGACCAAGGTCGCGCTCTACCTGCTGATCACGATCGCGCCGTTCGCGGTGATCGCCCCGCTGATCGGACCGATGCTCGATCGTCTGCAACGCGGTCGCCGCCTGGCGCTGGCGACGTCGTTCGCGGTGCGCACAGTGGTGGCTTTGGTGCTGATCTTCCAGTTCGACAGCTGGGCGCTGTATCCGCTCGCGCTGTGCATGATGATCGGCAGCAAATCGTTCTCGGTGCTCAAGAGCGCGGTGACGCCCCGGGTGCTGCCGCCCGACATCGATCTGGTCCGCACCAACTCCCGCCTGACAGTGTTCGGGCTGGTCGGCGGCACCATGGGCGCCGGAGCGCTGGCCGGTCTGGCCGCCGCGATCGCGGGCTCGAACGGCGCGCTGGTCTTCGCGGCGCTGATCGCCTGCGCCGGAACCTATCTGAGTCTGCGCATCCCCTCCTGGGTCGAAGTGACCGAGGGCGAGGTGCCCGCGACGTTGAGCTATCACGGCGCGGACGCGCGCACCGAGGTGCTCGCGTCCGGCAACGAGTCGTCGGTCCCGCCGCGCAAACGCAGGCAGCCGCTCGGCCGGGCCGTGGTGACGGGACTCTGGGGCAACAGCGCCATCCGGGTGCTGACCGGATTCCTCACTTTCTACGTCGCGTTCGTCGCCAAGGCGACCGAGCACCGGCCGGTGCAGCAGGCCCTGATGCTCGGCGCGGTCGGCGCGGCCGCCGCCATCGGCAATTTCACGGGCAATGCGACGGGCGCCCGGCTCAAGCTCGGCAGGCCCGCGCTGATCGTGCTCGGCTGCACGGCGGCGTGCGCGCTGGTGGCGCTGTTCGCCACGTTCGCGAACAATCTGCTCGGCGCGGCGGCCGCCGCCCTGGTCGCATCCGCGACGAGCGCGCTGGCCAAGGTCTCGCTGGACGCCTCGATCCAGGACGACCTGCCGCCGGAGTCGATCGCCTCCGGCTTCGGCCGGTCGGAGACCGTGCTGCAGCTGAGCTGGGTGGTCGGCGGCGCGGCCGGGGTGCTGCTGCCGACCGATTACTGGAAGGGCTTCGCGGTGGTCACCGCGATCCTCGTGCTGGGCTTGGTGCAGACTTTCCTCAGCTTCCGAGGTCATTCGCTGCTGCCCGGCCTCGGCGGCAACCGCCCCCAGCACGCGGACCAAGAGGTGCCGACGAGGCCGCACGGATATCCGGCGAGCGCGCCGCAGGCGCCGGACCCGAAGCCGCGCGGCGGCGACACCAAACGCTTTCGACGAGGGCAAGGAGACCCGATCTGGTGAGCAAGCTCAACGCACGCACGATCGCCGCGCTGGTCGCGGCCGCCCTGCTGGTGCTCACCGTCGCCTTCGCGGGCGTGCTGGCGGTGCTGATCCGCAACGCCGACGAACCCGACGTCACCCTCACCGCCTACGCGCACGGCAAGACGATCACCGTGCGGCCGTTCAGCTACTGCGCGGTGACCATGCAGCACTGCAGCGTCCTGCCCGAGGAGAACGTGCCGGGCACGGTGTTCTCGACGCTGACCTGCGCTCCCGACACGCCGGACTGCCATCGCGGCCGCACCGCCGAATTGGACGTTCCCGCCGGTTACCCCTTGCAGCTGTCGCTGCCGAAGCAGGTCGCCGACGCGCCGTGGCTCGCGCAATTGGTCTACCTCCTGCCGAACGGCGAGAAAGTCGACCAGGTGATCAGCCGCAACGACTATCCCGACCGCGCGCTGGCGTTGACCATCGACTCCAAGCCGGAGCCCGACTTGCGCCTCATCGGCGTCGAATTCCAGCTGCCGATCCTCGCCCGCGACGAAACCGGCCGGGAGTTCTACGTGCCGCACGCCACCTGGTCGATCAGTACCGCGTAGCGGCGAGCACAACTTCGCGAGCGCGGCGCGCACCCAAGCGAGCGACGGCATCGATGCGTTCCGAGGAACCGCTGCCGCCCACCTGCACCGCGGTGATCACGACCGCCGTGAAATGGCCTCCAGCGCGATCGCGGTGTCGCGTGGATCGAGATCCGCGGCGATGTCCCCGGACTGCCGCCCGGCGCGCAGCGATGCTTCCAGCACCTGCCGAATGCGATGGGGCACAACGCCGTCGCGTCCCCTTGATCATCGCCGATCGACGTAACGCGGCGACGCACGCAACGACCACGGCCGCACTCACTTCGCACATCGATCTGGTGCCCACCCTGGCCGCCTCCCCGGGATCGACGCCACGGCGCGCGCACCTCCGGACGGCCACCGTGCACGGCCGCGTGAACGCGCAGCGCCGCGAACGCCTCGGCGACTACCGGTCCAGTTCGCGCGCCACCGCGCGGACGACCTCCGAGATGCGTTGCGCCGTCTTGCGATCCGGGTACTTGCCCTTGCGCAGGTCGGGCTGCACCTTCGCCTCGAGCAAGGTGATCATGTCCTCGACCATGCCGTGCAACTCGTCCGGCGTGTGCCTGCGCGCGGCAGGTTCCTTGCGCGCGTTGCGTTCCTGGCCCTGCCGGACCGACGGCGGCGCCTCGAGCAACTTGAGGCTGAGCGCCTGGGGGCCGCGACGGCCTGCGGCCATGCCGAATTCGACACGCTGGCCGGGCTTGAGACCCTCGACACCCTGCGGGAGCGCGGACGAGCGGACGTAGACGTCCTCACCCTCGTCCTGGGAAAGGAAGCCGAAGCCCTTTTCGACGTCGTACCACTTCACCCTGCCGGTCGGCACTGCGCTCACCCGTTCATCATCGAAAACTCGGACCCCTACGGCCCGAGCACATCCGTCTACCGGGCCGATCCCGCGACCGGCCCTTTTCCTGTGCGAAAAGAACGCGCCCAGCAGGATTGCAGGACGCGATTGCTATCGAGTCTACCCCGGTGCGAATAACGCAAGCACATCAGTTTTACCGTCGAGCCGTGACGAACCCTTCCGCTCCGACCCCATCCGGCGGCGCCCCCAAGCGGCGCGGCGACTGGTTGCTGCAGCTCGCGCTCGCCCTGTTCGCGCTCGGATTGCTGGCCGTCGTCGTCATCTTCGCCATCCCCGTGCTGACCGACGGCGAGCCGGGGCTGTGGCTCTATTTCGGTGCGATGCTCGCGCCGCTCGGGTTCGTGCTCGCGCTCGTGTTCGCACTGCGCTCGGGCCGCCGGTCCCGATAGCACCGGAGTACGGGCCTCCGAAGCGGCGTCAACCGGTTACCCGACGCGACCGTTACCCACTCGGATGTGTGATCCTCATCACATTAGGGGAAGGTCACGGCGCGGTGACGGCACATACCGGGCCCCGCCGTAGCGTCTCTAGCTGCGCGAAGGCCTCTTGCCCAGTTGAGACCGCGTCGAGACCCGTTGGTACACGCCGGTTACCAAATAGTGATTTTTCCCGCGGTTCGACGTACGGTCTTATCCAGCCGGGACACCCGGCGAACCACCGGCCCGCCGCACCGAGCCTCGCCCCGCGGGTACCGGACCCCCGACGGAAACGTAGGGGCGAGGGCGGAACGGACGACCTCTCAGTCCGAACCAGAACCGAAGACGTCGCAGGTGCGTCGAGAGGAAGACGAACCCGATATGAGTGGACGCCATCGCAAGCCAAGCTCGACCGGCCGCACGGTAGCCAAGGTCGCCGTCACCGGCGCCATCATCGGCACCGCTGGTGTGGCTTTCGCAGGCAACGCCAGCGCGGCACCCGACTCCGACTGGGATCGACTCGCTCAGTGCGAGGCCGGCGGCAACTG
This sequence comes from Nocardia sputorum, assembly GCF_027924405.1. Taxonomy (NCBI): domain Bacteria; kingdom Bacillati; phylum Actinomycetota; class Actinomycetes; order Mycobacteriales; family Nocardiaceae; genus Nocardia; species Nocardia sputorum. The sequence goes on along the minus strand of NZ_AP026978.1, from coordinate 385,031 downwards.
GGGCATCAACACGGGCAACGGTTTCCAGGGCGGGCTGCAGTTCTCGCCCAGCACCTGGCGCGCCCACGGCGGCCAGGAGTACGCCGCCAGCGCCAACCAGGCCACCCGCGAACAGCAGATCGCGGTCGCAGAGAAGGTGCTCGCCTCGCAGGGCTGGGGCGCTTGGCCCTCCTGCTCGTCCAAGCTCGGCCTCAGCAGCGCGCCCACCCCGCGCTCCGCGCCCGCCCAGGCCGAAACCCCCCGCTGGAACCCCGCGCCGCAGGCCGCCCAGGCCGCGCCGGCGGACACCCAGCAGATCTTCTCGGCCGTCGACCGCGCCCTCGAGGTCGTGCAGAGCCAGGGCGTCCAGGTGCCCAAGGAAGCTCTCGACTTCTTCAATGCCGCCAAGTCCAGCGGAGTCACCCTCGACCCCGCGATCGTGAACTTCTACGAGGCGAACAAGGGCCTGCTGCCCTCCTGATCACCACGCGACGTCGAGAAGGGCCCCGCATCACTATGGATGCGGGGCCCTTCTCCGTAGCCGAGAACGTTCCGTTCGCGCGCTCAGCGGTTGATCACCGTGTTCGGGTGCATGTAGGGCAACTGCTCAGCGGGGACCGGAAACTCGGTGTCCTCGCCGTAGGGCGAGAGACCACCGGAGCGGGCCGAGGAGAGTTCGGTGACCGCGTGGTCACCGTCGGCGACCTTCGGCCAGCCGTTGTCGACGTAGGATTTCTTCGATTTGTTCACCACGACCTCATTGTGGCATGGGCCGTTCTCCCCGGACGCGCCGCAGCCCGCAGCGCGCGGCCCGCACCGCCGGACTCCGGCGGGCGACCGCCCAGCATCGTAGGCTGGATCGGATGACCGCGACCGACTCCCTCGCCGGATGGCTCGGTGCCCGCAGTGATGCCCAGCTCGTGACGCTGTTGCAGCTTCGGCCCGACCTGGCCGTGCCGCTGCCCTCCTCCATGGCCGTGCTCGCCGCCCGCATCGAACAGCGCGCGTCGGTGCTGCGCGCCACGGAAGACCTGAACACCCTCGAATTCGCCATCGTGGAAGCCCTTGCGATGCATGGGGTGACGCGCACCGACGGCGGTCCGCTCCGCCGCGCCGAACTGCATGTGCAATTGTGCGAACGGGTACCGGCCGCCGCGATCGACCACGCGCTGGAGCGACTGACCGCTCGCGCGCTGGTCTGGCTCGACGCCGACGAGGGGCTGCACCTGATTCCGGCGGCCGCCGAGGCGTTGCCGTGGCCGATCGGCACCGCGACCGAGATCCCTGACGCCCTCACCGAACCCGAGGTTGTCGCGGCACTGCCCGAGCTCGCCCCGGCCGAACGAGCCCTGCTGGACAAGCTGGCTACGACCGGACCGCGCGGGCGCACCAAAGACGCCGCACCGGGCACGCCGCCGGACCGGCCGATTCAGCGGCTGCTGGCGCGCAGGCTGCTGCACCGGATCGATGACGAGACCGTCGAGCTTCCCGTCACCGTCGGGCAGGTGCTGCGGCGGGAACCGGTCACCCACCCGCATGCGCTGACTCCGCCGCAACCGCGGACCGTCAAACAGACGCCCGCCGACGTGAACGCGGTCGCGGCGGGCGAGGTCGGCGAGCTGCTGCGGCACTGCGCCGCCGTGCTCGATGTGCTCGGCCAGGCCCCCGCTCCCGCGCTGCGGGCGGGCGGCTTGGGCGTGCGGGAGCTGCGCCGCATCGCCAAGCTGGCCGGTGTGGACGAGCCGCGCGCGGGTTTGCTGGTCGAGCTGCTGGCCGCCGCGAAACTGATCGAAAAGGGTTTGCCGGACCCGCCGCCGGACTTCGACACGACCGACGACTTCTGGGCGCCGACACCGCTGGTGGACTCCTGGCTGGAGTCACCGCCCGCCCGGCGCTGGGCCACGCTCGGATCGACCTGGCTGGACTTGGATCGGATGCCGTGGATGATCGGCATGCGCGATGCCAACGACAAGCCCCTGGCGGCGTTGTCACTCGAGCTGCGCAGCCCGAACGCGCCGCGCGATCGGCGCGCGATCCTCGCCCTGCTCGCCGAGTACCCGTCCGGCACGGCGTTGGAGCCCGCGGACATCGGCCGGATACTGGCCTGGCAGCAGCCCCGCAGGCGCAGGAATTTCCGGCCGGAGGTGGTCGAACAGACGCTGGCCGAGGCGGCCGCGCTCGGGTTCGTCGGCCGCGGCGCGGTCGGCTCGGCGGCGCGGGCGCTCCTGCACGCGGCGCCGACCAGCGTGGCCGACGCGGAGGCGCAGATGGAGGCGGCGCTGCCGGAGCCGGTGGATCACGTACTGGTGCAGGCGGATCTGACGGTGATCGCACCGGGCCCGTTGACCGCCGACCTCCAACGGCGCGTGGCTCTCGTCGCCGACGTCGAGTCCGCGGGCGCCGCGACGGTGTATCGGATCGGTGAGTCCTCGGTGCGTCGCGCGTTGGACGCCGGCTCGACGGCGGCCGAGCTGCACGCGCTGTTCGCCACGCATTCCCGCACACCGATCCCGCAGGCGCTGACCTATCTGATCGATGACGTGGCCCGGCGGCACGGTCAGTTGCGGGCGGGCATGGCGCAGTCCTTCATCCGCAGCGACGATCCGGCGCTGCTGGCCCAGGTGCTCTCGGCGCCGGTGGCGAGCGAGTTGGCCCTGCGGTCCATCGCGCCCACCGTCGCCATCGCCCAAGCGCCGCTGGGCGAACTACTGGAGCGGTTGCGCGCGGCGGGATTCGCGCCCGCGGGTGAGGACTCGGCCGGGGCGATCGTCGATCTGCGGCCGCGCGGCGCGCGCATCTCGGTGCGCCCCGCCGCACGGCAGCCGTACCGGCCCACTCCGCCCAGCACCGAACAGCTCGAACTGCTCGTCACCGAGCTGCGCGCCGGCGAACGCGCCGCCAGCGCCAGGTCCGGTCAGGCGGTGCGCCCGGACGGCACCCGGACCAACACCGCCGCCACCCTCGCCCTGCTCCAGCTCGCGGCGCGGGTGCGGCGGTCGGTGAACATCGGCTACGTCGACGCCCAAGGAGTCGCCACGCAGCGGGTGGTGGAACCGTTGAAGGTGGGCAACGGTCAGCTCGACGCGCTGGACCCGGTGACCGGCGCGGTCCGGCACTTCACGCTGCACCGGATCGCGTCGGTCGCCCTGCTGGAATGATCAGCCCTTCGGCTTGGCCGTGCAGAAGGTGGCCTTGGGGTCGGTTTCGATCAGCCGGAAACTGTCGGCGTCCTCGCCGCACAGCAACTCGTCCGCCTGGCCGTCGATCCGCTTCAGCACCTTGAAGGTGGCGTCCGGGGACGAGCAGTCCACGTGCTTGTATCCGGTCGTGCTGCTCTCGTTGTAGCAGCTGCCTTCCTTGAAGTTCGGCGCCAGGCACAGGAACGCGGTGGTACCGCCGGCCAGGGTCTCCTCGTAGGAGGTGTAGTCGGCGGCGCAGTCGGTCTTCTTGTCGTAGGACTGCGCGACCTTGTAGACGGCCTTGTCCGACGAGCAGTCCACCGGCTCGGTCTTGGAATCGGACGCCGAGCCCTCGATGACGTTGATGCAGTCGCCGACCTTGGCCTTGGCGGTGTCCGACTTGCCCGCGTCCTCGATCATCGAACAGCCGGCCACCGCGACCACCGCCGCGGCCACCGCGACGAGGGCGAGCACGATGCGTGCCAGCAGCCTCGCTCCTGGAAACTTCACCTGAAAACCTCTCTCACCGAACACGTTCACGGGCTCGTGAACGCGGTGAGGATACCCGTACGACCACGGCGGCCGCATCAGCTCGCCGGGTGACCGCGAACGGCGCGCGCTAGATGCCGTGCGTGCCGTACAGCCCCATGAGCGCGTAACCCAGGATGCTGGGGAGCAGACGGCCGAGCAGCAGGAACGCAGAGTAATTCACTAGCAACGCCTTTCGCATCTTCTATGCAACTGGACCGATGTCCGGTATGCGGAGTGTGTCGTCGCCCGAGACCGGGTCGTTACGCTTGGGCAGTATGACGGTCGAGGACGTGGCGCGCGACCTGTACGGCCTGGCGCCCACGGAGTTCGTCGCGGCGCGCACGGATCGGGCGGCCGCGGCGAAGCAGGCGGGCCACAAGCAGCTCGCGGCCGCCATCGGCAAGCTGCGCAAACCCACGCTGACCGCGTGGGCCGCGAATCTGCTGTCCCGCGCCGCGCCCGACGACGTCGACGCACTGCTGCGGCTCGGCGCCGCCCTGGCCGCCGCTCAGCGGAAACTCTCCGCCGAGCAGTTGCGCGACCTGACCGCGCAGCGGCAGCAACTGGTCAACGCCCTCGCCAAGAAGGCGGGGGCGCTCGCCGCCGAACAAGGGCATCCGGTCGGCGAGAGCGTCGTCCGGGAGCTCGGCCAGACGTTGACCGCGGCACTCGCCGACGCGGAGGTGGCCGACCGGCTGCGCGCGGGGACGCTCGTCACGGCCGCGAGCTACGAAGGCTTCGGACCGAGCGGCCCGAATCTGCTCGCGGTTCCCGAACCGGCCGCGCGGCGCGGACGGGCCGCATCCCGGCAGGAACCGGACGACAGTGCCCGCCGGGAGCTGGCGGAGGCCAGGGAGGCGCTCGAAACAGCTCGCGCCGAAGAGGATTCGGCACGCGCCGCGCTCGCGGAAGCGACCGGAGAACTGTCCTCGGCCGAGGAACGCGTGGCCGCGCTGCGGGACGAGCTCGCACACGCCGAACAGCAACGGCAGTTCCGAAAGTCGGCCGAGCGGTCGGCGAAAGACGAACTGCAGGCGGCGCGCCGTCAGGTGGAGCGAGCGGAACGCAGGGTGGCGAAGGCCGGGCAGCGCGTCGAGGACGACTGAGGTATCAGCTGCGCAACGCGCCCGGGAACAGGTACTCCTCCGGCGGCGTCGCGGTGGTGTTCAGCCACGCGTGGAAGAAACCCGTCAGATCCATGGGCGACCTGGACTGCACGAAGGCACGGAACTCCGGCATCGAGGCGTTGCCATAGGCGTGCACGGCCAGGAAGTCCCGGACGGCCCCGAAGAACACCTCGTCGCCGATCTGCTTGCGCAATGCGTGCAGGAACAGCGGGCCGCGGTAGTAGACGGAGGTGAACTCCTTCCCGGCACCGGGGTTCTCCAGCGGAATGTTCCAGAACTTCTGATTGTCGCGGTATTTCTGGATGGTCTCGCGGTAGTCGTCGTCGACGTTCTTGCCCTCCATCCGCTCCGGCCACAGATAGTCGGCGGTGTAGCTGGCGAAGCACTCGTTCAGGCAGATGTCCGACCACTGGCGCACCGACACCCAGTCGCCCCACCACTGATGCGCGATCTCGTGCACGACGGTCTGCAGGTCGATCGACGGCGCGTAGAGCGGGCGGGTCTGGGTCTCCAGCGAGAAGGAGATGTCGGCGTCCAGATGGACGCCGCCCGCCGCCTCGAACGGATAAGGGCCGTAGAGGTTTTCGGCGAAGTCGAGGATCTCCGGCAGGCGCTGTTCCAGCTCGCGCTGGCGTTCCTCGGCGTTCGGCGCGAACGCGCTGATCAACGGAATGCCGTTGGCCCTGCGCTGCTCGAGGTAGTCGAACTTGTCGATCGCCACGGTGGTCAGGTAGCCGAGCACCGGCTTGGCGTTGATCCAGCGGACCGTCCGCTTCGCATCGTGCACCACGTTCTCGACGCGCACGCCGTTGGAGACCACCTCCCACTCCGCGGGAACCGTCGCGTTCAGGCTGAACGTGGCCTTGTCCAGGGGGGTGTCGTTGAGCGGGTACCAGCTCGTCGCCGAGTGCGGCTCGCCCGCGACGAACGCGCCGCCGCTGGGAGCGAAGGTCCACCCCTCGCCGTTGGTGTTCACCGCGGGGCCCGCGTAATCGACGGTGACGGTGAACGGCAGCCCGGGCAGCAGGACGAGCGCGGGCGTCACGGTCAACTCGTGCTCGCCGTTGCGCTCGAAACCGGCGGGAAGCCCGTTCACCGATACCGCGCGCACCTCCGGTCCCGCGTAATCGAGGTTGAACACGCGCAGGGCCTGGGTGGCGTGAGCGGTGATCGTGGCGGTGCCGGCCAGCGCACGGCTCGGCGGGTCGTAGTCGATCCCGACGTCGTAGTGGTGGACGTCGTAGCCGCCGTTGCCGTCGAGCGGGTAGTACGGGTCGCCCAGTCCCGGCGCGCCGACCAGCGGGTCCGGTGGCGGGTCGGCGTGCGCGGGCACCCACGACCCCGCGACGACCACGCACGCGACCGCGGCGCACATCCGGCCGGACAACCTCATACGAACGACCACCCCTTTCCACCCCGCCTGTTTGCCGGTGCCGGCGCACCGACTTCGCTGGATGGTAACGGCTTCAGTCGCCGCTTCCGGTGAGCGCCACCGACGCGCCGACGCCGAAGATCATCACTCCGCCCGCGCCGCCGACCGCCTCCAGCCTGCGCGGCGACTTGGCGAACCAGGACCTCGCCGAGGCGGCCAGCAGCGCCCATGCGCTGTCGGAGACCAGCGCGATGGCCAGGAAGACGGTGCCGAGCAGCAGGAACTGCCACGACAGCGAACCCGCCGCCGGGTCGGCGAAGTGCGGGAGCACCGCGGAGAAGAAGACGATCGCCTTGGGATTGGTCAACCCGACGATCGCGCTCTGGCGCAGCACCCGCGTGTGCGGCTCCCGTTCGATCGAGGCGCCCAGCGCTTCGCGCAACGCCGAACGATGACGAATCGCCTGGATCCCCAGATACATCAGATACAGCGCGCCCGCGAACTTGACCACGGTGAGCGCCAGAGCTGACGCGGTGAGCAGCGTCCCGAGACCGAAGGCGACCAGCACCAGAGCCGCGTAGACGCCCGCCGCGTGCCCGAGCACCGAGAGCAGCGCCGCGCGGCGGCCGAGCGTGAGCGCCCGACCGATGGTGAACAGCACCCCGGGACCGGGCACGACGATGATGACGACCGCGGCGGCGACGAAAGCCAGCAGATCGGACGCTGGGACCATCTTTCGAGTCTAAGCGCCGTCGCAACCGGTAAAGCGCGCGAACGCAGCCGGATTCAGGAACCGAGGTCGCCGGGCAGGTGGTGCGGGTCGAGCAGCAACCGTTTCGTCGCGGTGCGCCGCACCTTCTCGGCGAGGGCCAGGTTGTCGGTGAGCAGTCGCCACTCGGCCTCGCTGATCGCCGCGCGGGCGCGGGCGATGACCGAGCCGTCGGTGGTGCCCCAGGCGATCGGCATGGCGCTCACCGATTGCCAGCGCTGACCCACTTGCCGCGGCGCGCGGTCGGTGCGCACGGCGACCGACGGCACGCGCTCCCCGGCCCTGGCCTTGTGACCGGGGAGGTCGCGGACTTTCCTGGTCACCAAGGCGTAGCGCGGATCGCTCGTGTCCGGCGTCGACACATCGACCAAGGCGAGCAGCACCACACCGGAGGGGCGCGCCTCCGAGACCACTGCGGGAACCAGCTCACCGTCGGCGTACAGCTTGTCGATGCTGGAATGCCACGGCGTCCACAGGGCCACCCACAACGCCGTCACCGCCCCGAGCGCGAACGCGACCGCGAGCAGATACGCCCAGGGATGATCCAGCCAGATGAGCAACGCCGTCCCGGTCGCCGCGACGACCGCGGCGGCGATCGCCAGGAGACGCAGCCGGCGAAGGTCGGCGAAGACTTCGTTGACCGCGTGGGCGTGCTTGCGGTCCACCGCGAATTCGAAGCGTCGCACGCCCTCATTCCTAGCACAGCTTGCGGAGGAATTGCCTCCGCTTATCCGATGGCGGGGCCGAGCAAGTCGTCGGCATCCGTGATGCGGTAGGCATACCCCTGTTCGGCGAGAAAACGCTGACGATGCGCGGCGTATTCGGCGTCGAGGGTGTCCCGCGCGACGACCGAGTAGAAATGCGCCTGGCCGCCGTCGTGTTTCGGACGCAGCAGCCGGCCGAGACGCTGCGCCTCCTCCTGCCGCGAGCCGAAGGTACCCGAAACCTGCACGGCCACCGACGCTTCCGGCAAATCGATGGAGAAGTTCGCCACCTTGCTCACCACGAGCACCGGAATCTCGCCGCGCCGGAACGCGTCGAACAGTTCCTCGCGCTCCTTGGTCTTCGTCGAGCCCTGGATCACGGGGGCGTCGAGAGCGGCGCCGAGTTCGTCCAGCTGATCCAGGTAGGCCCCGATGACCAGGCTCGGCGCGTCCTGATGCTGAGCCAGGATCGATTCGACCACGGCGATCTTGGTGTGCGCGGTGGAGCACAGCTTGTACCGCGCCTCCGGCTCGGCGGTCGCGTAGGCCATCCGCTCGGCATCGGTCAGGGTGACCCGGACCTCGATGCAGTCGGCGGGCGCGATCCACCCCTGGGCCTCGATGTCCTTCCACGGCGCGTCGTAGCGCTTCGGGCCGATCAGCGAGAACACGTCGCCCTCGCGCCCGTCCTCACGCACCAGCGTCGCGGTCAGGCCCAGCCGCCGACGGGACTGGAGATCGGCGGTCATCCGGAAGACCGGGGCGGGCAGCAGGTGCACCTCGTCGTAGATGACCAGGCCCCAGTCGCGGCTGTCGAACAGTTCCAGGTGCTTGTACTCACCTTTGGTGCGACGCGTGATCACCTGGTAGGTGGCGATGGTGACCGGGCGGATCTCCTTGCGCTCGCCGGAGTACTCGCCGATCTCGTCCTCGGTGAGCGAGGTGCGCGCGAGCAGTTCGCGCCGCCACTGCCTGCCCGCCACCGTGTTGGTGACCAGGATCAGCGTGGTCGCCTTGGCCTTGGCCATCGCCGCAGCGCCGACCATCGTCTTGCCCGCGCCGCAGGGCAGCACCACCACGCCGGAGCCGCCCGCCCAGAACGAGTCGGCGGCCATCTGCTGGTAGTCGCGCAGGTGCCAGCCATCGGTCGCGTAGTCGAGTTCGATCGGGTGCGCCTCGCCGTCGACGTAGCCCGCGAGGTCCTCGGCGGGCCAGCCGATCTTCAGCAGCATCTGCTTGATCCGGCCGCGCTCGGACGGGTGCACCACCACCGTGTCGTCATCGATGCGCGCGCCGAGCATGGGCGCGATCTTCTTGTGCCGGAGCACCTCCTCCAGCACCGCGCGATCGAGGCTGACCAGCGTCAACCCGTGCGCGGGATGCTTCACCAGCTGCAACCTGCCGTAACGGGCCATGGTGTCCACCACGTCGACCAGCAACGGCTGCGGCACCGCGTACCGGGAGAAGCTGACCAGCGCGTCCACCACCTGCTCGGCGTCGTGACCCGCCGCGCGCGCGTTCCACAGCGCCAGCGGCGTCACCCGATAGGTGTGCACGTGCTCCGGCGCCCGCTCCAACTCGGCGAACGGCGCGATCGCCTGCCGCGCCGAATCGGCCAGCTCGTGGTCGACCTCCAACAGCAGCGTCTTGTCGCTCTGCACGATCAGCGGACCGTCGTTCACAGTCCCTCCTCAGCTAGATTCCCCGCCATTCTCCCCGACCCCTCCGACAACCTCGCAGGTTACCGGCCCTTCCCGCGAAACGCGGTCGGCAGCGACCGGGTGTAACGCCGGAGACGTGCGATGTCTTCCCGCGACCGCGCGCACGCCTCAGCCGTGCGCGAGCGCGCGTTCGGCGAGCGTGCCGATGACCGGCGCCAGCGTCGTGGCGTAACCGATCGTGAGGTGATTGTCGTCGCGGTAGACCAAGGCGTTCCCGACTATCACCGGACAGCGGGCCGCCGTGCAGAACAGCGCGGTCAGGTCGGCGTACTGCCCGCCTCCCGCGGTGGCAGCCGCGCGCTCGGCCGCGATGCCCGCGTCGTCGACCGCGACCGTCCGGGCGGGCGCGCAGGCCGACGCGTCGTCGAGATGCTCGGCCACGCACGCAGGCACGGTGGCATGCGGATCGGGTATCCCGCCGAGCACCAGCACCGCCGCGCCCATCGCGCGCAGCTCGGCGGCCAGGCGGCGCACGGCGTCGATCCATGCCGGGTCGTAGGAGACGAAGCCGAAGTCGCCGCCGTAGCGCCGGGACATGCTCACCACGACCAGCCGGGGACGATCCTGCCGCAGCCGGGTCATGATCTGCCCGCGCCACTGCTCGCATTCGGTGTACTCGCGGCCCAGATAGGGGCTGGTGATGGGCAGATCGAGCAGTGGGCAGGTGACCTTCGCCATCGTCTCCAACCGCCAATGGCGCGATGCGGCGATCTCCTCGAACGCCGGTTGCCACATCGCCGCGTGCGAATCACCGACCAAGGCGACGGTGGTCGCCGAACCGGTGTCACCGGAGGCGCACTCGCCCTGGCCCACGTCGTGCCAGGAACGGAAACAACCGTTGTCGAACACCTCGGCCCGGTCGCCGCGCGCGTTCGACAGCGCGGGCGTGAGGTTCGACGGGACCGCACGGACCTCTGCCGACGCCGCGACCGCCGCTTGGGTCTGCGCCGTCAACTGCTCGATCGCCGCATCGTAGGGATCGGTGGGAGTGGCCGGCGCGACCGGTGTCGTCAGCGTGAGGCTCTGCGCCGCCGTGCCGCGCCCGACCGGCGCAGGCACGAGCACCAGCAGCCCGAGCCCAACACCGACGGCCAGCGCGGTGCTCACACCACCGCAGGCGAGGCTGAGCCCGCCCGAACCGCGCAGACGGGCGGCGAAGCGAACCGGATTCTCGATCACCCGCTGGGTGAGCGCGGCCAGCCCACCGGCCATGGCGACCGCGCCCAGCGCACCGACCAGCCCGAGGGGCCGGCCGAGCGCATGCGGGGCCAGCACCAGCACCGGCCAGTGCCACAGATACCAGGAGTAGGACAGCCTGCCGACGGCCTGCATCTGGGACACCGCGAGGACGCGACCGACGCCGGACCGCGCCGCGGCACAGCCACTCCCGATGACCAGGACCGCGCCGAGCACGGGCAGCAGCGCCGCGATGCCCGGATACGGGGTCTTCTCGTCGAGCCGAACGCAGGCCATGACGATCAACCCGGCTCCCGTCCACCCCACGCAGGTGGACACCGATTTCGGCAGCCGGGACCAGAAGACGGCCGACAGCGCCACCACGCCGCCCGCCGCCAGCTCCCAGGCCCGCGCGGGCAGTGCGAAGAACGCCCACGGCGGCATGGTGCGGGTCCAGGTCAGCGCGATCGCGAAGGAGAGCGCGGCGACCACAGCGAGGACGATCAGGTACGGCAGCGCGGTGGCCGAACCGCTGCGGCGCCGTCGCACGAGCCGAGCCGTCACGAGCACCAGCGCCGGCCAGATCAGGTAGAACTGCTCCTCCACACCGAGGGACCAGAAGTGCTGGAACGGCGACGGTGGCGCGTCCGCGGCGAGGTAGTCGGTGCCCTGCCAGGCGAACCGGTAGTTCCCGGCGTACAGCGCGCTCGCGATCCCGTCGCCGAGCGCTTGGCGGGCCTGCAGCGGCGACAGCAGCACGGCCGCGCCGATCGCCGTGGCGACGAGCACGACACCCGCGGCGGGCAGCAGCCTGCGCGCCCGCGCGCCGTAGAAACGGACGAGCCCGACAGTGCCACCGGCCGCCGCTTCTCGATACAGCATTCCCGTGATCAGAAAACCGGAAATCACGAAAAATACGTCCACCCCGACAAATCCACCACCGATCCCCGGCACACCGGCATGGAAAAACACCACGGCCAGCACCGCGACCGCCCGCATTCCCTCGATATCCCGCCGAAATGCCGCCCCCGGCGACACTCCTTCCATCGGCTCCGCCCGCCGATTTCCCAACCCGCTGACCGTGGCCGCCATGCGCAGCATTGTCATCGGTCCGGCCGGGCAAGTCCCGCCGACTCGCCGCCCGGCACGCGCCTCCGCCTGCGTCTTCGGCCCTCTCCATCGCTGTCGCAGCGGCACCGGCACAGCGCCGGCAGGTATGCTCCTGGCTTCGAGGGCCAGACCGAAAGAGGGGGCGTCATGGGCGATTTCGACCTTGATCCGGAACAAACTCGCGAACTCGCTCGTATAGTCCGTGGCCATGCCGATGCGACCGCGCAGTTGGTACCCCTGGCCCAAGGGCTGCGCGCGGAGCCGACGCTCCCGAAGTCGGACATCGCGGCGACGATCGACTCTTTGAGTGGAGCGTTGGAGAAGGTGATCGACTACCACACGCGTCAGTTGCGCGGTTTCGCCGACAGCGCGGACGCTGCGGTCGATGCCTTCCTGGCGCAGGACGCCGAATTCGCGTCCAGGCTGAAGCAGGCGGGACAGAAGTGAGCGGAGGAAACTATGTCGACGCGCTCACTGTTCCATTGGTCCTGTCCTGGGATCCACGTGCCGCGATCACGATCGCGGACAAGTTCAAAGAGGCAGCCTCCCAGCTCGACGACCATACCCACAAAGCCGCAGTGTCGATAGACATGTCATATACGTACTATCGAGGAAAATCAGGTGAGTCGGCGCGCGACCGGGGACATCAGGATCGTGAGCGTGCCCGCCGCACAAAAGAAGTGCTCGTCGGAATCCAACAGGAAATCTACAAGCACATCGCGTCGATCATCGACTACATCGATGTCATTCGCGAAAAGAAGACCGAGGCGGAGGAGTCGGAATTCGATCTGTTCGTCAGAGACGACGGCGGGGTCGACTCCCGGATGTCGAGTGGGGAAGTCCTCTTGAAATTCGGCCCTTCCGGTCTCGTCGAGAAAGAGGGCTACGAGGCGTATCTCACCGCCCAGATCAGGGCTGCGCTCACGGCTGTACAGCAGGCGGACAAGGAAGGCGCCGATCAGGTGCGACGCTGGCTGGAAGAGCTGTCAGACGAAGTCAAACGCGGCGCCACCGCGATGCCGGAAGATCCCGAACTGGCCCAGATTCTCAACAAATACCAGACCGCACCGTCGAAGTCGGGTGCCAGTCTATGGCCCTCCGGCCTGCTGCTGACCGAAATCCGCCTGCTCTACCCCGACTTCCAGCCGACACTCATGACACCGGAAGAGGCGGCACTCGTCTCGACGCTTCTCACGAAACCCACCGGCGTGGCGGACGTCGCCGAATTTTTCGAACTCAAGTCACAGGCCGAGAATGCGGCGAAAGCCGCATACCCCGATATTCCCTCGGCTTGGGCAGACGATCATGGCGATGCTTATAGGCACATGTACTGGAACGCCTTGATGACCCAGAAATACGGCGAAGAATGGACCGCATCGTTCGCCACAGCCCACGAGGGAACGGGCGCGAACACCCCAGCGCGTGAAGCCATGGATCTCTACAACAACGAGCAAGGCCGCAAAATCGCGGTCGATCATCCCGACGCTTCACCCGAGGAACTGCAACGCCTGGTCCGCCGACGAATCGATGCGGGGCAGGCGATCGTGATCGACAACCGGCAGCAGATCGAGTGGAGTAATCGCGTTCCGATCGGCGACACCGTCTCGCCGAACCCGTCGGACATTCCTCTTCCAGGAGCGAATTGATGAATGCCTTACGTACGGCCTCGTTGACCACTCTCGGGGTCGTCGTCGCGACCATGACAGCGTGTTCTTCATCGCAGACCGGACACGACAACGGTATCGGCGCCACCTGCACCGGCTCGTTCGACATGTTGTCCACGGCCGAGCCGTTGGGCGCGAGGAGCGGCCTCGACCGTGCGGTTTCCGAAGCCCTCGGCAGGCCCGAGGAGGTGAGCGTAGCGGATCTGACGCACGCGGCAGGCTGGTCGGCTACCTGGGATCGGGTCGTGGTCGCCAAAGCAGGCATCACCCGGGAGCGCATGAATCAAGCCAGCGGCCTCCAGGATTACTGCTGGCCGAACCTCCCGACCGCAGTCGGCAGCGACGGGCCTGCGCAAGTGTTCTACGTCTTCTTCGACGGCGGCAGGCCACTGCAATCGATCCGCACGGACACGAGCAAGGAGTACTTCCACCGATACCGCAGTGGCGACGTGTTGCGCCCCGACACCCGCCTGGAGCCGGTGCCACCGCGATCACCTGGAAGCACCGGGTACTTCCAACCGGCGTAAAGCCAACCCGTTCGCTCACGTCCAGCGGGTGGCGAGTGGACCGCGACAAAGGGGATGGGGGTGGGCGACGATCGGGTCATGATCGAGATGGCGGCGGTGGTCGGGGTGGCGGTGGCGGCGTTGGGGATGGTGCTCACGCCCGGGCCGAACATGATGTACCTGGTATCGCGGACGGTGTCGCAGGGGCGGCGGGCCGGCCTGGTGTCGCTGGCCGGGGTGGCGGCGGGGTTCGGGGTTTATCTGACGGCGGCGACGGCGGGTATCACGGCGGTGTTCGCGGTGGTTCCGGGCCTGTATCTGGCAGTGAAGCTGGCGGGAGCCGCGTATCTGGGGTGGCTGGCCTGGCAGGCGGTGCGGCCGGGCGGCGTCTCGGTGTTCACGCCCACGACGCTGTCCGCGGATCCCGCCCGGCGGCTGTTCACCATGGGACTGGTCACCAACCTGCTGAACCCGAAGATCGCGATCATGTACATGGCGCTGATCCCGCAGTTCGTCACGCCGGAGCACGGGAAGGTGTGGTTGCAGAGCCTGTGCCTGGGCGCGGTGCAGATCGCGGTGGCGCTCACCGTGAACGGCCTGATCGTCCTGGGTGCGGGCGGTCTGGCGAGTTTCCTCACCGGCCGCCCCCTGTGGCTGCGCACCCAGCGCTACGTCACCGGCACCATGCTCGGCGCCGTCGCCGCGCTCCTCGCCACCGACCGCGCCCGGCCGATACCGGCCTGACGCCGGACCGCTCAGCTCGGGCCGGAAGTCAGGCGATAGTGCAGTTCGGCGAACTGACCGGCCCGCTCGACGCCGACGAGCCGCATCCGGGTGGACAGGATGCGGCGCGGCAGCAGCGGAGCGCCCGCGCCCAGCGTCACCGGGACGACGCTCACCATGATGTCGTCGAGCAGTCCCGCGTCGGCGAATTGCCCGGCCAGATCGCCGCCACCGACGATCCAGATATTGCGCGCACCGGCCGCCTCGGCCATCTCTCGGTGCACCGCCTCCACCGCACCGGAGACGAACCGGAGATTCGCGCCGGGTATGGCGGGCAGCTCCCGGTGGGTGAACACCCAGCAGGGGAGATCGCCGTAGTTCTTGTGCCAGCTTTCGGGCGGCTCGTTGGCCGCCATCCACGCATAGGTGGTCGCGCCCATGCACATGGCGCCGACCTGCGCGAGGAAGCCCGCGATGCCCGCCTGCGCTTCCTCCGCTCCGTCCACCTCGAAAAGCCAGGTGAGCGAGTTCTCCGTGTCGGCGAGGTATCCGTCGAGACTGGTCGCCGTGTAGTACTGGGTTGCCATGGCACGCACGATGCCAGCGAAACCTGACAGATCACGGCAAGGTTCCGCGATCAGCCGAGACGCAACCGCCGCACCCCTTCCTCCAGCGTCTCGTCCCGCTTGCAGAAGGTGAAACGCACCAAATGACTCCACGCGGCGGTGTCGTCGGCGAACGCGATGACCGGCACCGCCGCCACACCGAGCCGCTCGGGCAGTGCACGGCAGAACGCCAGGCCGTCGCCCGCGCCGAGCGGAGTGATATCGGCGACGACGAAGTAGCCGCCCGCGCTCCGGTACACCCGCATCCCGGTGTCGGCGAGCGCGGCGGAGAGCCGGAGACGCTTCTCCGACAAGCTTTCCCGCAGCTTGGCGACCCAGCCCAGCTCATGAGCTATCGCGTGTGCCACTGCGGGCTGGAACGGCCCACCCGCTACGAAGGTCAGGAACTGCTTGGCCGCGAGCACCCCCTCGATCAGCTCGGCGGGCCCGCATGCCCACCCGGTCTTCCACCCGGTGACACTGAAGGTCTTCGCCGCGCTCGACACCACGACCGTCCGCTCGGCCATGCCCGGCATGGTGGCCAAACTGACATGTTCGGCGCCGTCGTAGACCAAGTGCTCGTACACCTCGTCGGTGAGCACCAGCAGGTCGTGTTCGCAGGCGATGTCGGCGATCGCCTGCAAGTCCGCGCGCCCGAGCACCGTGCCGGTCGGATTGTGCGGCGAGTTGACGATGAGCATCCGGGTCGCCGGGGTTATCGCGGCGCGCAGGCTGTCCAGGTCGAGGACGAACCGATCCCCGTCGGCCACCAGGCGTGCGGTGCGCCGCCGAGCTCCGGCCAGCGCGACGGCCGCGGCGTACGAGTCGTAATACGGCTCGATCAGCACCACCTCTTCGCCGGGTTCGACCAAGCCGAGCACCGCCGCGCTGATCGCCTCGGTCGCGCCCACCGTCACCAGCACTTGCGAATCGGGGTCGTAGTCGGTCCCGTAGCGCCGTGCCCGGTCGTCCGCCACGGCTCGGCGCAGCACCGGCATGCCGCGCCCCGGCGGGTACTGGTTGAGCCCGTCGGCGATGGCGCGACGCGCTGCTTCCAGCATGCTCGCGGGCCCGTCGGTGTCCGGAAACCCCTGGCCCAGGTTGACCGCGTCGTGCCGGACGGCGAGCTCGGTCATCTCGGCGAAGATGGTGGACGCGAAGGGACGCAGGCGGGCAACGGTCTGGTGTCGCGAGGGCATAACCGGAGAGTAGCCCCCCGTCCGCCCGAGCCGTTCGGTGAGCGTGCGGGTGGTCACCGCCGGACTCAACCCAGCCGGATGCCGCCCAGCTTGGCTGGGTTCGCCACATCGTACGTGCCCCAGACCAACCCGTCCCGCACGGTGAAGCCGACCACCCGCGCGGGATAACCGCTGCGGCCCTCGTCCGCCGGACGCGCCGCGACTTTCAGACCCAATTGCCCGTTCACCGAGACGAATTCGTACACCGGCGACGCCTCCGCCAGCCCGTACTTGCGCACCAGGCCCAGGTAGAAGCGGGCAATGCGATCCGCACCGTGCAGGACGTTGATCGCGGTGGCGGTGGTGCCGTTGGCATCGCCGATCATCACCGCGTCCGGGTGCAGCGCCGCGGCGACGGCGGCCACGTCACCGGAACTCAGCGCGACGAGGAAGCGCTGCACGGCGGCCTCGTGCTCGGCATCGGGCACCGGTTGCGGCGCCTGCGTCACCGCCTTGCGAGCGCGCACCGCCAGCTGCCGCGCGGCATCGGCGGAAATGCCGAGGATGTCGGCGATCTCGTCGAACGGCACCGACAACCCGTCGTGCAGCACGAAAGCCACACGCTGCGGCGGCGTCAGGGTGTCCAGCACGACCAGCGCCGCGAACCTGCACTCCTGCTTGCGCACCACGGCTTCCAACGGATCTGGCGTGCTCGACGGAGTGCGTGCGGTGACCACCGGTTCCGGCAGCCACTGGCCCACGTAACTCTCTCGCCGCGCCGCCGCACTCCGCAGACGGTCCAGGCAGATCCGGCTTACCACGGTGGTCAGCCAAGCCCGCAGATCGTCGATCTCGGACTGGTGCGCGCCCGCCAAGCGCAACCAGCTTTCCTGAACCGCGTCCTCGGCATCGCCGACGCTGCCCGTCAGCCGATAGGCGACCGAGAGCAGATGCGCCCGATGTGACTCGAACAGGTCGGAAAGCAGCGCGGCAACCATCGAGGGGAAGTCTACGGTCCGGTCGATAGCCGCCCCGCGCCGCATCGGCGGCAGGCAATTCCGGATGATCCGCCGGACCGTTCCGTGACAGCATGGCGCGATGAAGCACCACGCGCTGTCGAACGGAACGATCTGGCTGTCGGCTCCGACGGCGGCCGATGTCGACGCGATCACCGAGTGCTGTCAGGACCCGGCCATCGCGGAGTGGGTGACCATCCCGGTGCCGTACGTCCGCGACAGCGCCGTGACCTTCATCGACGAGATGGTCGTGGGTTGGGCGGCGCGCAGCCCCACCTGGGCGCTCCGGCTGCGCGCCGACGGACCGGTGGTCGGCATGATCGGTCTGAGCGAACGTGACGAGAGCGCGGCCGAGATCGGTTTCTGGCTCGTCCCGGCGCAGCGGTCGCGCGGCCTGATGACGCAGGCGGTCGATCTGGTGTGCGAATTCGGGTTCCGCGCCGACGGCTTGGCCCTGGAGCGGATCGCCTGGCGCGCGTTCGTGGGCAACTACGCGTCGGCCGCGGTCGCGCGGCGCACCGGGTTCCACTACGAGGGCCTGTCCCGGCTCGGCAGCGTTCAGCGCGGTCGACGCCGCGATCACTGGCTCGCCGCCCGCCTGCGCACCGACCCGCCCGGTCCGGCGGACGACTGGCCCGTCGAATTCCGCCATGGCCGGGCGTCGAGCGCCCAGGCGTCCGGCGAAGCTCGCGCACGATGACGACCGACCCACGATTCGCGTGGATCGTGCGAACCATGGCGGTGCGGCCCGCCGACCGGGTGCTGGAAATCGGTCCCGGTGCCAGCGCTTCGATCGCCTACCTCGCCGAGCAGGCGGTCGACGGCATGGTCGTCGGCGTAGAGCGCTCCGCTACGGCCGTCTCCCGCGCAGGCAGACGACATGCCGCGCACCTGGAGTCGGGCCGGGTCCGGTTGGTGCACGCCGACCTCGCGGACCTGGACCCGGATCAGCTGCTGCGCGCGACCGGGGCCGGCGCGGCGGGTTTCGACAAAATACTGGCGGTCAATGTCAACCTGTTCTGGACCAAGCGCCCCACCGCGGAACTCGCGCTGATCCGGCGACTGCTGGCGCCGGGCGCGACGCTGGGCCTGTTCTACGGATACGGCACACCGGACGCCGCGGATCCGGCCGGTCCGAAGCCGCCGCTCGCCCGGCTGACCAAACACCTGACCGAGGCAGGCTTCGCTGTCCGGACCGTCTCCTCCGGCGACTTACTGGGTGTGCTCGGCTGCTGATGATTCGCGCCGCCGCCCAACCGCGTCGGCCAGGTGGTCCAGTTGCGCGGCGGTGGTCTCCCAGTCCAGGCACGCGTCGGTGATCGACTGCCCGTAGGTGAGTTCGTCGGCGTGGCCGAGGGTGAGATCCTGGCGTCCGGCGACCAAGAAGCTCTCCAGCATGACGCCGACGACACCTGGCTCGCCCGCCGCCAGCCGCCGCGCGATGTCGGTGACCACGTCGACCTGCTTGTTGTGGTCCTTGTTGCTGTTGCCGTGGCTGGCGTCCACCACGATTCGCTGCGGCAGCGAGGCCTTCTCCAGCCGCAGGCACGCCTCGGCGACCGACGCCGCGTCGTAGTTCGGCCCGGTGCTGCCGCCGCGCAGGATCACGTGGCAGTCCGGATTGCCGGTGGTGCGGATGAGCGCGGAGCGACCGTCGAGGTCGGTGCCGGGGAACACGTGACTGGCCGCCGCGGCGCGCACGCCGTCCACGGCCACCTGGACGTCGCCGTCGGTGCCGTTCTTGATGCCGACCGGCATCGACAGCGCGCTGCTGAGCTGGCGGTGCACCTGACTGGCCGCGGTGCGCGCCCCGATCGCGCCGTAGGACACCAGATCCGCGATGTACTGGGGAGTGATCGGATCCAGGAACTCACAGGCCACCGGAAGACCGAGGGCGGTGATGTCGACCAGCAGTTTGCGGCCGAAGCCCAACCCGGTGTTGACGTCGAACGAGCCGTCCAGGTGCGGGTCGTTGATCAGGCCCTTCCAGCCCAGGCTGGTGCGCGGCTTCTCGAAGTAGACCCGCATCACCACGTGCAGCCGGTCGCCGAGTTCGGCGGCCTTCGCCGCGAGACGGCGCGCGTAGTCCAGCGCCGCGGCGGGGTCGTGCACGGAGCACGGACCGACGATCACCATCAGGCGATCATCCGCGCCGTTCAGCACGTCGACGGTGGCTTTGCGTCCCGCACGGACGGTGTCGGCGAGCGCGTCGGTGATCGGATGCACGCGACGCACCTCCGCCGGTGAGCGCAGCGGGCTCACGTTGAGGGTGCGTTGATCATCCAGATCGGAATGCCGCGCGTCGACGTCGGCTGCGGTTGTCATGTCGTGGGTTCCTATTCTCGAGGCCGACCCACGGATGCGAATCCCGTCGAGCCGGTCCATCGTCCGGCTCGGGGTGGAAGTTTCGTCAGCGCACGTGGTAGCCGCAGACCAGCCCACCCTGGGCCGGCTTGCTAAACCAGAAATACACGTGCTGCACGTCAGGGACAGTACCAGCCTGCAACCGATCGGTGAACTGTGTCATCGGCCACGGTATCGGCACGGCGTGTTGGCCGAAGTGGTCGACCGCCCGTGTCCGGTACGCCACCGACAGCCGCCGAGCGCGTACCGGCGGTCTTCGCCGCCGTCGGCATGCATATCGAGCCGCGAACGAAAGTCTCGTGGCGGTCGTGCGCCCGGAAACAGTTGATCGGCCAGTGCGGTTGCGCGCGAGCGCCGTTCGCGGTCGAGCCGGAAGGGCCGCGAACGGCGCGGCCCGTGCCCGAGCCGGCTCACCCCCACTGACCGGGCACGTAATCACCGGCGGGCGTACGGGCGATGACGTTCATCCGGTTCCAGGCGTTGATCATCGCGATGGCGGCGATCAGGGCGGCGATCTGGTCGTCGTCGTAGTGCTTGCGGACCTCCTGCCACACCGTGTCGCTGACCGCGCGGCCGTCGCCGATCCGGGTGGCCTCCTCGGTGAGCGCCAGTGCGGCGCGCTCGGCCTCGGTGAAGACGGTGGCCTCGTGCCAGGCGGCGATCAGGTTGAGCCGCACGGAGGTCTCACCAGCGTGCGCGGCGTCCTTGGTGTGCATATCGGTGCAGTAGCCGCAGCCGTTGATCTGGCTGGCGCGAATCTTCACCAGTTCGTAGGTCGCGGCGTCCAGCGTGGAGTCGTTGATCACCTTGGATGCCATCGTGAGCCGCTTGATGAAGCTGCCGCCGACCGGGTTGGCGAAGAGGTTGAAGCGCTGTTCCATGATTTCCGTCCTTTGCCGTTCCTTGTGGTTCATCAAGAGGACGACGCGGAAAGACGGAGTGTGACACCGGGTTATGAGACGTGGGTCACAGCTTTTCAGTTCGTGAAGTCGTAGGTGACTCCGGTCAGTTTCTCGGACAGCTGCCACAGGTCGGCGGCGACCTTCTCGTCCCGGGACGCCCTCGACGAGCCGGACGGCCCCG
This sequence comes from Nocardia sputorum, assembly GCF_027924405.1. Taxonomy (NCBI): domain Bacteria; kingdom Bacillati; phylum Actinomycetota; class Actinomycetes; order Mycobacteriales; family Nocardiaceae; genus Nocardia; species Nocardia sputorum. The sequence goes on along the minus strand of NZ_AP026978.1, from coordinate 364,224 downwards.
GATATCCGCGCATGCCCGCGAGTCCGGTGGGCCCGTAGTAGGCGCCCGGCTGGACGTCGGCGGTCGCGGCGTACAACGTCGGCAGCGCGCCCATCGCGGCGTTCTGCGCGAACACCCGGTTGCCTACCCACATCACCCGGTCGAGGAACGACTCGGTGTGCGACTGCAACTCGGTGGAGGCGTAGCCGGGATGCGCTGCGACCGAGATCTTCGCGGATCCCGCCGCGGTCAACCTGCGCTGCAGCTCGCGAGCGAACATCAGGTTGGCCAGCTTGGCCTGCCCGTAGGCGGCCCAGCGCTGATACTTGCGCCGCTCCCAGTTCAAGTCGTCCAGGTCGATCTTGCCGATCTGGTGCGCACCGCTGGATACGGTGACGATCCGGTGGGAAATCTTGCCCAGCAGCAGCCCGGTGAGCGCGAAATGGCCGAGATGGTTTGTGCCGATCTGCTTTTCGAATCCGTCGGCGGTGCGCCCTTCGGGCAGAGCCATCACGCCCGCGTTGTTGATCAGTACATCGGCCCCGTCGACGCCCTCGGCGAACGCGCGCACCGAAGCGAGATCGGCCAGATCCAGTTCGCGTACCTGCGCCCGGTCGCCGAGCCCGGCGGCCACCCGCTCCCCTTTGGCGACGTTCCGGCAGGCGAGCACCACCTCACCCCCCGCGGCGGCGAGCGCGCGCACCGTTTCGGCCCCCAGGCCGCTATTGGCCCCTGTCACGATGAACTTCCGACCGCTCTGATCGGGGATGTTCGAGGTGTCCCACCTGGTCATGACGAAAAGTCTAGTGCTCGGCGGCCCGGCGCGGCAGCTTCGGACACGCCGCGGTCTACTCCGGGCGAGGGCATTCCAAGTAGGGTTGCCTAACCTATATAAGGGAACCCTTTGCTCGAACTGTGAGGCTGACCGTGACTTCCACTCCGACCGAGTCCGCGCATCGCGACGGCTACGTACCTTTTCCCGCGGACAAGGCCGCGGAGTATCGAGCGGCCGGCTACTGGGCCGGACGCCCGCTGGGAGACCTTCTGCGCTCGACCGCACAGCGGCATCGCGAGCGCCCCGCACTGGTCGACGCGACGGGCACGCGCAGCTACGCCGACATCGATGCCGCCGCCGACCGGATGGCCCACGGACTGCTCGCGCTCGGCATCGCGCCCGGCGACCGCGTGGTGGTCCAGCTGCCGAACGTGCCCGAGTTCCTGACCGTGCTGTTCGGCCTGCTGCGCGCCGGGATCATTCCCGTGTTGAGCCTGCCCGCGCATCGACGGGCCGAAATCGAGCATCTGGCACGGCTTTCCGACGCGGTCGGTTACATCGTCGCCGACCGGACGGGCGAGTTCGACTACCGGGAACTGGCCTCGACCGTGCGGGACGCGGTGCCGTCGCTGCGCCATGTCCTCGTCCTCGGCGATCCCGGTCCGTTCACCGACCTCGCCTCGATCCCGCGCGACGGCGGCGAGCTGCCCGAGATCGATCCGGGCGAAATCGCCCTGATGCTGGTCTCCGGCGGCACCACCGGCCTGCCGAAGCTGATCGCGCGCACGCACGACGACTACGCCTACAACGCCACCGCCAGCGCGGCGGTGTGCGAATTGACCGAGCGGGACGTGTATCTGGCGACGCTGCCCGCCGCGCACAACTTCCCGCTGGCCTGCCCCGGGATCCTCGGCACCGTCGCGGTCGGCGGTGCGGTGGCCTTCGTCGGCGACCCGAGCCCGGAGAACGCGTTCGCCGCGATCGAGCGGCACCGGGTCACGGTCACGGCCGTCGTGCCGCCGCTGGCCCAGCTCTGGTGCGCGGCCACCGAATGGGAAGCGGCCGATTTGAGTTCGCTGCGGCTGCTGCAGGTGGGCGGCGCGCGACTGGCGGAGGTCAACGCGAAGGAAGTGACCCCGGCGCTGGGCGCGACCTTGCAGCAGGTGTTCGGCATGGCCGAGGGTCTGCTCAACTACACCCGGCTCGACGATCCGGCCGAATTGCTGCACACCAGTCAGGGCCGTCCGCTCTCCCCCGCCGACGAGATCCGCGTGGTGGACGGCGACGGCAACGAGGTGGCCCCCGGCGCGGAGGGCGAGCTGCTGACCCGGGGTCCGTACACGATTCGCGGCTACTACCGAGCGCCCGAGCACAACGCGCGCGCGTTCACCCCGGACGGCTTCTATCGCAGCGGTGATCTGGTCCGCCGCCTGCCCAGCGGGCATCTGGTGGTGTCCGGCCGGATCAAAGATGTGATCAACCGCGGCGGCGAGAACGTCTCCTGCGACGAGCTCGAGGAACATCTGCTCGCCCATCCCGCCGTCCGGCATGCCGCCGCCGTCGGGCTGCCCGACGCGGCCCTGGGCGAGAAGGTCTGCGCCGTGCTGGTCGTCGACGGCGAGATGCCGACGCTGGCCGAGATCAAGACCTTCCTCGCCGCACGCGGATTGGCCACCTACAAATTGCCGGACGTGCTGCGCCGCAGCGACGAACTGCCGGTCACCGCGGTCGGCAAGATCGACAAGAAGGCGCTGCTGCGCGCCGACCTGTAAGTGCGGCTGGAAGACCGACGGGCAGCGCACCGATCGCGCGCTGCCCGTACGCCTTCCGTTACGCCTTGACGACGTAGGGCGCGATGCTGCCCAGCTTCTCGCAGGTCTCCTCGAACTCGCGCTCCGGCCGGGACTGGCCCACGATGCCCGCACCCGCGCGCAGCCAGGCTCCCTCGGCGTTCTGGTACACCGCGCGCAACACCAGGGTCGCCTCCAGCGCGCCGGTCGGCGAAACGGTCACCACCGCACCGGAGTACAACCCGCGCGGGTCGTGATCGAGGCGGAACACCGAGTCGACGCCTTCGCGCTTCGGAATCCCGGAGGCGGTCACCGACGGGAACAGCACCTCCAGCGCGTCCCAGCTGGACCGGCCCGCCGCCAGCCGGCCGCGCACCGTGGAGGCCAGATGCTGCACGCTGCCCCGCTCGCGCACGGCCATGAAATCCGACACCGCGGGCGTGCCGGGGTCGGCGACGGCCGCGATCTCCGCGAACGAGGTCTGCACCGAGATGGCGTGTTCCACGATCTCTTTCGGGTCGGTGATCAGGTCGGCCCTGGCGGCCGAGTCGGCCGCGGCGCCGCGGCCGAACGCGCGCGTGCCCGCCAGCGGCTCGGTGGTCACCACTCGGTCGTCGTCCACGGACGCGACCAGTTCGGGGCTGAAGCCCGCCGCCTCCAGACCGCCGAGCCGCAGCAGGAACGACCGCGCCGGAGTGTTGTGCGCGCGTCCGAGCCGATAGGTGGCCGGAATGTCCACGGCGAACGGCAGATCGACCTTCCTCGACAGGATGACCTTCTGGTATCGCCCGGCCCGGATCTCGCCGACCGCCTCGGCCACCCGGTCGCGGTAGCCGGTGGGGTCGATGCGGATGTCGGCCGGATGCGCTCGCGGCAGTTCGGTGTTCTGCGACTGCGCGATCAGGTCGTGGATGTCTCCGGTCTCCGTCGGCGTCGCGCCCGATATCCGCACGCCGAATTCGCCCATCCGCACTTCGATCCGGGGAACCATCAGGTGCGCAAGCGTGGTGCGCGGGTCCAGGTGCTCGGTGGCGTCCAGCGCCCAGGCGCAGAACTCGAATCCGATCCAGCCGTAGGCGTTCCGCCCGTCGAGGGGCAACCTGCCGAGCGCGCGGTCGATCACTCCCGCGGGATTGCCTTCCCACGGGCTGGTGGTGGTCTGCCCTTCCCAGGCGATGCGCAGTTCGCGGACGTCCAGTTCGACACTGCCGATCGGATCGGCGGCGAACACCCACTCCCCGGGGCGCTCGTACATCACGTACTCGCCGAACCGATCCGCCCCCGCCAGCCGGGACATCGCTGCCGCCGGATCGGTCACATACTCAACCCGCAGGCGTTCCGTGGTCGACAACGATCCTCCAAAGGTTACCCTGGCCTAACTAATGCAGGTAAGGTTAGCATTACCTGCATCACCGTGCGGGTGTGCTCGCGGCCACAGCGGCAAGCACTTTCGCCAACCCACTTCGCGAGGACAGGCCATTCGCGTCCGCAACGAACTCGCCGCGCCGACTGCCTGCGCGGAATAGACCCTCCGGGATTGAATAGTGGGATGATCGATCACCGCGGCGATTCACCCGCGACAGCCCGGCCCGGGACCGCACCACGATCGGTGGTGGCCCTGATCGACGCCGCCTCGGGGGTGGAACGCGAACTCGTCGGCAAGTGGCTTGCCGACGGCGGGATCAGCGCGGAGTTCGGCACCGACGCGCCGGTCACGCAGCTGGACCTGGACGCGGGCGCCGTCGCCGCCCGGCTGGTCGGCAGGCGCGACGATCCGCTGGTGGTGCCGATCCGCGTGCTGTGGCTGCCGCCCGAACGCGACGGCGTGCGCCGCGTCACCTTCGCCGATCTGGCTCTGCTCACCAACCCGCGCAAGCCGAATCGGCTGGCGCAGCGCAGACTGCTGGCCAAGTCACCGGACCGGTACGTCGTGCTGACCGGTGCGCCGGCTTGTCTCAGCGAGTTGCGAGCGAACAACCCGGAAGCTTCGGCCCTGTTCGACAAGGGCACCGCCGAGCCGTTCGCCCGCGCGGTCGTGCGCGCGGCGGTGGTGGCGCTCGAACGCGCCGAGCGCACCATCATCGGCGACCGGTACAAGGTGCCCAAGCTGGTCGCGGAGGAGATCCTCGACTCCCCCGACTTCCTGCGCAGGCTGGAACTCATCGCCGACCAGATCGGGGCGAGCCCGCACGAGGTGTACCGCCGCGCGGAGAAAGCGCTCAACGAGCTCGTGGCCGCGCAGAGCAGGCTGATCTCCGACCTGTTCACCCAAGCCATGCGCCCGGTGCACGCCTCGACCTGGAAGGTGGACTCCGACGATTCCGGCCTGGCCGGGTTGCGCGATCTCAACCGACGCTTCCCGCTGGTATTCCTGCCCTCGCACCGCTCCTACGTCGACGCGTTCGTGCTCGGAGACGTGCTGGCCCGCAACGACTTCCCGCCGAACCACGTGATCGGCGGCGCGAACCTCAGCTTCTGGCCGATGGGCCCGGTCGCCCGGCGCACCGGAACTGTGTTCATCCGGCGCAGTTTCGGCGACGACGAGGTCTACAAGGCCGTCGTCGAGGAGTACTTCGCCTATCTGCTGGCCAAGCGCTTCAACCTGGAGTGGTACTTCGAGGGCGGCCGCACCCGCACCGGCAAACTGCGGCCGCCGCGCTACGGCTTGCTGAACTACCTTTCCGCGGCGGTCCGTTCCAACCGCATCGATGACGTCATGCTGGTGCCGGTCTCGATCACCTACGAGCGGCTCAACGAACTCGGCGCCATCGCCACCGAGCAGGAGGGCGGCAAGAAGAAACCGGAGGGCCTGACCTGGCTGGCGCGCTACATCCGTAGCCAGCAGCATTCCGCCGGGCACGTGTACGTCCGTTTCGGCGAGCCGCTGTCGGCCCGCGACCGGCTCTCCGCACACGGCGATCCGCTCACGGCCCCGCCGCTGACCATCCCGCTACACCACACCGAGCCGATTCCGCCGCCGCGCACCGAAGCCGGGGTCGTCGACAACGAACCACCCGAGATCGCGGAACTGGAGCGAAGGGCCGTGCAGCGGTTGGCATTCGAAGTCGCGGTCGGTATCAACGCGGTCACCCCGGTGACGGTCAACGCGTTGGTCACCCTGGCGCTGCTGGGGGTGGACGGGCGCGCCCTGACCCTCGGCGAGGTGCGCACGGTGCTCAACCCCGTCCTCGGTTACATCGACAAGCGCGAACTGCCGCGCGGCGAACTCGAGGCCCTCCGCGACGAACAGGGCCTGGCCGTGGTGCTGGAACAGCTTTCGCTGACGAAGGTGGTCACGGTGTATCGCGGCGGGATCGAGCCGGTGTACTCGATCGAGTCGGGCGCGCACCTGGAGGCCGCCTTCTACCGCAACAGTGCCGTGCACTGGTTCGTCAATCGCGCCATCCTCGAGCTGTCCATCCTGGCCGCGGTCGACAGCGACGACGCCGATGCCCTGCGAACCGGCTGGGACGAGGCATTCCGGCTGCGCGATCTGCTGAAGTTCGAGTTCTTCTTCCCGGATCGCGGCGAGTTCGCCGATCAGATGGTCGCGGAGATGCTGCTGGTGGATCCGGACTGGTACAGCCATTCCCGCCGGGACACCGACGGCTCGGACATCCTGGCGAAGCTCACCGCCTCCGGCTTCACCATGGCCCACCGCGTGCTGCGCTCGTTCGTCGACGCGCAGCTGGTGGTGGCCGAGCGGCTGGCCGATCGCGACGCGAGCGACGAGATCGACCGTAAGGGGCTCATCACCGAATGCGTGGCGGTCGGCAAACAGATGATGCTGCAGCAACGGCTGCACAGCCCCGAGTCGGTTTCCACCGAGTTGTTCACCAGCGCCCTGAAGCTCGCCGACAACTACGGCCTGCTGGAGACGGTGTCCGAGGACGATCCGGAGTCGGCTCGGAAGGAATTGATCGCACGACGAAGGGAATTCGCCGAACGCCTGCGCGTGATCGGCGCCCGCATCGCGCAGGCCGCCGCACTGGACCCGTCCAATCGGGAGGCGCGGTGAACGATCGCCCGGAAAACATCGCGGTACTCAGGAGGATCGATGACCGACGCGCGCGCTGACCTCGACGCCGCGCTCGCCGCCATCCGCTCCGGGCCGCAGGGCCCCGCGGTCGCCGCGGTCTTCGACTTCGGCGGCGCGGTCGTCGACGGTCCCGGCTCCCGGCGCCGGCCCCGCCGCAAGCCCGCCGACGTGCTACTCGGCGGACTCCACAACCACATGACCGACGGCGAATACAGCCGGTTCCTCCGCGAGCTGTCCGCGACGCTGGCCGGTCGCTCCGAACAGGAATTGGACGAGCTGGGCAGGCGCCAGTTCAAGCGCACCGGGTACGGATACCTGTATCCCGAAGCGTGGGAGCTGATCCGCACCCACCGAGCGGCCGGGCACACGATCGTGCTGGCCACCTCGCTGACCAGATTCCACGTCGCGCCCGCCGCGGCGCAGCTGGGCATCGAACACCTGCTGTACACGCCCATGGCCACCACCGACGGTGTGCTCACCGGGTATCCCGACGGCAGAACTCTGTGGCGCAACGGCAAAGCCGAGGCGGTCACGGAGTTCGCCGCCGCGCACGGGGTGGATCTCGGACGCAGCTACGCCTACGCAGGCGCGATCGCCGACGCGCCCATGCTGTCGCTGGTGGGGCATCCGGTGGCGGTGAACCCCGACGACGAGCTGGCCGACACCGCCGACCGGCGGCAGTGGGCCCGGCTGACGTTCCGGCCGCGCCGCTCGCCGCGCGCAGGCGATTACGCCCGCACCGCCGCGGGCTTCGCCGGATTGCTCGGGGGCGCGCTGTTCGGCGTCGCGTCGAAAGCGCCCACGAAGGACCGGCAGCAAATGGCCGACGCGTTGATGGCGCACGCCGCGCGCAACACACTGCGCATCGCGGGCGTGCACGTGCGCGTCACCGGCGCGGAGCACGCGAAATCGCCGCGGCCCGCGGTTTTCCTGTTCAACCACCAGAGCCAGTTCGACATCATCATCGTGCCCGAGGTGCTCGGCGGCGGCGTCACCGCGATCGGCAAGAAGGAGCTGACCAAGAATCCGGTCTTCGGCCCGCTCATGCGCTTCGTCGGAGTGACGTTCATCGACCGCGCGGACACCGCGCAGGCGAAGGCGGCGTTGCTGCCGGTGGTCGAGACCCTGCGCGGCGGATTGTCGGTCGCGGTGGCTCCCGAAGGGACCCGCTCCTACACCCCCGAGATCGGACCGTTCAAGAAAGGCGCGTTCCACATCGCGATACAGGCCGGGGTGCCCGTCATCCCGGTCGTGATCCGGAACGCGGGCGAGATCTGCTGGCGCAACGCGATGGTCGCCCGGCCCGGAACGGTCGACGTGGCGATCCTCGACCCGATCGACGTCAGCGCATGGGATCCGGGTGACCTGGACGACAACGTGGCGCGGGTGCGCCAGCTGTTCGTCGATACGCTCCTGGATTGGCCGCGCTGACCGGCCGATCGCACGTCGGCAGCGCCGCCGATTCGGTGGGGTCGACCTGCGGCAGTGGTTTGTCCGGCCTGGCGACGGCTCACCCACGCGTCGTCGCCGCTTCCACCGCACCGCCGGTCATCGGCATGACGCCGCGCGCGCTGCTGTCCGACCGGTGAGCAGGGTGCAGCGGGCGGCCCAGGTGTAAGTCGCCGTGACGGCGGCGGCGCCCTCCGCTGGCCGCGGTGCTCGTTTCGGTCGCGGGGCACAACCGGCGTCGTCAGCCGCTGGGCGCCGGGCCCCGTTCCCGTGGCTCGTGGGGCGCGCTCAGACCGCCCGGCCGAACAGCAGCTTCCACGGCATGAGCGCCGATTCGAGCTGCACTTTGAGGCTCATCTTGGACGCCCCGAGCGTCCGCTCCTCGAACCGGATCGGCACCTCGGCGATCGCGATCCCCTTCTTGATGGTGCGGTAATTCATCTCGACCTGGAAGGAGTAGCCGTTGCTGCGGATCGAGGCCACGTCGATGGCGCGCAGGGTGTCGGCCTTCCATGCCTTGAAGCCCGCGGTGGCGTCCTTGACCCCCAGGCGCAGGATCAGGTTCACATAGAAGTTGGCCCAGGCCGACAACGCCTTGCGGTACCACTTCCACTCGGCGGCCGTCGAGCCGCCGGGCACGTAGCGGGACCCGAGCACCACGCCCGCGTCGGTGGTGGTGAGCTTCTCCAGCATGGCCGGGATGACTTCGGCGGGATGCGACAGGTCGGCATCCATCTGGATGACCACGTCCGCGCCCTCGTCCAGAGCGCGCGTGATACCAGCCACGTAAGCGCGGCCCAACCCGTCCTTCTCGGTCCGGTGCAGCACACCGACCACGTTCGGCAGTTCGGCGGCGAGCTTGTCGGCCACTTCGCCGGTGCCGTCCGGCGAGCTGTCGTCCACCACGAGTACGTGCAGGTCGGGCACCGGCAGCGCGGTCAGCCGCTCCACCGCAACCGGCAGATTCTCCCGCTCGTTGTAGGTCGGCACAACAACGGTAACCCTCAAGGGTCGCCCTCCCTGCTGATCCTGGTTTCCGCTCGCAGCCCACGCCAGGACCTCCGAGCATTCGTCGAGTTCTGGAGAACCGTACTCGATACACCTGATCGCGGGCTGAGCGGCCGCACCCGGTGTGACCCCGCCCGAGCCTCCGACCTGCGGCTCAAGATCAACTTCACCGGCCCGGGGAAGGATTGCCCGGGCCGAGTTCGGGCGGGCTCAGTCCCCGTCCCGCCAAGCCCGGTCGCGCGCGTCTTCCCGCGCGTTGCGCGCGTGTGCGATCTCGAGGGCCCGCTCCGCCGTCGCCTTGTCCGGGTACGGGCCCATCCGGTCGCGGAACCAGCACTGCCGTCCTTGCTCGGCCCGATTGTGCTTCAAGCAGTAATACCAGCGCTCAGCCATACCTCCAGCATCCCACCGAACACCGCCCCGCAAACCGCGTTTCCCGTTCGCCCACCATTGCCGGACTTACGGCGGCCGCAATTCACCACCAGAGGCTGCGGTAATGGACGAGCGCGTCACACAGGAGAGCCACACCGAAGATCGCGAAAAGCACGCGCACCGAGATCGGCCCGTAAGTAGTGATAATGCGAACAACTTTTCGATACATCCGCCGCGCCCCGGTCGTTCGCCGCATCGCCAGGCCGAGTATCACCAACGGCGGCAGCAATGCGAGCGCGCAATACGCGATGATGATCAGCGGCCACAACGTCGGCAGTGGATTCCGGGCGGAGATCATCGCGAGTCCGGCGAGATACGGCACCGCGGTCGGCGCCTGGGCGATGCCGATCGCCACGCCGATGCCCGCCAATACCCACGGTCGGCGGCGCAATGCGGTCGCCCGCTCCGGGGCCGTCGTTCCGGTCATCCGAATGCATGCGAGAGCGAGCAACACCACGCCCGCCGAAAGCTCGCCCCAGTACCGCACCGCCGGTGTGATCTGGAAGTCGAACAGATCGGTCAGGAATCCGATTCCCAGCACGGTGCAGATCCCGAACGCGGTGGTGACCGCGAAGACGCCCGCCAGCAGGCTCAGACCGCCCACCAGCGGCGACCGGCGGCTCAGCCTGCTGTCGTACACGACGGCCGTGGTGACGCCGATGAGCAGCAGGTCGAGCGAGTCGAGAAAGGCGAACGCCGCGAGCGCGAGAAGAAGGGTCGGCATGGCCGCGCCAGCCTACCCGCACCCCACCGACCACCACCCGAGCCCGAACTCGGATGCGCCACTGTGTGATTCACCACACGTAGACGCTCGGCCGACTCCAGAGAACACCCGCCGTGGAAGGCGAAGGGGCTGTTCCACGCCCCGCGGGCAGCTGAGGGAGGGAATCAGGACGGCGATTCCCGCCGCAAGCGAAGAACCGACCCTATGGCCCCGACCGACGGCCCCGGGAGACCGACCCGCCGGGAACCCGGGCCACCAATTCGAACGACAGCGACCGAGCGGGCACTCACTCGACCAACGCCCCTACGAATGAAGGCCACCCTGAATAAACCACACCGAACCACACCCGCCGACTACTGAAGGACCCCCAGCAGCCCTCGACTCTGGCATCAAGCGGGCCGACTCAGCCCGAACGAGAGGCGACATGGACCCAGGAGCGCGAAGAAACGATACGAACCGATGACCGGGAGCAGAGAAAACCCGGACCACACCGCGAATCCAATCCGGACGATCCCCCCGAACGCAACCACCACCGAGGGGGTCCGGGGCGAAGCCCTCCGGGCGGGGCGTGGGGGTTGCACCCCACAAGAAATGACGAAACGAGCCCGGTTCACGCTCTCCGTGAACAGGGCTCGCCTACGAGTGGAGTGGCCAGGGCCGGGATCGAACCGGCGACCTTCCGCTTTTCAGGCGGACGCTCGTACCAACTGAGCTACCTGGCCGCAGGCACCCGAAGTGAATGCCATACGCGAAACGCCGGATATCTCCGGCGCTTTCTTGCGACCCTGACGGGACTCGAACCCGCGACCTCCGCCGTGACAGGGCGGCGCGCTAACCAACTGCGCCACAGGGCCATGCTCTGCTACCAACGATCCGTAGACCGTACCCCCTACGGGATTCGAACCCGCGCTACCGCCTTGAAAGGGCGGCGTCCTAGGCCGCTAGACGAAGGGGGCTCGTCCCGGATTTCTCCGGACCGGCTTTCAACGGCTGTCCGTTGGGAGCTGGGATAGCTTATGACAGACCGGACTCGAATCCCAAACCGGCTGGTCAGAGGCTCAAACCGAGCTCCTCCAAGCGGGCTTGCGCCCGCCAGCCGTCGCTGCGGAACTTCTCCAGCCATTCCATGGTGGCCATGGCCTCGATCACGACCTCGAGCGCCTCCTCGAATCGCGCCCGCAGGTCCACCTGTCCGCCGAGCAGGGCCACCATGTACCGCTGGCCGGCCAGCGCGGCGGCGAGCGTGCGGGTGAACCGGTCGGGATCGGCATCCGCGCGCAGCTGCCCGTGGTCGATGGCGCGGACGGTGAGCACCCTGGTGGTGCGACCCAGGATGCGGCCGCCACCGGCCTGCACGTCACGGTAGAAGTCGGGTTCGATGATCAGGCGGTACTCGGCCTGCACGATGATGTCGTGCTCCAACCGCAGCGCGATCTCATCGACCACCCCGTGCAGGACGTCCAGCGGACTGAGATCCGTTCGGGCCAGCCAGCGCTCGGCGGACGCGCGGTAGCGTTCCACCGCGGTCTCCAGCACCGCGCGTGCCAGATCTTCCTTCGAATCGAAATGGAAGTACATCGCGCCCTTGGTGGCGCGCGACCCTTCCAATATGCGGTTGAGCGATGCAGCGGCATAGCCGCTCTTCCCGAACTCAACGGCGGCGGACCTGATAATCGCCGCCCGTGTCCGGCGCGCCCGCTCTTGCTGCCGTGCCATGCTCGAAACGCCTCCGAAGCCTACTCGCCGCCATCAGCCACCCCCGAAGGAACGGACCCTCGGCGCGAATTCCTGAGTTTTATCAATACGTGAAACCCGGTTTTCGACCGATTTCAAACCTTCGGTACGAAAACTCGCGAAAAACCTGAACAACACCAGCTGGTATAGTTTGCCTGCCCGGGTGCGCCGCAGGGGGTGCGCATCCGGGCATTTCTTCGTCTCGAACGTGCCTCCTCCTGCGGCATCGAGTTCCGTCGAACCGTGGCCGGCCGGACCGACCGCGGCGCTCTCGGACACAGCAACGACAATCCGAATTCCAAGGCGCCGAACGAGTCGGCGAATCTTTCGGAATTCACCAAGGCGTCACCGTACCCGGAATCTCGATCCGACACGCGGCAAACCGACGAGTCAGGTAGCCATCCGATTCCGATTTCTGTTACGGCAAATATTCGGCAACCGCACCGTCCCGTCCGGAGGGTGCGCGAATTCGACAGCGGCCCAGGATTGTTCACGCGAGTGAACCAGCAGTCCGGACGACCGGCCACCGCCAACGTTTCGCCCGCCAACCCGTCCCACGCGCCCGCCCCGGCCAGAGCCGTTCACCCCCTGCAAATCCAAAGACATTGCCAGCCAACATGATTGAATGATATCCAGATACAGCTGAGATGAACAAAGCTGGGTGGCAAGTGTTTACCGCCTGCATCGCAGCCCGCGCACGCCGCGTTACCCAACTCCCCCTCACCGCCCGCCACCCGGCCCCGCCGCGCCGGTCCCACCCGTCCACTCCGCCCGCCGACACGAACTCCCCCGATTGGGGCATCCGCCCCCGATCCCACTACACTGTTCCTCCGCGCCCCTATAGCTCAGTTGGTAGAGCTACGGACTTTTAATCCACAGGTTGGGGCGTTTCTACCAGCGGAAACGCTAGAATCGTGGGGCAAACGTGGGGCTCGCAGCCTCCACGCCCCGCCGTCGTGATGGTGCCCCCTGTAGGACTCGAACCTACGACCTAGTGATTAAAAGTCACCAGCTCTACCAACTGAGCTAAAGGGGCTCGGCTGGACAGCATAGCTGACAGCGGCTGTGGGGCACGAACCGATTGAAGGGTGGGCCAGTCGATGGCGTGGGCGGAAAAGCTCCCCAGCGGCAAGTACAGGGGCGTCTACAGGGACGCGAACGGGAAGAAGCGGAGCGCCGGCACCTTCGCCCGGAAGGCGGAAGCGGAGCGGCAGGCCGGGAACAAGGAAGTCGCGGAACGCCGGTCCCCCACTCCCGACGGAGCCGACAAGATGACGTGGGGCGAGTGGGAGCCGACATGGACGGCCGCACGGATTGTGAGAAAGAGCACAAACCGTTCCGACGTAGCCCGGCTGCGTGACCACGTCCGCCCTCGATGGCAGAAGGAACCGCTGCGCTCGATCACGACAGACGACGTGCAGAAGTGGGTGACCGACCTCTCCAACAGCGGCATGGCACCTTCGACCGTCGCCAAGTGCTACTACCTTCTGAGTTCCTCCATGAAGGCGGCCCACCTCGCTCGCCGCATAGACGTGAACCCGTGCAAAGGCGTCACTCTCCCGAAGCCTGGGCCGATGCCAGAGCGCTACCTCGACGACGAGGAGATCGCGGCTATCGAAGCATCGCTGGATGCATTTGACCTCGTCGTAGTCGAACTGCTGCTCGGTACCGGCGTCCGCCTCGGTGAAGCGATGGGGCTTCACTGGGAGAGCGTGAACATCAAACGTCGCGAGCTCGTCGTGGAGTGGGCCTACGACCCGGTGGAACACGAGATGAACCCACCGAAGGACTACGAGCGCCGAACAATCCCCATCGGAGACAAGCTGACCAAACTGCTCAAAGTCCGCTTGGATCGTGTGGGTATGGGCAAGCCGGCGCCGGCGCCGGTGCGGTATCCCCGTAACGCGCGCGTGCACTCGGGTCTTGTGCTGGCCCATACTCAGGGCCGACCCTTTGACTCAAGCAACCTCCGTGACCGATTCGAGGCGTCGGTACGGATCGCCTACGTCGGCAAGGGCAGAGGACGCCATCAGATTGGACACGTCCGGCTGCACGATCTCCGCCACACCTACGCAAGCCGACTCCTCGAGCGGGGCATACCGATTGAGGATGTGTCGAGATTGCTTGGTCATGCTTCGGTCACGACGACGATGAGATATGCGCACCGCGCCAAGTCGCGATGGGACAGCGTTCGCGCAGCCCTGGATTGAGGCACTGCTGCGAGCGCATGCTCGGTGCGCCCATCGCATCGACTGCCGGATTCCCGGTGGAGAGCCTACATCTCGCCTAAGGTATCTCTGTGACGAGCGACTCATTGCGATCGACTAGTTCTCCGCCACCAGGGTTCAAAACGTTATCGATTACGGAGTGGCGGCAATTCGACGAGATTTATATAGATTTCCACCCCCGACTTACCATCCTTACTGGCGCAAACGCGACTGGCAAAAGCACCATATTAGGAATTCTTGGAACTCACTTCAATTGGGAAAGAGAATTTTCCGCCTCTCCGGGAAGTGATCGGAAACAAGGGCGCTGGTTCAGCATACGTCCCCGGAAGCGTTGGCTTGCGGACGATGGAGAATGGGCTCGCATAGGAAAGCTTGTGTACGGTTCGGGAGGCTCCACCCCCATTAGCGTGCCGATGCGTCCAGCGGATAGCAATCGGTTTCAGTACAACTTGCTCATGCCGCACCGCCAGAAAGTTTCCGGAGCGTTTCTTACTTCTCATCGAGCGTCTGCTGGTGCCTATTCGAGTATCGCAAACATTCCGACGGTTTTCAGCGACCCGAATACACTGTTCGATCAATATACTGGAGAAATCCGTACTCGATGGTCCGGCGGCTGGACACAAAAGTCTCCTCAGATGGTATTTAAAGAATCTTTGATTTCAGCAGCCGTATTCGGTTCGCGAGGCAACCCGAATGTAGAGTTCAACGAAAACGCAGCAGAGATTTGGGAAGGCTTCCATAATATTCTGACGCAGGTCATGCCATCAACTCTTGGGTACATCAGAATGCGAATTAGAACGCCGGACGTAATTCTTCATACTAAAACTGGGGACTTCATTCTAGATGACGCTTCAGGAGGTCTAAGCGCAATCCTGGAAGTAGCTTGGCAAATATTCCTTCGGTCAAGAACAGAAGAGCGGTTCACTGTGCTGCTCGACGAACCAGAGAATCATCTACACCCGAGTCTTCAGCGGGAGATCATTCCAAGTCTTCTGCGGGCTTTTCCACGTGTCCAGTTCATCGTTGCGACACACAGCCCATTCGTTGTAACCTCTGCCGCCGACTCGGCAGTCTACGCGTTGTACTACAAC
The DNA here is from genome assembly GCF_027924405.1 of Nocardia sputorum. Lineage (NCBI taxonomy): Bacteria > Bacillati > Actinomycetota > Actinomycetes > Mycobacteriales > Nocardiaceae > Nocardia > Nocardia sputorum. Next base: position 348,975 of record NZ_AP026978.1, on the reverse strand, counting down.
CAACAACGGCGCGTCGAGGCAAGATGGCTCAACTATTCGAACAAGGCTGCTAGCGCTGATGAGACCCTACGGCAGGTCTTGGGAGTAGAAAGTACAATGCCAAAATGGGCGGAGACCTTGTTCGATTCCATCGTCAGCCGCTACGCGGCAGAGGGACTCGATGAATCGAGCCTGCGGCGATTGCGAAACGAGTTGAAGGCTAACGGCTTAGAGCCAGAATTCTCTGATGCAGTAATCTCCGTAGCAGACCGCCGCAAGCAGGACCCGCACGGATGAGACGTCTGATAAAGGGAGACAAGCCCAACGTTCTGTCAAAAAATGAAGATAAATGGACGACAGACTACGTCACGGCGAAGCGCGCTGGCACCGAGAAAAAGTATGAAAAGTGGCGGCATCCCGAGATACAACAGGCATTGAGTGAAGAAACCGGGAAGCGATGCGCCTACTGTGAGCAATTTGTGGCAGATGTTGCTTATCCGCACGTAGAGCATATTATCCCCAAAGGCCTTCAGCCCGAACTCGCTCATAGGTGGCATAACCTTACCTGGGCATGTCCAGTATGCAACACCAACAAGGGGGAATTCTACCATCCAACTGACGGCTTACTGAATCCGTATGAAGATGAAATAGAGGAACATCTCCGATTTCATGGCGACTTCGCCTCATCACGCCTGGGAGCGAATAGGGGAGAAATAACCGTCACACAACTGAAGCTGAACCGCATTGACCTCGTCACAGCGCGTGTGCGTCGTTTAGCCAGCATCAAAGAGATGCTTGAACGATGGTATGTCGCGGTGGAACCTATGCGCAGCGTGCTCGCAACCGCGATCCGAATAGATGCCACAGATGGAGAATTCACCGCGACAGTCGAGGCTTATCTGGAACGCGAAGGGTTTCCTCTCAAGCAGAGTACATCCTAAAGCTGTGCACAAGGGAATTGCTCTTGAATGGCCGACACCGAGATGCCCACACCACCCGCGCCGCCCCTAAAGCCGACCGTGGCGGCTCACCCGATCGTAAATTGATAGCTCTCTATGCTGTGGAGTTACTGCCCCACTGGTCAATTCAGCAGCTCGGTACCGCTCCGCCTGTATTCAAGCCGCGGTAGACCAACACGACTCGCGCTCGCTCACCCGTGCCCCTCCGCCTGCGGGTGCCACGCCCCACAGGTACCACGCTTGCAAAGGTATGCGGCGGCTGACGACCGTCGCCGCACACCTGTCCCCGAACATGCCACCCAGTCCAGCACACCGAACTTATGTGGCCGCGCCCGTACACACGTCCCCCCTACCTGTTTACGGTCGCGTGCTACTCGGGTATGTGTCGCATCGCCGCCAGGCGTGCGGCACGTTCGGCGGCGCGCTAGGAGCCAGTTCTTGAGCACGCGTCCACCGACCAACAACGGTGCCGCAAAGCTATGTGGCGAGGCCCCAGTTCGCTGCCTCATGAGGTTGATGGCACCATAAACTACTCCGACCAGTCGCTCCAGTCGCATCGCTTACATCGAATTATGTAAATGAGGACGTCATGCGGGGCAACCTGCGAGGCGGTCTGGAAGTCTTGGCTGCCGCATTCTGGACAGAACTTGATCCCGAAGTACGAGGAGTCATCTCGCAGGTGCTGCTGATACACCCGCGCGAGGTGCTGGTAGTCAATCTGAACCTTGTTCGTACTTGAACCGACCCTCTGCCAGCGAAAGCCATCGGCAAGATATGGGCCGCCGGTGTCCGCGCCTGGAGGTACGCACGCCACCAGGCGATCGGGGGTTCGAAATTCGAACATCTGCACCGCGAGCGGCAGGCCGGTGGTCATCGATAGCGTCTTGGCCTTGATGGTTCCGGCTAGACGTGCCGATGTCTCCAAGCCGAGTTGGAACCCTCTGTGAGGCGAACCGTCGCTGTTCACCCCGAAAATGACCGCCCCACCTTGGGGCTGGCTGGCGAAAGCGGCGAGGGTTCTTGTCGCAGCCTCGGATGTACCTGTCGTTTGCTTGAACTCGACGGTTTGGCCTTCCCCTGAGGCGATGAGGGCGAGTACTTCTTGAAGTTGCATTTGCGGCCCGCTCCTTGCGCTAATCGACTGGTCCTCCGAGCGGAGTGCCGATATGTGGTAACCGACATTGGTCGACATTCGGCATCTGCCGTTGAGTTCATGTCCCAAGAGATACGAATCGACTGGCGCAGCATCGTGACGCCAGCGACTGCAGGTGGCCGATGCGGTGTACCTGAACATCTGTGTGTGCACCCGGCCCCTCCAGAGGCCTGACTCCCTGCGAAGGCGGGCGCTGGGGAAGAGCCCCGCCCCGCGGCCTGCGGCTGCGCAGCCTTCCCGCTCCCAGCGCCCCGGGCGAGCCTGGCTCGCGTACCCATTTAAACCGCGCGTAGGCGGTATTGGCCGGTGGGCCGATCGTGGCTGCCCTCGCTGGTGACCTCGGTTTCTTGAGCGAATCGCAACTCGGTACCGAACGTCAGCGCGTGGACATCGCTCAGTGGAAGATCCAGATCCTTGGCGATGCCCCGGGCGGTTACCCTTCTCGTGTTCGATCGGCTGAGCACCTGGGGAAACACACGTGACATTTCGTAGTTCGGCATTCCACCAGGTTCAGATGTCCTGAATCCCCTGGTCGATAGCTCAATGCACACCTGACGGTAGGTCCAGTCGCTGATCCGGCCAGCTTTGTGTGCTGCGAAGGCCAGTGCCATCGCAGACACCTTGAACTGGCTGCGCACCGCCAGGATGTCGTTGACCGACGGGGTGGGTGACAGGTACTCCACGATGCTCGCCGCTGGCATGAGGAACTCCGAGGCGAAGGCGTCGGCTTCACGCTCGACGGCCGTGGTCGCGCAAGGCTCGGCGTCGTGCAACACCAAGTGGCCCACCTCGTGGGCCAGGTCGAACCGAATCCTCTCCGGAGATTTACGGCGCGCGAGGAACACATAAGGAGTCCCTGACCACCACATCGAGTACGCGTCGACCGCATCGGCGAAGGGCGGAAGGCTGTAGACGCGGATGCCACGAGATTCGCACAGCTGAATCAGGTTCGGTAGCGGTTTCGTGCCGAGCCCCCAGACCCCACGCAACAGTTGCGCGGCGGTCTTGGGATCGTTGCCCGCAAATGAGGGCAGTGACACTGCAGGCAGAACATACCGAGCGGAGATCCAGCGGTCGATCTCCACACCCGACACTCCTGCAGCCGCCGCGGCATCGCGTTCACGGGCAGTCGCCCGTCGCGCGGCGCGGAATCGGACCTCAGCCGAGTCGAACGCTGGTGCACCGCCACGCTCGAAATACCCGGGTGGGAAATCCAATGCTGTCGCGAGTTCCTCAGCGACTTCCCGGGGCGCTTCACCAGCCTCGTACCGAGCGATCGTGCGGGGAATGACCGAAAGCCGTCTTGCCAGATCGACTTTCGTCATTCCCCGACGCATACGCGCGACCCGGATCCTGTCTGGGTCGAGGTACGCCTCAGCCGACCTCGATGACTTGGAAGTCGACGTCTTGTCCTCCGACATCGCGCGGCCTCGCGCTGACACGTTCCGGCCTCCATTCATCCAGGATGACTCGCACTTTCCAACCGGTGAACTGACCGTCTTCGAAGCCTAGCGGCAGTGATATTTCCATTCGCACCGACTCCTCGTCTCGGAAGTAGACGAGAAACCACGGCCCGTGAGGTGGCCGTGCACGGAGGTCGGCGTCGACATCACGGTCGACATTGCCCGCACGCAATGCTTCGATCGTGATGAGCGGCGCTGTACCGTTGACCGCCTCTGCGGTGGCTTTTCCCCTGCGACGTGCGGCGAAAGGACCGGTTGGGTGGTCGATGATGCCGGTGATCTCGTTTCCACCGACGGTGGACAGCGTGTATGCGCCGTCCGTGCGCTGGGAGATCGGTCGGTTCTTGGGATCGTCGCCGAACCAGAGGTTCGTTCCGGCCAGTCGTTCCCGCAGCGTGCCGACGACGTAGATCCACCGGATGAGACCGGCGGCGGTTACCGGGTGATGTCCATTCATGTTTCCGGCCCAGATCTCGCCCGTTGCGATGGCAGCGTGCACATCAGAGACGGCGATGTCCATCTGGGCGAGGTACGCCGGCGCGTCGGGAGGCTCGATGATGATCGGGTGATGAAAGGGCAGTGGCTGGCTCAAGGTCTTGATACCTCCGGTGCGCCTCAATATTTTGTTCAAAACCGGTCAATCAGCAGGTCACAAGCAGGTTAACACAGCGTGCCGGATGCAGGATTGCTTTTGGGCCGGGGTGGGGTTCCCGCATTGCCAGGGGTGACAGGGGGGCCTCAGAACGCGACCGAACGAGCCTTGGCGACGCTGTCCAACCGCAAGAGCGCGGAAGCCGGAAGCCAGGCAGTGTCGATTACCTGCCCGGCTTCCCGCGGCCACCTAGGTCACCGCGCCTGGATCGATGACGCTCGTGCGGTCCTTCGCGCGGTCGCTGCGGGCCGCTCCACTCCGGAAGAGCGCCAGCGCTATGCCACCCGGCGAAACACCACAGGCACTGCGGCGCCAGACACCGGGATCCCCACGCCACCCAAGCCGCCCCAGAAGCGCGACCGCGGTATCTCACGCTGACCGATCGCAGATCGATAGCTAGTTTCGACGCTGTAAAGTTGCTGCTGGCTGATTAACTCCCAGTCCCGGGACTGGTCTGCCTGCCTGCTTTGGAGCTGCGGTAGACCAATACGACTTCTGCGTGCGCACCCGCGCCCCTCTGGGTGGCCTGCCTCCCGGCGAGGGCGGGGTGCTGGGGCAGAGCCCCGCCTCGCAGCCCGCGGCTGCGCAGCTTTCCCGGTCCATAGCGCGCGCCTTGGGTTTGTGCTGGGTGTCCCTCCGGTATGGCCTGGGGCTACTCGATCACGACGGCGGCGGCCGTCAAGGGTGGCCGCCAGGCCATCGCCGCAGGCGACGCGAAGCGCCCTTGATGGTCGTTGTCGTCGTGATAGCCCCCAGAGAAGGCCATGCCGGAGGGACACCCAGCACACCGCGCGTCGGACCGCGCGACCGCCAGGTCGCGGGACCACCCACGGATCGCGTCGCGCGCTGCACCACTGTGCAGCTGCACGAGCCCGCGCTCCACGCACCCCACCGAACACGCGCTACGCGACCCGACACACGCACAGCCGCGTGCAGTAGACCGCAGCCGATGCAGACGACGCCACCACCGTCACCGTCTCCCAACGCAACCCACTCGCGAACTTTCCGATGCCCACCCAACGCAACCACTTCTTTTTCTCTCAACCACCACCCCAACCCTCCCTGTTTTGATCTTTTGATTTCTGATTGCTCCCCCACCCCCTCCCAGTCCGACATCTCGTTGAACACGCAGTGGGCGATGAGATGTCGGACTGGGAGGGGGTGGGGGAGTGAGCAGAAATCCCGCCCTTTACCCAGCTCACGGAGGGTTGGGGTGGTGGCTGAGAGGCGCGAGAACCACGCACCCGCTTGTATGCGTGATTCGCTCGAAAGTTGCGCGTTTCTCGCACACCTGATGACCGACAAGATCGACATCTCGACCCGTCGAGACTATGGCGAGAAGGCCCTTCCTCGGCCGGATAGCGTGAGCCCGGCTCGGCGGTTGTTCAAGGGCGCTCCTGCGTCGCGTCGCCTACGGCGATGGCCATACGGCCACCCTTGAGCAACCACCGCTCCGGACTCGTTGTACCTGCGGAGGAAGGGGCCAGGGGAAAGGTCAGGGGATGGACAGCCGAGTTGTAGACCGGCTGTAGACACGACGAAGCCCGGCCGAATTCACGGCCGGGCTTCTGTCGGTTGGTCGGGTCAATCGGCGGGCGGGACGTAGGCGACCAGCTCGTAGACGCGGCCGTAGCCACCGCCCTCGACCGGGCCGACGTAGACCAGCTGATCGAGACGACCACCGATCGCGAATCCGCCGGCCCGAGACCGGCGCACGCCCGCGGCGATCGCGCGCTGCACATCACGATCCAGCGTGATCGAGCGCAGGCCCTCGTCCTCGGAGTCGACGCGCTCGTCGGTCTCGAGGATCAGCGCCGAATCGATGACGGGATCCCCGGCCTGGGCGACCATCGGCTTGCGGTTGACCCAATACAGCGGCTGCCCCGAGCTGTTGTGGCGGTGGCGCCGCACCACGGCCACGATCTCGCCGGACACCGTGGTGTTCGGCTCCACGTCGCGGCCGAACGGGTTGCGGGCGCCCTGGCTCATCAGCTCGGCGTTGATCTGGTCCAGATCGGTCAGTGCGTTGGTCATTTCGGTTACTCCTCGGTTATTGGGTGGTTTATCCGGCGATCAGCCGGACGCTATGGGGTGCGGGCGACGCCAGCTGCTCGCAGTGGGTGTCGCCTTCGGTCTTGAGGCGGGCGAGGATCTTGCCGACCGAGCCGTGGTGCAACCCGACGATCGGGGCGATCTCGCGGTAGGAAAGACCGGCCTGATGCAGCCGCAGGATCTCCGCGTCGCGTGCTGCTGTCGCATCCATTTCGACCGGTGTCGCCTCCACGTCGGCGGGTGTCGCCTCGGTGTCGCCCGATTTCGGGGCGGTGTCGCCGGTTGTCGCCGCCGCGACGGGTGCTGTCGCCTGCGGGGCCGGGGTGCGGGGGACCTCCATCAGCGCGGTGAGCGCGTGGGTGACCGCCAGCGCGGCGATCGGGGCGGCTCCTGCCACCGCCGCGGCAGCGGGAGCGGGCAGCAGCAGATCGTCGGCCTTCCAGGCGTGGACACCGTTTCCGATCAAAGACACCAGCTCAGCGGCGGCGAGTTCGGCCCAGAAGAACCGGCGAGTCGCGGCCGGGACCACCACGCCGATCTTCTCGCGCCGGTTCAACGCCACCAGCGAGAACGCGGCCTGGACGATCGGGCCGTCCACGATCACCGGGGCGCCCCACGCCAATCGGGAGTCGATACCGGACATGACCGCCACACCGTGCAGCGCGATCGCCGACCAGAAGAACGCCGCGATGCTCACTGCCGCAAGCGACAGCAAGGCGACAGCCTCAGCGGCGTTCCACGACGGCGGCGACACCTGCGTCGCCGTGGTCGTGGGAGCGGGCGACGCGGCGGCGCCAGACGGCGACGCGGTGTCGCCGGAGTGCGACAGGGTGTCGCTCATCGTTCGTAGTCCTCTCGGTTGGAGTCCGACACGGCCCACAGGCCGTAGACGGGGGTGTGGATCAGCCGTTCCTGCTCGGCGTGCAGGGCGTGCCCGGCGAGCTGGTCCAAGGCGTTGTCCAAATCGCTGGCAAGCTCGCGGTTACGGTCTTCCAGCTGAGCGGCCTGATGCTCGGCGGCATTCAACGCCGCCAGCGCGACCGCCAGCCGCTGCGCCAGATCCGCGGCGCGCTCATTCGCCGCGATCAACCGCGCCTCCAAATCACCGGTGGCCGAACCGGCCGACGACGGCCCGGCCGGGCTCACCGGCGACGACGGCGCGACCAGGGACACCGACTGCGACCGCGACCGCAGCGGCATCGGCCGGACGGCCAACTCGACGTCGAAGCAGTCCGCGGGCTGGGCGGGCATCGTCGCCTCGACCGACGGGGCGCTCACCGCTCCACTCCGTCACGCTCAGTGTTCGCCAGCGACGCCGCCAGCGCGTTGCCGGATCGGTAGTCCGCCAACGCAGATCCGGTGGCGGTGGCGCGGGTAGTGTCGGTCATTGGTTCGGCTCCCTGCTGGATGTTTGTGGTGTCGGGCCATCGGCCGTGGCCGGTCATGTCGCGTGCCTGCAACTGACTGCGCCACGTCGTCGGGTCCATGCCGGGCGGTGCCTCGCTCGGCATGGTCGGCGGCTCCGGGTGAAACAGGCCCGCGTAAACGGTGTGCGCGAGCATGTCGTCCAGCTCGGCCCAGCGGGGCGCGACGGCCGGATCGGCGGTCCACCGCTGTTGGATCGCGCGGGCCTGGGCCCGCAGCTCTTCTGCGCGGGGGTGGTGGGGCCACGGGGCGTCTTCGGCCCGGTCCCGCAGGATGTAGGCGCGGGTGTAATCGGTGCGCCACGACGCCTCTTGCGGGTCGGGGACCCGGCGGGCGTAGTAGTCGGCGACCGCCGCGTCCAGGCCGTCGGAGCGGATGAGCTCGCCGATCAGATCCTCCATGGTCCGGTCATCGGTGCTCTGGTCATCGGTGCTCATCGGTCCATGCCTTCCCGCTCGGCGCCCTGGGTGAGCGCGTCGGCCAGGCTGCTGGGCCGGTAGTCCGCCAGCGCGGACATACGAGCAGCGGCGAACGAGCTGGACACCGGGACCGGCCCCGCGGCCGGCCGGGCCTCGGCCGGATCCGACCATCCCTCGCGGCGTTCGGCGGCGGCGAGCTGCTGGCGGGCCTGCTCGATCGAGCGGGGCTCGACCACCCAGGCGCCGTGTCCGGTCAGCTCGCGGGCGTGCAGTTGGCTGCGCCAGTCGATCTCGCTGATCGCGTGGAAGCCCTGAGCCCGATCCGCGGTGATCTGCTCGTGCATGCGGCGCATGGTGTCCGGCGCCGAGCGCCAGTCGCTGTGCGCGTCCTCCAGGTACCGGTAGGCCGCGCCCAGTTCGTCATCGCGGTCCGACCAGCGGGCGGAAATCTCATCGACCTTGCCGAAGATCCGCTCGGCGTCGTCGCCGGTGGCGTGGAACGCGGTTTCGCTCAGGTCCTTCACGCGGTCGAAGTCCGCCCGCATCAACACCTCCTGCGGGTTCTCGACGCGCCCGGCGTAGCGGTTGATGTACAGGTCATCCAGGTCGTTGCTGCTCATCGATCGATTCCTTCCCGGTCGTGTCCGTTGCGGGCGATGGCGTCGGCCAGGCTGCTGCTGGGCTGGTAGTCGGCTAGAGCGGAACGGCTGCTCGAGACCGACGCCTTGGCCTGCTCGGCCTGCCGCTGCGCGGCCGGGCGACCGGACTCGTCGGAGGTGCTGCGCTCCTGATGAGCGCGGGCAGCCTCGCGCGCATGATCGAGCACGTGCTCGACCAGGCCCCGTTCAGAGGCTTTGCGCACGGCCTCGAAAACCGCAGTGGCGTCGGCGATCTCCTTCGACAGGCCACCGCCGAACCGATCCCGTCCTGCGGCCTGGCGAGCCTGCTCGGCTCGGCGTTCGGGGCTGCCGTAGCGCTGGTCGGCGGGGGTGCGCTCGGCGAGTTTCTGCACCGCCTCGTCGCGTTCGCCGCGCAGTTGGTCGCGCTCGGCGGTGATCGCGGTCAGCTGCTGGGTGAGTCGGGCGTTGGCCTCGGTCAGCTGGTTGTTGTGCTCGATCGACAGCCCGTGCCGGGCGGTGAGTTCGGCGAGCTTCTTGTCCCGCGCGGTGAGCTGCCGGGCCAGCTGGTTGTTGCGTTCGGTGGCGTCGACCAGATCGCCGGACAGCTGCGCGATTTCGCGACCGCGCTGCGCGAGATCCTCGGCGAGCCGGTGTCGCTCGGCCACGATCTGCACCACCGACACGGGCGGCTGCTGCGCATCGCGCTCGGGTGCGGAGGAGGCGCGCTCGATGCTCTCGCACCACTGGGTCACTTCGTCGGTGACCATCGATCGGCCGCCCTCGGCGCGGAACACCGGATCTTCGTGGCCCTCGCTGGAGGTCTCCGAGGCAGCCACATGCACGGTCGTGCCGGGTGCCGGCCGAATTTCGGTCAGCTGCTGCGCGGTCCAGCGCGCCGAGTCCGCCTCGGTGGCGTGCTCACCGCGCTCGTGCACCACCTGGTTGGCGTTTTCCGGCAGGTAGGTGATCGTGCTGCCGAACGGCAGCGCCTCCTGCTGCTGCTCGGCCTGGAGGGCCTGCTCCATGGTGGCCTGTTCGTGGTGCACCTGCCCGGCCAGCGTCCGCTCCCGCAGCACCGCCTCCCGGGCGGCCAGCTGGTCGGCGACGGTTTCGGGGCGGCCGTGGTCGACGTACTGCTTGGCGGTGTTGAGGGTGTCGCGGGTCTGCACCGCCAGGGTGGTGCCGTCCGACCACGACGTGCGGCCGATGTTGCGCTGCAACCATTCGGTGGCAGTGTGCTCGGTGGCGAACGACCGGGATTCGGTGAGTTTCCCGCCGTCCGGATCGGTCCACGTCATCTGCGCGGTGTAGCGGTGACGATCGGTCTGGGCGGCGTCGATGCGAGCGAGCAGCGCGTCCTCGGCGTTGGCGCGGTGCGCGGCGTCCAGGCCCTGCTGCCACTCCGCCCGTTCCCAGTCGGCGTAGCGGTTGATATTGACCGTCTCGCGGGCGACGCGGGCGCGGTAGTGCAGCGCTTCCAGGCCCTTGACCTTGTGGGCGCGGGCGAACAGGTTGCCGGTCTTGTACTCCGGGAACACAGTCGCGGCGTCCAGACCGTCCAGGGCGATGCCCTGCTCGGTGCGGGTCAGATGCTCGTTGCCGATGAACTGCACGGCCAGCCGGTCGCGGTGCTCGGCCAAGGCGCGGGCGTCGCGGGCGCGGCGGTCGTGATCCACCCGCGGATCGTTCGCGCGGGCCGCGACGGCCTGGGCGTGCACGCGGTAGCGGTCGACGGCCTGATTGGTCCAGGTCAGGTGGTTGGTGCGGGACTTCTGCTGCTCGCGGCGCTCGGCGCGGACCAGGCGGCTGATCTCCTTACGGGCCCGGCGCCGTTCCAGCCAGTTCGCGGCCTGGGCATGACGCTGCATCGCCGTGCGCATCGCGGCACTGAACTGGCGTGCTTGCGCGACGATCTCGTCTTCGACAGCGGGACCGTAGTTGGTGTCGGACATGATCAGTTCTCCTTCTCGGTGGTGTGGAACGGGCGGAAGATGGCGGCGGCGAGCTGGCGGGTGCGGCCCTCGACGGCCCAGGCCATCGCGACCGGGACTGGGACGCCGAGGATTTCGGCGATCCAGTGCCATTCGGCGGCCTCGCGACGGTTCTCGGCGATATCGGCGCCGAGCGTGGTCACTGCTTCGGTGGCGGTGAGCGAGCAGCGGCCCCACCTCAGCGCGGCGGCAGGAAGCCGGGAGGCGAACAGGTGCCCGCGGGCGGCCTGGGAGGCTTCGGCGAACCACGCCGCGCGCTCGTCAGCCTCGGCGTCGGCGATGTCGTTGGCGAAGACCTCGCGGAAGTGATCCCAGCCTTCGGGCCACACTCGCAGGATTCGCTGGTAGACAGCATCGGAGTCCAGGGCCTCGATGCGGGCGCTGCGTTCGGGATCGGCGCTGACGTACTCGACGCAGGCCCGCAGGTAGCCGCGGGCGACGGTGATCTCTGCTTTCGTGACGTGCCCCGGGGTGGTGTTGGTGTCGGACATGGTCACTTCTCCTTCTTGATGGGGTTGTTTGTCGTGCGGCGGGTCTCCATCGCGGCGCGGCGGCGGGCCAGCTGCTCGACGTGACGGCGGATCCTGGCCCCGGTGTCGGCCAGGGCGTAGGCGAGCATGCGGACGGTTTCGATGGCGCCGGGGCGTCCGGCGCAGTGCCACCACGCGAACGCGGCCAGCGCGAGCACGTACAGCGCCAGCGGGCCGGGCAGCGGCAACACCGACACCGCGACCACCGCGCCGGTCGTGGTCGCCACCGCCGGACCCCAGATCCGCACGCTGTCGCGGGCCTTGGTGAGCCGGGAGACATGCGGGGTCACGGTGCGCCCGACGCTGCCGCCGTCGGGCACCACCGGCGTCAGCAGCTGCGCGGCGAGCTTCTGCGCCTCGCTGCCTTCCATGTCGGCGGTGAGTGCTTCGAGGACCTGCTGCTCGCGGGCTTGCTCGGCGGCGCTGCGTCCGCCCAGCTCCTCGCCGTGGTCCTCGGGTTCGATCGGTTTCGGGAAAGCCATTGCTCGTGACTCCTTGTCGTAGTGGTGGTTCAGGCCGGGCGGCGCTTGGTCAGGTCGATCACCGGCGCCAGACCGGTGGCGTCGTCGGTGTCGTGTTCGGGCTTCGGGTCGGTGAAATCGGCGATGCCGGACAGCGGGCGCAGCCGCTTGAGCTCGGCGTCGTCCAGCGGGGAGACCCGCCCCCAGCGGGCGCGGCCACCGGCCACCTGCACCACGTCGCCTTTGGCCATGGCGCGCAGCCGGTTCGGCGGGATCAGGAACTGATCGCCGGGCTTGACGTTGCCCTCGTCGCCGTCGCGGTTGCCGCCGATCAACTTGCGCGACAGTTCGAACTTCGCGCGGGTGCCGTACTTCTTGGCCAGGGTTTCCGGGTCCGAGGAGCGCATCAGCAGCGAGCCACCGGAGGCGGCGGCGACCAGGCCGGTGCGGTTGTCGTCGTCGTGGCCCAGGCCTTGCCAGGACTGCGCGATCCACCACGACCCGATGCCGGCCTTGCGCAACCTTTCGACCCACTTCACCGCGCGGGTCTTGCCGTCGGAGACTGCGGAGAACTCGTCGACCGCCATCAGCGAGGTGCGGCCGTGTTCCTTGTCGGCGAGCTGTTCGAGCATGGTGCCGATGGCGCCGAATTGGGCGCGGGCCCGATCCGGGGTCTTCACACCCTCCAGCACGATGTAGAGGACGTCGAAGTCGGTGAGTTCCTTGTCGCCGTCGAACGCATCCCCCAGCGCGCGGTAGAGGTTGGCGAACTCCGCGCGGGCGGAGTTCATGACCGGCTGCTTGCCGTCGATGGTCGACTTGATTTCCATGTCGATGCCCATGACGCCGGTCCAGACCTCGGCGCCGGGCTGCCCGCCCCACAGCTTCGACAGCCGCTCCACGTCGAACCGCGACAGGAACTCCAGCCAGCTGCGCGGCGGGTTGTGCCCGATCGGCGTCGGCACACCGTCGATGACCTCGACCCGGGCCGGGGCGTCCACGATCAGGTGGATCAGGGTCTCGCGGATCTCATGGAAGTACTTCTCGGTGTCGGTGGCCGGCGTGCTGCCGCCGGAGACCATCGCCGAGAGGATCGAACGCAGATCGTCCACGATGGCCTTCTGCGCCTTGACCTCCAGCGCGTCGAAGTCCTTGCGCGGCCACATGCCCAGCGACACATCGTCGGGGAAGATCCCGATCCGCGGCGCGGGCACACCCAACGCCGTGAACCATGTGCGCATCCGGGCGGCGACCTTGCGGGACTCCGGGCCGCCGTTGCAGTCGACCACGATCACCAGCGGCCGACCGGGACGATCCAGCCGCCACCACTGCCGGTGCCGCATCCAGGTGGTGATGAACCACGACACCAACAACCGCACCATCAGCGTCGTCTTGCCCGAACCGGAGCCCGCGACGGTGGTCTGGTGCTCCGCGGCGTTGATCCACGGCACGATCAGCCGGGTCTCGGTACGCCCCAGCAGCTGCCGCAGCACCGACGCCGCCGGGGCCTGGTCGGTCTCCAGCGCCAGGCGCCCGATCACCATCTCCGGCGACAACCCGCCCGTGGTGAAAGGAAGACGCCGGCGAGACAGCCGCGCGGCGGCGCGCTGCTCGCGCTGCGCCTGCGCCCACAACGCCCGCTCCGTGCGCGCCGGGGACTTCAACCCGACGGTGGCCAGCTGCACGCGGCGGTTGGTGTGGGCGATGGTCGCGGTCAGCCACGCCAGCGGCACCAGCACTACCGCCATCCCGAGCAGTCCGGCGGTGTACTGGCCCTGGAGGAACTGGTGGCTGGCCTCGGTCGCCATGCGGCCGGGCTCGAACACATCCCACGCCCACAGCGCGGTCGCGCCCGGCATCGCCAACACCGAACCGATCAGCCAGTTCCGCAACCGGGTCGGCTTCCACGCCAGCGCGGTCGCCGGGATCAGGATCATGATCGTCATGACCAGGATCGCGATCACGCACGCCGCGATCAGCAGCGCGCCATCGCCCAAGCCCTCCAGCGACCACGTGCTGAAATCGGGAAGCCACCCCAACGGGTCGTGGTCCAGGCCGATCGGCGGCATCTTCCGCTCGATCAGAATCGGCGTACCGGGTGTGGGCGTCGGCGTCGGGGTAGCGACCGGGGTCGGCGCGTAGGGCGCGCAATCGGTCGGGGTGATGATCGGAGTGCAATCGGTCATGATCAGACCGCCTTTCCTTCGTTCGGGTCTGCGACCTGGGAGATTTCGTGATCAGCGGCGGCTCCGCCCGCGATCACCCGAAGCCCGGGACGCGAAGCGAGCGAGGAGGATTCGGCCTTCTTCTTGGCCAGCAGCTCGTCCAGATCGACCAAACGCAACTTCGGGCCATCCGACAGATCCAGACCGGCCGCAGCAGCCCGGATCACGTTCTTCACCGCTTCACCGCGGCAGTAATAGGTCAAGCCAGTGCACTGAGCCTTCTCGGCGACCTTCAGCGCCTGGAGCAGCGAGGAACGCGCCGCCGCAGAGCTTTTGGCAGTCAGCTCGACCTCGACCGCCCACAACTCACCAGCGGCAGTGATGTAGCGGCCGTCGTGGATGTGCGGGCGCGGCTGACCGGCCTTCACCAGACCGACATCCGCGCGCATCGAGCGCTCCGAGATCCAGCGGTCCAGATCCAAACCGACCAAAGCCAGCCGCAGCTGCAACACGGCCTTGGTGTGAGCGGCCATCTTCGGCGTTGGCACCCAATAACGCACCGACCGACCCAGCAGGGCCTCCGCTGAGGACTTCGTCGGGAAGATCCACGACGGACCCGGAACAGGGCGCATGCGCTTGGCGCTGATCATCTGGGCGGCTTCCCACTTCGCCGTGATCCGATAGGCGCGGTTGATGCTCACGCCCAACATCTCGGCGACCACATCCAGCGGCGCCCCGTACATCTCGGCCAAGACCGTCAGGCCAGCCAGATCACGCGGCGAGAGTCGAAAACTCATCGGTCGTACCCCTGCCGTTCGGTCTCTCGCCTGAACACGTCGGCCAGGGACGAACCCGGCCGGTAGTCCGCGAGAGCGCTGGTGGATGTGTTCCAGCCCGGACCCGGATCTCCGCCCGCCTGGTCGAACGCGGCGCGGTCGACACCGTGACGCTCCGCCGCACGCAGCTGGTGCTCACGCGTCGCCTTCGCCAGAGCTGCCAGCTGCGCGGGCGTCGCGGGCCGCTTCGGCGCGGCCTGATTCACGTCGAACAGATGCGCCACCTGCTCACGGCCGTAGCGGCGGAACGGGATCCGGCCCTGAATGTCCTGGCCGTTCGGACGCAGCCCCGCGGCCTCAAGCTGCCGCTTCGTCCGCAAATGCCCCGGCGCCATCCGCCACCGGTAGGTCGGAATACCTTCGCTCACCGCGCCACCTCCTCACGCGGCACGCACGAACCCGCGGGTTCCGGAGGAACCCCGGCATTGAGCGGGCGGCAGATGTTCGGCGACGGCACGTAGTCCTGCTGATCGATCCACGCCGCCGTGCAGCCACCCATGCCGATGATCAGCAGCACACCGAACGCGGCGAGCCGCACCATCGGCGGCAACAACCCCAGCGGGGCGAACACCGCACTCGCACCGGTGAACTCCGGACCAGCCATCGAGTGCAGCGGGTTGTGACCGCCACGGCGGTCGAAATGAGTGACCGTGTACCCCTGAACAGGCGGGTCCTGCCGCCACGGCGCGGTCACCGCTCCGCCTCGTTCCGCTCGGCACCGTTGCCGTCGACCGCCTCGCCCATGTCAGCCTCGCGGTCATCACGCGCGGCCAGCGCATCCGCGATGCCGGCGTCGAGCAGCGCGCGCAGCCCGATTGCCTGCGCAAGCGTCAACTGCATCGTCATCCCGGCATACGCCGACGACGACGCCGGAAACACCCGAACACATACCCGGTCGACATGCGCCGCGTACTGCACCCGGAACGACCCGTGCACCGCGATATCCGCGACGACTCCGGTATCCACCGGAGCACCCGACTCGCTGGCGGCGACCACGTAATAGCCCAGGTAATCCCGCAACACGCCCTCGGGGGGTGCCTGACGCTCCCGATCCCCATCGCGCAGGTAGATGCTCATCGCCGAAGCCCCCACTGCCGCGAGGATCGCCACAGCGCGACTCCGCCCAGCACCATCACGGTGATCCCGACGACTTCCGGCGCCGTCAACACGAGGTAGCCGACCGCGACCGCGGCGGCGACCAAACCAAAAGTGCGCGCCCGCATTACGCGACTCCGGTCTCGTTCAAGGGACGGACCAGCGCGAGGACCTGATCCCGATCGACCTTGATGAGCCGCGGGCCGACCTGGAAGCCCTGCAAAAGGCCGCCGTCTACCCAGCGACGAACGGTCCGCGGGTGGACTCCCCCGGCCAGTTGCGCCGCATCGCGAAGGCTGATCAGCGTCTTCGGTCCACTGGCCGAGCCACTTCGTCTGCTCATATGTCACTCCTTTGGCGACTTGTCACTATGTATACACAACAGCGTATGTGTAGTTGCGTATGCGCACAAGCTCTACACATGTGTAGACGCCAAAGGGCACGAAAAAGGCCTGATCAACGAATTGATCAGGCCCCTATACGCTTCGACCGAAGTCGGTCCGATTTCAGGTCAGGTGGAGGTCTCCCGCCTGCTCGTGGCGACCGATTCAGGCTCTAGTGCCATCCGGAACAGGAACGCGTCGTAGCGGTCACGTGGATACGAGATGTTCGAGATCATGAGGACTTGCTCATCGCTGGCGATGTAGCGCTGAAATACAGCCTTGACCAGCTCGCCGGACGGAGTCTTGAGCCACTCGGCATGGCTCGCCGGCGGCAGAGAGTCCGTGATGGTCTCCTCCAGGAACGCCGCGGCCGAGACGTCGGCGCCATCGACCGGCTGATAGCTATCCGACACAGATATCGGTCGCCCGCCCTCCGATGCACGCACGACTACATGCGTCAACTCAGAGCCGACTTTCACGCCCAGCTTGTCCGCGAGGTCTTCCGTAGCGGACACACTCTCGATGTCACGCTCCACCTCGACCGGCTCCGTTGCTTCGTTCTCGAATGTCGTCTCGGGCTGCTCGAACTGCCGCTCGGGCGAGACCCTGGTCAGATTCGGCCGGTCGGCAACGAAGGTGCCCTTCCGCCGCTCGGTCCGCACCAGCCCCTGACCGAGAAGCAACTCGATCGCATTGCGGATCACGATCTGCGACACGCCGTGGCGCTTCGCCAGTTCGGGGTAGCTCCGCAGCTGGGTCCCCGGCGGGAGTTCGCCAGCCCTGATCTTGCGTGCGTATTCACCCGCGATCTTCACGTATGCCGGTTCAGCCACTGTCAATCCCCTCGCTTCGTCCATTCGGGCAGGAGTTAGTCACCCCTACCAATACACAACTACGTATACATACATCATGGCAGTGTGTGGGGAGTGGGGCGACGCGTTTGCGCGACTTCCGGTGCTATTTCCGACGAGTCCAGCTCTCCGCCTTGTCGTGCAGGTTCCACCAGGACACGAACTGCGTATCCTCGCCAACCCGCTCCCACCCGGAATCAAGCTTGTCGAAGAACGCATCAGTGCCTGTCTTGCCGCCGCGAGGTTCGCCAACGTAGATCAGCGTGTCGCCTCCGGCTTCTTCGAACGCTTCCAACGCGTCGGTTGACATCGGATCTCCCCAGCCCGGCGGCCAGCACAAGAAAAGAACTCGACGCGACTCCTCGCCAGCTTCCCGCGCTGCGGCCAGGCCGGCGAGGTCGCCGACTTCGTGCCAGACATCCAACTGCCCCGCTCCCCCACGAAACGACACATTCTCGATCTGGCCGGGCGGTTCCGAGTCGAATGCCAAAACATCGACACCGCGGCGTCGCAGCTGTTCGGCCCAGTATCCGCGCCCGGCGCCGATCTCCAACAGCCCTCGACCCGCGCAAACGGCGGTGATCCACTCCAGCGTCTCGGGCGACGGGATCGCATACGCGTATGCCTCCTGGAGAACCGTCTGCGCGTAGGCCAGTCGCGCACTGCCCTTCGCTACACCGCCGTTGACCTCGCGACGACCACCACGCTCGGCCGGGGCCACACTGACGGACGGACCAACGATGTCCCAGTACGGATTCTCACTGTCACCGCCCGTCATGTAGTGCAGCAAACGAATGTCGAAGGCCCTGTCGGCCTCGGCATCACCGCTTCCAGGTATGGCAGCGGCAGTATCGAGGTACTCCGCAACCCTGGGATACGAAGTGCGAAAGCGTGTTTCGTCCCCAAGAAGATCGGACAGCTCTTCACGACGCTCTGGTGTCAATACGAATCCTGTCACCCAGTCGATTGTGCCGACCTCGACGGCCGCATGGTTGACTATCGGCCGCGAGCGGCCACTAGTCTTCCGCAGTGGCAGCTGTCTCGCAGTCGGTGCTTCGAGGTGAGCCAGCTGGCAATAGTCGTTCAGTGCGGTAAGCAGGTCGGTGCAGCCAACACGGCCGATCACGCGTCGGCAGCCCAGTTCGGACATCCGCGGCTTCGCGGTGCCGCAATCGTAGGCGCGCGTCCTGCCGCCACGGCGCGATCACCGCTCCGCCTCGTTGTGCTCGGCATCGTCGCCACTTCCTTCTTTGCAACTCCACGCATCCACCCACGCAGGCGCAGAACATACGCGTTGGTTTGCGCGTCCAACGTGGGCATTGGCCTCTGCGCTCGGCACCCCTGATAGCGGCCATCTCCGACCCGTCCCTAGTGCATACTCACGGTGGCGGTCGACAAGATCGCGGCAGGACTGGATTCCGTAACTCGGGTTCAAGGGGAGCTCGCACCGTGATTTGGCAGTTAGGCCTCGTTTTCGGTATGGCCGGTGGCGCGATCGTTGAACTCGTCGCCCTGGGGGGCAACTTATTGCAATGGAGGTCGGACCGAGCGACAGTCCGCAGGGCGAACCGGCGTAAGTCAGCAAAAAGACAAGAGCCCCTCCAGTCTTGGCGTGAGTACATCGACCTTTGGCCGGATCTCGCAGTTGCAGTCACTCGGTTGGTCTTCGGAGCGATAGGAGGCTTGATCTTTCACAGCCAAGTGACCAGCCCACTGGCCGCAATCGCGGTTGGCGCTTCGGCCCCTGCCCTGTTGAGGCAGTTCGGATCTGCACGAAATATCGATGAGATCGCTGATGAGGGCAGCTCCTCGTGACACAGGCAAGGTTCATCGAACGGTACTGGGCATCGCTGTTAGGAATGACGCGCCATCCCGCGGCAGCCGCACCTCGAGGGCGGGCGGGGTACAGCTTCTGGCACAGGTACTGGGCTTCACTGCTCGGCGTGAGCCTTACCCCACGTCCTACGACAGCTAGGGGCGTTCGTGCGCAAGACATCACAGGTCAAACCCTGATCCAAGAAAGCGAGGACCTTCGTGAGCAGGACCTGACAGGTCAAGTCCTGCTCGGCGCAAATTTGGCCAGAGCTGACCTGACCGGCGCCAACCTGGCAGAAGCAGATCTGACTGACGCCAACCTGGAAAGGGCAGATTTGACCGGCGCCAACATGTATCACGCCAACCTGAGCGGTACGTCTTTGGAACGAGCAACCCTGACTGCTGCGTACTTGGCCGGCGCCAACATGCATCGCGCAAACCTGCGTGGTGCAGACCTGACGGACGCAAACCTGAGCGACGCCAACCTAACGGAGACGGATTTCACTGGCGCGAACTTGACTCATGCAATCTTGAATCATGCCGATCTGCGCGATGCGGTGTTGACCGGTGATCTAACGAGCACGGGCTTGAGCTACACAGACTTGTCTGGGGCCACTTTGGAACGGGCCATGCTCCCTCCGCTGACTCAGATGCTCGACGTGCGATGGTCGGACGACACCAGGTGGGGGCGATACACGATGGCCATTCGACGCAACTCGGCCAGGCTCGGCGACGGACAGCACATATTGAACCCCCTAACCCCTCCTCAGAAGTCGCTCAGGAAGCGTTTCTCGTAGAGCTTTCACTGCCTCACCTGTCCCCGGTCGACCCCACGCGCCGGCTGAGCTTGGCTGCGACATCCAACCGACTGCCGGGAGTCGACAGGAAGGTCATTGCACAGGCCCTGCGTTTCCGGCTCCGCTCGATGACCCCTCCAAGCCGATCAATCAGAGCCACCCCGGCCGTCCATGGGGCAGATGCCGCTCCCGCGAGGGGCAGTCATGGGGCAGACGGATGTACCTCTATGCGCACTCGCGCCCCGAACGCCCGGGCAGTAATGTCCACAGATTCGCTGTTCGGACTGCAGATTTGTCACCTAAATTGACGCATGTCCAGCGATTTGATATCTTGCGTCAAAATGGACTTTTAATCCGCAGGTCGTAGGTTCGAGCCCTACTGGGGGCACAGGCGCCGGGCGCCCGGGTCACTCCGGGCGCCCGCGTTGTTTCCGGGAGTTCTCCGCAGCCAGGCACTTGTTATGCCGACGTGAAGGGCCACGCCGGAGCCGCACCCTTCCAGTCGCGTGCAATCCACTCGAGTACCCCAAGCAACGCCCGGCACCGCGATCCGAGCTCGAGGGCCTCGATCGACGGTCATTCGCAGATTCCTTCGTCGCCATCCCCGCCACCGCCGACCGACAGGGCGAGGGACCGATATGCGAGCCGTGGATCGACGAAATGGCCTGGTCGCAGTGACGGCACTATCCGCCCCAGATGTTTGGCCAGGGCAAATTGAGAGCGGCCAAGATGTGATGAAGGGCACAATTGTCGGTGAACTCCTCGGCGAGGTCCGGCCGGAGGCGTCCACTTCTGTCGTCGATATGAATGACCCTGCGAGAATGTGTCTTCCGCTAGTTTGTGCGGGTCCGCCGCTGGTTCGCGGTGGTGAGTCGAGTGGGAGGTTCGACGGATGGATCCGGTGACGTTGATCGCGGCTGCGGTGGCGGCTGGTGCAGCGACGGGACTGACCGATGTGGCCACTCGGGTGGTGGCCGATTCCTATCAGGCGCTGAAGGATTTGCTGTCTCGCCGGTACGGGGTGATCGAGGCCGAGATCATCGGGGTGGAGCGGGACCCGCAGGAGCCGCTGCGGCGTCAACTCCTGGCGAAAGAACTCGGCAAGGCCGGCGCCGGGGAGGACCTGGAAGTGCGGGCAGCGGCGGAGGAACTGCTGCGAGTGATCGAGGAGCAGGCCCCCGCGGCGGCCGCGGCGGTGGGTGTGCAGCTGACCCGGGTCGAGGCCGGCGGGGAGATCGAGATCCGCGACGTCACCGCGGCCGCAGGCAGCGGAGTGGAGGCCACCGACGTCAAAGCGGGTGGCTCGATCAGGGTCAGCGGGGTGCGGGCCGGAAGGCCCGATGATGAGGACCCTTCGGTGGCGCGCGGGTAATCCCCGGCCCGGACGCGTCACACACCCAGCAGGGGGCCTCCGCGGGTCTACCGGCATTCGACCTCGACCAGGTGCGAGTCGGTCGAGATCTGCGGATCGACATCCATTCGCCCACGAAGCAGCCCGCTGTTCCGGGTCGGGCGGTGGTCGGTTCGGTGCCACGGGAACCGGATCATTTCGTGCGCCGTGAGCAGCTCACCGATCTGGAAGAGGGACTGGCACAGGGGCGTGTGGCCGTGGTGGTGACCGGGATGCGCGGGGCGGGCAAGACGCAGCTGGCCGCCGCCTATGCCCGCCACGTCCTCGACCACGAGGAGGGGTCGGTCGGGTGGGTGAACGCCGAAACCGCCGACACCCTGCATGCCGGGTTGTCCGAGATCGCCGATTATTTGGGTCTTTCCGCGCCTGGCGAGGACACGCTGCGATCGGCCCGGCGGCTGTGCAACCACCTCAACAACAGCTCCGATCGATACCTGCTGGTACTCGATAACGCCACCGACCCCGAACAGCTCCGCGCGGTGTTGCCCACCCGCGGCGGCACCCGGGTCCTGATCACCACCACCAACACCGCCATTACGTGGCTCGCCGACGTCACTGTAGACGCAGGCACCGGCTACACCCGCGAACAGGCTTTGGCCTACCTTCGTGAGGCCACCGGCCTCGTCGATGATCCCGACGGGGAGCAAAAATTGGCCAAAGAGCTCGGCTACCTGCCACTGGCGCTGTCCGCGGCCGCAGCCGTAATCACCGCCGCGCGGCCACCCCTGAGCTACGAGACCTACCTGCAGCGGCTTCGGGCACAATCCCTACCACGAGTATTACGCCGCAGGGACGGTGCCGATCACCCGCTGCGGGTCGACCAGGCGATCCTGCTGTCGATTCAGGCCGCTGAGGCTTCCCGCGGCGACGCGGATCTCGACAGTGTGGTGCGTTGGCTGTTGAGATTGTTCGCTGTGCTCGCCCCGTCCGGGATACGCCGGGAATTGCTGCACCATCCCGACCCGAAACTGGACGAACTGGTCGACGAGGCGATCGACCGCGGCACCCAGCACTCACTGCTGAACTGGTCCACTGCAAAAGACCGCCTACTCGCGCATCGACTTACCGCCCGTGTGCTGCTCGAACGCGACCGGGACGCCGACGACTGCGACGATCTCCTCACCAGCGCACTCGCCGTACTGCGACCACGGCTTGTCCAGCACGAACAGGCATGGGTCTATCGCGCCGTAGGTGCTGATCTGGTCGACCAGATCGAAGCGCTCTGGGCAAGTGGCGTACCTACCCACGCCTCACCTGATGTCCGCGACGACGCCGTTGCTTGCCGCTTCTGGGCGATACGCCACTTGATCGAAACTGTGAGCCTAGATCGAGCGATCACTATCGCCGAGCCGTTTCTCGCTCAATGCGCGCGAGCCCATGGCCCCAATCATCCCAACACCCTGACGTGCCGCAACCATCTCGCCAATGCCTACCGGGAGGCGGGTCGGCTGGCGGAGGCGATACCGCTGTACGAGAACAACCTCACCGAAGTCGAACACATCCTGGGCACCGACCACCCCGCCACCCTGACTTCCCGCAACAACCTTGCCGACGCCTACCGGGACGCCGGGCGTGCGGCGAAGGCGATACCGCTGTACGAGAAAACCCTCATCGATCGCGAGCGGGTCCTCGGTGTCGACCACCCCGCCACCCTGACTTCCCGCAACAACCTCGCCAGCGCATACCAATTGACGGGTCGTGTGATCGAGGCCATTTCGCTGTTGGAGCGCAATGTCGTCGATCGAGAGCGGGTCCTCGGTCCCGACCACCCCGCCACCCTGGCCTCCCGTAACCACCTTGCCTATGCCTACAGGTTGGCGGGGCGACTGACTGAGGCGATACCGCTGTACGAGAAAACCCTCATCGATCGTGAACGGATCCTCGGTGTCGACCACCCCGCCACCCTGCGCACCCGCAACAACCTCGCTAGCGCATACCAATTGACGGGTCGGGTGATCGAGGCGATTCCGCTGGCAGAGCGCAATGTCATCGATCGCGAGCGGGTCCTCAGTCCCGACCACCCCGCCACCTTGACCTCCCGCAACAACCTCGCCAACGCCTACCATTCGGCGGGTCGGAAGGTTGACGCAATCCCACTACTCGAGCGCAACCTCACCGACTCGGAGCGGATCCTGGGACCCGACCACCCCACCACCCTGCTTTTCCGCAACAATCTCGCCGCTGGATACCAGTCAGCCGGTCGGACAGCCGAGGCGATTCCCCTCCTAGGGCGCAACCTCACCGACGCCGAGCGGATTCTCGGTCCCGACCACTCCACCACTCTCACCACACGCAACAACCTCGCCGCTGCATACCAGTCAGCGGGTCAGACAGCCAAGGCGATACCGCTGCCGGAGAAGACCCCCGTCGATCGCGAGCGGCCTCTTGGTCCCGACCACCCTGACACCCGGTAGCCGTGCAACAGTCTCGCTCGTCTGCGAACCCGTTCCGCCGCTGACTGAACACGTCCGGTTGAGACAAGCCCGACATGGCGTCGAAACGCCGAGACGAATCAACCTTCCGGCAAGGATGTCCGCCTGACGTCGTTGGCAGACAATTCACAGTAACGTCGCAGCTAGGTGCGCCGCGGTGGCCGACACGCGCGGGTACCAGGGCGTTTCATCGTGTACCTCGCGCCGTGAATGCGGCGGTGCGATCTGTCACGTGCGGCTAACGCTCCGTGGGCCGCGTCGATAGTCCCATTGCTGCGGGAATAACCCATACACTCGTGTAGATCACCGAACGGCGAAGGCGTCGTATGAGGTGGATCACCAGGGCATCGATCGTCTAACGGATGCGTTTCGCATCACACCTACGGTGCCGTAAGGTATGGCCGCATCGGTATCGGTCTACCTTGGGATGACCTGCACGACCGGAAGCACACACTGAAGGGTTCATACATGGCAAGGGATCTGACTCAACTCGAGCTTCTGACGGAGTTGGAGCCGGTTGCCGAAGAAAACGTCAACCGGCACCTCTCCCTGGCAAAGGAATGGCATCCGCACGACTACGTCCCGTGGGACGACGGCCGCAACTTCGCGGCACTCGGCGGCGTGGATTGGGATCCGGAGCAGTCCCGGCTCAGTGAGGTCGCGAAGGCGGCCATGATCACCAACTTGCTCACCGAGGACAACCTGCCCTCCTATCACCGGGAGATCGCCGAGAACTTCTCGCAGGACGGCGCCTGGGGCACCTGGGTGGGCCGCTGGACCGCCGAGGAGAATCGCCACGGTATCGTGATGCGGGACTACCTGGTCGTCACCCGCGGCGTCGATCCGGTCGCCCTCGAAGAGGCCCGCATGGTCCACATGACGAACGGTTTCGCCTCCCCTGCCGAAGCCGACGCGGGATTCCTGCATTCCGTCGCGTATGTCACCTTCCAGGAACTCGCCACCCGGGTCAGCCACCGCAATACCGGCAAGGTCTGTGACGATCCGATCGCCGACCGCATGCTGCAGCGCGTCGCCGCCGACGAGAACCTGCACATGATCTTCTACCGCAACATGTGCGGCGCCGCCCTCGACCTTGCCCCCGACCAGGCCATCGAGGCGATCACCCTGATCCTGGAGAACTTCCAGATGCCCGGCGCCGGCATGCCCAACTTCCGCCGCAACGGCGTGCTGATGGCCAAGCACGGCATCTACGACCTGCGCCAGCACCTGGAGGAAGTCGTCCAGCCGGTGCTGAAGAAGTGGAACATCTTCGAGCGCACGGACTTCACCGCCCGCGGCGAGGCGGTCCGCGAGCGCCTCGGCCTGTTCCTGGACAAGCTGAGCAAGGACGTCGTCAAGTTCGAGGAGCAGCGCGACCGCATGCTCGCCCGCGAAGCCGCGAAGCGCGACCGCCAGATGGCGGGCAGCTCCGTAGGCTGACCGCAGCGACAGCACGCCGCCGTCCGGGACCGGACGGCGGCGCGGTATGAACGGACCGGTGTAGCGCCCGCATCGCGACATGCGTACTGGGCGGGCGACCCGCTCCGGCCGACTTACGTGCGGAAATGAGACACTGGTCGGCGTGACGATGACTACCGAGGCGACGGCGAAACTGCGGATCGGGCCGTATCCGGTCGATCCGCCGGTCGTGCTCGCGCCGATGGCGGGCATCACGAATCTGGCCTTCCGTAAGTTGTGCCGGGAATTCGGCAGCCCGAGCTCTATCTACGTGTGCGAGATGATCACCGCGCGGGCGGTGGTCGAGCGCAACGAGAAAACGCTGCACATGATGTCCTTCGACGCCGACGAGCACCCCCGCTCGATGCAGCTCTACGGCGTGGACCCCGCCACGCTCGGCGAAGCCGTGCGCATCATCGTCGGCGAGGGGTGGGCCGACCACATCGACCTCAACCTCGGCTGCCCCGTACCCAAGGTCACCCGGCTCGGCGGCGGCGCAGCCCTGCCCTACAAGCGGACGTTGTTCCGGCACATCGTGCGCGCCATGGTGAGCGCGGCCGAACCGGCGGGGGTCCCGGTCACTCTGAAGTTTCGCATCGGGATCGACGACGAGCACCACACCTATCTGGACGCGGGACGCATCGCGGAAGCCGAGGGTGCGCGGGCGGTCGCGTTGCACGCGCGCACGGCCGCGCAACGCTACTCCGGCGAAGCCGACTGGACCGCGATCGCCCGCCTCAAGGAGGCGGTCACCTCCATCCCGGTGCTCGGAAACGGTGACATCTTCTCCGCCGCCGACGCCGTGCGCATGATGGACGAGACCGGGTGCGACGGCGTGGTCGTCGGTCGCGGCTGCCTCGGCAGGCCATGGCTGTTCGCCGAGTTGCAGGCGGCGCTGCGCGGTGAGCCGCTGCCGGAGCCGCCCGATCTGGGCCGGGTGGGCGCGGTGCTGTACCGGCACGGCGCGCTGCTGTCCGAGCATCTCGGCGAGGAGAAGGCCATGCGCGATCTGCGCAAGCACATGGCCTGGTATCTGATGGGCTTCCCGGTCGGATCCGATCTTCGTCGCGCGTTCGCCACGGTGGGCAGTCTCACGCAATTGGAAGATCTCGTCGGCCAGCTCGACCCGGCCGTTCCGTTCCCGAAGGACGCGGAGGGTCCGCGCGGCAGGCAGGGTTCGCCGGGCAAGGTCGCGCTGCCACACGGCTGGCTCGACGATCCGGATGATCCCGCGGTGCCGAGCGCGGCGGATGTGATGCACAGCGGAGGGTAATCCGGCAACCGCACAGCGAATCCCAAGCGCAACACCACTGTGACCTCTTCGATTTCACACTGGGGTGGCTCGCCGTGGCGGAATCGTTATCATTGCGGAATCGGTGCCGCCGGTCGAGTGTGACCTGAGCGGAAAAGCAGGACGAAAAGCGAGGTTCGTTGGTGGGTGACGATCGGCACGGGCGTTCGCCACGTCCCGGAGGTCGCGCCCCGTGGGAGCGGTACCCCGCGGCGGACAACCCTGAACAGGACGCCACACGCACATCTCGTCGTTCCCGCCATACCGACGCCGCTCCCGACCAGAGCTCCGCGCCCCTGACCGTGCAGGATCTCGTCCAGCGGGTCGACAACGAACGCACCGGACGCCGCGGCCGCCGCGCGGAGCCTGCCTCCTCGGATCCGGCCGCTGCGCCGAGCCGAGGCCGCCGTACGGAACCCGGTCCCCCGGACCCCACCGCCAACGGACGAGGGCGCCGCGTCGAGCCGCCACCGGTTCCGGGGCCCCCGGCGAACCGAGGCCGCCGCCCTGAGCCACTACCGCCGCAGGCAGGCCCTCCATCGGCACGAATCAACCGTGCCGACGCACGGCAGGAAGCTCCGCGCAGGCCCGCCGACCCGGCCGCCGCCAACGGCCGCGGCGCCGCAGCCGGTCCCCGGCGCGCGCCGGACTCGCCGCCACGCCAGACCGGCAGTTCACCCGTGGTCCAGGACATCACGGGCGCCACACCGGCCGCCCGCCCCCCGAGCCGCCGCCCCGCCGAGCGCCCGGCGCCCGCCGCTCCTCCGGAGCCGGAGCAGGCCGAAGAGGTCACCGACGTACTTCCTCCGCTCGAGGAGCCCACGCGCGCCAAGCGCAAGGGCGTGGGATGGCCCACCAAAGACGGCAAGGACGCCAAGCCGAAGGCCGTCGGTACCGCCCAGACCCGCCTGCAGGCCTCCAAGGAGCGCCGCAACAAGCGGCTGCGGACCGCGGGAAGGGCGGGGGGTGCAGTGTGCGCAGTGCTCGCTCTGCTGGTCACTGGCGGCGGCTGGAGCTATCTGCGGTCGACCACGGACGGCTTCACCCAGGTCTCCGCTCTCGACGAGAACTCCGAAGACATCATCGATTCCAATGCCCAGCTCGGCGACGAGAATTACCTGCTCGTCGGCACCGACACACGCGCAGGGGCCAACGGCCAGCTCGGTGCGGGCACTTTGGACGACGCCGAGGGTGCCCGCGCAGACACCACCATGCTGGTCCACATCCCGAAGGACCGGAGTCGGGTCGTCGTAGTGTCCTTCCCGCGCGACCTGGACGTGACCAGGCCCCAGTGCAATGGGTGGGACAACGAAAAAGGCTCATACACCGATGAGAAGTTCCCATCCGCCATAGGCGACAAGCTCAACGCCGTCTACAACCTCGGCGGCCCGATGTGCCTCGTCTCCACGATTCAGCGCCTCACCGGCGCGTCGATCAATCACTTCATCGGTATCGACTTCGCCGGTTTCGAGTCGATGGTCAACCAGATCGATGGCGTCGAGGTCTGCGCGTCCAAGCCGCTCGTCGACGACGTGCTCGGCACCATCCTCGAGCACCCGGGCAAGCAGCGCATCGACGGCCAGACCGCGCTGAAGTATGTGCGTGCCAGGCACGTCTACGGCGAGGAGCGCAGCGACTACGACCGCATCAACCGACAGCAACGCTTCCTCGCTTCGCTGCTGCGCAGCACGCTGTCCAGCAGGGTGCTGTTCAATCCGGGCAAGCTGAACGGCTTCATCACTGCGCTTCGCGAGCACACCTGGGTCAACAAGGTCGAAACGACCGACCTACTGATGCTGGGACGTTCACTGCAGAAGATTGATGCCGGCGTGGTCACCTTCATCACCGTTCCAACCGCGGGCACCACCACTTACGGCAACGAGATCCCCCGCGAATCCGACATCAAGGCGATCTTCAAGGCGATCCGCGACGATCAGCCTCTGCCAGGCGAGAAGCCGACCGTTCAGGCGAACGCCCCCGCTCCGGCACCGGCCGCTCCGACACCGACCAAGTACAAGGCGGTGGATCCTTCGACTGTCTCGCTGCTGGTGTCCAACGGCTCCGGAGTCGAAGGGCTGGCGCGCACGGCGGCCACCAAACTCGGCAACCAGGGCTTCGCGATCTACAACACCGGAAACTACGCCAACGGCACCTCCACCACGACGAAGGTCCGCTACGCCCCCGGCCTGGAGGCCGAGGCCGCGACCGTGGCGACCTCGATCCCCGGCGCGACCATCGAGGCCGCGGACGATCTCGGCGGCATCGTCGAGGTCGTCATCGGAGGCGACTCGAAGTCCGGCGTCACCGTGAAGGCGCCGACGCCGGTCGGTGACGAGATCGGCAACGTCGCGACGAGCACCTCGACGGACTCGACGCCCGCCGTGCTGCCGTCGGACTTGGAACACGTCAACGCGGCCGAGGACATCTGCAAGTAGCGCGCTGTGACCACCGGGCACAGGTGCGACGCAGATCACAAATCCACACGATCCCGCCGTTTCAGGCCCGGCGACGGCATGGGCGCGCAGTCGTTGAATCATCAACGGCAACCGGCGCGCTAATGATGCACACCGGTCATTCACTCCGCGTTCGTGACTTGGTCAGCGCGGCGAACTAGTGTCAGTTTCCATGCGTGTCATCTACAACGAGCAAATGGCCGAACTCGCCCACCTGCTGGGTGAGATGGCCGGCCTGGCCGGCTCGGCCATGGAGCGGGCGACTCAGGCCCTGCTCCAGGCGGACCTCGCGCTGGCGGAGCAGGTGATCAGCGAGTCCGACCGGATCGCGGAACTGATTCAGGACGCCGAGGAGAAGGCCTTCGCCCTGCTCGCGCTGCAGGCACCGGTCGCCGGTGATCTGCGGCAGGTGGTGAGCACGATCCAGATCGTCGCCGACGTGAACCGGATGGGCGCGCTCGCGCTGCACGTGGCCAAGGTCGCGCGCAGGCGTCATCCCAACCACGCGCTACCGGAGTCCGTCAACGGCTACTTCGCCGAGATGGGCCGCATCGCGGTGAACATGGGTGCCGGCGCGCGGGAGGTGCTGGAAACACGCGACCCGGAGCGCGCGGCGCAGCTCAACGAGGACGACGAGGCGATGGACGATCTGCACCGCCACCTCTTCACATTACTGATGGACCGGGACTGGAAATACGGCGTCGCCGCCGCCGTCGATGTCACGCTGCTCGGTCGCTACTACGAACGCTTCGCCGACCACGCGGTCGAGATCGGCCGCCGGGTCATCTTCCTGGTCACCGGCGTCCTCCCGCCGGACCCGGATGCGGAAGGGTAGCCGAAAGGCTTGCCGGTCTTGACCTTTCGCGGGCGGCGAATGATAGATTTGGCCGCGCGGGGCGGGATTGCTCTGGTATAGCGTTACGCCGGAGGGGATCCGGTATGAAGGGGGGCGTTATGAACGTCGATCCAGCGGAGCTACGTGCGTTGGCCGCGTCGATGGACAAAATCGGCGGTGCGATCGGGGTTTTGACCGTACGGGCCACCACCGATGCGCTCGGCGGTGTGCTACCGGGTTCGACGCTGAGCGAGGTCTGCTCGGCGGCGGGTTCGAATATCGAGGACGCATGGCAGCGAATGGCCATGCGCTGCAAACGCGTTTCGAACATCGCGAAAGGCGGCGCCGCGAACTACGAGGTATCCGACCAGGAGTTCCGTGACGGCCTCGACGCGATGGGCGCGCATCTGTGAGGACGACGAGCACGACACCAACCCTCAGCCAGGTGCGGTCGGAATGGCAGCCGTGGAAATTGGGCGAAGCCGGAGCCGAGATACGGAGGCGCAACAGCGAATTCGTCACGCTGATCGATGAAACGGTCACGCAGATCCGGGCGGCGGGAGCGCATTGGAGCGGCGATGCCTATTACGCAGCGTACGACCGGATCGCAGGCGATCGCGACGCGGCGAACAAAGTGGCGCTGGATACCGACGACCTCGCGCAGACGTTGATCGACAGCGGCACCAGCCTGGCCGGGTTCCGGCAAGCTCTGCTGGACAAGGTCGACGAAGCCGTCGCGGCCGGATTCACCGTCTCCGAGGACTGGCAGGTCACTCCAGGCCCGGACGTCTCGGATGACGATGGCGACACCCAGTACACCCACCAGACCGCCATCACGACCGCGCTGAACGAATTGCTCGGCACCCAATCGGACATCGCGACCAAGATCGAGCAGGCCCGCGCGAACGTGCGTACCCGCAGCGACCAACTCGGGGAGGGCGACCCGCTCGACGGGACACCGCAGACGGATCCGATGCTCGCGGTGTACAGCCCGCAGTCCGACACCGGAGATACCGAACAGGACCCCACCGACCCTTCCACCACGCCCGCGGGCACGCCGCAGGCGAGCCCGATCGCCGAGGAACAGCCCACCGGCGAAGACGAGACCGACAAGTCGAAGTCGGGTGAGGACGAGACAGGCGACCAAACCGGCGACAGCGGCGACAAAACCGGTGACGGCGGCGATAAGGCGGGCGACAAATCCGGCGACAAGACCGACGAGAGCGGCAAGAAGACAGACGACAGCGGCGACGGGAAAGACGAATCCAAGTCCTCCGGCTCCACCGGCCCCGCCAGCGACCCGAATTCTTGGACGCCCTCGGACGTCACGAATCTCATCACCGCCGTGGGCGGTATCACCGGAGATATGCCGACGTTGATCGAATCGGTCGGGAAGCTCGATGACGATCTCGACGACATCATCAAAGCGGGTGGCGACGCAGGAAAGAATCTGATCGACTCCGCCGGCACGGCTGCGGAGAAATTCGCGAACGCCGCCGACACGGTGATCACCAGCGTCGATCAGGCGGCCGACGGCACGGCCGCCGATTCCCCGTCCACCGGGGAGCCCGCCAAAGACAGCACATCCGCACCGGACAAGGCCTCCACCGATTCCCCGACGGGCCAACCCTCCGAAGCCGATCCGAACGCGAAAGCCACCGATCAAAAGGCGGATGATTCCGCGTCGAAGACCGACGACAGCAAGACCGGCGATCCTGATTCGGACAAAGCCGCAGAATCGAAGACGGAGCAACCGGCGTCGGTCCGGCAAGCGAGTTACACCGGTACCGAACCCACCGCATCCAGTAATCCTTCCACGCCCAGCGCACCGTCGACCGCGCCCGCGAGTACCGGGTTGCTGGGAGCACACACGGCGAACCGGCAATCGGATTCGGAACACACCCGTCGGGTAGAGGCGACGCCGTCGCCGTTGTTCGAGACCCCACCTCAGAACGAGTAGCCGACCCGAACACCCGAAAGGCCCTGAGTAGCCGATGCGCTACCCAGGGCCTTCCGTTGCCTATGCCGCGTCGGTCGATGTTCGCTCCGCGGAGCGGATCAGCCGAAGCGGCCGGAGATGTAGTCCTCCGTGGCCTTCTGCGACGGATTGGAGAAGATCTTCTCGGTGTCGTCGATCTCGATCAGTTTGCCCGGCTTGCCCTGGGCTTCCAGGTTGAAGAAGCCGGTCTGGTCACTCACGCGCGCGGCCTGCTGCATGTTGTGGGTGACGATGACGATGGTGAATTCCTTCTTCAGTTCGGTGATCAGATCCTCGATCGCAAGGGTGGAGATCGGGTCGAGCGCCGAACACGGCTCGTCCATCAGCAGCACGTCGGGCGACACGGCGATGGCGCGCGCGATGCACAGACGCTGCTGCTGGCCGCCGGACAGGCCGCCGCCCGGCTTGTCCAAGCGGTCCTTGACCTCGTTCCACAGGTTGGCGCCGCGCAGCGAGCGCTCGGCGACCTCGTCGAGTTCCTTCTTGTTGCGCACGCCCTGCAGCTTCAGACCCGCGACGACGTTGTCCCTGATGGACAGGGTGGGGAACGGGTTGGGCCGCTGGAAGACCATGCCGATCGTGCGGCGCACGCCCACCGGGTCGACCTGGTTGCCGTAGATGTCCTCGCCGTCCAGCATCACCGCGCCCTCGACCCTGGCGTTCGGGGTTACCTCGTGCATGCGGTTGAGCGAACGCAGCACGGTGGATTTGCCACAGCCCGAGGGACCGATGAAGGCGGTCACGCTGCGCGGCAGCACGGTCAGCGAGACATCGGATACGGCATGGAACTTGCCGTAGTAGATGTTCAGATCTTTGACGTCGATCCGCTTGGCCATTTCGGTAATCCGTTCCGCTTCTATCGGTTCCGGGTGAGCAGGCGGTTGAGGACCGCAGCCGCCAGGTACAGGAGGGCGATGATGATGATGAGGGTCAAAGCCGCGCCCCACACCCGCTCGCGTCCGGCAGCTTCGGGGTTGGCCAGCTCCTGGTAGATCAACAGCGGCAGCGACGCCATGTTGCCGTCGAAGATGTTCATGTTGATCGACTTGCTGTAGCCGACGAGCACCAGCACGGGAGCGGTCTCGCCCATCACCCTGGCGATGGCGAGCAGGATGCCGCTGATCATGCCGGGCAGCGCGGTCGGCACCACGATCCGCACGATGGTCTTCCACTTCGGGATACCGAGCGCGTAGGACGCCTCGCGCAGTTCGTCGGGCACCAGTTTGAGCATTTCCTCGGTGCTCCGGACGACCACCGGCAGCATCAGCAGCACCAGCGCCAGCGACACCGCGAACGAGCTCTGCGGAAAGCCGAGCGTCGCGATCCACAGCGCGAAGATGAACAGCGCCGCGACGATCGACGGCACGCCGGCCAGGATGTCGACCATGAAGGTCGTGGTCTTGGCCAGCACGCCGCGACCGTACTCGACCAGGTACACCGCGGCCATGATGCCGAGCGGGACGGCGATCACCGTCGCGACCAAGGACTGCACGATGGTGCCGTAGATCGCGTGGTAGACGCCGCCCGCGACCTGATTGGGCAGCACGCCCTTCAGCGAGTTCTGCCACCAGTCCGCCCGGACCACCGCGCTGAAGCCCTTGCTGATCACCATGATCAGGACCCAGGCCAGCGGCACGAGCGCGATGCCGAACGCCAGCCAGACCAGGCCGGTCGCGACGTTGTTGCGCACCTTGCGCGACAGGCTCACATCACGGAAAGTGGGCGGCTTGATCGGCCGGTCCAGAGTCGAGGAGGTCATCACCCGTTCACCCTTCCGCCCGCGGCGAGTCGAGCCAGCGCGTTCACGACGAAGGTCAGCGCGAACAGCACGAAGCCTGCCGCGATGTAGGCGCCGGTCGGCAGCGGGGCGCTGAACTCCGCCGCGGCCGAGGCGATCTTGGAGGCGAAGGTGTAGCCGCCGTCGAACACCGACCACTGTCCCGGCTGAGCGGCCGTCTTCAGCACGATGAGCACGGCGATCGTCTCGCCGAGCGCGCGACCGAGGCCGAGCATGGCGCCGGCGATCATGCCGCTGCGGCCGTACGGCAGCACCGTCATCCGCACGACTTCCCACTTCGTGGCGCCGAGTGCCTGCGCCGCCTCGATGTGGGCGCGCGGGGTGAGGTTGAACACCTCACGGCTGACCGATGTGATGATCGGCAGGATCATCACCGCGAGCACGACGCCCGCGGTGAAGATCGTGCCGCCGCTGGCCAGCGGGATGTTGCCGTCCGAGAAGAGGAACAGCCATCCCAGGTTGTCGTTCAGGAAGGTCTGGATCGGCTCCAACTGCGGAGCGAGCACCAGGATTCCCCACAGACCGAACACGATCGAGGGCACCGCCGCGAGCAGATCGACGATCACCGAGAACGGCCGCGCCAGCGTCTTCGGCGCGTAGTGCGTCAGAAACAGCGCGATGCCGATGCCGATCGGAACGGCTAGCACCAGTGCGAAGATCGAACTCAGCACCGTGACCATGAACAGATCCCGGATGCCGAACCGGAGGTGGTTGGCGTCCGAGGTGTTGAAGTCGGTGCTGGTGAAGAAGTTCGACTCGTTCGCCAGCACCGACGGCACCGCCCGGATGAGCAGGAACAGCGCGATCAATGCGATGGCGGCGACGATGATCGCACCCGCTGTGGTCGCCAGCGAGCGGAAGACGATCTCCGCTCGCGTGCTGTGCGGGCGGCGACTCTTCGTGCCCGGGTCGGTGCTCGGCTTGCTCGGCATGAGCGCAGTATCTCCGCCTGCTCGCAGGCCGGTCGAATCCGACTGGCCTGTGGCGGCAACCTCGTCGTGGACGGTCATGTGGGGGCTGCTATCAGGAGATGGCGTTGATGGCGGTGGTCAGCTTGGTCTTGAACTGCTCCGGGATCGGGATGTACCCGGCCTCGTCCAAGCCCTGCTGGCCGTTGGTGACCGCCGAGGTGAGGAAGGCCTTGACCGCCGTCGCCGTGTCGGCGTCGGAGTACTTCGAGCACACGATCTCGTAGGTCGGCATCACGATCGGGTACGCGCCCGCGACCGACGGCTTGTAGAACGAGGAGGTGTCGATGACCAGGTCGTTGCCCTGGCCGGAGATCTTCGCGGACTCGATCGCCTTGCCCGCCGACGCGACGCTCAGCGTGACCGGGTCCTTGCTCGCCGAGGTGATGATGCGAGCGATCGACAGGTTCTGCGCCTTCGCGAAGGACCACTCGTTGTAGGTGATCGAGTTCTTGGTGGTCTTCACCGCGGCCGAGGTGCCCTCGTTGCCCTTCGAGCCCGCGCCGACGCCGCCGTTGAAGGCCTTGCCCGCGCCCTTGCCCCAGGCGCCGTCGGAGGCGGAATCCAGGTAGAGCTGGAAGTTGTCGGTGGTGCCCGACTCGTCGCTGCGGAAGATCACCGCGATCGGCTCGGACGGCAGCTTGGCGTTCGGGTTCAGCGCCTTGATCTCCGGGGCGTCCCAGGTGGTGACGGTGCCGTTGAAGATCTTGGCGGCGGTCGGGCCGTCCAGCGCGAGATCGGTTACGCCGTCGATGTTGTAGGTGATCGCGACCGGGCCGAACACGGTCGGCAGGTTCCACGCGGGCGAGGCGCAGCGGTCGGCGGCCTTCTTCGGCTCGTCCTTCTTCGCGCTCAGCGGCGAGTCGGAGCCACCGAAATCGGTCTGGGCGCCGATGAATTCGCTCACGCCCGCGCCCGAGCCGCTGGAGGTGTAGTTGAGCGTGGCGCCGTCGCAGTTCTTCTCGTACGCGGCGATGAAGCGCTCCATCGCGTTCTTCTGCGCGGAGGAACCGCTGGCCTTGAGGGCCTTCTTGCCGCCGCAGGCGACGTCGACCTTCGCCACATTGCCCGTGTCGGTCGAGGTGTTGTCGTCGCTGCCACAGGCGGCCAGCGTCATGGCGCCGACGGCCAGCACACCAACGAGGGCGCTGCTGCGCTTGAGATTCACTATTCCTCCGGAATGGCGTCCTACTCGTCCGGTCCCTCACCGGCCCGGACGGGTGCTGTGGTGCTGTTCGCGGGGAACTTGCGCACCAGGCAGCAGTGTGCTGCCCTCACACAACCTAAGGTCACGTGGTTGACAGTTGGACCGACCTGAGTGAACGGAGAGTGAACAGCCCGGCGCGATTGCAGCCGGTGGATGTGACGTTTGCCGCAGTTTTACTCGCGCGCATCCGTTCTGCCGCCTGCTATTCAGCCTCCGCCGCGGCATAGGCCACGTCGACGTGCGCCGGAGCGAATCCGAGACGGGTATAAGTGCGCACCGCGGCGACATTGTCGGCCTCGGTGTAGAGCAACACCTCGGCCAATCCGCGGTCACGCAGGTGCCGCAATCCCGCGAGGGTGAGCAGCCGACCGAGTCCCCGGCCCTGCGCGGCCGGATCGATGCCGACCACGTAGACCTCGCCGACGGGCGGATTCTCCGCGTGATGCACCTTGGTCCAGTGGAATCCGAGCAGACGATCGGGAGCGGCCGGGTCGAACGCCAGGAACAGCCCCGCCGGATCGAACCACGACTCGGCGCGACGGACTTCGATGTCGCGCTCGGTCCACCCGCCCTGCTCGGGATGCCAAGCGAAGGCGGCGCCGTTCACCCGCAGCAATTCCGCGTCGTCGGCGGGACCGGCGTAGGTGCGCAACACGAGGTCGTCCGGAACCACAAGCTCCGGTAGCTCTGGAGTTGCCAGAGAGCGCCGCATCTGCCACAACTCACGCGCGGTCCGCAGCCCGAGCCGGGCGGCGACAGCCTTGGCCGCCGGCCGGTCGCCGTGCGCCCAGACCCGCGCCCCCGGCCCTCCCTCGGCCAACACCGCCGTGACCAGATCGGTACCCACTCCGTGCCCGCGCTGGGCCGGATCGACGGCGACCTCGGCCATCGCGGGATGTTCGCCATGCCGCGGAACGAGATTGGCGTAACCGGCGATCGCTCCGGCCCGCCAGGCGAGCAGGTGGCGCGCTGCGGTGTGGTCGCCCGACGTGAGCGACAGCACGGCCTGTTCCGAGACCGGGGCGACGCCGTCGGCCGCGGTGGCGCGCGTCAGCAGAGCGGTGATCGCCTGCGCCGTGTCCGCGTCGGGACGGTCGGTCCACTGTGTCGTCGCGCCGCTCATCGGCCTCCGTTCCTCGAGCCGGTGGACCCCGCGCGGGGTCCACTGTCGGCAACGTCGTGGCGGCGGTGAGAATTTCGGCCGGGAACGGTGCGGGCACCGCCGGAATCGGCCACCGTCCGCCGGGGATTACTGGGCGGAGCCGTTGACCGGCGTGAGCGGCGAATCGTCGGTGCCCTCGTTGTCGTCTTCCGGAAAGCTCACCGGCTCCCCCTTGGCCGACGCCCGCGACGGGCGCACGGCTTTGTAACCGACATTGCGCACGGTGCCGATCAGCGACTCGTATTCAGTGCCGAGCTTGGCGCGCAACCGCCGCACGTGCACGTCCACGGTGCGGGTCCCGCCGAAGAAGTCGTAGCCCCATACCTCCTGCAGCAGTTGCGCGCGGGTGAACACGCGGCCCGCGTGCTGCGCGAGATACTTCAGCAGCTCGAATTCTTTGTAGGTGAGATCGAGCGGGCGCCCACGCAACCGCGCGGTGTAGGTGCCCTCGTCGATCACCAGCTCGCCGAGCGTGATCTTGCCGGTGTTCTCCGGGCTCGCCACACCGCCGTTGCGCCCGACCAGCAGCCGCAGCCTGGCGTCGAGCTCGGCGGGGCCGGTACCGGGCAGCAGGATGTCGTCGAGTCCCCAGTCCGCGTTCACCGCGACCAGGCCGCCTTCGGTGAGCACCGCGACTACCGGCACCGAGGATCCGGTGCTGCCGAGCAGGCGGCACAGGCCGCGGGCCGCGGCCAGGTCGGTCCTCGCGTCCACCAGCGCGACGTCCGCGCTGCCTGCCTCGAGCAGCGAAGCCACTTCGGTGGGCGCCGGGCGCACGTTGTGCGCGAGCAAGGCGAGCGAAGGCAACACCGACTCGGGGTTGGGGTCGGAGGTAAGCAGGAGCAGCTCCACGGGCCCTCCTCCCATCTCGTAGCCACGCGGATGCGGCAGCACCGCCGCGCCCGCGTCGCTAATCACAGGTAATCGGATGCAAGATTAGCGCGTAACAAGGCATGACCACGCATTCCGGGGTCCACAGTCGCACCGGTGGACACTCCGGTGCCCGGCTCGGGCCAACCGATATGGTGCCTACATGGGTTACGTATCGGGCATGCCCGCCACCGGCGGCGCGCCCGGCACGGCAGCCGAACGCGCGCCGCGCGGCTCCCGGCCGCCGCGGCCCGAGACCCGGAGAGACGGGGGAGCATGCGCAAGCTGATCATCGGCCTGCTGTGTCTGGCGGGGTTCGCCGTGGTCGTCGACTTCAGTACCGCGGCCTATTCGGAGTACCGCGTGTCCCGGGCGCTGCGCGACGGCGCCGATCTCACCGCGGATCCCGAGGTGACCATCCACGGCTTCCCCTTTCTCGGCCAGGCATGGGACAGCCGCTACGACCACGTGGAGATCCGGGCGCGCGCGAAGCGTCTGGACATCCCCGGTGAGATCGCGCTGGAGGCCACGCTGACCGGGGTGCGGCTGCCGGTCGGCGAATTGGTCGACGGCAGTCTGCGCGGGGTTCCCGTGGAGCGGGTCGACAGCCGGTTGCGCGTGGAGCCGACCGAACTCGGCAGGCTGTTCGCCATCCCCGATCTGCAGGTGCATTCGCGTCCCGCCGACAAGTCCGACGGGACCGGCGGCTCGGGCGGGTCGGGGATGACCACCACCGGCGCGCTGGTGCTCACCGGCACCCTGCCGGAGACGCCGGGCGCACAGTACGGCGGCGAGAAGGTCAGTGTGCAGGCCGACCTTTCGCTCGACGGCGACCAGGTGAAAATCGTGGCGACCGGCTTCTATCGCGGCCCGCCCGGCACCGAGACCATGCCTGTGGCGGTGATCACCGAGGCCGATCGGCCCGCGGTGCTCGCCCGGTTCACCCGTACCATCGACACCAAGGAGTTGCCGTTCGGTGTCCGGCCCACCAAGGTCTCCGCCCAGGGCGGTCAGATCGTCGTGGAGGGCAAGGGCGTGAACGTCACGATCGACCTAGACCGATTGCAGCGACCATGATCCAACTCACCATCCTCGCAGTGGTCCTGCTCGCCGCGCTGGCGGTGGGCGTCCTGCTGCGTCGGCGCGACGGCAAGATCCGCGCGGCCGACGGCATCGACCTGTCCGACTCCGCTCGCGCGCAACTGCTGGCGTCCGTCGGCGTGACCGGCGCCGGGCCCGCGGTCCTGCATTTCTCCGCCGACTGGTGCGGACCGTGTGACGCCGTTCGCCGGGTGGTTGCCAACGTCACAGATCAGCTCGCGGGATCGCCGCAGCCGCCGCAGGACATCGAGGTGGACATCGACGCCGAGCCCGCGCTCGCGCGCGAGCTGAACGTCCTCTCGCTGCCCACCACGTTCGTCTTCGACATCGAGGGCAGGGAGCGGTTCCGCATCTCCGGCGTCCCGAAGGCCACGGATCTGCACTCCGCGCTCGAGCCACTGACCACAGCGGCCTGAGCTGCGATGACAACTCCCCTGGACGGGTGTAATCCACCCCGGGTCCAATTTCCCCGCCGAATTGGGTAAACTGCTGACGTGCTTTCCAACCACGAGCTGATGCTCACCCGACGCCGCACAGTGGATCTGTGTCGGCTCGGTGGTTGTTGCTGCCTGTGCCGCTGATCGGTCGGCTCGTCCAGATTTCCTGACGCCGACCCTTGCCCGCCGCGCGAGTGATCTCACGATCCCCCGGCGAATTGGCAAATCTCCAGTCATCGGACTTTTTCAGCGCAGGAGTACGCACAATGTCCACCGAGATCCGTAACAGTTCCGAAGCCACGCCCGTCTCCGCCGATCAGGTCGACGTGCGCGGACCGCGGTTCGCCGCCTGGGTGACCACCGGCGTCCTCGTCGTCGTCGTGCTCGCCGCCGCGGTCTCGCCGGTGGCCGCGGCGGTGCTGATCGCCCTGCAGGCGATCGTTTTCGCGGTCGGCGCCGCCCTCGGTCCGCGCCGCCACCCGTACGGCCGGATCTACGCCGCCTTCGTCGCGCCGCGCCTCGCGCCGACGAGTGAGACCGAGCCGACGGCTCCGCTGCGGTTCGCGCAGCTGCTCGGTTTCGTTTTCGCGGCCGTCAGCCTGCTGGGCTTCGCGCTCGGCTCCACAGTCGTCGGCGCGGTGTTCGCCGGCTTCGCCCTGTTCGCGGCGTTCCTGAACGCGGCGTTCGGGATCTGCTTGGGTTGCCGGATCTATCCGCTGGTAGCCCGCCTCCGCCGGAGCCCGTTACCGGCATCGAACTGACCCTGCACGTCATCTCTGAAAGGAAAACAATGGCTCGCTCCGATGTCCTGGTCTCCGTTGACTGGGCCGAAGAGAACCTCAACGCCCCCGGCGTGGTCTTCGTCGAGGTCGACGAGGACACCTCCGCCTACGACGGTGGTCACATCGAGGGTGCCGTCCGGCTCGACTGGAAGAAGGACCTGCAGGATCAGGTTCGTCGTGACTTCGTGAACCAGGAGCAGTTCTCCGACCTGCTCTCGGCGCGCGGCATCTCGAACGACGACGAGGTCATCCTGTACGGCGGCAACAACAACTGGTTCGCCGCGTACGCCTACTGGTACTTCAAGCTGTACGGCCACAAC
The DNA here is from genome assembly GCF_027924405.1 of Nocardia sputorum. Lineage (NCBI taxonomy): Bacteria > Bacillati > Actinomycetota > Actinomycetes > Mycobacteriales > Nocardiaceae > Nocardia > Nocardia sputorum. The sequence goes on along the minus strand of NZ_AP026978.1, from coordinate 308,805 downwards.
AACGTCAAGCTGCTCGACGGTGGCCGCAAGAAGTGGGAGCTCGACGGCCGTCCGCTGTCCACCGAGCCGGTGAACCGGCCCGCCACCCAGTACAAGGCGTCGGCGCCCGACCTGAGCATCCGCGCCTTCCGCGACGAGGTCATCGCGGCCATCGGCACCAAGAACCTGGTCGACGTGCGTTCGCCCGACGAGTTCACCGGCAAGATCCTGGCGCCCGCCCACCTGCCGCAGGAGCAGAGCCAGCGTCCGGGCCACATCCCCGGCGCCATCAACGTGCCGTGGAGCAAGGCCGCGAACGAGGACGGCACCTTCAAGTCCGACGCCGAGCTGACCGAGATCTACAAAGAAGCGGGCCTGGACGGCGAGAAGGAGACCATCGCGTACTGCCGGATCGGCGAGCGTTCCTCGCACACCTGGTTCGTGCTGCAGGAACTGCTGGGCCACCAGAACGTCAAGAACTACGACGGGAGCTGGACCGAGTACGGCTCCCTCGTCGGCGCTCCGATCGAGTTGGGAGAGTAATCGACATGTGTGCAGCACCTACCCAGGGTCAGGCCATCCCGGCAGGCGTCGACGTGGAGAAGGAGACGGTCATCACCGGCCGCGTCCTCAGCGCCGACGGCCAGCCGGTGGGCGGGGCGTTCGTACGCCTGCTCGACGGCAACGGTGATTTCACCGCCGAGGTCGTCGCATCGGGTACCGGCGACTTCCGGTTCTTCGCGGCTCCCGGCTCGTGGACCGTTCGCGCGCTGTCCTCGGCGGGCAACGGCTCCGCCGAGGTCCGCCCCGAAGGCGCGGGCATCCACGCGGTCGACGTCGCGGTGGCCAAGTAAGACCGCGCACTCGTCGAACGGCCCCGGTCGCTTTCCGCTCCGCGGAAGCACCGGGGCCGTTTGCGTGCCGCCACAAGGGGGTCGTTAGACTCGGAACGTGGTCCTCTTCTTCGAGATTCTGCTGGTGGCCGTGGCCGTTTTGATCGGCTGGTTCGGCCTCTACGTCTTCTACCGGCTGTTCACCGAATCATGAGCGAACTCGCGAGCGAAGGTTCCAACCCGGCCGAGCGAGCGAGTGAACAACTGAACGGCAACGCTCCGGTCGATGCCGCCGGTCGCCGCAGCGGTGACCAGGCCGTGGCAGAAGCTGCCGAACGGGCGAAATCGACCGGCGCCCGGAACATCCCGGTGCTACCGGATCTCCCGCTGCCCGAGGACACCGCAAACCTGCGCCTCGGTCCGGATCTGAGCGCCTCCATGCTCGCGCTGCTCCCGCTGGTGGGCGTGTGGCGCGGTGAGGGCGAGGGCAACGATCCCGAGCGCGGGGACTACCGGTTCGGTCAGCAGATCGTCGTCTCGCACGACGGCGGTGACTACCTCGCCTGGGAATCCCGGTCCTGGATCATCGAGGCCGACGGCGACTACGGCGGCCCCGACCTGCGCGAGAGCGGCTTCTGGCGAGTCGGCATCGACGGCAACGACGAGGTCATCGAACTGCTGCTGTCGCACAGCAGCGGCATCGTGGAGCTGTTCTACGGGCAAGCGCTGACCCAGTCGTCCTGGGAACTGGCCACCGACGTGGTGATCCGCAGCCAGTCCGGCGTCGTCGTGGGCGGCGCCAAGCGCCTCTACGGCATCGTCGAGGGCGGCGACCTGGCCTACGTCGAGGAACGGGTGGTGGCCGACGGCCCCCTCGAACCCCGCCTCTCGGCCCGCCTCCAGCGCTACATCGGCTGATCCCCTCTCCGGACCGTGCAGGTCGAGGTGACGCGGCAGCTGCGTCCAGGCCGTCTGTGCTGTGCTGCTCAGCCCGGAACATTCGCGCTGATTTCCCCATGTGCCAACGAGCTCAGAGATTGCACTGACCAAAGCAACTTTGGGATGCCAACTAGCGTCGCACCGACAGCCAAGGCGATAACTGATCTTGCAAGTACATGGGTAACTCGCCAGCCACCCCAAAACGCACCTACGCCCTGACGCAGGACCTGTGACCAACCTGCGCCGCACCCAACTGGTACGGCCTGAAGACCCGGAGAGGCGGAACAGAACAGCCCCCGAGCCATACCGGTACGAGTTTCCTCGCACGGGTCCGGTCGGACCGACCGGGGCTCGGGGGCCGGGTGACTGCCTGGAATTCGCTCAGCGCTCGCGCGGGCGAAATCCACCTGCAGCGGTGGCGCTAGCGGACAGCCACCTCACGTGTCCTATGAATATCCATTCTTCGAACCACCTCCTTCCTCGTGTACGAACGAATCTAGCGATGCGTCAGCAGCTCGGCAACGGAATTTCTCGGTCGGCGGAATCCACGGCGCCGAGGGGTGCCGCAGGCGCTGCGAAATCCAGTCCGACCTGGCCTGATGCTGTGATCCGCAGCACCACGTCGGCCCGCTGGTCGTCCGGCAGTTGATGGGTGACGACGACCACGGTGCGGTCGGATTCGACGAGGCCGCTGTCGATGTCCAGCAAGTCGCGCAGCAGCTTCGCCCCCGCCTCGGCTTCCAGGTGTTCTGTCGGTTCGTCCAGCAGCAATACCCGCGCCAAGGACACCAGCGCCCGCGCGAGCAGGATCCGGCGGCGCTGGCCTCCCGAAACGGCTGCCGCTCCCCCGACCAGGTCGGTGTGCACGCCCTTCGGAAGCCCGTCCAGCCAGTCTCCGAGGCCGACGGTCCGCAACGCTTGCTCGGCTGTTTCGGCGGTCAGATCGCCACGCGCGACGCGCAGGTTCTCCAGCACGGAGGTACCGAACAGATGCGCGTCCTCGGCGAAGAAGGTGACGCCGGGGCGAGGCGTGCCGAACAACCCCGCCCACTTCATCAGTAGGGTCGTCTTGCCCGCGCCGCTGGGGCCGACCACTGCGATCCGTCGTGCTCGGGGCAGTTCTGGCACCGCCGCGTCGGTCGAACGGGCCGAGTCCGCGGCGCTTCTCCGCGGTGCCCGGGAGTCCTCCGCCGTGCTGGTGGGGGCGCCGGGTGCGAAGTCGTCCAGGCGATGCAGAGCCGCACGGGCGGTCGTCAAGGTCTGCGCTGCCGCAGGCAGCGGGCCGACCGCTTCGAAAGCCGAGAGCGGCAAGAGGACGAGCACGACAAGCGCCATAGGTGTCATCGCGCCCGCCGTGCCCCCATCCGGGCCGTAAAGGGTGATGCCGATCAGGAGGGCGCCGAACACGGCGGCGCCGATCGAGAGCGGGGTGGCGGCGGCCGACCAGGCGCTGCGCGCGGCCGCGTGGTCCTCGGCGGCGACCGCCCGGCGCGACGCCGCTCCGGCGGCGGCCAGCGCGGCGTCCAGGCGACCGGCGACGCGCAGTTCGGCGGCGTGGTCGAGGACGGTCATGGCCTGCGCGGTGAACTCCGCACGGTCGGCGCGGACGGCGCGTTCCGCATCGGACGCCGCCTTGGCCGACAACCACGGCGCGACGACACCCGACAGCGCCAGCGCCCCCGCCAGGATGGCAGCCGCCGGGAGCGAGATCGTGGCCAGGAGTGCGACGGCCGCGACCGAGAGGACGAGGGCGACCGCGATCGGCACGAACACGCGGACCACCACGGCGCCCAAGTCATCGATGTCGCTGCCGATGCGGACCAGGAGATCACCGCGGCGCGGCGGCTTCGTGCCCGGCTTGTCGTCCGCGCCCCGCGAGATCTCGGGTCGGCGCAGCCAGAAATCCGAGCGCGCCAGTGTGCGGTAGACCGTGGTTCGCGCGGTGGTCATGGCGCGCAACGCGACGTCGTGCGTGGCAAGACGCTCCAGGTACCGGCACAGGCCCCGGGAGATGCCGAGCGCGCGCACCGCGACGACGGCGATGCTCAGGTCGAGCACCGGCGGCATCTGCCAGGCTCGTGCGATCAGCCAGGCCGCCAGCGCCGCGAGCCCGAGCCCGCTGCCCAAGGCCAGCACGCCCCACCCGATCGCCACCGCGACTCGCGCGCGGGACAATTCGAGCAGCGCCCACATCCGGCGCAGATCGCCGAACACCGTGGTGCCGGTGCCGTGCGAAACGTCCCGCGTCATCGCAACCGCTCCTCTTGCGTGGGCCCCGCGTCGATTCGCCGGCGCGGACGAGCCCGATATGGCCACGGTGAATCGAGGCTGTGCGCCGACTTGCGCGCCCTCCCGCGCATACGACTCAGCAACGCATGGCCTCCCCCGTGACGCCCACCCGCGGAAGATGACCGGAGTGAGCCTAGACCTGCGGGGCGAAACCTCGCGAGGCACCGGCACGACGTCCAGCGGACGGAATCCGCACGAAGCGTCAGCTCTCGGCTCATCGCAACACTCCCGCCGGCTCGGCGCGTACCTGGACGACCTGGTCGGCGGCGGCCAGGACGGTCGGGCGGTGGCCGATGACGACGACCGTCGCGCCCGCGCGGGCTCGCACTTGGAGGGCCGCCAGCACGGTGGCTTCGGCGGCGGCGTCGAGGTGTGCGGTCGGCTCGTCGAGCAGCAGGACAGGACGATCGGTGGCCAGTACCCGGGTCAGCGCGAGGCGCTGGCGCTGGCCGAGCGACAGTCCGATGCCGCCGGGGCCGACCACGGTGTCCCAGCGGCCGGGTAGATCATCGAGTACGGCATCGAAACCCGTGGCCAGACAGGCGGCTTCGAGATCGTCGAGCACGCGCGCCGGGCCGCGGGCGACGTGGCCGACCGTTCGCGCGCCGAGCAGTTCGAGGTTGTCCCGCAGCGTGCCGGGCACCAGCACCGGCCGCTGCGGCAGCCAGGCCACCCGCGCCCACCATCGGTCCGGGTCCAGGTCACGGACGTCTACGCCGTCGACGGTCACGGCGCCCCGGTCGGGCGTGAGCAAGCCCAGGATCGCCTGTATGACGGTCGATTTGCCGCTTCCGTTGGGACCGGCGAGCACGGTGAGGGACCCGGGCCGCAAGATCGACGACAAACCAGCGGGGGCGAACCCGTCCCGCGCCTGGATCGAGAGATCGCGCAGTTCGATCACACCGGGGTCTGCCGAGTTGCCCGGACGAACCGTCCCCCTGGTTTCCTTCGGCACGATGCGACGATCGCTCGGATCAACGCCCGGCGGCGTCTCCATGCCCTCGACACCGACGCCGGGCCGCCACCCGAACGACTCGCCGTCCGTCGCCACCGCGCCCTCGACACCGACGCTAGGCCGCCACCCGAACGACTCATCGTCAGGGGCCGTCGCCGCCCCCTCCACGTCGTTGTCCAGCCGCCGCTCGAAGAAGTCGACGCCCCTATTCGTCGCCGCACCCTCCACGCGGTCGCCGGACCCCCGCTCGATCGACTCGTCATGCGGGCCCATCGCCGTGCCGGTCTCGCCACCGACGCGCTCGGCCGGCGTGTGCTCGAGAATCGCGAAGGCCTTGTCGGCCGCCGCCATGCCGTCCTGGGCGGCGTGGAATCGTTCGCCCACCATGCGCAGCGGCAGGTACACCTCGGGGGCGAGTATCAGCGCCACCAAGCCCGCGTAGAGACTCATCTCGCCGAACACCAGCCGCAGGCCGATGGAGACCGCGATCAGGGCCACGCTCAGGGTCGCGAGCAGCTCCAGCACCATCGAGGACAGGAACGCCATGCGCAGCGCGCGCATCGTGCGCTGCCGTAAGGCGTCACCGAGATCGCGGACGCGGTGCTGCATGGTGCGCGGGTGCCCGGCCTGGCCCTGCCCTACCCACGCAGCCGGTTTCGCGTCGCCGGTCTCGCGGCCGAGCGCTCGCAACGTCGGCATGCCCGCGAACAGGTCGAGCAACTGGTCGGACAACCGGGTCGTGGCGGCGAGCGTGGCTTCGGCCCGCCCCTGGGTCAGCAGTCCGATGAGGACCATGAAGATCGGGATGAGCGGCAAGGTGATTACCGCGATCACCCCGGACGTCGGATCGTGTGCGGCGATGACCGCGAGCACGACCGGCGGCACCAGCACCGCCAGCAGCAGCGCGGGCAGGTAGCCGACGAGATAGCCGCGCAGCCCGGACAGCCCCGAGCCGACGACCACCGCCAACTCCGTCCGGCGTGTGTCGAGTTCGCGCGGCGACAGCCGTGCGCCGGCCGCGAGCACCGCTCCCTCCAGCTCCGCCACCACGCTCGCGCCCGCCCGATGCGCCAGCCGGGACTGCGACCAGGTGGCGAGCACCCGCACCGCGACGACGAGCGCGAGCACGATCAGTTCGCCCGTCCACGCGCCGAGCGTGCGCGCGTCCGGATCGGTGACCACACCGGCCAGCACCCGTCCGATCAGCAGCGCGGCCGCCACGATCGCTCCGGTGACGGCCAATGACAGCGCCACGGTCAGCGCGAGGTAGGTGCGCGCGGAGCGGGCGTACCGCCACAGGCGCGGATCGATCGGCGGGCGGGCCATGGCGTCAATCCTGCACGGGCCGCAAGGGCAGGCCGACCGGGGGCGGGATCTGCTCGACGGTGATCCGCTGGCGGAACACCCAGTACGTCCAGCCTTGGTACACCAGCACGACCGGCGTGACGAGCAGCGCCGCCCAGCTCATCACCTTCAGTGTGTACGGCGTCGAGGACGCGTTGTGGATCGTCAGGTCGAACGCCGCGTCGATGGTCGAGGGAAGCACATTCGGGAACAGCGACCCGAACAGCAGCGCGGTCGCCGCCGCGACCGTCACCGTGGTGCCGGTGAACGCCCACCCGTCACGTTGCGCGAGTTCGGCGGCCACCGCGACGGCCAGGCCGAGTACGGCCAGCCCCAACGGGATCCACGTCCAGCCCGCACCGTAGGACAGCTGGGTCCACAATCCGAAGCCGCCGACCACGACCACCGTCGGGGCCGACAGCAGCCGGGCGGCGCGCCGTGCGTCGTCGCGGACCTCGCCCGCGGTCTTGAGCACCAGGAACATCGCTCCGTGCAGCGCGAACAGCAGCCCGGTCGCCAGCGCGCCGAGCAGGGCGTAGGGCCCGAACAGATCCGCCACCGAGCCCGCGAACTGCTTCTTCTCGTTCAGCGGAACGCCGTGCACCACATTGGCGAACACCCATCCCCAGGCCAGCGCAGGAACCCAGGAACCGATGCCGATGCCGATGTCGCAGCGGGCCCGCCAGCGCGGGTCGTCGATCTTGCCTCGGTATTCGATGGCGCAGATCCGCAGGATCAGCGCGACGAGCACCAGCAGCAACGCCAGGTAGAAGCCGGAGAACAGGCTGGCATACCACTCCGGGAACGCGGCGAACATCGCCGCGCCCGCCGTGATCAGCCACACCTCGTTGGCGTCCCACACCGGCCCGATCGTGTTGAGCACCGCGCGCCTGCGGCGGTCGGACCCCTTGCCGAGGACCGGCATGAGCATGCCGACGCCGAAATCGAAGCCCTCCAGCACGAAGTAGCCGGTGAACAGCACGCCGATCAGGACGAACCAGAACTCTTGCAAACTCATCGCCGGCTCCTAGTAGGCGAACGAAAGTTGTTCGACGGCAGTTTCTTCGGCACGGGCGCCGCCCGAAGACGCGTCCGTGTCCTTCGGCTCCGTCGCGGCGCGCACGGCCGGGTCGGGTCCGTGGATCACATACCGGCGCATCAGGTAGAACCACACGATCGCGAGCGCGCCGTACAGCAGCGTGAAGGTGATCAGCGAGAAGAGCACGACGCCGGGCGAGTGGTTCGACACGCCTTCCTGCACGGTGAGGCGCAGGTTCGGATCGCCGGTGGGATTGGGCGCGACCACCCAGGGCTGGCGGCCCATCTCGGTGAACACCCATCCGGCGCTGTTGGCCAGAAAGGGCGTCGGGATGGCCAGCAGGCTCAGCCAGGAGAACCAGCGCTGGTCGGGTACCCGCCCGCGACGGGTGAGCCACAGCCCGGCGAGCGCGAGCAGCGCCGAGCCCGCCGACAAGCCGATCATGGCGCGGAACGACCAGTAGGTGACGAACAGGTTGGGCCGGTAGTCGCCGACGCCGAACTTCTCGTTGTAGGCCTTCTGCAGGTCGACGACGCCGTCCAGCGTCACGCCGGTGAACTCGCCCTTCGCCAGCCACGGCAGCACGTACGGCACTTCGAGTACGTGCGTCACGCTGTCACAATTGTTGTGCGTACCGACGGTGAGCACGGAGAAGTCGGGGTCGGGTGCGGTGTGGCACAAGGATTCCGCCGAGGCCATCTTCATCGGCTGCTGCTCGAACATCAGCTTGCCTTGCACGTCACCGGTGTAGACCAGCGCGGCCATGGACACGATCAGCACCGCGATGCCCGCCCGTGCCGCGGGCCGCCACATCGCCCGCGCCTCGGCCATTTTCGCCGCATCGCCGCTGCGCGCGTTACGCACCATCCACCAGCCCGCGATGCCGGTGACGAACGTGCCCGCTGTGAGGAAGGAACCGGCCACGACGTGCGGGAAGGCCGCCAGCAATGTGTTGTTGGTGAGCACCTCCACGATGCTCGCCAGTTCCGCTCGGCCGGTTTCCGGGTTATAGCGGGCGCCGACCGGATGCTGCATGAACGAGTTGGCCGCGACGATGAAGTACGCCGAAGCGTTCACGCCGATCGCGACCATCCAGATCGCGCCGAGATGCAGCAGTTTCGGCAATCGGGTCCAGCCGAAGATCCACAGGCCGAGGAAGGTCGACTCCATGAAGAAGGCGATCAGGCCTTCCAGCGCCAGCGGTGCGCCGAAGACGTCGCCGACGAACCGGGAGTACTCGCTCCAGTTCATGCCGAACTGGAACTCCTGCACGATGCCGGTCGCGACGCCGAGCGCGAAGTTGATCAGGAACAGCTTGCCGAAGAATTTGGTCAGCCGCAGCCAGTGCTGCTTGCCGGTGACGACCCACGCCGTCTGCATGGCGGCCACCAGCGGCGCGAGACCGATGGTCAGGGGCACCAGGAGGAAGTGATAGACGGTCGTGATGCCGAACTGCCATCGGGAGATGTCCAAGGCGTTCAAGCCGGCCTCCTGCGTGTCTACGACGTGTCGTAGTAAGCCTACGTCGGAGGCGATTCCGGACAATGAGTCCTAGACCACGCACCAGGGCTGATTCCGCCCGTTTCGGCCCGTTTCCCGTGCTCATCGCCGCCCCGCGCCCGTCCGGGTAGGACGGAGATCACGGAGCGACGCTGATCACCACCAGGCGCAGGCCGTCACCAGTCGCCGATGGCTCCCGCCCGCTCGATGCCGCGATCGACCAGCCCGATGATCTCTTCGGCGTTGTCCGGAGCGGACATCCGCAGCCCGTCGAGCGAATTGACCCGCGCCGCAAGGGAGATGCTCGAGAGCATCCAGATGCTGTCGCAGGTGAGCAGGTCGGCGGTGAACAGCGAGTCGTAGCGGCATTGCCAGCCCGCCTTCTCGGCTTCGGCGAACAGCGCGCGCTGGGTGACGCCGGGCAGCACGCCGTTCTTCGCGGGCGGGGTGATCAACTGCTTGTCGCGGGCGATCACCACGGAGGAGCGCGGGCCCTCCAGCACTCGGTTCTCGGTGCTGGTGAAGATCACGTCGTCCGCGCCCATTCGCGCGGCGAATCGCAGGGCGGCCATGTTGGTGGCGTAGGACAACGTCTTGGCTCCGAGCAACTGCCACGGCGCGGCCTGCGCGAGGTCGATCGAGATGCCGCGCGACAAGGTCACCACGGCGACGCCTTCGGTGCGGGCCTTCGCCACGCGCTCGGGCACCGGCGCCACGAGCACGAAGGCGGTCGGCACCGGCACGGCGGCTGCGAGGTCGCCGGTCTTGACCTTGTCGGGGGTGCCGGCCAGCTCGGAGTCGCGGCCGCGAGTCAGCACCAGCCGCATCACGCCTTCGCGTTCGCTACCCCACTCCTTGGCGGCGGTCTCCACCGCCTCACGCCATTTGCCCAGTTCCGGCTCGGGCAGATCGAGCGCCTGTGCGGAGCGACGCAGTCTGCCTAGATGAAATTCGACCGCGCACGCGACTCCCGCGCGCACGAGCACCGTTTCGAAAACACCATCGCCACGCAATACGCCGATATCGTCCGCGAACAGCAACGGCGCGTCCGCATCTCGGACCGCGCCATCGAGAGTTACCAGAACTCGATCCACCATGCGACGAGCGTAGGCGGTGTGAGCGGACAATGCCTATGTCACGGCCGCTTTTGCCAGACCTTTTGTGGAGCCGCACCACAGCGCCCGCCGTAATGCTCGGACAATGCCGATCGGCTATGCCGGACTCCGGCCCCGTAGCCCGGTTCGCGCACCGCTGGACGACGCCGCCTAAAGTGGGAGGGGTGTCCGTGGTCGTTGCGCCCAGCCCCCTGCTCAGTGTGTCGGGAGCCGTCGCGGGAGCGGCGGGTTCGCCCGATGCCGCCGTCGCCTGGCATTACGGCGATCCGTTCGGTGAACAGCGCGCCGCGGCGCAGCGCGCCGCGATCGTCGACCGTTCGCACCGATTCGTCCTGCGCATCACCGGCGCGGAGCGGTTGACCTGGTTGCACACGATCTCCAGTCAGCATGTCGCCGCCTTGGGCGACGGGCAGTCCGCCGAGAACCTCGATCTCGATCTGAACGGCAGGGTCCAGCACCATTTCGTGCTCACCGAACTGGACGGCACCGTCTGGATCGATACGGAGGCCGAGCGCGGACCCGACCTGCTCGCGTTCCTGCAAAGGATGGTGTTCTGGGCCGACGCCAAGCCGGTCGAAGCCGCCGACCACGCCGTGCTGAGCCTGCTCGGACCGGAGGTCGCCGGGCTGACCGAGACGCTCGGCATCGCCGCCCTTCCCGGTGTCTACGAGGCGACACCGCTGCCCGGCGGCGGTTTCCTGCGCCGAATGCCGTGGCCGACGGCCGACGCCTTCGACCTGGTCATCCCGCGCGACCGGTTGACCGACTTGTGGACCGGGCTCACCGCGGCCGGCGCCACCCCGGCGGGGATGTGGGCGTTCGAGGCGCTGCGCGTCGCCGCCGTTCGCCCGCGGATCGGGCTGGACACCGACGAGCGGACCATCCCCCACGAGGCCCGCTGGATCGGCAGCGTGGCCGAACATGGAGCGGTCCACCTGGACAAGGGCTGCTATCGCGGCCAGGAGACCGTGGCCCGAGTGCACAACCTCGGTAAGCCGCCGCGGCACTTGCTGCTGCTGCACCTGGACGGCTCGGCGGACGAGCGCCCGGCCACCGGCGACGACGTCACCGCGGGTGGCCGCGCGGTCGGCAGGCTCGGCACGGTCATCGATCACTACGAGTTCGGCCCGATCGCCCTCGCCTTGGTCAAGCGCACGGTTCCGGCGGACACCGCGCTGGTCGCGGGGCCGGTCGCGGCGTCCATCGACCCCGATTCGGTCCCCACCGACGACGAGCCGCAGGCGGGCCGCCTCGCGGTCGACCGGCTGCGCGGGCGCTGATCCGTTGGCGAAACACCGGCCGGCATGGGGCTTCTCCCCGCCGACAGCCCCACCCCTGCTCAGTGCCGAGCTCCCCATCCGTGACGAGAGGAGCGCCGCCCGTGCGCGTCGGTGATATCGGAGAAGTGCTCGCGGCGTGCGTCGTGCACGCCGAGATCGAGGTGCCGGGACGGGTCGGTCGCAGCGCGATCGATAAGCGACCGGTGGCGGGGCGCGTCGCGGTGCGCGCACTCGGCTTGGCCGGCGATCACGTCTGCAACACCAAGGACCACGGTGGCGTGGACCAGGCCGTCTACGCCTACGCCGACGAGGACGCCCGCCGCTGGGGCACGGAACTGGGGCGGGAACTGCCCGCGGGATGGTTCGGCGAAAACCTCCGTGTCCGTGGCCTTCCGGTCAGCGACTCGGTGATCGGCGCACGCTGGTCGGTCGGCGACACCTTGCTGGAGGTCAGCGCCCCGCGCGTGCCGTGCGCCTCGTTCCAGCACTGGAGCGGCGAGCAGCAGTGGGTCAAGCGGTTCACCCTGCGCGGCGACACCGGCGCCTACCTGCGGGTGCTCACGGAGGGCACGATCGCGGCGGGCGACCGGATCTCGGTGGTGCACGTCCCCGAGCACGGCGTCACCGTCCGCGACCTGTTCACCGGCGCCGATCCCGACCTGCTGGCGATCCTGCTCGCCGACGAGCCGACCGTCTCCGACGACGTGCGCATGCAGGTGGAACGGCACGCGCGCAGGCATGGCCGCGCCGCCACCCACCGGCACACGACGACGAGCACCGATGACATCGCCGCGGGGGTGCAGCCATGAGTGTCGAGCTGGTCGAAGTCGTCCGCTCCGGCTTCCGCGAATGCGTGCACCGCGGCTCGGTGGTGGTGCTCGACGCCGCGGGTGAGCCCGCCCTCGAACTCGGCGAAGTGCACCTGCCGATCTTCCCGCGCTCGACGAACAAGCCGATGCAGGCGATCACCCTGCTGCGCAACGGCTTCGAGCCGCTCGACGACGCCGAACTGGCCATCGCGACCGCCTCGCACTACGGCGAACCGGACCACATCGCGCTGGTGCGCAGGTTGCTGGACCGCTTCGGGCTGCCCGATACCGCGCTGGCGTGCCCGGCCGACCTGCCGTACGACGAGCGAGCCCGCGTCGCGGCGCTGCCGGGCGGACCTCATCCCCTCTACATGAACTGCTCGGGCAAGCACGCGGCAATGCTCGCGACCTGCACGGTCAACGGCTGGCCTACCGCCGGCTACCAGGATCGGGCACATCCGCTACAGCGCGCGGTGATCGCGACGGTCGCCGACCTGACCGGCGAGCCGGAAACCGATCTGGGCATCGACGGCTGCGGGCTGCCGATCATCCCGGTCTCGCTGGTCAACCTCGCCCGGGTGTTCTCGACCATGGCGACGGCCGAACCCGGCACCCCGGAACGCCGGGTCGCCGACGCGGTGCGCGCGCATCCACGAGTGATTTCCGGCACGAACGCGCCCGACCTACTGGCCATGCAGGCCACTCCCGGACTGGTCTGCAAGATCGGCGCGGACGGTGTGCACGCCGGCGCGCTGCCGGACGGATCGGCGTTCGCCTACAAGATCGAAGACGGCCACGATCGCGCTCGAATGCCGCTGACGCTGGCGATTCTGCATCGGATGGGGATCGAGTGGACCGCCGCGCACGCGGAACTGGCGGCCCCGGCGGTGCTCGGCGGAGGCGCACGCGTCGGTGTGATTCGCGCCATACCTGGAGTCGTCTAGCTATTACACGCCGGGGCGACAAGCGGGCAAACGGCACCAGTTCGGGAGTTCTTCACCCACTCCTGGAAGCGAGACCGCCGGACACACGCTAAAGTGTCTGTCAGGAAGAGTATTAATTCGAACGGGGCCGCCACCAAACCCCAGGCCGCCCCGCTGTGACGCGAGGGGGTCAGCCATGGGCCGTGGCCGGGCTAAGGCAAAGCAGACCAAGGTCGCACGCGAGCTGAAGTACAGCTCGACGCCGACCGACTTCGCGAGCCTTCAGCGCGAGCTTTCGGGAAGCCCCAACTCCCAGCGGAGTGGTGGTGTGCTGTCCGATGAGCACGACGCGGACGACTCTTTGTCCCGCTGGGACGAGGACGACTACGACGACTGGCGCCGCTGACTCCGATCTACGTCTGAAGGGGGAGGCCGACGGGCCTCCCCCTTCGAGCGTTGTCGCGGGTTGACGTCACAGGCGCCGAAAAGGCTTGCAACACAACAGAGTCCCGCATCGAACGAGGATGCGGGACTCTGACGTGTCTTCGCCGCGGTCAGAACCGCGGATGCTCCCCGACCAGGACGGCGCGCAGGGCGTCGGCATCCTTGGCCTTCTTGACCGTGCCCAGGGTCCAGCACTCGATGTGCCGCGCGGTCAGCACCGCCAGCGCCCGGTCCACGTCCTCCGGGGCGACCACGGCGACCATGCCGACCCCCATGTTGAAGGTCTTCTCCATCTCGGCCCGCTCGACCCGGCCACGCTGGGCGATCATCTTGAACACCGGCGCCGGATTCCAGGTGCCGCGATCCAGTTCGGCCACCAGCCCCGCGGGCAGCACCCGGGCCAGGTTCGCGGCCAGGCCACCGCCGGTGACATGGGCGAAGGTGCGCACGTCGGTCTCGGCGATCAGCGCGAGGCAGTCCTTGGCGTAGATCCGGGTCGGCTCGAGCAGTTCCTCACCCAGGGTGCGGCCGAATTCCTCGACGTGGCCGGTCAGCGACATGCGGTCGATGTCGAGCAGCACCTTGCGGGCCAAACTGTAGCCGTTGGAGTGCAGGCCCGAGGACCCCATGGCGATCACCACGTCGCCGGGCCGGACCCGGTCCGGGCCGAGCACAGCGTCGGCCTCGACCACGCCGATGCCGGTGGCGGACAGGTCGTAGTCGTCGGGGTCCATCAGCCCGGGGTGCTCGGCGGTCTCGCCGCCGAGCAGCGCGCAACCGGCGCGCACACAACCCTCCGCGATACCGGAGACGAGTTCGGCGACCTTCTCCGGGACGACCTTGCCGATGGCGATGTAGTCCTGCAGGAACAGCGGCTCCGCGCCGCAGACCACGAGATCGTCCACCACCATGGCGACGAGATCCAGGCCGACCGTGTCGTGCTTGTCCATCGCCTGCGCCACCGCGATCTTGGTGCCGACGCCGTCGGTGGACGCCGCCAGCAGCGGTTCCCGGTAGCCGCCCTTCAGCGCGAACAGCCCGGCGAAGCCGCCGAGGCCGCCTTGGACCTCGGGCCGGGTCGCCTTCTTCGCCAATGGCCCGAACAACTCGACTGCGCGGTCACCTGCCTCGATGTCCACGCCTGCCGCGGCGTACGAGGCACCACCACTGGGGGTCTGTTCAGTCATTTTCGGGGAGAGCTCCAAACCGAATCGGCGGATAGATGCCTGCTCACGCTACCGGAGGCGGATAACGAGCCCGCACCGGTGTTGGCTCGCCCTCTTGACAATAGGGCACGGCGAACCGTAAAGCGGACGATCAGTCGGTCTCCGTCCCGTCGAACCGTTCGGCCTGCTCCCGCCGCCCGCGTTGGCGCACCGGGTCGGGTACCGGCACCGCGGCGACCAGCCGTCGGGTGTACTCCTCCCGCGGCGCTCGCAGGATCCGATCGCGATCACCCTGCTCGACCACCGCTCCGTCGCGCAGCACCACGATCCGGTCGGCGAGCTGGTCGACCACTGCCAGGTCGTGGCTGATGAACAGACATGCCCAGCCGCATTCGCGCTGCAGTTGCCCGAACAGCTCCAGTACCGCCGCCTGCACCGAGACGTCCAGCGCGCTGGTCGGCTCGTCGGCGACCAGCAGGTCCGGGTCGAGCACCAGGGCGCGGGCCAGGCTGGCGCGCTGCCGCTGCCCGCCGGACAGTTCGTGCGGGTAGCGGTGTTCGGCGCCCGCGGGCAACCGCACGTCATCGAGCAGTGCGCGCACTCTGGCGCGGATCTGCGCCGAACTTCCGGCGTTGTGCACGATCAGCGGCTCGGCGACGCACTCCCCCACAGTGAGCCGGGGGTTCAGTGAACTGGCCGGGTCCTGGAAGACGAATCCGAAGCGCCGGCGGATCGGCCGCAATTTGCGCGGCGACAGCCGCGCGATGTCCTGCCCTCGCACCCGCACCGTCCCGGACGTCGGCCGTTGCAGGGCGGCGACGCAGCGGCCGATGGTCGACTTGCCCGATCCGGATTCACCGACCAGGCCGAGCGTCTCGCCGGGGCCGATGCGCAGGCTCACCCCGTCCACGGCGCGGAAACGCGGCCGTCCGAATGGGCCGGGAAACTCGACCACCAGATCGCTGACCTCGAGCACCGGATCGCCCTGGCCGTCGGGGCTGTCCGTCGGGCCGTGCTCGATCTGCTCGGCGCCCAGATGCGGCACCGCGGCCAGCAGGGCGCGTGTGTAGGCCGCGGTGGGACGGGCGAACAACTCGTCCACCGGCGCCTGCTCGACCACCGCGCCGTCGCGCATCACCACTACGCGGTCGGCGATGTCGGCGACGACGCCCATGTTGTGGGTGATCAGCACGATCGCACTGCCGATCCGGTCGCGCAGGTCCCGCAGCAGGTCGAGGATCTCCGCCTGCACCGTGACATCCAACGCCGTGGTGGGTTCGTCGGCGATGATGACCTTTGGTTCACAGGCGATCGCGATGGCGATCACAACGCGTTGTTTCTGTCCGCCGGAGAGCTGGTGCGGGTAGTAGTCCACCCGCTGCTCCGGGTCGGGCAACCCGACCAGGCGCAGCAGTTCCACCGCGCGCGCCTTCGCAGCTTTTCTGGTCAGCCGCGTGTGGGCTCGCAGCGCCTCGCCGATCTGGAAGCCGACGGTGAACAGCGGGTCCAGCGCCGAGCCGGGTTCCTGGAACACCATCGAGACAGCGCCACCGCGCAACGCGGTGAGCTGCTTCTCGCTCATCGCGGTGACCTGCTCGGTGCCCAGGGTGACCAGGCCGCGCACGGTCGCCGTCTCGGGAAGCAACCCCATCGCCGTGCGCGAGCTCACCGACTTGCCCGAACCGGATTCCCCGACGATGGCCAGCACTTCGCCCGGATAGACCTCGTAGGAGACGTCGGTGACCGCGTGGACGGGCCCCGCGTCGGTGGCGAAGGTGACCGACAGCGATTCGATGGACAGAGCGGGACGGCCCCGGTCCGCCGTGACCGACTCAGTCATCGGCCGCTTCCCTTCCACCGTTCGGCGCGAGAACGGGCGCGCTCGCCACCGCCACGGCACGACGAGTGCGCAGGATCGGGTTGAGGACCTCGTTCAGGCTCTCGCCGACCAAGGTCATGCCGAGCACGACGAGCACGATGGCGACGCCGGGGAAGACGCCCGTCCACCAGATGCCGTTGGACACGTCCGACAGCGCTTTGTTCAGATCGAAGCCCCACTCCGCAGCCTGTGTCGGCTCGATGCCGAAACCGAGGAAGCCCAGTCCGGCCAGTGTGAGAATGGCCTCCGACCCGTTGAGCGTGACGATCACCGGCAGCGACTGGGTGACGTTGGCCAGGATGTGCCGGAACAGGATTCGCGCCGTCGACGCACCGGTCACCCGCGCCGCGTCGACGTACGGCTCCTGTTTCACGGCCACGGTGGCGTTGCGCACCACCCGGAAGTACTGCGGCACGAAGACCGCCGTGATGGCCACCGCCGCGGACAGCACACCGCCCAGGCTGGTCGATCGGCCGCCCGCGACCACGATGGACACCACGATCGCCAGCAGCAGCGTGGGGAACGCGTACATGGCGTCCATGAACAACACGAGCAGCCGGTCCGGCCACCGGCCGACATAGCCGGACAGCAGCCCGAGCGGCACACCGATCAGCAGCGAGAGCACCAGCGATATCGCGATCACCCACAGGGCCGTCCGCGCGCCGTAGACGACCCGGGAGAACACGTCTTCGCCACGCACCGAGGTGCCGAACCAGTGCTCCGCCGACGGGGCTTGCTGGCGGGCGAAATCGACACCGTCGGCGGCGCTCTGCGCGAATCCGTACGGCGCGATCAGCGGAGCGAAGACGGCGGCGACCACGAAGACGCCGACCAAGACGAGTCCGAGGATCAGCGTCGCGCGCTGCAACCCCGCGGTCATCGAGAACAACCGCAGGCCCGGCACGCCCCGGCGCGCCACGGGCGGCAGGATCGGAGGTTCGTTCAGCAATTCCGGAGCGGTCATCAGAACCTCACTCTCGGATCGATCAGCGCCACCACGACGTCCACCAGGAAACTCATCACCGCCACGATGAGCGCGATGAACGCGACGATGCCCTGCACGGCGATGAAGTCGCGCGCGGACAGGTACTGCGCGAACTGGTAGCCGAGCCCCTTCCACTCGAACGTGGTCTCGGTGAGCACCGACGCGCCGAGCATCATGGCGATCTGCATGCCCATCACCGTGACGATCGGGATCATCGCGTTGCGGAACGCGTGCCGGCCGGTCACCACGCGGCGGGAAAGACCGCGCGCCCGTGCGGCGTCCACGTAGTCGGCGCGAAGGGTCTGGATCAGATTGATCCGGACCAGGCGCAGGAAGATGCCCGCGGTGAGCAGGCCCAGCGCGATGGCGGGCAGTACCGCGTGTTTCAGCACGTCGATCAGGTATCCGGTGTCGCCGTAGAGGATCGCGTCGATCACCATGATGTTCGTTTTCGGTGAGACGTGTTGCAGCCGCAGCTCTACGTTCGTGCTGGCCCGGCCCGCCACCGGCAACCAACCCAGGCGCACCGCGAACACCAGTTTCAACAGCAGGCCGACGAAGAACACCGGCGCGGCGTAGAACAGGATGGCCAGCAACCGCAGCGTCGTGTCCGCGGCCGAATCCCGGTGGGTCGCGGCGTATCTGCCCAGCGGGACGCCGATCGCGAACGCGACGACCAGCGCCCAGCACACCAGCTCCAGCGAGGCCGCGCCGTAGGTGACCACCACCTCGCTGATCTCCCGATTGTCCTGGGAGCGACCGAGATCACCGTGCAGGAGCCCGGACAGGTAGCCCCCGTACTGGGTCAGGATCGGCCGGTTCAGCCCGGCCGCCTCCTTGCGTGCCTCGATCTGCTCCTGGGTCATGCGCCCGCCCATGGCCGCGCTGATCGGATCGCCGACCACCCGCATCAGGAAGAACACGACCGTGACCAGGATCCACGCGGTCACCGGGATCAGCAGCAGGCGGACGCTCAGGTAGCGCAGCAGCGCGCGATGGCGCGAGTCGTCGCCACGTCGCCGCAGGCCGGAGGGCCGGGCCAGGATCGGTGTCGGCGCGCTGTCCGCCGATATCGTCGTCCCGGGCCCGGCTGTGTCGCCGGAACTCACTTGCTCAGCACCGTGTAGCGGAACTTGAACGACGCGTCGAGCGTCTGTTCCACGCCGTGCACTCCGGCGGCCGACACCGCGATCTGCTTGCCGGACAGCAGCGGGACGATCGGCAGGAAGTTCTGCGCGAGATCACGCTGCACCCGCTGGATCTGCGCGAGCCGCTGGTCCTTGTCGGGCTGGGTAGCCTGGGCGATCAACTGCGCGGAGATGCCCGGGTCCTCGAAATGCGATTGCAGGAAGTTGTTCGGGCCGAAGAACGGGGACAGGTAATTGTCGGGGTCCGGGAAGTCCGGGAACCAGCCGAACTGGAAGAGCGGGTACCCGTCGCGGGCGCGTTCCCGCTGATAGGTCACCCACTCGGTGGATTGCAGGTTCACCCGGAACAGGCCGGTGGCCTCCAGCTGCGACTTGATCGCCGCGTACTCCTCCGAGCTGCTGGAACCGTAGTGGTCCGGGTTGTACTGGAGATTCAGCTCGACCGGCGTCGGCACCCCGGCGTCGGCCAGGATCTTCGCCGCCTGGTCCTTGTTCGGCTGGGCGCCGTAGATGTCCTTGAACGGCTCCGCCGCACCCGGCACGCCCTGCGGCACGGACGAATACGCGGGCAGATACGTCTTCTTGTAGACGCCGTCGGCCAGCGCGGCCCGGTCGACGGTGGACGCGACGGCCTTGCGCACGGCCAGTTTCTGCGCGGGCGTGCCGCCCGGCATGGTGTTCAGGTTGAACACGATGTAGCGCAGTTCGCCACCGGGGCCCTCGTGCACGGTGACCTTGCCGTCGCCGCGCAGCGACTCGATGTCGGTGGGCGTGAACGACCGGTACCCGACGTCGAGCGAACCGTTCTGCAGGTCCAGCTTCATGTTGTCGGTGGTCGCGTAGTACTTCGTGGACACCGTCTCGGTCTTCGGCTTGCCGAGGATGCCGTTGTAGTCGGCGAACGCCCGATACTCGACCAGTTTGTTCTTGTCGTAACCGGCGATGGTGTACGGGCCGGAGTAGCCCTTGCCCTGCACCACGTCCTGGTCCGGCAGAACCCGGTCCGGCGGGTACACCTTCTCGTCGACGATCGGCCCCGCCTGAGTGGGCAGGATCGCGGGGAAGGTCTGATCGTTGGCCACCTTCAACGTGAACGCGACGGTGCGGGCGTCCACCACGTCGGTCTTCTCCAGGTTGCCCAGCAGCGACGCGGGGCCGTTCGGGTCGTTGATCCGCAGCATCCGGTCGAAGGAGAACTTGACGCTGGTCGCGGTCAGCGGGTTGCCGTTGGCGAACTTCAGGCCGTCCTTCAACGTGCAGGTGTACACCGTGGGCGCGGTGAACTCGCACTTCTGGGCGGCGTCCGGCTGCGGCGTCGCGTCGCCGGGCGCGAAGTTGAGCAGGTACTGGTAGATCTGCGTCTCGGCGACCAGTGAGCCGTTGTCGTAGGCGGCCGCCGGATCGAGCGAGAAGATCTTGTCGGTGGTGCCCGCCACCAAGCCGCCGCCGTCGTCCTCACCGGTTCGCCCGGAACCGCAGCCGGCCAGTACCGACGCCGCCAGCGCCAGCAACCCGAGGGCCGCGATGGTTCGCGTCCCGCTCCGTCGCCCCAACCTCGAATTCCTCATCACGGCCCCACTTCTCGAGCGCCGCACCGCGTTCCGCTGGGATCGCAGGCCCGGTGCGGACACGGGTGAACTTCCGATCTGATCGGCACCGTACCTACGAAGCATTTTCGGCACGTTACGTTTTCGAAGAAAATTCGCGAGCCCGTCAGCAGGCATTATGCGCGGCGCCTACGACCGCGGGGAAATACCGGTCGTACGTCCAGAATTGCCGCGGAGCGCTGGGCGTGGTGTCTCGAGTACGCCAGACCACACTGCGCGACAGTGCATGACGGTACCCATGAACGCTTGCGACGAAACCAGCACGCGCCGCGGTGCAGAGTGATCCGGCGGTCGCCCGGAGCGGGCAAACCACCGGATCGGTGATCAGAAGCCGCTCACGGGCGGCTGAGCGCGCTCGCGTTCGCGTTCTCGCCCAGCAGCACGGCCTCGGACTGGCCGGTGAGCATGCCCTCGAGCACGTTCTTCCCGATGGCGGCCTCGGTGGGCAGCGGGATCGGGTAGTTGCCGTCGAAGCACGCGGCGCACAGCCGCGAGCGCGGCTGTTCGGTCGCGGCGACCATGCCGTCGAGCGAGATGTAGCCGAGGGTGTCGGCGCCGATCGAGCGGCGCACGCCCTCGACCATGTCCGCGACGTCACCCTCGGTTCCCGCCCCGTTGGCGATCAACTCCGCGCGGGAGGCGAAGTCGATGCCGTAGAAGCACGGCCACTTCACCGGCGGCGAGGCGATCCGCACGTGGATCTCCACCGCGCCCGCCTCGCGCAGCATCCGAATCAGCGCGCGCTGGGTGTTGCCGCGCACGATCGAGTCGTCCACGACGATCAGGCGCTTGCCCCGGATGACCTCGCGCAGCGGATTGAGCTTGAGCCGGATGCCCAGCTGCCGGATGGTCTGGCTGGGCTGGATGAACGTGCGACCGACGTAGGCGTTCTTCATCAGACCCTGGCCGTAGGGCACGCCCGACCCCTGCGCGTAGCCGACGGCGGCCGGGGTCCCGGATTCGGGGACCGGGATCACCAGGTCGGCGTCGACCGGGTGCTCCTTCGCCAGGCGCCGGCCGATCTCCACCCGGGTGGCGTGCACCGAACGGCCCGCGATGGTGCTGTCCGGCCGGGCCAGGTACACGTACTCGAAGACGCAGCCCTTGGGCTCGGGGTTGGCGAAGCGCATCGAGCGCACGCCGTCGGCGTCGATCGCCAGCAGTTCGCCGGGTTCGATCTCGCGGACGAATGCGGCGCCGACGATGTCCAACGCGGCGGTCTCACTGGCAACGACCCAGCCACGCTCCAGCCTGCCCAGGCACAGCGGGCGCACGCCGTGCGGGTCGCGCGCGGCGTAAAGGGTGTGCTCGTCCATGAACGTCAGGCAGAACGCGCCCTTCAAGGTGGGCAGCAGTTCCATCGCGGCCTGCTCGATGCTGGAGTCGGCGGAGGCGTGCGCGAGCAGCGCGGTGACCACGTCGGAGTCGGAGGTCGCCGCGGCGGGCTGCGGGCGGCCGCCCCGCACGGAGGCGCCGAGCAGTCCGAGTTCGCGTGCGCGACCGGCCAATTCGGCGGTGTTGACCAGATTGCCGTTGTGGCCCAGGGCAACTCCGGAACCGACCGCGGTGGTGCGGAAGATGGGCTGGGCGTTCTCCCAGGTCACTCCACCCGTGGTGGAGTAGCGGCAGTGGCCGACGGCGATGTGGCCCGGCATGGCTGCCAAGGTCTGCTCGTCGAACACCTGGCTGACCAGACCCAGATCCTTGAAGACGAGAATCTGCGAGCCGTCCGACACCGCGATGCCCGCCGCCTCCTGCCCACGGTGTTGCAGAGCATAGAGCCCGTAGTACGTGAGTTTCGCCACTTCTTCGCTCGGCGCCCAGACTCCGAAGACTCCGCACTCCTCGCGCGGCTCGTTCTCGTCGACGTCCGGGGCGGGACAGGAGGTGGCGGAAATGCTCTGGACCGGCAGTTCGGCGTTGGTCACCGTTTGCTCCCTGTTCGGGCGGGCTGGGGGCAGATTTCATTCTACGGGTGGACAGCCGTGCTTTCGCACCGCCGCCGCATCCGAGCAGCAATCCGGCGCGACCGAAGCGGGGCCGACGCGGGCCGCACAGCTGTTACGGTGCGCACCGTGACGACTACGGACGACGCGGGCACGACGGAGTCGGGTGCGACTCCCGCGCGCAGGCCATGGCCTCGGATGGTGCTCTTTCCCCTCGCCGTGTTGAGCTTGCTCACCGCGCTGCTGGGCATCATGTACCTCGACTATGTCGTCGATCCGGAGAAGAACCTGCACGACTTCCCGATCGCCCTCGTCAACCAGGACGTGGGCGACACCATCGGCAGCGGGGACAGCGCGCAGCAGGTGAACTTCGGCGACCAGATCACTCGCGCGCTGGCCGACGGGGTGCCCTCGGACAAGGTCGACCTGCGTGTGATCAGCATCAACGAGGCCGAGCGACAGATGCAGTCCGGGCAGGTCTACGGCGCGATCGTCATCCCGAGCGATTTCAGCAAGCGGCTCGGCAATCTGGGTGTGGGCAGTGTCATACCGGGCGACATCCCGCGACCGATCATCACCGTGCAGACGAACCCGCGCACCGGCGCGTTCGGCACCCAGATCGTGCTGCGGGTCGGGAACGAGGCGCTGGCCGAAGTGAACAAGCAGGTCGGCAAGCAGCTGCTCGACCAGGTCACCGCGCAGCTCGCCCCGCGGCCCGGCGGTCCGCCCGCGCCGCAGCTGACCGGCGCCACCAAGGTGGCGCTGGCGTCGCCGATCGAAGTGGTCACCCAGCAGTACCACCCGCTGCCGCACGGCAGCGGCCAAGGGCTGACCGCGTTCTTCTACTCCTTGTTGCTGCTGCTGGCCGGGGTGGTCGGCGCGATGGTGATCCACACCATGATCGACGCGCAGCTCGGCTTCGTGCCCACCGAGTACGGCCCGTGGTACGTGCACTACCCGCCGACGCCGATCTCGCGGTTCAAGACGCTGCTGATCAAGTGGGGCGTGTTCGTGCTGGCGGCGAA
This sequence comes from Nocardia sputorum, assembly GCF_027924405.1. Classification (NCBI taxonomy): domain Bacteria; kingdom Bacillati; phylum Actinomycetota; class Actinomycetes; order Mycobacteriales; family Nocardiaceae; genus Nocardia; species Nocardia sputorum. The sequence goes on along the minus strand of NZ_AP026978.1, from coordinate 285,600 downwards.
CATCGTCGCGGCGGTGTTCCTGGTCGTCGGTGAGCTGCTGGACATGCCGATCGGCAATCCGCTCGCCCTGTACCTCTACAGCGCGCTCGCCATGATCGCCGTCGGCGTGACCGGGCTGTCCATGCTGGCGGCGATCGGCTCGGCGGGCCTGCTGGTGAACCTGATCCTGTTCGTCATCCTCGGGTTGCCGTCCTCCGGCGGCACCGTGCCGATCGAGGCGACGCCGCGGTACTTCGGCTGGCTCGCCTCCTTCGAGCCCATGCACCAGGTGTTCCTCGGGGTGCGATCGATCCTGTACTTCGACGCGAATTTCGAGGCGGGACTCACCCGCGGCGTATGGATGGCCGTCCTCGGGCTGGTGATCGGGCTGGTCTTCGGCGCGGCGGTCACCCGCTTCTACGACCGCAAGGGGCTGGAGCGCCGCAACATCATCCAGGCGTGACGCCCGCAGGCGCCGCGTACGCGCGGCGTCAGGCGGCGGCCCGGACGATCGGGAGCCAGTGGGCGATCTCGGCCGCGCGGGTGCCGGATGCGCTCACCGCGCCGGAGTCGAGGGCGTCGTCGAATTCGAGCAGGCCGGTGGCCAAGAGCAGCCACGTGCGCGGGTCGGTCTCGACGACGTTCGGCGGGGTGCCTCTGGTGTGCCGCGGCCCCTCGACGCACTGCACCGCGACGAACGGCGGCACCCGCAGCTCCACGGAGTGCCCGGGCGCGGAGACCGCCAGCGAGCGCGCCGTTGTCCGCACGGCCGCCCCGAGGTCGGCGCGGGCGGGCGGATCGACCGATTCATCGCGCAACCACTCGCTCACCGCCGCCACCGCTGCCCGCATCTGAGCGGGGTCGACCGTCCCTCGTCCTGCCACCTTCCCGACCCTACTTCCCCGCGCCGTCCTGGACTCGCGCACCGAACCCTCGAGGCGGCGGGCCAGGCGGGGAGCGATCGCACCACCCGCGTTCATGGCCAGGTGCAGCAGCGCCGGAGCGACGACGCCCGCGGTGTGGCGGCGCAGCCAACCGAACACGAGACCGCCCGCCGTGGTGACGGCCACGGTGGCGGGAACACTGTCACCTACGGCCCGCGCGGGTGCGATGTGCCAGAGCCCGAAGACGGCCGCGCCGAGCAACGCGCCTGCTCGCGGACCGAAGACGTTGTCGAGCAGCGGATCCAGCGTGCCGCGGAAAACGAGTTCCTCGCTGTAGACGGTCCCGAGGGGAATGTGCACCGCCGCCCACTCGGTGGTCGACACGTCAGGGCCGCGTTCGGCGAGTTCGGCCAATTGCCATCGCAACGACGGAACGGCAAGGGCCGAAGCGTAACCGGCTGTCACCGCCGAGGCGGCGACCAGCCCATGGCGAACGCCACGCACCGACCACCGGCCCGGGTCGGCGCGCAGCGCGAGCGCGTACAGGGTGGCGAAACCGGCATTGGCCGCCGTTCGCGCGCGTATACCGAGACCGAGGCGAGGCAGGACCGCGTTGCTCCAAGCGAGCGGAACAGCCACCGCCACAAGCGCTCTCGCGGCCACGCCGGAACTCACTTGGTCTCTCGCTCGTAGTCCTCCGCGGCCTCGACCACGGCCCGGATCCGTTCGGCGCGCTCGGCGGTCCAGTCCGGCGGCGCGGCGATGGCCGCCCAGCCGTCCAGCACCAGGCTGCCGTAACGGTGTCCGTGCCCGTCGGTGACGCCTTGCGCGTTGGTGAGATCCGCGGCCACCTGCCAGAACGTGACGAACGGCCACCAGCGCATCTGGGAGGAGACGTCCGAGCCGCGCGGCTCCGACAGCCAATCCGGCCGGGAGAAGATCAGATCCGGCGACCACCAGACGATCGGGTCGGACGCGTGCTGCAGATACGCGATGCGCGGAGGCCGCCACTCCGACGAAGGCCGCGCCAGGTCGGCGCTGTCGGTGGCGAATCGCACCACGAGCCCGTCCGCGTACAGCGGCTCGACTTCCCTGGACCCCGGATCGCGGCGGGCGACGAACTGCTGCCACAACCGGTTGGAGTTGGGCGGGCCCACCCACAGCGCGCCGTCGACCTTGGCCCGCAGGTCGGCGAGGCCGTCGAACGCCGCTTCGGATCCCTGCGAGCCCAGACTCTCCCCGTACACCAGCAGTTTGGGCCGAACCTCCGGCGGCCGCGCGGTCCAGTGCTGGTACACCGCGTCGAACACGTCCCGGCCCGCCGCGGCGGCTTTGTTGCGGTCGGCCAGGAACGACAGCACGCTCGGCAGGTACGAGTACTGCGTGGCGACGATCGCGGTGTCGCCGTCGTACATGTACTCGATCGCCCCCGCCGCCAGCGAGTTCACCCATCCGGTGCCGGTGGTGGTGACCACCACGAGCGCCTTCCGATCGAACGCTCCGGTCCGCTCCAGTTCCGCCACCGCCAGCTCGGCCGGTTGCTGGTCGCCTTCGACCGATTCCAGGCCGACGTAGGCTCGGATGGGTTCCTTGGCCGGACGGCCGGTGACCGAGGTGATGCGGCTCGCCGTGGGGCCGTGCGAGACGAACCAGCGCCCCTCGAACCCCAAGGTCTCCCATTTCGCGAGCGAGGTCGGGCTGCCGGAGCGCTCCGGTTGCTGCGGCTGGACCGCGTTCGCCGAGGTGTGGTCGTTGCGCACGCTGAAAGCCGAGTTGGCTACCGCGAAGAACGCCTGGGTGGCGACACCGTTGAAGATCGTCACCGCCAGCACCACCAGCACCAGGAACCCGGCGGCCGGCGCGAGCTCCCGTGGCACTCGCACCCACCGGTTGAGCACGCGAGCCAGGAACAGGATGATCTCCCGCAGCGTGCGGTAGACCGCGACCGCCGCGGCGCCGACGGCCAGGCTGAGCAGACCGGTGCGCAGATAGGCGGGCGTGGTGGTGCCTTCCATGCCCATCAACGCGGTGATCTCGCGCTGCCACCGCGCCGACTGCACCAGCATCAGCGCGGCGCTCAGCGCGGCGGTGAGCAGCACCGCGGACTTGACCGCGTATCGCGCCCACGTCGGCGGCGGCGAAATCTTCAACCGCGGCCGCACCCACAGCCGGAACAGCCATTCCAGCAAACAGCCCGCGCCGTACCCGATCGCGGCATTGATCCCGCTGATCAACCCTTGGAACAACCAGTCGCGCGGCAGCAGCGACGGCGTCACCGACAACGCGAAGAACACCGTCGCCACCACCAAGCCGACGTAATTCAGATCGATGACGTCCTCGGCGCGCCGGGTCATCGCGACCGCGCGCGTGCGCAGCTTCCGCATGGTCCCGGCGGTCTCCAGCATTCGATCAGTATGGCGGTCGCCACCGACCGTCCGGCGCGTCGCCCGCCGCGACGCGGTCGCACCGGGACGCGGATCACACCGGCCGCGGCCTAGGCAACTACCCACGCCGCTCGAGTAGTTGTACACAGGTGCCTACGCCGCGTCGTCCGGAAACTTTCTGTCCATGAGCACCACGACCGCGCGGCAGAAGGCCAGCGCCGCTTACGTCGCCCAGGCCGCGATCGCGTTCGGCATCAGCTTCGTCGGAGCCGGTATCGGAATCTACGCGCTGCCCTTGGACGTCTGGCAGCGCGGGTTCCTCGGGATGTCCATGCTCTTCCTGGTCACGAGCACCTTCACGCTCGCGAAGGTGGTCCGCGACCAGCACGAGGCGGCGACCATCCACGGTCGCATCGATCAGGCGCGGATGGAGAAGCTGCTCTCCGAGCACGATCCGTTCAATTCCGTCGCCTGAACCCGCGCACCTGGGCGGGCCCGGCAACGAGGGGTCCAGGCCCGCCCAGGTGGGCGGTTCGTCAGACGGCGCCCGCGCCGAACAGTTTCGGAAGGGTGCCTTCGTGCGCGGCCCGCAATTCGTCCATGGTGATCGAGAACTGGCCCTGCACCTCGACCGAATCCGAGCCCTGGTCGACCACGCCGATGCGCACCCACGGCAGTTCGCGGGCGGTGCACATGCGGGTGAACCTGGTCTCCTCCGAGCGCGGAACGGCGACAAGTACGCGGCCCGCCGACTCGGAGAACAGGGTGACGAACGGGTCCGCGCCCTCGGGCAGCAGGATTCGGCAGCCGGTCTCCCCGGCGAGCGCGGCTTCGACGACAGCCTGGGCGAGACCGCCCTCCGAGAGGTCGTGCGCGGCGCTGATCATGCCGTCGCGCGAACCGGCGGTGAGCACCTCGGCGAGCAACTGCTCGCGGGCGAAGTCGACCTTTGGGGGGACGCCGCCGAGATGGTCGTGCGCCACCTGGGACCAGATGGACCCGCCGAACTCGTCGCGAGTCTCGCCGAGCAGGATCAGCGTCTCGCCCGGTTCCAGGCCGACCCCGGTCGGAATGCGGCGGTGCACGTCGTCGATCACGCCCAGCACGCCGACCACCGGGGTCGGCAGGATCGCGGTCTGACCGGTCTGGTTGTAGAAGCTGACGTTGCCGCCGGTGACCGGGATGCCCAGCGCCACGCAGCCGTCCGCCAGTCCGCGCACCGCCTGCTGGAACTGCCACATCACCCCGGGATCCTCCGGCGAGCCGAAGTTCAGGCAGTTGGTGACCGCCTTCGGCGTCGCGCCGGTGGTGGCCACGTTGCGGTAGGCCTCGGCCAGCGCCAGCTGCGCACCGGCGTAGGGGTCCAGCTTGGTGTAGCGGCCGGACGCGTCGGTGGCCAGCGCGATGCCGCGTCCGGTCTGCTCGTCGATCCGGATGACGCCCGCGTCGGCCTGGTCGGCGAGCACGGTGTTGCCGCGCACGTAGCGGTCGTACTGCTCGGTGATCCACTTGCGGCTGCACAGCTGCGGGCTGGAGATCATTTGGAGCAACGTGGCGCGCAGTTCGTCGGCGGTCTGCGGCCGGGCCAGCCGGTCCGGGGTGTCGGCGATCAGCGCGTCCTGCTCGTCGGGGCGGGCGACCGGACGCTCGTAGACCGGGCCCTCGTGCGCGACGGTGCGCGGCGGCACGTCGACCACGGTCTCCCCGTGCCAGGTGACCACCAGCCGGTCACCGTCGGTGACCTCGCCGATCACCGTGGCCAGCACGTCCCACTTGCGGCACACGGCCATGAACGCGTCCACGTTCTCGGGCGTGACGACCGCGCACATGCGCTCCTGCGATTCGCTGGAGAGCACTTCGGCGGGCGTCATGCCTGCCGCGCGCAGCGGCACCTTGTCCAGCTCGATGTGCATGCCGCCGTCCCCGGCCGCCGCGAGCTCGGAAGTCGCGCAGGACAATCCGGCGCCGCCGAGGTCCTGGATGCCCACCACCAGTTTCGCCGCGTACAGCTCGAGACAGCACTCGATGAGCACCTTCTCGGTGAACGGGTCGCCGACCTGCACCGAGGGCAGCTTCTTGCGGCCGGAACCGGACTCGTCACCGGAGAAGGTGTCCGAGGCCAGCACCGAGACGCCGCCGATGCCGTCCAGGCCGGTGCGCGCGCCGAACAGCACGATCTTGTTGCCGGTGCCGGACGCGAACGCCAGGTGCAGGTCCTCGACCCGCATCACGCCCGCGCACAGCGCGTTCACCAGCGGGTTGCCCTGGTAGGAAGCGTCGAACACGGTCTCGCCGCCGACATTCGGCAGGCCAAGCGAGTTGCCGTAACCGCCGACGCCGCGCACCACGCCGTCCACCACGCGCCGGGTGTCGGCCGCGTCGGCCGCGCCGAAGCGCAGCTGGTCCATCACCGCGATCGGGCGCGCGCCCATCGCCATGATGTCGCGCACGATGCCGCCGACGCCGGTGGCCGCGCCCTGGTACGGCTCGACATAGGAGGGGTGGTTGTGACTTTCCACCTTGAAGGTGACCGCCCAGCCGTCGCCCACGTCGACGACGCCCGCGTTCTCACCGATGCCGGCGAGCATGGACGCGCGCATCTCGTCGGTGGTGGTCTGGCCGAAGTAGCGCAGGTGCACCTTCGAGGACTTGTAGGAGCAGTGTTCGCTCCACATCACGGAGTACATCGCCAGCTCGGCGTCGGTGGGCCTGCGACCGAGGATCTCCTTGATGCGGGCGTACTCGTCGTCTTTGAGGCCGAGTTCTTTGTAGGGTTGCGCCACATCGGGGTTTGCTGCGGCTGCGCTGACGGTGTCGACCTGCGGAGTCACGGAGTACCAGGGTCCTTTCGGCCGGGCATAGTGAAAGCGACGATCCTTGTCACTGGGCGGCGGCGAGATGCCTAGGTGTAAGTCTAGAGGCAGTGGGTACGGGCTATCCGCACCGGCTACTCTGAGCCCGTGAACGAAGGATCGGGGGTCGCGAATCCGGGTGAGAGATCGGTCACCTCGGACGGCGCACCGACCCGGAGCGGGGGATCGGGAACCGCGCCAGGCGACGCGTCGCCGAACCTCCGGTCACCGCAAGTACGCTGGCTGATTGCCGCTATCGCGTTGTTCGCGGTGTCGGCGCTGGTCTCGCTGCTGGCCCACTGGTGGCACGGCTACATCGACCTGCAGGTCTACCGCAACGGAGCCCGGGTCTGGTTGGACGGCGGCGACCTCTACGGCCCGATGCCGCCGGTGGAGGGGATCGGGCTGCCGTTCACCTATCCGCCCTTGGCCGCGTTGTTCTTCGCGCCGCTGGCCCTGATGCCGCTGGTTACCGCCGAGGTGCTGGTGGTGGCCACCTCCGTGGTGAGCCTGAGCATCTCGCTGTGGCTGGTGCTGGCGCGCCTGCGTCCCGAGTTGTCCCGGCCGGCCGTGCTCGCCCTGGTCATCGGCGCGGTGGCGGTGGCGCAGTTCTTCGAACCGATCCGTCAGACCTTCGGCTTCGGCCAGATCAACCTGGTGCTGATGGCCGCGATCACATTGGACTGCCTGGTGCGCAAGCCGTTCTGGCCGCGCGGCATGCTGATCGGCATCGCGGTGTCGGTGAAGCTGATCCCGGCCGGTTACCTGCTGTACTTCGTGCTACGCAAGGACTGGAAGGCCGCGGGCACGCTGGTGGTCTCCGCGATCGCGGCGGTCGGTCTCGGATTCCTGTTGTTCCCCGGCGATTCCGTGGACTACTGGTTCCACACTCTCGCCGACACCGGCCGGATCGGGCCGCCGTACTTCGCGGGCAATCAGTCCATCAAAGGCATGGCATTCCGTCTTGGCATCGACGACACGGCGGCCACCCTGGTGTGGGTCACGCTGTCGGTGCTGGCCGTCGCGCTCGCCGCGGTGTGGATGCGCAGGTTGATCGAGGCGGGCGCGACCGTGGCGGCGCTGCTGGTGAACGCCGCGGCGGTGCTGCTGGTATCGCCGGTCTCCTGGTCGCATCACTGGGTGTGGATCGCGCCCGCACTGGTGGTCACCGCCGATCTCATGGTGCGCGGCAAGCGCGGTCCGCGAGTGATCGGCCTGGTCACGGCGGCCGCCGTGGTGTTCCTGATCGGCCCGCACTGGCTGCTGCCGCACTCGCGCGACCGCGAGCTGGAGTGGGCCTGGTGGCAGCAGATCATCGGAAGCACCTACGTACTGGCCACTTTCGCCGTGTTCGCCGTCGCGGTTTTCACCTACCGCCCGTCGATCTCGGGCGTGAGGAAGGCGGCCAGCGCCGCGGCGTAGGCCGGGACGTCGAACGCGCCCATCAGCTCGCGCGCCGAATGCATCGCCAGCTGCGGCGCGCCCACGTCGACGGTCGGCATGCCGGTGCGCGCTGCGGTCATCGGCCCGATCGTGGAGCCACACGGTAGGTCGGCCCGATGCACATAGCGCTGCAACGGGACCCCGGCCTGGGCACAGGCCAGCGCGAACGCGCCCGCGCCGGTGGCGTCGGTGGCGTATCGCAGGTTCTGGTTGACCTTCAGCACCGGCCCGCCGTTGACCTCGATCCGGTGCGCGGGCTCGTGCCGCTCCGGATAGTTCGGGTGCGTAGCGTGCGCCATGTCTCCGGACGCGCACACCGAACCGGCCAGCGCGGCAAGGTAATCGGCACGGCCGCCGCCGCGCGCGAGCACGATGCGTTCCAGCACGGCGGGCAGCAGGTCGGACTGGGCGCCGCGGTCGGACTGACTGCCGACCTCCTCGTGGTCGAACATGGCCAGCACCGGGATCGCCGCGCCCGGCTCGTCGATCGCGGCGAGGAACGCCCGCAGACCCGCGAAGCAGGTGCCCTGGTTGTCCAGGCGCGGCGCGCTGACCAGATCCTGGTCCCGGCCGATCAGCCTGCTCGGCGTCAGATCGTGGGTCATCAGCTCCCAGCCGAGCACGTCGCCGGGATCGACCTCGACCCGATCGGCCACGAAATCGATGAACGCGGCCGCCTCGTATCCCGCGCCCCACACCGCGTTGACGTGCCGCTGCGGGTCCAGCGTGACGCCCTTACGGTCCTCGGACAGGTGGATGGCCAGCTGCGGCACCCGCAGGATCGGCTCATCGATGCGAACCAGGTGCTCCCGCAGGGTGTTTCCGTCGCGCACGCTGAGCCGCCCCGAGACGCCGAGCTCGCGGTCCAGCCACGAGTTCAGCCACGCGCCGCCGTACGGCTCCAGCCCGACCAGCTGCCAGCCCGCCGAGGTCAGGTCGGGATGCTGCTTGACGCGCAGATTCGGACTGTCGGTGTGCGCACCGACCACGCGGAACGGAGTCGCGCCCGCGCCGTCCCCGGCCGCCCAGGCGACCAGCGACCCACCGCGAACCACGTAATGCCTGCCCGAGCCGTCCGCGGGCCAGGGCTGCGACTCGGCGAGCCGGGTGAACCCCCGCTCCGCCAATTCCGCGGCGACCGTGCGACAGACGTGGAACGGCGACGGAGACGCGTCGATGAACGCGCACAACCCGGCGGCCGTGGCGGCGGTGGTGGAGACGGGCATGCCTGCGATCCTAGGCACGCGATCGGTGACCGGCGCGCCCCGGTCGATCACCAGGCGTGGCGAATACCGGTGGAAACGGTATGGCCGATCCCGTAATCACGGCATCCGGATCGCCACTCGGCACCGCGTGTTTCGTGCTGACGCATAAGGGGCCGGAATGGTCTGGCGACAGATCACGAATCGGACGTTCGCGGCATTCATCGGATGAATGTCCAGTACTTCGGCGTATTACTCCGAGGCGATGGAAACCAGATCGAGCAATCGCATGAGTTCGGTATATCGACGCGCACCGATTCGCCCGCGCAACTCCTGTTCGGCGCGCGCCTCCTCCGCGCGCACCTCGGCGACCAGGTCGGCGCCGAGCCTGCTGAGGCCGATCAGGATGCGGCGGCGATCGTCCTGCGCGGCGAGCCGGAAGATCAGGCCGCGCTCGGCCAGATAGTCGGCGTGCCTGGTCGCCGAGGAGGGCGCCAACTGCGATCTGGCCGCCAGCTCGGTCATCGTGATCCCCGCGTCGCCGCACAGATTCGACAGCATCGACCACTGATCCGGCGAGAGCTGCCTGGCGCACAGCGCCGCGTCCAAGTGGCGCACCCAACCGCGCTCCGCGGCACGCAGCGCGCCATGCAGCGTCGAATTTCCGCTTACAATGGACGTCATTATTTCCCCGCCTGCCGTCGATTTCGCTCGAATGAGAAGAAGAGTACCCAATGTCTACGTTGAGCGAGAGCCCCGACGGCACAATCGAGGTTCTCAACATCGTTCCGCGGCAGGGGCCGGGCGGTATCATCGCGCCGTCCTGCGATGCGGCGATATCGCTCGCGGTCGAGGAAATCAACAGTTCGGCGGGAATTCTGGGCCGGGAAATTCGTACCACGAATATCGACGGCGGACGGGCGCCGTCGGAGGTCGCCGCCGAGATCTCCGCGCTGCTGTCCACCGGCATGGTGCACGCCATCACCGGGTGGCACACCTCCGCGGTCCGGCGGGCCGTGGCGCGGGCGAGCGCGGGCCGCGTGCCGTACCTGTACGCCACCAGCCACGAGGGCCTGACCGACGAGCTACCCGGCGTGCTCATGCTCGGCGAGCACCCGGCCGGGCAGACCGTGCCCGCCGTGCACTGGCTCGAACGCGAGTACGGCGTGCGGCGCTGGGCCGTCATCGGCAACGACTACATCTGGCCGCGCCGGTCCGCCGCGGCGATTCGCGCGAGCCTGTCCGATCCGTCCGCGATCGTGCTGGAACAGTACGTCCCGCTGGGATGTCCGGATTTCTCCGGCTTCCTCACCCATCCGGCACTCGACCTGGCCGACGGGGTGATCATCCTGATGGTCGGCGCCGACGTCGCCCGCTTCAACCAGCAGTACGCGGCCACCGGTCGCGCCGCGACCCAGCCGCGGGTCAGTCCGGCCGCCGACGAGAACGTCCTGCTGGCGGCGGGCCCGGAGGCCAACCACGGCTTCTTCGTGGCGTCCAGCTTCTTCCTCGACGACCGCACACCCGATGGGCGCGACCGGATCACCCGCTACCACCGGCGGCACGGCGCGTTCGCCCCCGCGCTGACCAGCTTCAGCAACGCCACTTACGAAGCCATCCACACGCTGGGCGCGCTCGCGCGGACAGTCGGATCACTCGAAGTACCCGAGATCCTGAACGCGCTCGACCACGGCCTGTTTCTCGAAACTCCCACCGGCGTAAGAGCTTTCCGAGGCAACCAGGCGATCCAGCGCGGATACATCGCCCGGGTGCGGGGAGTCGACTTCGAGATCATCGACCGCATCAGCTGACGGAAGGACGCGGACACCACGCGCGACCAAAGTCCGACATGTTGTGCCACAGCTTGATTTACCGACGCCGCGACGAAGTCGCGGCCGGACTACACAGCTACGAGCGTGTCCAGAACCGAGAGGAACAGGCCGAGCCCGTCGTCGCTGGGGCCGGTGAGCGGCTCGGTGGCGTGTTCGGGGTGCGGCATCAGGCCGACGACGCGACCGTTGGCCGAGGCGATGCCCGCGATGCCGCGCTGCGAGCCGTTCGGGTTGTCACTCGCGTAACGGAAGACCACCCGACCCTCGCCTTCCAGCTGGTCCAGCACGGCTTCCGACGCCTGGTAGCGCCCCTCGCCGGACTTGAGCGGGACCAGGATCTGCGCGCCCTGCTCGAAGCGCGAGGTCCACGCCGTCGACACCGATTCCACGGTGAGCCATTCGTCGCGGCAGATGAAGTGCAGACCCTCGTTGCGGGTCAGTGCGCCAGGCAGCAACCCGGCCTCGCACAGCACCTGGAAGCCGTTGCAGATGCCGAGCACCGGCAGCCCGGCGCCCGCCGCGCGCACGACCTCGCCCATCACGGGAGCGAACCGGGCGATGGCGCCGGCCCGCAGGTAGTCGCCGTAGGAGAAGCCGCCGGGCACGATCACCGCGTCGACGCTCTTCAGGTCGGCGTCGGCATGCCACAGGCTGACCGCCTCGGCGCCGGCCAGGCGCACCGCCCTGGCCGCGTCGACGTCGTCGAGCGTGCCCGGAAACGTGATGACCCCGATGCGGGCGGTCATGAGAGGCGAACCACCTTCCATTCCTCGATCACCGTGTTGCACAACAGCGATTCGGCGATCTGCTCGAGCGCGGCGTCGTCGACGCTGTCGTCGACGTCGAGTTCGAATCGCTTGCCCTGCCGCACGTCCGAGACGCCCTCGAATCCCAGGCGCGGGAGTGCGCCGACGATGGCCTGCCCCTGCGGATCCAGGATCTCGGCCTTCGGCATCACCTCGACCACGACTCGTGCCACGCGTTGCTCCTCATGTGGTTGGGGGGTTACCTCAGCAGCGTAGTTGTGCTGGTCGAGTGCGTCATCCGCGGGGTCGGCCGAGACGGCGGCGATGTCGCGGAGAACACATCGGCCGTGGCTAGCATGGCGGCATGCGCATAGCCCACTTCGGTCACTCCTGTCTCCTCGTCGAGCTGCACGGCACGAAGATCCTGTTCGATCCGGGCACGTTCTCGCACGGTTTCGAGGGCCTCACCGGTCTGGACGCGATTGCGGTCACCCACCAGCATCCCGACCACATCGACCCGAACCGGATCGATGCGCTGGTCGAGGCCAATCCCGGTGCGCGGTTGCTCTCGGATCCGCAGACCGCCGAACAGCGCGGCGAGCGGTGGGAGGCGGTGCACGCGGGCAATGTGCTCACCCTCGGTGATCTGCGCATCACCGGCGGCGGGGGCAGGCACGCCGTCATCCATCCGGAGATCCCCGTGATCGACAACACCGTCTTCCAGCTGGGCACCGCCGACGACCCGGCGCAGCTCGTCCACCCCGGCGACTCGCTGTGGGTGCCGCCGGTCCCGGTCGGCGTCCTGGCCGCTCCGGCCGCCGCCCCGTGGATGCGGGTCAGCGAAGCCGTCGACTACCTGCGCGCCGTCGCTCCGCGTGTCGCGCTGCCCATCCACTACGGCATCATCCGGGAGGAGGCGCAGGGCATCTATTTCGGCAGGCTGTCCGAGATGGCGCCGGCCGGAACGGAATTCCGGGTGCTCGCACCGGAGAACGACATCGAGCTGTAGCGCTACCCGGCGTAGGTCGCGAGGAATATCGCCTCGGCCAGCGCCATGTGTTCGATCTCCTTCGGATCGACGCTCTCGTTGGGTGCGTGGATCAGGGCTTTCGGCTCCTCGACCCCCAGCAGCATGATCTCCGCGTCCGGGTAGGTGGTGGCGAAGACGTTGCACAGCGGGATCGAGCCGCCCTGCCCCTGGGTGGTCGCGGGACGACCGTAGGACGCCGCGAGCGCCGCTTCCATCGCGGCGCGCGCGGGTCCGCCGGTCGGGGACCGGAACGGCGCCCCGGTGCCTTCCAGCTCGACGGTCAGCCTGGCGCGCCACGGCGTGTGCGCCTCGAGGTGCGCGACGAGCGCCCGGTACGCCTGGTCCGGGTCGGTGCCCGGCGGGATGCGCAGGTTCAGCCGGGCGCGCGCGGTCGCCGGGATCGCGGCGGCGGAGCCGACCACCGGAGGCGCGTCGATGCCGAGCACCGTCAGCGCCGGTCGCGCCCAGAGCAGGTCGGCGACGGTGCCGTCACCGACGAGTTCGACGCCGCCGAGGACGCGCGCGTCGGTGTGGAACTGCTCGCTCGGGTACTGGACGCCCGGCCAGACCTGATCGTTGGGCAGGCCGTCGATGGTCGTGTTGCCGCGCTCGTCGCGCAGCGAGGCCAGCAGCCGGATCAGCGCGGCCAGCGCGTCGGGCGCCGGTCCGCCGAACATGCCGGAATGCAGCGGGCCGGCGAGGGTTTCGACGGTGACCACCACATTCACGCCGCCGCGCAGCGTCTGCGTCAAGGTGGGCACACCGGCGGCGAAGTTGCCGCAGTCGCCGACCACGATCGCGTCCGCGCGCAACAGCTCCGGCTCGGCCTCGACGAACCGCTCCAGTCCGCCGGTGCTCTGCTCCTCGGATCCTTCCGCCACCATGGTGACGCCCACCGGCAGATCCGGGCCGAGCGCGCGCAGAGCCGTCAGATGCATGACGATGTTGCCCTTGCAGTCGGCGCTGCCGCGGCCGTACCAGCGCCCGTCCCGCTCGGTCAGCTCCCACGGCGGGGTGCGCCACGCCGCCTCGTCCAGCGGCGGCTGAACGTCGTAGTGACAGTAGAGCAACACCGTGGGGGCGCCGTCGGGCGCGGGCCGGGACGCGACGACCGCCTTGGTGCCGTCCGGCGTTTCGTGCAGGCCGACCGCGGTGAGCCCGGCGGCCGCGAACGCGTCGGCGACCCACTGCGCCGCCCGGTCGCACTCCTCGATCGGATACTGCCGCGGATCGGCCACCGATCGGAACGAAACAAGCTGTGCCAAATCGGTTTTCGCCTGCCCCATCAACCCGGCCACGGCAGCGCGCAATTCCGCCACCCGCACGTCCTCCACCATTCCCACACCCTATCCCCCGCCGCCGGGGCGAAGTTCACGCCACGGGCCGGGTGTTCGCGCCCGCTCCGCGGTCCGGGTGGGACGCACCGTACGCGCGAAGTGCGACCAGCAGCGGAAATGGTGTGCCAAGCTGAGGATCGAGGATGATGGCAAACTGCTGGCATTCTCGGCAGGCACGCCCGCACACCAGTCGAATCGGGAGGCCGTTCGCATGTCCGAAGCAGCCGATGACCTGTTCGCCCTGCCCGGGCTCAGCCGGTCCGCGCCGCGGACCGGATTTCCGCCGCACGAGATGTTCCCGCAGGTGGCCTACGAGATCGTGCACGACGAGCTGCTGCTCGACGGCGTCTCCAGGATGAACCTGGCCACGTTCTGCACCACGTGGGTGGACGACCAGGCGCGCAGACTGATGGCCGAATGCCTGGACAAGAACATCGTGGACAAGGACGAGTACCCGCAGACGGCCGAGTTGGAGCGCCGGGCCGTCCGGATGGTCGCCGACCTGTGGCACGCGCCGGATCCAGCCGGCACGCACGGCACCTCGACCATCGGGTCCAGCGAGGCGGCCATGCTCGGCGGCTTGGCGGCGAAATTCCGCTGGCGCAAGCGTGGCGGCAGCGGGACGCCCAACTTCGTCTGCGGACCGGTTCAAGTCTGCTGGGAGAAGTTCGCGCGCTACTTCGACGTCGAGATCCGGCAGATCCCGCTGCGGGGCGACCGGCTCACCATGCACCCCGACGACCTCGCGGCGTACTGCGACGCGAACACGATGATGGTCGTGCCCACCTTCGGCCAGACCTACACCGGACTGTTCGAGGACGTCGCCGGGATCAGCGCGGCGCTCGACGCGTTGCAGCGCGAAAAGGGCTGGGACATCCCGATCCACGTCGACGCGGCCAGCGGAGGTTTCCTCGCCCCCTTCGCCGCGCCGGAGCTGGTGTGGGATTTCCGGTTGCCCAGGGTGAAGTCGATCAATGCCTCCGGCCACAAGACCGGCCTGGCCCCGCTGGGCGCGGGCTGGGCGATCTGGCGCGAGGCCGCCGATCTGCCGGAGGAATTGATCTTCGACGTCGACTACCTCGGCGGCAGCATGGCCACCTTCAACCTGAACTTCTCCCGGCCCGGCGGGCAGGCCATCACGCAGTACTACCAGTTCATTCGCTTGGGACGCACCGGCTACGCCCGGGTGCAGTCCGCGATCTACCGGGCGGCGCAGCACCTGGCCGCGGGAGTGCGTGAGCTGGGGACCTTCGACTTGATCCACGACGGCGATCCGCAGCGCGGCATCACGGCCGTGTGCTGGCGCCTGAACGGCGATCCCGGCTTCAACCTCTACGACCTGTCCGATCGGCTGCGCTCGCGCGGCTGGCTGATCGCGGCCTACCCGCTGCCGGCCGACCGGAACGAGGAGACGGTGATGCGCGCGGTACTGCGCCACGGTTTCACCGTCGACATGGCCGATCTGCTGCTCGCCGACCTCCGCCGCTGCATGGACCAGCTACGGCAGCGTCCGTTCTCGACCTCGCTCACGCGCCAGGAGGCGGGCGGCTTCACGCACGATGCGACGCCTGCCGTGACGGAGACGAAGGTCGCTCCGTCCTGAACGTGACAGCCTTGAACGTGACAGCGCCGCCGCCCGGCTACGCCATTCGCGGGCGGCGGCGCCGATCGGTCGCGCGAAGCTCCCGACCGGCCGCGGGCGACGGGGCCGACCCACCGTCACCCGCGGCGTCAGTCATGCGGCGCGAACGGCCGGGAAGGGCTCCCACCGGTAGGTCGCGGCCGCCGCACCGTGGAACAGCGCCAGGTCGACGGCGTCGAGCATGGCCTGGCGCGGACCGGAGCGCGCCAGCTGGGCGGCGGACACGGCCAGCCGCAGCACACCGCCGCGCCGGGCGGTCCGCGCGGCGCCCATGACCAGCGCGCGGCACCACCAAGGCTCCGCGCGGAACCCCTCGCCGATGCCGTACACCCTGGACTTCTGCGCCGTGTTGCGCTCCAGGTCGATGATCGAGGTGAGGCCGAGCGCCAGCCGGAAACCGGCCTCGGGCAGCGCGTCCAGCGCCCCCGTCGAGGCATCCCAGCGCGGGGCCGCGAACAGCCGGGTGCGCAGGTCGGCCTGCTCGAGCACCCGATCCGCGGCGGTCAACCGCAACCGCGCCTCGTGCCGGGGCAGCGCCGCGAACTCGGCGCGCCGCCGCTTGGTGGCCGCCTGGTCGTACCCGTGCAGCACTATGGCGTCGCCGCGGGCCCTCCTGCCGCGCAGCCACGCCTGCGTCGCCGGGTCGTCGAGCAATCGGTACTTGCCCTTCAGCCGCGGCGCGACCAGCAGCGAGAGCGGCACGCCGCGCCGATCCATCTCCTCGGCGAAATCCATCGCCGCGTCCCGGGTGGTGTCCCTGATCCCGGAGATCGATACGATCAGCTCAGCGTTCATGATCCCACGGTGCCAGCCGCACGTGTCCGTGATGTGCAGACTGTATGACCAGGTGGCGAACTCTCCGCCACGCCTGTGCCGAGCGCATACCCCGCGGTCGGCGCGCCGCCGCGCTCGGCAGCCGGTGCGCTACGCGTCGGCGAGGCCGACCGTGTCCAGCACCCAGGCGTGCTCGAAGGCCACTTCCCGCCACTTCTCGTACCGTCCGCTGACCCCGCCGTGGCCCGCGCTCATCTCCGTCTTCAGCAACAGCGGGGCGTCGCCGGTCGCGGTGGCGCGCAGCTTGGCGATCCACTTGGCGGGCTCGACGTAGAGCACGCGGGTGTCGTTCAGGCTGGTGATGGCCAGGATCGCCGGATAGTCCTTGGCCTCGACGTTCTCGTACGGCGAGTAGGACTTCATGTATTCGTAGACGTCCTTGTCCGCCAGCGGGTTGCCCCACTCGTCCCACTCGATCACGGTCAACGGGAGCGACGGATCCAGGATGGAGGTGAGCGGATCGACGAACGGCACGTTCGCCAGGATGCCCGCGAACAACTCGGGGGCCAGATTCGCCACCGCGCCGACCAGCAGTCCGCCCGCGCTGCCGCCGTCGGCGACCATCCGGTCCGCAGCGGTGACCCCGGTGTCGACGAGATGCCGCGCGGCGGCCACGAAGTCGGTGAAGGTGTTCTTCTTGGTGAGCGTCTTGCCGTGCTCGTACCAGAGCCTGCCCATCTCGCCGCCGCCGCGCACGTGCGCGACAGCGAAGACCATGCCACGATCCAGCAGCGACAATCGGGCAACCGAGAACGAGGGGTCGATGCTCGCCTCGTAGGAACCGTAGCCGTACAGCAGCAAGGGTTTCGGCCCGTCGGCGGTGGTCTTCTTCCGCACGAGCGAGATCGGGATCCGGGTGCCGTCCTCGGCCACGGCCCAATCCCGGTGCTGCTCGTACTCGGTCGCGTCGTAACCGCCGAGCACCGGCTGTTCCTTGCGCAACAGCAGCTCACCGGTGGCGGGAACGTAGTCGAACACCTGCATCGGCGTGATGAAGGAGGTCAGTCCGATGCGCAGGGTCGGCTGGGCCCACTCCGGGTTGGAGCCGGTGCCGACCGCGAAGAGTTCCAGATCGAACTCGAGTTCGCGCCGCTCGCCGTAACCGGAGGCGGTCAGCGGCCAGACCGCGATCCGGGTGAGCGCCTCGCGCCGGTAGCTGAGCACCAGGTGGTCGCGGAACGCGTCGATGTCCTCGAGCCGCACGTCCTCGCGATGGCCGATCAGCTGGGTGAGGTTCGAGGGGTCGTCCACCGGCGCCTCGGCGAGCACGAAGTTCTGCGCCTTGACGCCGTCGACCACGTCGTTGTGCAGGATCAGGAACCGGTCCTGCCCGCCGATCACCGCGTGCTCGGCGGAGTACTCGACGCCCTCGCGACGCGGCAGCAGCACCCGGAACTCACCCTCCGGATCGTCGGACGCCAGCACCCAGCCCTCGCTGGTGATCTTGGACCCGACCCAGATCATCAGGTATTTCTCCGAGCGGCTGGCGCCGATGCTCACCCAGTAGCGCTCGTCGGGCTCGTGGAACACCTTGACGTCGGGATCGGTGCTACCCATCCGGTGCCGCCACACCGTGTCGGGCCGCCACGACTCGTCGACGGTCTGATAGAAGACGTGGCTGCCGTCCAGCGACCAGGTCGCGCCGGGGGCGGTGCCCGCGATCTCGTCGCCGAGCAGTTCGCCGGTGCGCAGATCCTTGAATCGCAGCACGTACCGTTCGTCGCCGACGTTGTCCACCGAGTAGGCGAGCAGAGTGCCGTCATGGCTGATCGAGAACGCGCCGAGGGCGAAGAAATCGTGCCCTTCGGCCAGTTCGTTGCTGTCGAGCAGCACCTCTTCGCCCGGGACCTCGGTGTCGGCGCTCAGCTGCGGCGGGGTCCACGCATCGATGCCTTCGGCGTCCTCGGCGATCGGGCACCGGCAGTGCACGCCGTACTGCTTGCCCTCGAAGCTGCGCGAGTAGTACCAGTAGTCGCCCAGCCGGGTCGGCACCGACAGATCGGTCTCCTGGGTGCGCGCCTTGATCTCGTCGAAGATCGTCTCGCGCAGGGTGCTCAGGTGCTCGGTCTGCGCCTCGGTGTAGGCGTTCTCCGCCTCCAGATAGGCGATGACATCGGGATTCTCCTTGTCCCGCAGCCACTCGTACTCGTCGACGAAGATATCGCCGTGGTGCACCCGCTCGGTGGGCACCGTCTCGGCGACCGGCGGCGTCACCGCGCCGCTACCCGTTTCGGAGATCGTTCCGCTGTCGAGAGCCATGGCGTCCACCCTACTGTTCGGCGGCCTCGCCACCCGCCGCACGGATGATGCCGTCGAGCACGTCGCTGGTCCGGCGCAGGTCGCGCATCGCCTGATCGATTCTGGCGCGTTCCTCAGTGAGCTTTTCGACCAGGAACGGCGTCGCCGTGGCGTTGGGCGTCCCGTCGACGTCGTGGATGCACGGCAGCAGTTCACCGATCGTGTCGCTGTGCAGGCCGGCGGCGAACATCTCCTGGATGCGCCGGACCCGGTCGACCGCCGCTTCCGGATACTCCCGCTGCCCACCGGAGGTGCGCTCCGAGCTCAGCAGGCCCTTGCTCTCGTAGTACCGCAGCGACCGGACGCTCACACCGGTCCGCTCGGCGAGTTCACCGATCCGCACATTCGCTCCTTGACCTAACATCGATGTCAGGTTTTACGGTACAGCCATGCTGCTGTTGACCGAATACCGCAACCATCCGCTCGACCTGCCCAACCGGATCGTCATGTCGCCGATGACCCGGTTGCGCTCGCTGCCCGACGGCTCGCCGACCGATGCTGTCGCCGACTACTACGCCCAGCGCGCGACGGCCGGGCTCATCATCACCGAGGGCATCTGGCCGCACTCGACCGGCCAGAGCGAAGCATGGGTACCCGGACTGCAGACGCCCGCGCACGTCGCGGCGTGGCGGCGGGTCACCGAGGCCGTGCACGCGCGCGGCGGACGGATCTTCGCGCAGCTCATGCACGGCGGACGCAAGGGGCATCCGCTCGCCCGGATCGATGGTTCCTGGCCCGCCGGACCGTCGGCGGTGGTGGACGACGACCGGGTGCATCTGATCGACGGCAGCAAGGCCGATCCGATCACGCCCGCCGCGCTCGACCGCGCCGGCATCGAGGCCGCCGTGCGGCACTACGCCGCCGCCGCGCGCAATGCCGTGGCGGCGGGCTTCGACGGTGTCGAGATCCACGCTGCCAACAGCTACCTGCCGCACCAGTTCCTGGCCGACAACACCAACCTGCGCGACGACGAGTACGGCGGTTCGATCGTCAACCGGATGCGGCTGCCGCTTGCCGTGGTGGACGCGGTGACCGACGCGATCGGCGCCGAGCACACCTCGATCCGGCTCTCGCCGGGCAACCCGCAGTTCAACATGTCCGAGGCCGACCCGGCCCCGCTCTACCGCGCCCTCGTCGCCGAACTCGACCGGCGCGGCCTGGCCTATCTGCACCTCACCGACAACGACCACTACCCCGCCCTGCGCGATCTGCGCCCGCGCTGGCACGGCACGCTCATCGCGAACATCGGCGAGAACCGGGAGCCGACCACCGCGGCGGGCGCGGAGGAGACACTACGCGCCGGCCTCGCCGACCTGGTCTCCTTCGGCAGGCCGTTCATCGCCAATCCCGACCTCGTGCACCGCATCCGCTACGACCTCCCACTGGCCCCCATTCGCGAAGAGTTCCTCTACGGCCGCACCGCCGAGGGCTACAGCGACTATCCGAACTGGTCGGCAGCCGAATTGGTGCGCGACTGACCGGTCGCTCTCGGGAACGCGGGCGCGGCCTATTCATCGCGTCCCGCGAATGCCCGAGAGGCTGAACCCGCTGGGGCCATCGAGCGATCGCCGAGATCCGAAGTGGCCCTTTCTGCCGCTCGGGTTCGAACGGTCGGCACGCGGTAGCCCGACATGCAGCGGTTCGAAAGTTTCGCAACGCTCGGCTGGGGATCACAGTCGAGCGTTGCGGAGCCCTCTCACGAACGCGCCGACCGCTGCCGCCTTGGGCCATGACCAGCCGGAGTACACAACGGCATTCACTCGATGATCGGCGG
The DNA here is from genome assembly GCF_027924405.1 of Nocardia sputorum. NCBI lineage: Bacteria > Bacillati > Actinomycetota > Actinomycetes > Mycobacteriales > Nocardiaceae > Nocardia > Nocardia sputorum. The sequence goes on along the minus strand of NZ_AP026978.1, from coordinate 265,363 downwards.
CGAACTCAGGCGCCCAGCGCGCCGCGGATCGAGGCGGCCAGATAGTCCAAGTCCTCCCGCCGCGGACTGGTCGGGCGCCCGCGCAAACCGAACCCGTCGCCCGGAGTACGCGGGATCACGTGCAGGTGCACGTGGAACACCTCCTGCCCGGCCGTCACCCCGTCCGCCAGAAAGAAATTGACCCCATCACATCCCACCTCACTGGTCCGCAACGCCGCCGCCAACCGCTGCCCCACCTGGAACAACTTCCCCCCGACGACCGGATCGAGCTCCGCCAGACTGCGCGCCGCCACCTTCGGCACCACCAGCAGATGCCCCGGGGTCATCGGCCGAATGTCCATGAACGCCATGACATCGTCGTCCTCGTAGACCTTGCTCGACGGCGCCCGCCCGGCGACGATATCGGCGAAAATCGTGTAGGGATTCACGACCCGCAGCCTATGCGGTCAGCTTTTTGTGTTCGGGCTACGCAATCACGTAGCCCGAACACATCGGGTGCGGTACCATCGAATCAGCTCCTGGCAGTAGCTGGGAGAAGTGGACCCGGCTCTTCACCGGACGGTGGGCAGTCGGGTTTCGCGCTGTTCGGGGTGGTCTCCGACAGCAACCACGGCCCGCACCAGTGGCGTCACCATCGCCTTCCAGTTCCCACCCGCGCCGAATGCCCAGGCGATGGCGTCAGGCCACCACAACGCGGGCTCGGTGTGCGGCGGTACGTGCGTGTACGGAAGATGCGCCGATGCTTTCCGGAGCACTGCCGCGATGCAATGGCGATCACGCTGGTCCTGACTCTCCCGCGACTCGATTACGAGTCGGCCCGCCTTCGGATCGATCAGGTCTGTTACAAGCTGGGTGAGACATTCACGCCGTGTATCGACCTCGGGTCCGTAGCCCTCGTAAATAGTTGCTGCTATGCCGTCCGTTCGAGCCATCGCAGAAAGGATCTTGCGACGTCGGGCATCGGGTTCATGGTTGAAGTGCCATCGACGCTGACCCGGCAGACAGAAGCTGCGTCCGAGGGAGCGAACCAGTGACAACTGCTCCGATGGCACCGTGGTGGCGCACAGCAGATAACGATCGCGTCGGACCGACTCGTCTACGAAAGCGTGGAAAGGCACCGGGGGACAATACCGGCCCCCGACCAGGCCGACGAACGATTTCGGCGCGAAAGACGCAGTCCCGCTACAGGATCGGTGAGGGCGAGTACCGCGCCGCGTCCGGGTACCGGTCGACCAGTTTCTGCACCTGGCCGATCACATCGGCGACCTGGGCTTCGGCCGCGCCGACGAAGACCGACTTGTCGGCCAGCGCCGCGTCGAGAGCAGGGCGATCGAGGGGCAGGCGCGCGTCGGCGGCGAGGCGGTCCAGGAGATCGGGTTCGCGACCCTGCTCGCGCATGGCGAGGGCGACCGCGACGGCGTGCTCCTTGATGACCTCGTGCGCGGTCTCGCGGCCGACACCGGTGCGGACGGCCGCCATGAGGATGCGGGTGGTGGCGAGGAAGGGCAGATACCGGTCCAGTTCGCGGGCGATCACCGCCGGATAGGCGCCGAACTCGGCCAGCACGGTGAGGAAAGTTTCCATCATCCCGTCGATGGCGAAGAACGCGTCCGGCAGCGCGACGCGGCGGACCACCGAGCAGAACACGTCGCCCTCGTTCCACTGCGCGCCCGCCAGCTCGGCGGCCATCGAGGCGTAACCGCGCAGCACCACTTGCAAGCCGTTGACCCGCTCGCAGGAGCGGGTGTTCATCTTGTGCGGCATCGCCGAGCTGCCCACCTGCCCGGGCTGGAAGCCCTCGGTGACCAGCTCGTGCCCGGCCATCAGCCGGATGGTGTGCGCGAACGAGGACGGGCCCGCGCCCACCTGCACCAGGGTGGAGAGCACGTCGTGATCCAGCGAGCGCGGGTAGACCTGGCCCACGCTGGTGAGCACGGTCGCGAAACCCAGATGCCTGGCCACCTGCTGCTCCAGCCGGGCGAGCTTGCCGGGGTCGCCGCCGAGCAGGTCGAGCATGTCCTGCGCGGTGCCCATCGGGCCCTTGATCCCGCGCAGCGGATAGCGGTCGATCAGTTCGCGCAGCCGGGTCAGCGCGATCAGCAATTCGTCGGCAGCGGAGGCGAACCGCTTGCCGAGCGTGGTGGCCTGCGCCGCGACGTTGTGCGAGCGGCCCGCCATCACGAGCGCCTGGTATTCGGCGGCGCGCTCGGCCAGGCGCGCGGCGATCGCGACGCCGTGCCCGTGCACGTGCTCGAGCGAGAGCCGGATCTGCAGCTGCTCCACGTTCTCGGTGAGGTCGCGGCTGGTCATGCCCTTGTGCACGTGCTCGTGCCCGGCCAGCGCGTTGAACTCCTCGATGCGCGCCTTCACGTCGTGCCGGGTGACCCGCTCGCGTTCGGCGATCGAGGCGAGGTCCACCTCGTCGAGCACCCGCTCGTAGTCGGCGACGACCCCCTCGGGCACGTCGACGCCCAGTTCCGCCTGCGCCCGCAACACCTCCAGCCACAACCGCCGCTCCAGCACGATCTTGTGCTCCGGCGACCACAGGTGCACCAGCTCGGGACTGGCGTAACGGGTGGCCAGGACATTGGGGACGATGCTCACGTCCGGTCAGTCTAGTGCTCGGTAACGATCCACTTGCTGGGGCGTGGCGCGCACGGGGCCGTCCGTGGTCACGTAGGCGGCCTCGGGGGTCGCGCCCCGCGCCGGGGGCGCGACGATGTCGATCACTTCCAGCAACGCGCCGCGGGCCATCCGCCGCGGTTCCGGGTCCATCTCGGTGAGCGCGGCGACCACGGCGCCGTCCACCACCGCGACCAGCCTGCGCAACTGCTCCGGCCGCACCATCCGGTCGGAGCGGCGCAGCACGTCGGCCAGCAACTCGTCCAGCTGGGCGCGCAGCCGCAGCTGGACTTCGCGCAGCTCCGGGTGCCGCGCCGAGGCGACCGAGCGCTCGTAGCGGGCGATGAGCTGCCCCCGGGCGCCCTCGTCGGGACCGTCGCTGCCCACCAGCAGATCGAGCACCAGGTCGACGGTGGCCTCCGCGCCGCGGCGGCGGTGGCTCACTTCGCCGACCCGCCTGCGCATCGCGTCCAGCTCCGCCATGCCGCTGAACTCGACCGCCCGCGCGATGAGGTCGTCCAGGGATTCGAAGTAGTAGGTGGTCGACGCCAGGGGCAGATCAGCGCGCGTCGCAACCGAACGATGCCGCACCGCCTCGAATCCGCCTTCGAGCAGGAGCTCGGCAGCGGCGGCTATCAAAGCCTGGCGACGCCGTTCGCCTTTCGGGGTCGTCGCGGTGATCACCGTGCCATCGTGCCAGTCGTCATCAGTTCTTCCAGGGGAAATCAGCGAGGAAAAGCAACCATCGTTGTTTTACCGCATCCGCGGGGCCAGGGTGCCGAACTGCGAAAAGTTGTTGCCGGACCGGTCTTTCAAACCGCTAGATAGTGCCCTAGACGCAGCAGCGCCGCCTCGATGTCCGCGGTGGCTCCGGCGAACGAGAAGCGGACCGTGCGGTGTCCGTTGACGGTGTCGAAATCGACCCCCGGCGCGAGCGCGACACCGGTGTGCCGCAGGACGTCGGCGCACCAGGCGCGAGAATCGTCGGTGAGGTGACCGATGTCGGCGTAGGCGTAGAAGGCGCCGTCGGCCGGGGCGAGGTCGGTGATGCCCAGTTTCGGCAGCCCGTCCAGCAGCAATCGCCGGTTCACCGCGTACCGCCGGACGTGCCCGTCGAGCTCCTCCTTGGCCTCCGCGCCGAACGCGTGCAGCGCCGCGTACTGCGAGATGGCGGGCGGGCAGACGGTCAGGTTCGAGGCCAGGCGCTGCAGCGCGGGGCGCAGCCCGCTCGGCACCAGCATCCAGCCCAGCCGCCAGCCCGTCATGGAGAAGTACTTGGAGACCGAGCCGATCACCACCGATTCCCGCGAGGTCTCCCAGGCCGAAGAGGTCGCGTTGTCGGCGCCCGCACTGTCGTAGGTGATGCCGTGGTAGATCTCGTCGGAGATGAGCAGTGTGCCGTGCTCCTCGCACCACCGGGCGAGCGCGGCGAGTTCCGCGGGGGCGATCATGGTGCCGGTCGGGTTGGCGGGGCTGGCCACCACCAGACCGGCGGGCGGCTCGGGAAGCGCCTCGAGCATGGCGACGGTGGGCTGGAATCTGGTCTGGGCGCCGCAGTCCAGCTCCAGCACACGGCAGCCGAGCGCGGCGAGCGTGTTGCGATAGGCCGGATAACCGGGACGCGCGACCACGACGGTGTCCCCGGCGTCGAACGCGGCGAGGAAGATCAGCGAGAACGCGCCGGAGGAGCCGGTCGTCACGACCACGTCGTCCGGATGGACCTGGTAACCATAGGTCTCGCGATGGTGCTCGGCGATCGCTTCGCGAATCGCGAGGATGCCGAAAGTCTCGGTGTAACCGAGCAATTCGGACTGAATGGCCAATTCGGTCGCGCGCAGGACCGGCGCGGGCGCGGGTGTCGACGGTTGTCCCGCCGCGAGCACGAGCACATCACCGTGCGTCCGGGCGCGCTCCGCGGCGGCTTTCCACACATCCATCACGTAGAAAGGTGGGATGGTCGACCGGCGAGATTCTCTGGACACTCGACAGACGGTAGAGCACGCTTCACCGCACGGCCGCGGTTATGGTCTACCCGATGCTCGATAAGGCTCGACGAGACGGGCTCGACCGAGTGCGCGGAGTGGCCGGCATCGGCATCATTCCGCGCGATTGGCGCGCGCGCTCGCCGCGACCCCGAAAGCGGCTGCTCGGGGGCGGCAGGCTCGATCCGCGCGTCCTGTGGGCACGCCGCAGGCAGTTGTGGGAGCGCAGACCGGATCCTCGCGACCTGTGGCGGCGCAAACCCACCGGCGAGCAGGTGCTCGCGCTGGCGCGCAAGCACAAGGTGCTGCTGGCCGGACTCGCCGCGACCGCGGTGTACGCCGCGGGCGACACGTCGTTCGCCGGGATGGTCACCGATCGCACTCCGGCGCCGGATCGCGCCCAGCTCGTCGCCGTCGCGTATCCACCGCAGATGCAGAACACCCCACCCTCGGTGACCAGGTTGCTGAACGCGATCGCCAACGGCGAGCGGCTGCGGGAGCAGGCGGTGGTCGCGGCCGCCGCGCGCGCGACGCTCGAACGCGCGAAGGCCGAAGCGGCCGCCGCCGTCGCCGGCGAGCGTCAGCCGTGGATGACCGGCACCGCGCCGGTGCAGCCCGGGGCGCTCGCGCCGGGCGGCAGGGGCTTCGCGCTGCCCACGCGCGGCATCTTCACCTCGGGCTTCGGGTCCCGCTGGGGCACCTTCCACAACGGCATCGATATCGCCGGCCCGATCGGCACCCCGATCTACGCGGTCGCCGATGGCACGGTCATCGATGCCGGACCGGCGCAGGGCTTCGGTCTCTGGGTGCGGATCCGCCACGACGACGGCAGCATCACCGTCTACGGGCACATGTACGACTTCTTCGTCTCGGTCGGCGAACGGGTGCCCGCGGGGATGCAGATCGCCCGCATGGGCAATCGCGGCGACTCCACCGGCCCGCACCTGCACTTCGAGGTGATCGTCGGCGGACAGCACGTGGACCCGCAGCAGTGGCTGGCGATGCGCGGACTCACGCTCGGCTGAGCGGCGACTCCGTGGCATCGTGACGAACCTGCTGTCCGTGTGGACCGGTGCGTATGGCCGCAGATGCCGAGGCGCGGGCTCAGACCTCGATGCGACCTTCGACGGCGGCCAGGCCGATGTCCGTGCGGTAATGGCTGCCCGGCAGTTTGATCGCGGCGATGCGCTCGTAGGCGCGGGTGCGGGCCTCGGCGAGATCGGCGCCGACGCCGACCACGTTCAGCACTCGTCCGCCCGCGGAGACCAGCGTCCCGTCCTCGCGCTGCGTGGTGCCCGCGTGCAGCACCGTCGCGTTTTCGCCGGACGCGCCCTCGCCCGCACCCGAGATCGCGTCGCCAAGGCGCGGGCGGCCCGGGTAGTTCTCGGCGGCGAGCACCACGGTGACCGCCGCGCCGTCGCGCCAGCGCGGCGGCTCCACCTGCGCCAGCGTGCCGGTCGCGGTGGCGTGCAGCAGCTCGCCGAGCGGGCTGTCCAGCAACGCCAGCACCGCCTGCGTCTCGGGATCGCCGAAGCGGCAGTTGAACTCGACCACGGCGGGGCCGGCCGCGCCGATCGCCAGCCCGGCGTACAGCAGGCCGGAGAAACCGCTGCCGCGCCGCACCAGTTCGGCGGCGACGGGCTGCACCACGTCCTCGATGATCGCGGTGACGGTCTCCTCGGGCAGCCAGGGCAGCGGCGTGTAGGCGCCCATGCCGCCGGTGTTCGGCCCGGTGTCGCCGTCACCGACGCGCTTGTGGTCCTGCGCGGGCAGCAGCGGAACCACCGTCTCGCCGTCGACCAGGCAGAACAGCGAGACTTCCGGGCCGTCCAGGAACGATTCCAGCAGCACCGGGTGGCCCTGCTCGAGCAGTTCGGCCCCGTGCTCGCGCGCGGCGGAACGGTCCGCGGTCACCACCACGCCCTTGCCCGCGGCGAGTCCGTCGTCCTTCACCACCCAGGTGGGACCGAAGCGGTCGAGCGCGTCGTCCAGTTCGGCCGGGTTGTCCACCACCTCGCTGTGCGCGGTGCGCACGCCCGCCGCGGCCATCACATCCTTGGCGAACGCCTTGGAGCCCTCGATCCGGGCGGCCGCGGCCGACGGCCCGAAGCACGGGATGCCCGCCACCCGCAGCGCGTCCGCGACGCCGAGCACCAGCGGGACCTCGGGGCCGATCACCACCAGGTCGGCGTCCACCTCGGTGGCCAGCGCGACCACGTCCTCGGCGGCGCACGGGTCGACCGGGCGGACCTGCGCGTGCTGGGCGATCCCGGCGTTGCCGGGGGCGGCGAAGAGCGCGGTCACCGCGGGGTCCCGGCGCAGCGCCAGGACGAGGGCATGTTCACGGGCTCCGGAACCGATGACGAGTACACGCACGGCAGACAGCCTAAACGAGCCGTCCGGCGGGATCGCGGCTGCCGGTGCGCGCGAAGGGGATGATGAATGGGGACAACCGATGTGGCGGCATTTCGCTCACCTGGGGCCTGACCACTCGTGCCGCCGGAGCACCCGAAGGAAGTGCGCAGATGGGTCTGATCGACGGACTGATGGGCAACGCCGGCCGGATCGATCCGGGGCAAGCGCAACAGGAGTACGCCAAGCTCCTCGGCAACGGCGAGCAGGTTTATGCCGCATACCTGCTGGTCCGCGACGCGATGCTGTTCACGAATCGCCGCCTGATCCTGATCGACAAGCAGGGCGTCACCGGCCGGAAGGTGAGCTACCACAGCGTTCCCTATCGCGCGATCACCCACTTCTCGGTGGAGACCGCGGGCACGTTCGATCTGGACGCCGAATTGGCCATCTGGATCGCGGGCACCGCGGAACCGCTGCTGAAGCGGTTCAACCGGCAGGTGGACATCTACGAGGTGCAAGGCATCCTGTCGCACTTCGTCGCGGTGTAGCGCGCGGGGCCGGCGCCGCGGCGCAGGGACCCGTCTACGCTGCGGGACATGGCTTCTGTCTTCAGCGCGATCATCGCCGGCCAGCTCCCGGGCCGCTTCGTCTGGGAGGACGACGAGTTCGTCGGCTTCCTCACCATCGCCCCGGTCACCCCTGGTCACACGCTCGTAGTGCCCCGCAAGGAGATCGACCACTGGCAGGACATCGACGCCGACACCTTCGCCCGGCTGACCGCCGTCGCCCAGAAGATCGGCCAGGCCGTGCGCGCGGCGTGGGACGCGCCGCGCGCCGGTCTGCTGATCGCGGGTTTGGAAGTGCCGCACCTGCACGTGCACGTGTTCCCGGCCTTCTCGCTGGGTGACTTCGACATCTCCGGAGCCGACCCGAACCCGAGCCCGGAGTCCCTGGACGAGGCCCAGGCCAAGATCAAGCAGGCGCTGCGCGACCTCGGCTACGGCGCCAACGTCCCCGACTGACCCGCCTCTCCGGGCATTCAGGCCGTACGAGTTGGGTGGCGCTGGATTTGCGTTCAGGTCCTGCGTTGGGTGCCACGCGTGTTCTGGGCGTAGCCGGTGAGTTACCCATGTTCGAGCGAGATCGGTTGTCGCCTCGATCGTGTGGGGTCCGGCCGCTTGCGGTCAGCTCGCCACGTCGTGCAGGGGTGTATCGACTCCGCCGACCGCTACCGTGGCCAGAGTCTGGCTCGGGGTCCAGTAGATCCTGCCGTGCTCGAAGTCCTGATACGTACCCGTGTCCCACGGGATCTCGTCGGTCGTCGGCCAGCCCAGCGGGCCGTTCTCGAAACCCGAGCGGTTCCAGCGGTCGCGGATCGCGCCGTGCACCCAGCACACGGTGTCGCTCGTCTGCCGCCGGTAGAGCGCGCCGCCTTGGAAACCTTGCACTTCACCCGCCGTCTGGCCGTCCGGGCCGGGCAAGACGGCGCGATCGGTGATCGGATAGCCGAGCGGACCGGCCTCCCAGCCCAATTCCTCGAACTTTCCCCACAGTGTCTCCGGGATGGCGTGCGCGCCGGTGTCCGGATGCCAGTAGATGTACCCGTGCTCGAACTGCGCGAAGCGACCCGCGCCGTCGGGCGTAGCGATCTCGCCCTCCGTGATCCGCTCACCCAGCCATGGATTCGCCGCCGCGCAGTCGTTGATCGCGTTCGGCTCCGGGTCGCCCGGCTCGCCGGTGGCGAAACCGCGCACGTCGTCGGCGAACACGTCCCAGGGGAAATTGGGTCCCACGTCGGTGTGCGTGCCGATGCCCAGACACTCGGTGACGTACTTGTGGTCGGAGATTCCCTGCCGCCGCTGGTAAGGCGGCGCGATGACATACGTGTCGAACCCGTATTTGCGCGCGTCCTGCACCGCGAGCCAGGCCGCGATCCTGATGTCGTCACGGATGCGCAGCCAGTCGTCCCGGCTCCACGCGACGCGGCTGCCCGCGAAGCAGAGGTTGATCGTGAACGAGTTCGCGTCCAGCACCGACCAGCTGGCCAGATCGGTGTCCACCACGTCGACCACCACGCGGTCGCGGACGGTGTAGTGATAGCTCACCCCGTTCGCCGGATTGTTGAGATAGTTGGCCAGGCTTTCGGCCGTTCCGTTGCCTTCCTGGGTGTGCAGCAAGAAATTCTCGATGCGCGCCCCGTGACGGCTGGACGCGGAGTCGCCCATACGGTCCAATTCGACGTATTCCGGCTTCTGCACGGCTCCCCCTGGATTCGACAGAGCCTTCGACCACTGGCCGTAGTCGTCGGCGAGGACTTTGTTGACATCGACGACGACGCCCGCCACTCGGTCGCGGTCGATGCGGATCTGATGGATGTGCGCGGCCGGATGGTCGCCGTTGATCGACGAATCGCCCGACCAGTTGTGTTGCCAGAACCAACTGGCGACGCCGTCCTCGAGCGCCCAGTCGATGCACCGGGCATTGCCGTACATACCGGTCCATTCCAACCCGACGACCGACGCCCAGCCCCGCAGAAACGGGGCGATGAGTGAATTCCACTCCGCCAGCGTCGGATTGGCGTCGACCGGGGCATACAGCGGACGGAAGCCGGGTCCGCCGGCCGCGATGTGGTAATCGAGCGCGATCCGCGCATGTCGCACGCCCGCGGCGTAACCACCTTTCCAGTCCGCCGTCTCTCCCTTGCCGTACTGGTAATTGGTCACTATCTCGAGCCCGATGGCGCGTAACCGGTCGCAATATTCCCGCCGCAGCGGCTTCGCACCGAAATTCGTGCCCGGACGGGAATCACTGAAGTAGCCGATGACGCCCGCGTACCCGGCGTCCTTGATCGCTTGCGGCTCGATGAGCGCCGCGGAGAAGTCGATCAACTCAGTCATCGCGCACCCCCTGGGTCGTACGAGCCCGCGCAACGTTCGGCAGTAACGCGTTGAATTCGTACATCTCAGTAACTTTCAGCAGATGGTGAACCCGACAGAGCTAGAGTCGCCCGAATGTGCGCGAAGTATGCCCACATGTCTAGTTTGTAGCTCATCCGGTGTTTGCGCGTGACCTGATCCGGCTCAGCACGAGACCTGTTTGCGCACACCAGACTACAAACGGACTCGTAGCCGAAAACATGCTCGTCAGTCGGTAATCAGATCTGCTGATCGTTCGCCGCCGACTGTCATACTGGTCGGCCGCTTCGCAGAGCCGTTCCCTCCGGACCGCATTGTCGAATACCCCTGTTGCCGCGCCGAATCCGGACCGGACGCATTCGCAGAACGTTCACCGTACACCGGCGACAACTGTTTCCGGTCCCAGTCGCGTCGCGCAGGCCGAACAATCGAAGTCGTGAGCGGTCCGCTCGGGCCACATCGGTTCCGCACCATGGGCGACCAGCACACCTATATTCCTGTCCAGTCCCCTGGAGCGACCGCGCACCAGCCGACCTCGATCCGGCGCAGTCTCGCCGCCGCCGTCCCTCGTGGCGGATCGAACCACCCGGCATTCTCGGGCTCGCCCCCGAGGCTCACGGCCTCCACCACTGAGCGATACATGCGCGGCGACCCGGTGGAGTTCCTGCCGGATCGAAACCGACCACCGCTCACCTACTACATAGGCCACGGCCGATCGATCAGCTGCACACTCGCAGCAACTCCATTGAGCCCTCGTCAGGGGTGCACCGACGACCGCTCGCTGACAACACCGACGGCCTCTACCACTGAGCAACACGCCCAGCTACCGGATGGAGCCCCCTGTCAGGATTGAACTGACGACCGCTCGCTTACAAGGCGAGTGCTCTACCACTGAGCTAAGGAGGCGGGAAAGCGGTTGTCATCATAGCCCGGTACGGCGTCCGCCTCACAACGGAATGCGCGTTCGACGCCGAACGCGACCGTACCGGCCCGACAACCGCTTTCGAGCGAAGCGAGATCGAGCTTGCGCCGTTCGCGACCGAACTCGCGGCCGAGTGGCCGCCGCGCGACCAGGTCGCGATCGGCGGTCACTCGGACGCGAGCCGTCAAGCGGCCGCGAACACGCCGCGCCGAGGGCGCGACGGTTCAGACAGAGCCCTGACGGGCCGCGTCGTCCGCGGCCATGGCGTCACGCAAGCTCTTCGGACGCATGTCGGTCCAGTTCTTCTCCACGTACTCGACACAGGCGGCGCGGCTGTCCTCGCCGAACACGACTCGCCATCCGGCTGGAACCTCTGCGAAGGCCGGCCACAAAGAGTGCTGTTCCTCGTCGTTGACCAGGACGAAGAAGCGGCCGTCTTCATCATCGAAGGGGTTGGTGCTCAATTTCACCTCACTGGATACTGGCGCTATGTACGGGATCGCTCCTGGTTCACCCGGCGCCTGGTTGCTGCCAACCCCTGGCGCCGAGAGACCCCGAGCGTTGTTTCGACACTAGCAAGCAAGACGTTACGCCTGGGTGGTTACCTACGCTGTCACCCCCGCCGACGCGCAATCAGCCCGCAAAGAAGTCCAGAAGAATCTTGTTGACCGCCTCCGGCCGTTCCAAATATCCGAAATGCCCGGCGTCCGGTATCTCCTGGTACCGCGCACCCGGAATGACCTCGGCGATCTCCCTGGACAGATACGGCGGAATCATCCGGTCGTCGGCGAATCCGATCGAAAGACACGGCACGCGGATCCCCCGGTAGGCCTGCACCCGGTCGAAATCGTGGTCCATCCTGCGCTGCGCTCGAATGCCGGGCGGGACCGGCCCGCCGGTGAACTCGAACAGGTCGAGCCAGTCGCGCGCGGCGTTCGGTTCGGCCATGGTGGCGGGTGACAGATTCATGACCGCGGTGATCGCCGCCTCGTATTTGGGCGGCAGTTTCACCCCCGCGGCGTCGAGCTCGTGCTCGCCCAGCGACAGCGTCTTCTGGAACTGGTCCAGCCGCCCGTGTCCGGCCATGAACACCGCCTTGCGCACGAGGTCCGGGCGGGCCAGCGCCAGTTCCTGGGCCACGCGCGCGCCCATCGAGGTGCCCACCACCAGCGCCGGGCCCTCGTCGAGGAACTCGATCAGGGCGGCGGTGTCGGCGACCAGCTCGTCGATGGTCATGCCGGAGGCCGCCTCGAAGGACGGGGCGATCCCGCGGTTGTCGAACGTGCACACCCGGTAACCGGCCGCGACCAGGGCCGGGACCTGGTGCAGCTCCCACACCCGGCCGGGACTGCCGGTACCCATGATCATGACCACGAGCGGCGCGGAGCCCTTGGCGCGGTCACCCTTCACCTGATAGTTGAGGGAAATCCCGTTCACCGTGGCCAGCGGCATGTCGACCCTTTCGTGGAGTTGGTGCTGCGTTCCCCACGGTATAGGGACCGGCGGGGAAGACGCACCGACCGGGGTGCCTCGGCGGCCTCGTACCGCGCTTCGGCCAACGCCCCGGCGAGTGCACCTCCCAGCGTCGCATACCATTGACTTTTCGCAGGGCAAGAGCGCACTGAGCCGGGAGGACTTGACGATGGCCGCGAAGGGCAGCGCGAACGACATTGCGGACGACGATCTGGAACCGCTCGCCGACGAAACCGCGCGTCAGGCGCAGCGGGTGGTCGCGGCCTACGCCGAGGACGCCGACGAATGCCGGATGTTGTTGTCCATGCTGGGTATTGGACCGAACGCTCGAGGCGAATAACCTCGTTCTCGACGCCAACGGCGACGTCGACTACACAACTCCAGCGGGATACAGCAACGCGCAAAGGATGCGTGAGTGGACCAGATGAATCCGTCCGACGACTCCGAGCACGCCAGAGACACCTCGACTGCTGACGCCGCGGCGGAGAACACCGGCTCCGGTGCGGGCTCCGGTTTCGTCGTCGTCGCCAACCGGCTCCCCGTCGACCTGGAACGACTGCCCGACGGCAGCACCCGATGGAAGCGCAGTCCGGGCGGTCTGGTGACCGCGCTGGAATCGGTCCTGCGGAACAACAAGGGGGCTTGGGTCGGCTGGGCGGGCGTCCCCAACGTCGACGTGGACCCGATCATCGAGGACGGTCTCGAACTGCATCCGGTCCCGTTGTCCGCGGACGAGGTGGCCGACTACTACGAAGGCTTCTCCAACGGGACGCTGTGGCCGCTGTATCACGACGTGATCGTGCGGCCGGTCTACGACCGCAAGTGGTGGAGCGCCTACGTCACCGTGAACCGGCGTTTCGCCGAGGCCACCGCCAAGGTCGCCGCCGAGGGCGCGACCGTGTGGGTACAGGACTACCAGCTGCAGCTGGTGCCCAAGATGCTGCGCATGCTGCGCCCGGACCTGACCATCGGGTTCTTCCTGCACATCCCGTTCCCGCCGGTCGAGCTGTTCATGCAGATGCCGTGGCGCACGGAGATCGTGGAGGGCCTGCTCGGCGCCGATCTCATCGGCTTCCACCTGCCCGGCGGCGCGCAGAACTTCCTCTATCTGGCCCGCAGGCTGGCCGGTCAGCCCACGTCACGCGGCTCGGTCGGGGTCCGTTCCAAGCTGGGCGTGGTCCAGGTCGGATTCCGCACGGTGCGCGTCGGCGCGTTCCCGATCTCGATCGCCTCCGCCGAACTGGACGAGCACTCCAGGCGCCGTTCGGTGCGCGAGCGCGCCGCCAAGATCCGGGCCGAGCTGGGCAACCCGAAGAACATCCTGCTCGGAGTGGACCGGCTGGACTACACCAAAGGCATCGACATCCGTCTCAACGCGCTCGAGGAGCTGCTGATCGAGGGCCGGATCGATCCCTCCGAGACGGTGATGATCCAGCTGGCCACCCCCAGTCGCGAGCGGGTGGAGAGCTACATCCAGATGCGCGGCGACATCGAACGCCAGGTCGGCCGGATCAACGGCGAGTTCGCCCGGGTCGGCTATCCGGTGGTGCACTACCTGCACCGCCCGATCCCGCGCGACGAGCTGGTGGCGTTCTTCGTGGCCGCCGACGTGATGCTGGTGACCCCGTTGCGCGACGGCATGAACCTCGTGGCCAAGGAGTACGTCGCGTGTCACAGCGGGCTCAACGGCGCCTTGGTGCTGAGCGAGTTCACCGGCGCGGCGGCCGAGCTGCGGCAGGCGTACCTGTGCAACCCGCACGACCTCGACGACGTGAAGGACGCCATCGTCGCGGCGCTGGAGGACGAGCGCGACGTCAAACGCAGGCGGATGCGTTCGCTGCGCAGGCAGGTGCTGGCCCACGACGTGGATCGCTGGGCGCGGGCCTTCCTCGACGCTTTGGCGCAGGACCAGGTCGCCGGCAGCGCGTTGCTGACCGACGACGACGTCTACCCCGAGGACCGCGAGCCACGCTGAAGCCGGCGTTCACAGGAACCACCCAGCTTGGGTCCAGGAAGTTCGCAGGCGGATAGCGGACCATGAAGCCATGAGTGGTGCGCCCGGGCAGCAGACGCCAGAGGCCAGGATCCTGGTGGTCGACGACGAGCCGATGATCGTCGAACTGCTCGCGGTGAGCCTGCGCTACCAGGGCTTCGAAGTGGACACCGCGGCCGACGGCGCGCAGGCGCTGGACAAGGCGCGCAGCTTCCGTCCGCAGGCGCTGATCGTGGACGTGATGATGCCCGGCATGGACGGGTTCGGCTTGCTGCGCCGACTGCGGGCGGACGGCGTCGACGCGCCCGTGTTGTTCCTGACCGCGCGCGACGACGTGCAGGACAAGGTCACCGGCCTCACCCTGGGCGCCGACGACTACGTCACCAAGCCGTTCAGCCTGGAAGAGGTGGTGGCCCGGCTGCGGGTCATCCTGCGCCGGGCGGGGCACGCCGCGCCGCAGCGGGAGAGTTCGCGCATCCGCTTCGAGGACATCGAGCTCGACGACGACACCCACGAGGTGTGGAAAGCGGGCGAGCCGGTCGCGCTGTCGCCGACGGAATTCACCCTGCTGCGCTACTTCATGGTCAACGCGGGCACCGTACTGAGCAAGCCGCGCATCCTCGATCACGTCTGGCGCTACGACTTCGGCGGCGAGGTCGGCGTCGTGGAGACCTACGTCTCCTACTTGCGCAAAAAGGTCGACACCGGCGATACCCGGCTGATCCACACTCTGCGCGGCGTCGGCTACGTGATGCGCGCGCCTCATCGCAAGAGCGGTACATGAGCCCGGGCCGGATCGCCACGGCGCGCGCGAAGGTCTCCGGCCTGCTTTCCGCCGTTCCACTGCGCGTGACGCTGATGGTCCTGCTGGTGCTCACGGCTGGGCTCGGGTTGCTCGTCTCCGGCATGGTCGTCACCTCGGCCCTGGACCAGCAGCTGACCGACCGCACCGACCAGCAGTTGCGCGACGGCGCGCGGGAATGGTCGAGACGCCCGCCGCCCCCTCCGGTGCTGCCGCCCGACCCGCGCCACGCCCCGAGCCAGTTCTACGTGCGCTCGATCCGCAACGATGGGCGCGTGTTCGTCATCTCGGCGTTCGCTGTCGACTCCGAGCCGGCTCTGCCCACGACCGCACCGTCCGGCCCGTACACCGTCGATTCCGTGAACGGCGGGCCGATCCGGTGGCGTGTGCTGACACTGCGCACACCGGACGGCACCACGACGGTGGCGCTGCCGCTCACCCAGAACACCGACACGGTGCACCGGCTGGTGATGCTCGAGCTGATCGTCGGGGCGGTCGTCCTGGCGGTCCTGGCGATGCTCGCCTACTTCGTGGTGCGGCGCAGCCTGCGGCCGCTGCGGCGGGTGGAGAGCACCGCCGCGGCCATCGCCCGCGGCGATCTGCACCGGCGGGTCCCGGTGCGCAACACCAACACCGAGGTCGACCGGCTGTCCAGGTCGCTGAACGGGATGCTGGCGCAGATCCAGCGCGCGTTCACCGCCACCGCCGCGTCCGAGGAGGCGGCGCGCCGGTCGGAGGAGCGCATGCGCCGGTTCATCGCCGACGCCAGCCACGAGCTGCGCACACCGCTGACCACCATCCGCGGCTTCGCCGAACTGTATCGCCAAGGCGCCACCGGCGATCCCGCCGCGTTCATGGACCGCATCGAGCGGGAATCGCAGCGGATGGGCGTGCTCGTGGAGGACCTGTTGATGCTCGCGCGGCTGGATGCGCAGCGTCCGCTGGAGCTCGGCCCGGTGGATCTGCTCGCCGTGGCCAGCGACGGAGTGCACAACGCACGGGCTGTGGTCGCCGCGGGGCGATCCGACGGGCCCGTCCGCACCATCGAACTGAAGATCGAACCCGGCGAGGGGACGCTCGAGGTGATCGGCGACGAAGCGAGGCTGCGCCAGGTCCTGGGCAATCTGCTGAACAACGCCCTCACGCACACCGCGCCCGACGCACAGGTGACGGTGCTCTTGCGGCCCCGCCCCGACGACGTGCTGCTCGAGGTGGCCGACACCGGCCCCGGTCTGCCGCCGGAGGATGCCGAACGAGTCTTCGAGCGCTTCTATCGCACCGACAGCTCCCGCGCCCGCAGCAGCGGCGGCACCGGGCTCGGCTTGTCCATCGTGCAGGCGCTGGTGACCGCGCACGGCGGCGAAGTCGGTGTGCGCAGTTCGCCCGGCACCGGAACGACGTTCACCGTGCGGCTACCGCGCAGGCAGCCTGCGGAGGCGTCCTAGCGGATCCCGGTCGACGGTCAGACCGGGGTCACCGCAGAGACCAGCCAGTGCGAATCCGATTTCGTCAGCGTGACCCGCACGCGGCTGCCCGTGGTGGTGCCCTGCGGGGTGTCCTTGCTCGTCATCACCTGGTTGAGAAACAGCAGGACCTGCGCGTGCGAGCGGTCGGCGGAGATGACACCGGCCGCCTGCGTGGTCGCGGTGACGGTGAGCTGCTTCTCCTTGGCGCCGGGCGCGATCTGCTTCTCGATCAGCGTCAGGTAGTCCGTGCGGAAATCACCGGTGAGGTTGTCGGCGGACTTGGGCAGTTCGGTGTCCACCGTCTGCGGGTTGTAGGTGAACATGGCCTCGACGGTGCGTCCCGCCGTCGCGACCGCGTCCTTGCGGGACTGCTCGGCCTGCCGGTCGTCCCAGTAGCGGTAGCCGTTGACGCCGCCGACGATCGCGGCCGCGGCGACCACGACACCGAGCACCGCGAGCAGGATCCTGGCTCGAATTCCGTTCATGCTGGTCATGCCACGAACTCCACGTCCGACACGGTCAGCCCGGAATCGCCGCGCGCGACGGTGACCCGGAACCGGTAGTACCTGGTCTGCGGCTCGGCCTGGCCCGCATTGGTCAGCGTCTGTTTGGCGGCGACCAGCACCCGCCCGGAGCGATCGTCGTCGCTCTCCAGCGCGGCCTCCACGATCTCGCCGCTGGAAACCACTTTCGCCTGCTGCACGATGCTGGTGAACGGGTCGACCCGGCCGTCGAACTCCGTCTTGAACTCTCCGGAGGCCAGCGAGAGGATCCGGTCGATGTCCTGCTTGGCCGAATCGGCGCGAATGGTGGTCAGGTTGACGATCGCCTGCCTCGCGGTCTCCACGTATTCGGCGCGACGCTCGTCGCGTTGGTGCGCGGAGCGCATCGCGAGAGCCGAGAGGGTCGCGCCGCAGACGAGCGCTACGACCAGCAGCGCGGCGGCGGCCATCGCGAGAATGCGGGGAAGGCCGCGACCCTGACCCGGGGCGGGCTTCTGCTCGGCGGACGGCGCTTCGGAGACCTGCTCGGCCTGGGTTTTCGTCAAGGCGACCGCCGCCTTGCCCGCGTCGGCGGTCGAGTCGCTCCGGGCCGGTGCCGATGCGCCCGGGGTGCCCGACTCGGTGGCTTCGGAACTCGATCCGTTGTTCGGGCCAGCGGTTTCGGTCGCAGCGGAGACCTCGGCGGCGGTCTTCGCGCCAGCGGCTGTCGTGGTCTTCGCACCAGCGACTGTCGTGGCCTTCACACCAGCGGCTGACGCGGTCTGCGCATCAGTGGCGGTCGCGGTCTGCGCGCCGCCGGTCTCGATTCCCTCGACCGGCGGCCCGGCCGAGCGCACCGCACGCCGTCGCGTGCGGTGGCCTTCTCCGTTGCTCTCACTCATCGTTGCTGCTCCTCGAGCATCGCCTGCCAGCTCGACGGTACCGTGCCCGAACCGCTCGGTCCGATATCGCCCTGTCGGTATGTCCGACCGTCGGGGCCGATGTAGACGCCGCTGCCCGGGTCGTAGGCTCGGGCCGCGGCTGGCGTGCCGCCCCCGTAACTCGCCGGCGCGACGACGGGCGGCTCATCGGCGGGCGCCGCCGCGGGCGCCACCGGCTGCGGCGGCCCGAACGGCGGGTTATTTCCCAATGGAACGTACCCGGTCCGGCACATTTCCGGCGTCGGGGCGCGCACGCCGGGCACCTCCGCGCACGGTGTGTTGCGAATGCCCCGCACCGCCTCGGGAGCGTCCTGCGGCACCTTGCAGTACAGGCCCGAGGGCGTGTCCGGGGTGTCGAGCAAACTCGGCGAGCGGCGCTGGTCCGGCGGGAGGAAGCCGGTCGTGCAGGCGGGCGGGTCGTTGACCAACGCCATGAAGTCGACCAGGGCTCCGTATTCGAGCGGGCCCCGTACCGCGGTGAGCAAGGCGGCGACCAGCGGCGGATACACCACGAGGATCTGTTCCAGTCCGGCGTGATACGTGACCGCGACCTGGCCGACGCTGACCAGGTTCGACAGTAGCAGCGGCAGCGTGGGACGCAGATCGTCGAACAGGTTGGTCACCCGCTGCATCGCGGACGGACCCTCGCGCAGGATGCCGCGCAGCGCGGGGTCGTGGCCACGCAACTGGTCGGTGACCGTCGCCAGGTCGGCGGTCCAAGAGCGGATCGCGGCGTCCGAGCGGGTCTGGGTGTCCAGCAGCGGCCCGATCTGGTCGAGCAGTTGCTTCGTCGGTTCCGCGTTCGCCTGCGCTTCCTGGACCAGCAGCGACGCGGAGTCGATGAACCGCTGCAAGTCGGGTCCCGCGCCGTTGAACGCGACGAACGCCTCGTCGATCACCTGTTTCAGCCGGGTGTCCGCGACGCTCGACAGCAGCCGGTCGGCCTGGTCGAGCAGCGCGCCGACGTCTTGCGGCAGCTTGGTGCGCTCCACCGGGATCACGCTGCCGTCGCGCAGGTTTCCGCCCGTGCGGTTCTGCGCGGGCACGAGGTCCACGTATTGCTCGCCGACCGCGGAGACGCTGCGCACCCACGCGTCGACGTCGGAGGGGATCTTGTAGTCGCTGGCGATGGACAGCTTCGCGTCCACGCCGACCGGCGTCAGCCGGACCTCCTTCACCACGCCGACGTTCGTGCCGCGATAGGCGACGTTGGCCGTCGGATACAGCCCACCGGTCGCGGCGAGCTGCACGGTGACCTCGTAGCGCCCGATGCCGAACATCGCGGGCAGCTTGACGTATGTGCCGCCCATGACCACCAGGCCGATCACCGTCAGGACGGAGAAGATGATCAGCTGGGTACGGACGAACCGGGTGAGCTTCACTGTCCCGGACCCCCTTCCGGCGCGGTGTTGCCCGGCATGGGCACGGTCAACCCGGGAATGGCGGGAATGCCCGGGATCGGCGGCAGTCCGGGGATGGTCGGGGCGGGCTGGCTCGCCGCGGGCGGCGGCGCCTGCAACGGCCCGGTGGCCGGGTCGCCGTTCTGCGCGGCCGTGCCGGGCGCGAAACTGCCGAGCGCGCCTTCCACGCCGCCGAACCGTCCGCCCAGCGGCGTTCCGGTGAGGAAGTTCGAATCCAGCCGCTTGCCCGTGATGTCCACGGTCATGAACAGATTGAGGTAGTCGCCCTTGATCGCGTGATCCAGGTTCTTCATCGGGAACGGGAAGGTGGCCAGGATCTTCAGCGCTTCGGTCAGGTCGCTGCCGGTGTCCGACAGCGACTTCAGCACCGGCACGAGGCTGCGCAGGTTGGCCTTCAGGTCCTCGCCGCTGGCGTCGACGATGCGCCGCACGACGTCGCTCAGCTCGCCCAGCGCGGTGATCGCCCGGGTGATGTTCGCGCGGCGGTCGGCGAGCACGGTCAACGCCGGATGGATCTGCTCGATGGCCGCGGCCACCACGTCGCGCTGCTCGGCGAGTTGCCCGCCGAGCCGGTCCAGCCCGCTCATGGCGGCGATGATGTCGCCGGTCTGGCGGTCCAGGTTCGTGGTCAGCTCGTTCAGCTGCGGCAGCAGGTCCCGGATGGCCTCCTCCCGCCCGGTGAGGGCGGAGTTGAGTTCGTGGGTGATGGTCTCCAGCTGCGCGACGCCACCGCCGTTGAGCACCACCGACAGCGAGGACAGCACCTGCTCGGTGGTCGGGAAGGTCCCGGCCCGCCCCAGCGGAATGACGTCGCCCGCCTGCAACTGCCCCTGGGGGGCTTGATCCGTCGGCTCGGCGAGTTCGAGATGGTTGGACCCGAGCAGACTGGTCTGCCCGATCTTGGCGACGGCGTTCGCGGGCAGGTGCACATCCGGGTTCAGCCGGACGGTGACCAGCGCGTGCCAGTCCTCCACCTCGATCCCGGCGACCGTGCCGACCGTGACGTCGTGCACCCGCACCGGCGAATTCCGGGTCAGCGTGGTCACATTGGGCATCTGGATGCGGACTTCGTAGGAGCCCGGCCCGGTGCCCTCGGTCCCTGGCATCGGCAGCGAGTTCAATCCGTCCCACTGACAGCCGGAGACGCCGAGCGCCACCGCCAGCCCCGCCGCGACCGCGGCGGTCCGGCGCATCCGCCGCGTCGGCATCATCGCCCACCTCCTGTCAGGCCCGGAATCGCCAGACCGGCGAGACCCTGCGGCACGCTCACCGGAGCGGGCTGCGGCTGCTGCGGAGTCTGGTTCGCCACCCGCCCGGCCAGGCTGGGATCGGTGTACACCAGCTGGTCGGGGAACGCGGTCACACCGCTGGCCGGGTTCGTCATGATCGGCACGTAGTTCATGCTCAGGCTGTTGATCACGGGCGCCAGGTACTGCGCGCACAGGTCGGCGCTGCGGTCGGCGTCGTTGGTCTCCAGCGCCCGGACCGAACCGCACAGGAAGCCGAGCGGATCGGCCGGGTTGTTCAGCGCGATCGCGCCGGTCAGGGTGCCTTGGGCCGGTTTGTAGATCTGGTAGAAGTTGACCAGCGCGGTGGGGCCTGAGTGCAGGACGCGTTCCAGTTCCGGCCGCTTGTCGACCAGCACCTGGGTGGCGTCGGCCAGCCGCTGCACGCCCTCGGTGAGTTCGGCGCCGCTGCCGTCGATGAACCGGCGCACGTCGACGATCGCCGCGTCCAGGTTGTCCAGTCCCGCACCGAGGTCCGAGGAGACCCCCGCCAGCACCGAGGACACCGACGCCAGCCGTCCGCCGAACTGCACGATCTGCTCGTTGCTCGCCGACAGCACCTCGACGAACTTCTGCAGGTTGCGCACGGTGCCGAAGAGGTCGGTGCGACCGTCCGACAGCGTGCTCAAAGTCGCCGACAGCTCCCGCAATGTGTCGCGGAACCGCTGCCCGTTGCCGTCGAGGTTGTCGGCGGCGGTGTCGACGAAGCGGCCGAACGAGCCCTGCTTGTCGTCGCCGACCGGGCCGAGCGCGGTGGCCAGCTTGGACAGCTCGGCCTTGATGTCGTCCCACTCGACCGGCACCGCGGTGTGCTCGATCGGGATCACGCTGTCGTCGCCCAGCTTCGGTCCGCCGGTGTAGGCGGGCGCGAGCTGGATGAAACGCGCCGACACCAGCGATGGCGAGATGATCACCGCCTTCGGGTCGGCGGGGACGTCGACTCCGCGATTCAGGGTCATCGTCACCTTCACCCGGTCGGCGCCGGGCTCGATGGCGTCGATTCGGCCGACCTTGACGCCGAGTACCCGTACGTCGTCGCCCGCGTACAGGCCCGACGTGGACGGGAAGTAGGCGGTGACCTTCGTGGTGCCGATGCGGGCGATGCCGTTCCACGCGACCGCGACCACGAGCGCCGCGACGACCACTCCGGCCAGCACCAGCGCCCAGCGGGGCAGTTTTCGTACGACGTTCAGCATGCACATCCCTCCGGACGCGGCTCCCCCGCCGTCGGAGCCGATCCGTCGACGGCTCGGGACGGGTGCGGGATGGACGGGTGATGCCCACTCATCGCGGCGGCTCCTGTATCGCGGGTTCGATCGAGGGGGGCGGCGTGAGGTAGCTCTGCAGATCGTTCGGCAGGTGCTGCGGCCACACCAGCGCGTCCACCAGCGGCTGCAGCGTCTTGCTCGCGGCGTTGATCACGTACGCCTGGAAGTAGGGGCCGCTGCCGACCTGTTCGCCCAGGGCGGCGGCGAACGGGCCGAGCCCGTCCAGCGCGTCGGCGAGGTTCTGCTTGTTGCGCTGCAACAGCGCAAGCACCGAATTGAGCTTGTCCAGCGCGGGTTTGAGCTGCGCCTCGTTGTCGGCGACCAAACCGGACAACTGCTGAGCGAGTCCGTTGACGTAGACGATCAGCTGCCCGAGCGCGGTGCGCCGCCGGTCCAGCTCTCCGAGCAGTTCGTTGCCGTCCAGCAGCAGCGCGTTGATCTGGTTGCCGCGGTCGGCGAGGATCTTCGTCACGCTCTGCGCCCGCTTCAGCAGATCCGTCAGGGCCTGGTCGCGCGCGTTGATGCTGCGCGACAGCGCGGTGACGCCGTCGAGCGCCGAGCGCAACGGCGCGGGCGTGTCGGCGAAGGTGGCCGAGAGCGCGTCCAGGGTCTGGTCGACGCGGTCCAGGTCCAGGTCGTGCACCGTGCCCGCCAGTTCGCTCAGCGCCTCGTTCAGCGAATACGGTGAGGTGGTGCGGTCGAGCGGGATGGTGTCGTCGGTGCGCAGCGCGCCGGAGCCGGACGGCGTCACCTCCAGGGATTTGCGCCCGAGCACCGTGTTGGTCTTGATGGCCGCGGACGTTCTCTCGCCCAGCACGATCGACTCCGCGAGGGTGAAGCGCACGAGCACCTTCGCGCCGTCCAGGCTGACGTTCTCCACGCGCCCGGACCGCACGCCCGCGACCTGGACCGGGTCGCCGGGGAGCAGCCCGCCCGCGTCGGCGAAGTAGGCGGTGAATGTGGCGCCGGAACGGATGAACGGCAACCGGTCGAATTGCAGGGCGGACAGCGCCACCGCCACGGCGAGCACGAGGCCGACGATGCCGATGGTGATGGCGGGTGATCGCTGCTCGTTCATCGGTTGTCCGCACACCTTCCGGTCGTCTGCGCCCCGGGCATGTTGATCTTCATCGTCTGGCCGTTCGGGCCGTCCACCAGGAAATTCGTCGAGCAGACGTAGAGCTGGAGGAAGGAGCCGTATGAGCCGATGCGGATCAGCTGGCGATAGGTCGACGGCAGCCGCTCCAGCACCCACTGCACCGTGTCGGACCCGGCGTCGAGATTGGTTGCCAGGCGTCCGGTCTGCTCGATGGTTCCCTGCAGGTCGGGGCGGGCCTGGGCGAGCAGGTCGGTCAGGTCGCCGGTGGCCCCGGCGATGCGCGGGAGCGCGTCGCCGATCTGGTCCTTGTCGGCGGCCAACCCGCTGATCAGGCGCTGGAGTTCGGCGATGGTGGTGGCGAACTGGTCGCCGCGCTGGTCGATCGTCTGCAACACCGTATTCAGGTTGTTGATGACGCTGCCGATCAGCGCGTCTCGGTCGGCGAGCGTCTTGGCGAACGAACCGCCGCTGTTGAGCAGGGACACCAGCGTGCCGCCCTGGCCCTGGAAGATCTGCAGCAGCGCGTTGGTCAGGTCGTTCACCTGTCCCGGATCCAAGCCGCGCAGCAACGGCCGGAACCCGCCGAGCAGCATGTCCAGATCCAGCGCGGGCGCGGTCTGCTCCTTGACGATGGTGCCGCCCGGCTGCAAGACCCGGTTCGAGCCCGGCCCCTCGGACAGCTCGAGATACCGGTCGCCGACCAGGTTCTCGTATTTGATCGCCGCCCGGGTGCTGGTGAGCAGCCGGTACTTGCGGTCGACGTCGAACTCGACGTGCGCCAGATAGTCCTTGCCGACCTGTACCGAGGTGACCGAGCCGACCGGCACGCCCGCGATGCGCACCTTCGCACCGGGCAGCATGCCCGAGGAGCTGGTGAACACGGCGTGATAGCCGTTCTCCCGCGCGAAGCGCATCTGGCTGAACACGACCGCCAAGCCGGCGAAGATCAGCGTCATCACCAGCGTGAAGATGGCCAGTTTGACGGTGGTCGCGGTGTTCCTCACGGGCGCGGCACCCCCGGTAGTCCGGCGAACAGGATCTGGAAGATCTTCGGCGGGTTCACACTCAGCGTCGTCGACGGCGTGTACACGTGACCTTCCGAAGTGTCGGTGACGACATAGTTCGAGTGGCTGCCCGGCACCCGGTCCAGGATGCCCGCGCACTGCGGACCGCCGGTCGCGTTGACCTTGGGCAGATCCTCCGGGTAGGTGTACGGCTTCGCGCCGTACATGAAGCCGGTGTTCAGCGCGACGCCTTCCTGCAGGCCGCCGAAGACCGCCTCGCCCATCGGCAGCGCTTTGCCGAGGCCGCCGATCAGGCAGTACAGCGCGGGCGCGTATTCGTCGAGCAGGCCGGTGGTCGGGCGCAGCAGGTCCAGCGCGGTGCCGAGCTGGTTCTCGTTGTCGCGCAACACCGATCCGGTGGTGTCGGCCAGGCCGGTGAGATTCACCAGGACGTTGTCCAGGCTGTCCTGCTCCTGGGCCAGGGTCCGGCTGGTGACCGTGAAGTTGTCCACTGTGCGCAGCAGGTCGTTCACCGTATCCGCGTACAGCTCGGTGACCTGGCCGGTTTTCGCCAGGTCCTGTTGCAGCGCCGGCAGATACGGGTTGATGTCGCGCAGGTAGGCGTCGCTCTGCTCGAGCAGTGCGCCCAGCTTCTCCCCGCGACCCTGCAACGCGGTGCCCAGCGCGGACAGCGTCGCGTTCAGCTTCTCCGGCTCGATCTTGGCCAGCACGTCGGACAGGTGCTGGAACAGCGTGTTGAACTCGACGGTCACCCGTTGCGCGGTGACGACCGCGCCCGGTTGCAGCGACGTGGTCGAGGGCTGCTGCGGAACGATGAAGTTGACGTACTTCGCGCCGAACACCGTGGTGGACCTGATGTCGACGTCCGCGTTGGACGGCACCAGCTTCAACAGCTCCGGATCGAGTGCCAGCTTCAGCCGGGCGCCCTCGTCGGTGTTGTCGACGGAGTCCACCCGGCCGATCTCCACCCCGCGAACCTTCACCTTGGCGTCCGGGTCCAGCACCAGGCCGCTGCGCGGCGCGTCCACCGTCACGGTGGCCGTAGGCGTGAACCCGCCGACGAACATGATCAGTGCGACCGCCACGACGGCGACCAGCGCGAGCACCATCGCGGCCCCGGCCAGTTTCAGGCCGAGCCCGCCGCGCAGCGCCTGCATGAGGCGGCTTTCCGTTTGCTTCGATTCCGCCATGTCGCTATCCGGAGAGATGGAAGTTGCCGGAGGTGCCGTAGATGGCCAGCGAGATCAACAGGGTCACCGTGACCACCGCGACCAAGGAGGCGCGCACCGCGTTGCCCACCGCGACACCCACGCCGACCGGCCCGCCCGCGGCGTTGTACCCGTAGTAGGTGTGGATCAGCATGACCGCCAGCGCCATGAAGATCGCCTGGGCGAAGGACCAGAGGATGTCGCTCGGGATGAGGAACGTGGAGAAGTAGTGGTCGTAGACGCCCGCCGACTGCCCGTAGATCACCACGGTGGCGAAGCGGCTGGCCAGGAACGAGGCGATCACCGCGAGCGCGTACAGCGGGACGATCGCGATCATCCCGGCCAGCACGCGGGTGCCGACCAGGTACGGCACCGGCCGGATCGCCATCGACTCCAGCGCGTCGATCTCCTCGGCCACCCGCATCGCGCCCAGCTGCGCGGTGGAGCCTGCTCCGATGGTGGCCGCCAAGCCGATGCCGGAGATCACCGGCGCCGCGATGCGGACGTTGATGAACGCGGCGAAGAAGCCGGTCAGCGCCTCGACGCCGATATTGCCCAGAGAGCTGTAGCCCTGCACGGCGATCGTGCCGCCCGCGAAGAGGGTGAGGAACCCGACGATCACCACCGTGCCGCCGATCACCGCCAGCGCGCCGGTGCCCATGCTGATCTCGGCGATCAGCCGGATGGTCTCGGTGCGATAGTGCACCAGAGCCCGCGGAATGGCACCGAGCGCCTGGGCGTAGAACACGGCATGCTTGCCCACCGAATCGAGCGAGTCCGACATGCGGCGCACCCGTCGCACGGTCCGGGGAAAGCGGGATTCGATTACGAAGGCCATCGCGTCACCGCGCCGTGAACTTGATGCCGACGGCGGTGACCACCACGTTCACGACGAACAGGGCCATAAAAGCGAAGACTACGGTCTGATTCACCGCATCACCGACACTCTTGGGTCCACCTTTGACATTCAGGCCCAGATAGCAGGCGACCAGTCCGGCGATCAGCCCGAACAATCCGGCTTTCACCTCCGAAATGATCAACTCGGGCAGATGGGTGAGCAGCGTGATGCCATTGACGAACGCGCCGGGGTTCACGTCCTGCAGAAACACCGAGAACAGAAATCCGCCGACGATGCCGATGGTGCATACCAGGCTGTTGAGCATCAGCGCGACGAACATCGAGGCGAGCACCCGGGGGACCACCAAGCGGTGCACCGGATTGATGCCGAGCACCCGCATCGCGTCGATCTCCTCGCGGATGGTGCGCGCGCCGAGATCGGCGCAGATCGCGGTGGCGCCCGCACCCGCGACGATGAGCACGGTGACGATCGGCCCGACCTGGGTGACCGCGCCGAATGCCGCGCCCGCGCCGCTGAGGTCGGCCGCGCCGATCTCCCGCAACAGAATGTTCAGCGTGAAGCTCACCAGAACGGTGAACGGAATGGCCACCAGCAATGTGGGCACGATCGATACCCGCGCGATGAACCAGGACTGGTCGATGAACTCGCGCCATTGAAACGGTCTGCGCACGCTGGAGCGTGCGACATCGGCGGTGAGTTCGAAGAATCCACCGACGGCCCGCAATGGCACGGCAAGGACCTCGTTCATCCGCGATCCTCCTTGCTCACCCGGCGTACAAGCACACGGCGCGAATCTCACCGTGGCCGCACCGCCGGAACGATTAGAACATGTTCACCGTGTTGCCGGTAGCCTTTTTCACACTTTTGAAGTGCAATTTCTCGAAAAATCGGCATATAAATTTGGAACCGGTGTCAGCGAGTGATGATCCCACCTTTGTGAGCTGGGACATAACCCGTCCCTATGTCTACCAAGCACCGATGCCATGATCAACAGTTGGACAGCTGATCAGTAGCGCGGCGGCGGCGAGCCGCCACGGCTCACCCCAGCTCGGTCAGCGAAGACGCCGAGAAAGTCCGCCCTTGCGGACGATCGGCGAAGTAGCCGCCCAGCGTGTCGGCCAGATCCTGGGCCGACCACTCCCCGCCGGTGGCGTCGAACCGGCGCTCCACGACCGGCGCCGCCATCAGCGCCACCATCCCCCCGTAGACGACGAACAGTTGCCCGTTGACCGCGTCGGCCGCGGGCGAGGCCAGGTAGGCGACCAGCCGCGCGACGTGATCGGGCGACAGCGGATCGGCCGCACCCTCCGGGGCGGGACTGAATACCGCCTCGGTCATCGCGGTGCGCGCCCGCGGCGCGATCGCGTTGGCGCGCACGCCGTAGCGCGAGAGGGCCCGCGCGGCCGAGAGGGTCAGCGCGGTGATGCCCGCCTTCGCGGCGCCGTAGTTGGCCTGCCCCTCCGGCCCGAGCAGCCCGGCCTCCGACGAGGTGTTGATCAACCGGCCGTAGACCGGCCCGCCCACCTGCTTCGACTTGCCGCGCCAGTAGGCGGCGGCATTGCGCGAGAGAAGGAAATGGCCGCGCAGATGCACCGCGAGCACCGCGTCGAAGTCCTCGTCGGACATGTTGAACAGCATCCGGTCGCGGGTGATGCCCGCGTTGTTGACGACGATGTCGACCGATCCGAACGACTCCTCCGCGGTGCGGATCAACGCGTCGGCGGTGGCGCGTTCGGCGATACTGCCCGCGACGAACTCCGCCTTGGCGCCGAGCGCCCGGATCTCCCCGAGCGTGCCGGCGACCGCGTCCGACTCCGCGAGGTCGTTGACCACCACCGACGCGCCGGCCCGGGCCAGCGCGAGCGCTTCGGCCCGCCCAAGTCCGGCGCCGCCGCCGGTCACGATCGCTACACGGCCCGCAAGGCTCAGATCATTGCTCACGCGGCCGACTCTAGAACGTGTTCCAACTTACGGCAAGCATCGCTCACTGCAACCGCAGCGCCGCCTTGGGGCACTGCGCGACGGCGTCCTGGACATCGGCGAGCCGATCGTCGGGCACGTCGGCGTTCGTGATGTGCAGTACGTCCTCGTCATCGAGTTCGAACACGTCGGGGGCGATTCCGACACAGATTCCATTCGCTTCGCACTGGTCCGGATCGACACTGATCTTCATGACAACTCCTTTACCGCCACTCTGGCCGAAGCCTAACAAGCCAATGCGCCCCACCGAGGCGTCATCGGCCGGATTCGGTATCAATACTGGAACATGTTTCAGTCCATATGCAATGATCGGGGAACCCGATCCCACGAAGGCTCGGTCCTACCCGCCCCGCCGACTCCGCAAGCTCCGTCGGCCGACCATCCCCATGAGGTTTTGCCATGCGCATTGCGTACACGCCGCAACAGGAGCAGCTGCGCGCAGAGCTGCGCGACTACTTCGCGCGGCTCATCACCCCCGAGCGCCGGGAGGCGCTGAGCGCGCAAACCGGCGAGTACGGGCAGGGCAATGTGTACCGCGAGGTGGTCCAGCAGATGGGCCACGACGGCTGGCTGGCGCTGGGCTGGCCCAAGGAGTACGGCGGCCAGGACCGCCCCACCATGGACCAGCTGATCTTCACCGACGAGGCCGCGATCGCGGGCGCGCCGGTGCCGTTCCTGACCATCAACTCGGTCGCGCCGACGATCATGCACTACGGCAGCGAGGAACAGAAGAAGTTCTTCCTGCCCAAGATCGCGGCCGGTGAGCTGCACTTCTCCATCGGCTACTCGGAGCCGGGCGCGGGCACCGACCTGGCCAGCCTGCGCACCACCGCGGTGCGCGACGGCGACGACTACGTGATCAACGGCCAGAAGATGTGGACCAGCCTGATCGCCTACGCCGACTACGTCTGGCTGGCCGTGCGCACCGATCCGACGGCCAAGAAGCACAAGGGCATCAGCATGCTCATCGTGCCGACCACCGCCGAGGGATTCTCCTGGACTCCCGTGCACACGATGGCGGGACCGGACACCAGCGCCACCTACTACCAGGACGTTCGCGTGCCCGCGAGCGCGCTGGTCGGCCAGGAGAACGGCGGCTGGGCACTGATCACCAACCAGCTCAACCATGAGCGCGTCGCGCTCACCTCGGCCGCGCCGCTGGCGCTGGCGCTGAACCAGACCGTCGAGTGGGCGCGCAACACCAAGGCCGCCGACGGCTCCCGCGTGATCGACCGCGAGTGGGTGCAGCTCAACCTGGCCAAGGTGCATGCCAAGGTCGACTACATCAAGCTGCTGAACTGGGAGATCGCCAGCCGCGCCGACGCGGGCGGCGACGCGGCTCCGCGGCCGTGGGACGCCTCGGCCTGCAAGGTGTACGGCACCGAACTGGCCACCGAGGCCTACCGGTTGCTCATGGAGGTGCTCGGCCCGCAGGCGTACTTGCGCCAGGACTCCCCCGGCGCGCAACTGCGCGGACGGCTGGAGCGGATGCACCGAGCCGCGCTCATCCTCACCTTCGGCGGCGGCACCAACGAGGTGCAGCGCGACATCATCGCCATGACCGCCCTCAAGCAGCCTGCCGCGGCACGCTGACCGAAAGCAGAGAGACCACCATGGATTTCACCCCCACCGAAGCCCAACTCGATCTCGGCCGGCTGACCGGCGAGGTGTGCGGCAAGCTGGTCACCGCCGATCGGCTGCGCGAACTCGACGGCAACCGGGCCGAGGCGGGAGCGGACGTCGAGCGATTCGACCAGCCGCTGTGGAATTCGCTGGCCGAGACCGGTGTGCTCGCGGCGGCGCTGCCCGAGTCGGTCGGCGGCAGCGACCTCGGCGCGCTCGAGCAGACCGCCATCCTGCGGGAACTGGGCAAGCATCTCGCGGCCGTGCCGTATCTGTGGTCGATCGCGCTCGGCGCGGGCGCGCTGGCGCGGTTCGGTTCCGAGGAGCAGCGTGAACTGGCCACGCGGGCGGGCGCGGGCAGCGTCATCCTGACGGTGGCGCTGGCCGAGGAGCGCAACTGGGAACCCGCCGCACCGGCCACCACCGCGGTCGAGACCGGCGACGGCTGGCGGCTGACCGGGGCCAAGACCACGGTGCCCTTCGCGAACCGGGCCGAGCGAATCCTGGTGCCCGCCACGGTCTCCGGGACCACCGCGGTGTTCCTGGTCGATCCCGCGGCGGCGACGGTGAGCGCGCAGCAGGTGGTCGACCGCAGCCCCGAGTTCGCGGTCGAGCTCACCGATACGCCCGCCGAGCTGGTCGGCAGCGTCGCAGGCGGCGCGGAGATCCTGGACTGGCTGCTCACCCGCGCCTGGCTCGGCCTGAGCGCCGCGCAGCTCGGCACCCTGGAACGGGCGCTCGAGCTGGTCGCCGAATACGCCAGGGAGCGCGAGCAGTTCGGCAAGGCGGTCGGCAGTTTCCAGGCCGTCGCCCAGCGGCTCGCCGACGCCTACATCGACGTCCAAGGTCTGCGCCTGGCCGTCACCCAGGCGGCGTGGCTGCTCTCGGAGGACCTGCCCGCCGCCGAAGCGGTGCACACCGCCAAGTTCTGGGCCGCCGACGCGGGCCACCGCGTCGCGCACACCGTCGTCCACGTGCACGGTGGCGTAGGCATCGACCGCGACCACATCGTGCACAACTACTTCACCGCCGCCAAACACAACGAGTTCGCCCTCGGCGCGAGCACTGACCACCTCCGCGCCCTCGGCGCGCTGCTGGCCGGCTGAGCGCGGCACCACAGACGATTCGGCCCGCACGACAGCACGTCGTGCGGGCCGGAATTCGTTGTTTCAGGCGAGTCGCCGGTTCAAGTCTGCGCTCACCCGCAATACACGCGGGCGGTCTGACTGAGCGATCGATCGGGCAAGGCCTACCAGCGCTATCGCCGGAACAGCGGCGCGAAGCGCTCTCCGATGCCCGACTTCTACATCGGAGCGCACGCCGCCGCGGCGGGCTATCGCTTGCTGACCCGGGATGTCGCACGGTATCGCGGCTACTTCCCGACGGTCGCGCTGATCTACCCCGAACTCTGAATCGGCGCCGCCACGGCATCGGGTTCCTCTGGCGGGACGGACGTCAGGTAGCGCTGGAGGGTGGGGCCTACCTCCGCGATGATCTGTGCGCGGGTCAGGGCGACGACCGGGGGTAGGCACAGGACGTAGCGGCACAGGGCCAGCCCCAGCATCTGGGTGACGATCAGGCCGCCACGGCGGGAGGCATCGGCGGGATCGCCGAAGCGCAGGACGGCGGGCAATATCTGCTCGGTGAAGATCGCGCGGACGCGGTCGGCGACCGCCTCGTCGGTGATCGATGAGCGCAGCAGCGTCAGCAGTACCTCCTTGTTCGGCTGCTCCTCCCAGATCTCGAAGAAGCGGCGTACCAGCAGTTCGCCCAGGTGATCGGGGTCCGCGGAGGCGAGGTCCGGCAAGTCGAGCCGCACATCGACCGCCGCCGCGAAGAGGCCGTCTTTGCTGCCGAAATACCGCATGACCATGGACGGGTCGATGTCCGCGTCCGCCGCGATGGCGCGGATGGTCGCCTTGCGGAAACCCTCAGCGGCGAACCGCGCGCGGGCCGCTTCCAGAATCGCCGCACGCGTCGCGTCCGAGCGGCGGGCGGGCGCTTGATCAGGATCGACGGTCATGCCAACAAGTGTAGGCCAACAACTGTTGACTTCCTAGCGCGAGTGGCGCTACGGTTATGCCAACAAACGTTGGCCTACAAACGTTGACATAGAGGGAGTTCCGATGAACGCCACCACGAACCCGCTGCCCGCCACCACCGCCGTCGTGATCGTCGGCGCGGGCCCAGCCGGGCTCACCGCCGCCATCACGCTGGCCGACGCGGGCGTGGACTTCGTCCTCCTGGACCGGTTGAGCGAAGGCGCGAACACCTCGCGCGCCGCGGTCGTGCACGCCAGGACGCTGGAAGTGCTCGAGCAGCTCGGCATCGCCGACGAACTGGTCGCGACAGGCGACATCGTCGCCCGCTTCACCGTCCACGACGGCGGCAGCACCTTGGCCACCATCGACTTCGACGGACTCCCGACGCGCTACCCGTACACCCTGATGACCCCGCAGGACACCACCGAGGCGGTGCTGCTGAAGCGGCTGCGGAAGGCGGGCGGCGAGGTCCAGCGGCCGTACCAGGTCACCCGGGTCGCCGAGGAGAACGACGGCGTCACGGTCGAATACACCGACGAGGCGGGCGCGCCCGGCAGCATCCGCGCCGACTACGTCATCGGGACCGACGGCATGCACAGCATCGTCCGCGAGCACGCGGGCATCGGCTTCACCGGCGCGTCGTACCCGGAATCCTTCGTCCTCGCCGACGTGCGGATGGACTGGCCGATCGCCCGCGACGAAGTCGCCCTGCACCTTTCACCGGAGGGTGTCACGGTGGTCGCGCCGCTGCCCGACGAGAAGGAGCCCAACCGCTTCCGCGTGGTCGCCACCCTGGAAACCGCGCCCGAGCACTCGACCGTGCAGGACATCCAGGCCCTCCTCGCCGCCCGCGGCCCCGGCGGCGCGGTGCGCGTGCACGAGGTGCTGTGGAGCTCGCGCTTCCGCGTGCACCACCGCGTCGCCGACCGGTACCGCAGCGGCCGCATCCTGCTCGCGGGCGACGCCGCCCACGTGCACAGCCCGGCCGGCGGCCAGGGCATGAACACCGGCATCCAGGACGCCGCCGCTCTCGGCCCGCTGCTGGCCCGCGTGCTGGCGGGCGAGCCGGACACCCTGCTCGACGACTACGAAGCCACCCGCCGCCCGGTCGCCCTCGGCGTCGTCTCGTTCACCGACCGCATGACCAAAATGGCGACCCTGCGCGCACGCCCGGCCCGCACCTTGCGCAACCTGGCCCTCACGACCCTGGCCCGCTTCCCCGCCTTCCGCCACCGCCTCGCCTACCAACTGGCCGAACTGGCCAACCGCTGATCCCGCGAACAACAACGTGGCCGGCCACCGTCGCATGGGACGGTGGCCGGCCACGTTGCGCAAACCGCTACTTCGCGCTCGCCACCGCGTTGTCGTCGGCGGGGCGGGACTGGGTTTGCTCCTTCGCCCAGCGGTAGTCGGGCTTGCCCGCCGGCGAGCGCTTGATCTCGTCGACGTACCACAAGCTGCGGGGAAGCTTGTACGGCGCGATCTCCTGGGTGAGCATGGGGCGCAGTTCTTCCAAGGTGGGGCGGGATTCGCCGCGGCATTGCACGACCGCGACCACCCGCTGGCCCCAGCGCTCGTCCTCGATACCGACCACCAGCGCGTCGAAGATCTCCGGGTGGGTCTTGAGCGCGCCCTCGACCTCCTCGGGGTAGATCTTCTCGCCGCCGCTGTTGATGCTGACCGAACCGCGGCCGAGCATGGTGACCGTGCCGTCCTCCTCGACGCGAGCGAAGTCGCCGGGGATGGCGTAGCGGATGCCGTTGAACTCCTTGAACGTCGCCGCGGTCTTCGCCTCGTCCTTGTAGTAGCCGAGCGGGATATGCCCGCGCCGAGCCAGGATGCCGACCACGCCTGAGCCGGGCCGCACCGGATTGCCGTCCTCGTCGAGCACATCGGTGGAGGCGTCGATCTTCACGCGCGGCCCGCCGGTGTGCGTCGCCCCCTTGGCCACGATGGCGATGCCGCCGAACCCGGTCTCGGAGGAACCGATCGAATCGGAGATCATCCGGTTGGGCAGCAGTTCGAGGAACTGGTCCTTGAGCGCGGGCGAGAACAGCGCCGCACTGCTGGCCATCACGTACAAGCTCGAAAGGTCGTAGGGCTGACCGGTTTCCGGGTTGCCCTCGATGAGCGCGTCGAGCATGGGGCGCGCCATCGCGTCCCCGGTGATGAAGATCAGATTGATCTTGTGCTTGTCGATGGCCTGCCACACGCCGTGCCCGGAGAACTCCGGGAGCATCACGGCCTTGCCGCCACCGAACAGGCTGTGGAATGTGGCCCACTGCGCCCCGCCGTGGATCATCGGCGGGATCGGGAACCGCACCATCGGCGGGCTGCCCGCGCCGACCTTCGCCAATTCCCATTCGTCCTGGACGTATTCACCGGTGATGAAGTTGATGCCCGCGCCGAGCACGCGCCACACGTCCTCCTGGCGCCACATCACGCCTTTGGGCATGCCGGTGGTGCCGCCGGTATAGACCATGTACAGGTCGTCGGGCGAGCGTTCGCCGAAGTCGCGCTCACCCGAGGACTGCGCGATCACCGCCTCGTATTCCACCGAATCCGCTGCGGTGGGAATCGTGCCGGTCGTATCGTCGTCGACGACGACGACGGTGCGCAGCTGCGGGGTCTTGGGACGGACGGCAGCGACCCGGTCGCTGTAGCGCCGCTCGTGGATCAGCGCCACCATGTCCGAGTTGTCGAAGATGTATTGCAACTCGTTCTCGACGTAACGGAAGTTCACGTTGATCATCACGGCCCGCGCCTTGAAGATCGCGACCATGGCCTCGACGGCCTCGATCGTGTTGCGTGAGTAGATACCCACCTTGTCACCCGGCTGGACTCCCTGTTCTTGCAGGTAGTGAGCGAGTTTGTTGGCCCGCTCCTCCAACTGGGCGTAGGTGACCTCGCGGCCGTCGTCGGCCAGCGCGACGCGGTCGGGCATCAGGTCGATGGCATGTTCGACAAGGTCCGCTATGTTGTAGCTCACAGCCTTAAAAATAGAACGTGTTACTGTTTCTGACAAGGCTAGAAGTCAGGAGAATCAGCGATGCCGCACTGCCTCGTCGAGAAGCGCGACCACGTCCTCATCGTCACCATGAACCGGCCCGAGGCGCGCAACGCGCTGTCGGGCGAGATGATGGCGATCATGAAGGACGCCTGGAACCAGGTGGACGACGATCCGGACATCCGGGTCGCGATCCTGACCGGCGCGGGCGGCGCGTTCTGCGCGGGCGCCGATCTCAAGGGCATGACCTCCGAGCACCCGGGCGACACCATCGACGGCGGCGGCTGGAACCCGGCCAAGCTGGAGGCGCTGCTCAAGGGCCGCAGGCTGACCAAGCCGCTGATCGCGGCGGTCGAGGGCCCGGCCATCGCGGGCGGCACCGAGATCCTGCAGGGCACCGACATCCGGGTGGCCGGGGAGAGCGCGAAATTCGGTGTTTCCGAAGCGCGTTGGGGCTTGTTCCCGCTGGGCGGCTCGGCGGTGCGGCTGGTCCGCCAGATCCCCTACACCGTCGCCGCCGAGATCCTGCTCACCGGCCGGCACATCACCGCGGCGGAGGCCAAGGAGATCGGCCTGATCGGGCACGTGGTCCCGGACGGCACCGCGCTGGACAAAGCGCTGGAGATCGCGGGGCAGATCGCCGCCAACGGCCCGCTCGCCGTGCAGGCCATCCTGCGCACCATCCGGGAGACCGAGGCCATGCCGGAGGAGGACGCCTTCCAGATCGACGCCAAGCTCGGCATGGCGGTCT
Source organism: Nocardia sputorum (assembly GCF_027924405.1). Taxonomy (NCBI): domain Bacteria; kingdom Bacillati; phylum Actinomycetota; class Actinomycetes; order Mycobacteriales; family Nocardiaceae; genus Nocardia; species Nocardia sputorum. The sequence goes on along the minus strand of NZ_AP026978.1, from coordinate 229,841 downwards.
TCCGCTCGGCGGATGCCAAGGAAGGGCCTCGGGCGTTCGCGGAAAAGCGTAAGCCCTCTTTCACCGGAAACTGACGACGAGAGCCCAACGCCCCCGATGCGCGACCAGTGCACGCGCATCGGGGGCGACCCCTCGCCGGGCTCAGCTCGCGCCCGGGTAATCCATCCAGAACGGCTCCCACTGGTGGCCGTCCGGGTCGATGAAGGTGCGGCCGTGCATGCCGACCTGCGCCTCTTGCGCCCGCTTGTCCTCGTTCACCTCTTCGGTCGCGCCCGCGGCCAGCGCGGCCTCGGTCAGGTTGTCGACCTCCGCGGCGCTGCCGAGGGCCAGCGCGTACGCGGCGCCGATCGCCGCCTTGGTGTCGGCCACCGGCCGCTTGCTGAAGGTGGTGAAGAAATCCTCGGTGAGCAGCATCAGGCAGATGTTGTCATCGATCACGATGCAGGCCGCGTTGTCATCGGTGAACTCCTGGTTGACCTTCCAGCCCAGCGCCTCGTAGAACGCCGTCGACCGGTGCAGATCGGTGACCGGGAGATTGATGAAGATCATCTTGCTGCTCATGGCCTCTTCCTCTCGAGCAAGTCCGTTCGTGTCACTGGATAGGACGGGCCGGGCCCGGCGAACTCATCGCGGATGACTCGGTGGCGCATCCCACAGCACGGGCAGGTTTATTGATCTTGAACAGCGACGTTCTCGAGTTCGATGGCCTGTTTTGTGTCGGTGCCCTGTGGCAGGGTGACACCCATGAACGACTCGCCAGCCTCCCCCGCCGGCCTCGCTCCCGATCTGCTCGCCGCGTTCGAGACCCATCGCAGGGAGCTGTGCGCGTACGCCTACCGCATGCTCGGCTCGTCCTTCGAAGCGGAGGACGCGGTCCAGGAGACCTTGACCCGGGCGTGGAAGTCCTACGACTCGTTCGAGGGCCGCGCCAGCCTCCGCTCCTGGCTGTACAAGATCACCACGAACGTCTGCCTGGACATGCTCGACGGCCCGCAGCGGCGGGCTCGGCCGATGGATCTGTCCGGTCCGTCGCGGCCGGATTCGCCGCTGCCCGCACCCCAGCCGGACTACGTCTGGATCGAGCCGATCCCGAACGCGCTGGCCTTCGGCGCCGATCCCGCCGACCACGCCAGCGCGAAGGACACGTTGCGATTGGCCTTCGTCGCGGCCTGCCAGCATCTGCCCGCCACGCAGCGCGCGATCCTGATCATGCGCGAGGTCCTGCGCTTCTCCGCGAACGAGACCGCCGAGGCGCTCACCATGTCGCCCGCGTCGGTCAACAGCGCGCTGCAACGGGCGCGCGCCACCATGTCCAAGGTCCAGCCCGCGGCCACCGACATCTACGACGATTCCGACGAGGATCAGCGCAAGCTGGTGGACAACTTCGTCAAGGCGTTCGAGGCCTACGACATGGACACGCTCACCTCGCTGCTGAAAGCAGATGTGGCGCTGTCCATGCCGCCGATCGAGCTGTGGATCTCCGGCCCGGAGAACGTCGCCGCGTTCATGCTCGGCCACGGAAGCGCTTGCCGCGATTCGCGTCTGCTCCCGCTGGAAGGCGCCAACGGCCTGCCCGCTTTCGGCCACTACAAGCCGGGCCCGGAGCCGGGCGTGTGGGTGCCGTGGTCGATCACGGTTCTGGAACTCGCCGGCGCCACCATCGCCGGGCTGAACTTCTTCCTGGACACCGAGAAGCTGTTCCCGCTGTTCGGCCTCGCGCCCGAACTGCGCGAAAAGGTTTGATCCGGAACGCATGAATGCGCCCTCCGCGGCCTAGGAACCTTCGCGTCCGCCGATCGCTGCTATTCCCGGTGACAAACCAGCCCCTCCGCCAACATCGGCCGGTGCAAAGCATTGCGTTGCAGCGTGGAGCGACGTACGCCGAGCGTTGGTCTGACCATGCTCCGGTCACCGTGGAGTTTGCGGAGAAGGTTCCCAACCGCTGACCAGCGAATCCCCCTGCACGGTCACGGTCACGGTCGGGGCGTACGGGCATCCAGCGCCTTGCGGATCAGCTCCCGTGCTGCTTCGCCGGCCACGGACTGACCGGCCAGGACATCGAACGTCCGGTGATACACCGCTATCTCTCGCGGCTGAGTGATCGACAGCTCTGCTGTGATGTTTTCGACCAGGACACGGCTCGAATCGAACATCAGAAACGACGTGGTAGCCGTCTCGAACGGTGCCCGCATCGGCACGATACCGAGCGTCACACGTGGCATACCTTGGACAGCTAAGAGCCGGTCGAGCTGGCCGATCATCGTCTGATCGTCGCCAACGGTGGTGTACAACGCTTGTTCACCAAGGACGAAGTGGAACAAGTGATCCCGCTGATACAAGACTTGTTGCCGCTGCATCCGCTTGGATACACCCGCGTCCAGATCGTTCGGAATCTGCTGGAACTCGATCACCTTCCGCAGGATGCCCGCCGCGTAGTCGGCGGTCTGTAGAAGGCCGGGAACCAAGACCGGTTCAAACGATCGGATGATCCGAGCTTCGGATTCCCACTTGATCGACGCTTGCTGTCTGCGCTTGGTTCCGGTACCGAGAATCTTCCGCCACTCGAGGTACGCGGTATCGATGCTCTGCCGCGCCGCGTGGAGGTCTGCTATTTGGTCACCCGCGTTGCAGTGTCGGCAGTACACCGAGATGTCCTCTAGAGACGGGCGTATCCGGCCGTATTCGATCTTTGAGACCTTGCTTGGGTCCCATCCGCTACGGCGTGCCAACTCCGCACCGGACAACCCGGCGGCAACGCGAATACCTCGGAGTTGCGCCCCGAGATATTCGCGCTGCTGGTCAACGGAACCGGTCACTGTGTGACGTACTCCGGAAACGGAGTGGCGAGAGGCCAGAACCGGGCTCGGAGCCCGCGGCAGTACGCGGCGATGTGCGGGTCGGTGGTTGCCGCACCGGACCAGCCTCCGGACTCCCCGAACGCTGAGAAGACCACTGTTTCGTCATCAAGTAGCCAGTAGTCATCCGAAGGGACTTCCCCGGCATGATGCCGGGGCAGATATCGAATGTCTTCGCCTGCCCGTACATTGAGCGCTGCCACGGCAAGCGCGAACCGGGTGTAGTCGGTGTGCGGTTCGGTGACGATTCGTACCCGTGTGACCGCTACGCCCCGGCTGGTCGTCTCCTGTATCAGCTCGGTCCACGGCTGGAACCATGCGTAGTCATCCGGCTCGTCTGCCAGGAATCGCCGGAACGGTTCGTACTCGTTCGGTTCGGCGTAGGTGTCGAGCACTTCGAGGTGAAACGCTTCCCGCTTGCAGGTCCGGAGTAGGTCCGGGAACCCTTCATCGGGCACTAGCAGCACCGTAGAACGTCCTTTCTAGCTTCGGAACCTCGGTAGCGGTTTCGTCGTCGGCAATGTCGAGCTGTGCGAGTAGTTCCGGATCGATGACCGGCCGACCCGTGAGCCGGAATGTTCCCGGCCGGTGATGGCCTTATTCGGTGTTTTCACCGCTAAGTCGTTCGCTGATCGCTTTCCGGATCAGCTCCCGCGCTGCCTCCCCGGTCGCAGATTGCCTAGCGAGGGCATCGAACGCGCGCCCGTATTGGGTGATCTCCCGTGGCTGAGTAACCGTCAGCTCGGCTGTCAAGGTCTCAACCATGACCCTGTTGTCGTCGAATATCGTAAAGTTAGTCATTGATACTCGGTATGGAGCTTCGGCTGGAACGATCCCGAAAACTACCCTAGACATTCCGAGCACAGCCAAGAGCCGATCCAGTTGTCCGATCATGGTCTGATCGCTGCCCACCGTAGTACGTAAGGCTTGCTCGGCTACGACGAAATGAAATCGGTGGTCACGACGGTACAATATCTGTTGCCGTTCCATCCGCTTCGATACGCCTTCATTCACATCGTTCGGCACTTGCTGAAACTCGACAACGCTGCGTAGAACACTCTCGGCGTACTCTGCTGTCTGAAGTAGGCCAGGTATCAAGAAAGGGTGATATACCCGCATGACCTCGGTTTCGGCTTCCAGCTTGATAGAGGCTTGTTGCCGCCGCTTTGTACCGGTGCCTAGTACTCGCTTCCATTCGAGCCATGCGGTCTCGATGTTGCGCAGGGTAGCTATCAGGTCGGGCACTTGGTCGTCATTGCCGGTATGGGCACACCAGAGACGTATGTCGTCGCCGGTGGGCTTAGTCTTGCCGTACTCGATTTTCGATACCTTGGTTTGATGCCATCCGGCACGGTGGGCAAGCTCGGTGCCGCTGATACCTGCATCTAGGCGAAGCTCTCGGAGCCGTGCACCGAGAGCTTCCCTGGCCTGATTCGGTGAACTCGTCACGGCTCGCTGTATTCAGCCAATGGGGTAGCCATAGACCATACCCTTGCTTTGACTGTTCGGATGTACTCGACTATTCGAGGGTCGGTGGTTACAGCACCTCCGAGCCATTTACCGTTTTCGACGGGTTCGAATATGGTGAATGCTACAACGGAATCATCGAAAATCCACCAATCGTCTACCGTTAATTCGTCAGGGTCGATCAGGTGGCGGGGCAGGTATCGTACATCCTCGCCCGCTTCCACGTTGAGCCGAGCAACGTGCTTTGCATATCGGGTGTAGTCGTTGTGTGGCACGGTGACCACCCGCGCCCGGTTGACGGCCACGCCTCGGCCGGTAGTTTGCCTGACCTGGTTCAGCCAGGGTTGAAACCATGCGTAGTCTTCGGGCTCATCACGTAAGAATCGGACGAGTGGCGGGTAGTCCGGTGGGTAATAATCGTCCCGAACTTCGAGGTGGAACGCTTCGCGCTTGACCTGTCGAAACAGATCGTTGAATGCCTCACCCTGCGCTAGCTGCATTGCCGTAGAAAGTCCTTTCCAGCTTGGCAACCTCGATAACCGTTTCGTCAGGGTAGATGTCCATCTGCCCTAATGTCTCTCGGTCCATGATCGGTGAACCAGACAGAACGAACGTCCCCCGGCCAGTGTCTGTCATGGTGGCGCCTATGAACGTGTCCGGTTCGGCGAAGCCAGTTAGCAGATGTGGGATCTCAACTGTCCCAACAGTGTTCGTCTTCCACCCCTGCACCGCGTATGTACCTCTATCGGTGGCGTAGAGGCTCGGGCAGCCTCCGCCTTCGGTGCCGCCTTTGCCGAGAAACTGTAGCCGCATGGTTGGGCCTCCCATCGGATCATGCGCGTTCATGCTTCGAACACCTTCGATGATGCCCTAGACGTAGCTGTTTGATCAGCGAATAATGGATTTGAGCATGTTCAAGCATGAACATGGACGTGGCCGGTTTACCGTTCGTAGCGTCTGAGCTGGGCCCCGTGACATGTGCCGCGATCCGGTCACGGGGTGCCTACCACTGGCCTACTAGAGGGGGTTGAAATGACCGCAGACGGAGACCAACAACGCAGGCGCACAGAGCTTTACTCGTTCCCTGCTGTGCCGCCCGCAGTTGCGATTTCGAGTTCACGCACTCGGTGCCGACAGTGCTACCGCCCCAGATCACGGGCGACGGTTGGGTGATGACGAACCGGCACGCGCGGGAGCGCTCGCGCCCGGCAGCGGCCCCCTGCTCGACGCCATCCTCCGGGACGTCAACAACCAACTCCCGGGCCCATGGACATAACCACTCGCGCCGACGTGCCCCGATCAGGGACCATCGCTATGGGGCTGCAAGCCCAAACCTATAACCGCACAGGGGGAATCGTGCACACTACAACACTCGCTGTCGCCGCCGCGTTTGCCGCACTCGCTGTCGGCGCCGCGCCGGCCCACGCCAGTGCGGAGAAACAAGACGGCCCAGTCAGCCTCACAGTGATCGGCGAGGGCCTGGTTATCGGCAAGACCGTCACCACCTACGCCAGCCCCGGAGGTGAAGGCCAAGTGCAGGCGTACTACATCGTGGTGAGCCCGGACGGTAAAGCCAAAAGAATCAATTCCGAAGTAACCCAGCCGGGGGCGAAAGGTTCCGGTGTTTACCGTGACAGCTACGGCCCGACCGGAGGGTTCCTCGATGGCACGCGGATCTGTGCTGGCTGGTGGGACCCCACCGGACGGGTCTCGATCTCCGGGTACCCGTGTGTGACAATCCATAAATGACCCTCCGCGATCAAGGTTGGGAGCCGGTCACGCCGGTTGGTTCCCGCGGTGAATTCACATGGCGCGTCTGGTGCGACGCACGACGGCCACCGGAAGCTGATCTCATGGGCTGGCCGGAGGATGCAGACTTCCTGGCGACCTTCGTGGAAGTCGCGAACGGCGAGGGCCGCCTGGATTCCGGCGGCATCGGTGGTGTTCGCGAACCCGGCGAGCAACTGCGGTACTGCGTCGGCGGTCGTGACGGTTTCCCTGAAATCGTTGCCGTCCGGGTGGCGCAGGATCGGTCGGGCATCGTGGTCGAGACGACGCGGCGGTCCATCGAAATCGATGCCGCTGAGCTCGGTGAACCACACTATGGAATGCGATTTTTCGCGATGCCGCTCGATGACCAGGAGCGTCTCGTCGCCGTCGCCAGTGGCGACATTCGGCAGGAACATAACACGCTGTCGGCCCGCTGACCCGACTCGCGAACCACGAGCCCCCCGGACCGAGAAGGTCCGGGGGGCTCGTTGTTGTAGACCGATAACCCCGGCTGCGTGGGGGAGCCTGAGCTGCGGCTACTCCAGCGGTCCCGGTGCCGTGCGCTGTGAGCGCCGGTGTGATCCACGTCGAGGGTGCGTCTCTGCGCCCCGACCGAAGCTGACGCTGTGGGGGCGGTGCCCCCCTCCCGCACCCCGACCGGTGACCGTCGGAGGACGCGAACTGCATGCGGGATGCTCAAAGCGCTGCTCAGTGCATGCGTGGCGAGTCCGGATACATACGCGCGGTATCCGGCACCATGCGTCCGGCGTCGATCAAGGTCTGCCGTGCGGCTGCCTTCCGGGGGCAACCATCGGCGCGGCATCCGCGATGGCGCTGCATCGTGGCGTGCGCTTCGGGCACGCTCAGCGGGTGCTCCGGTGCCTCATGCGGCCAGCCGGTCGGCCATAGGCCCATGTCGGCGGGCTCAGCGGCCTGCTCGGCGCGGATGCGGCTCTGTCGCCGTTCGGCTCGCCACTCGGCCTGTACGCGATCAATGATCGCCTGCGGCGATGTCTCGTCCGGTTCGGCTTCCCTCCACCAGTTGAACCCCACCACTTCACCCCTGTCTGTCGGCTTTTGCTGGTGAGCACCCGACGCCGGGGCGTCGATGTAGGCACCGCATCAACCCGGCGGCGGGGCTGGTTATCAGCGTGGCGTCACCCTTGACGCTGTTGCAGTCACACGGTGCATACGGAGCGCTTACGCTTCCTATACGCGAACAACAGACACGGAGGGGCGTACGCGATGTTCGTGGTGACCCGTTGGACCGGCTTGGAAGTCCGAGCGTTGCGCCGAGTAGCTCTGCGAGTCAGTCAGTCTCGGTTCGCCGAGATGACTGGTTTCTCCGAAGCGGTTGTAAGCAAGTGGGAAAGACGTGGCGAGACGATCACTCTGTCTGGTGACTTCGCCGCTGCCATGGACATCATGCTGAAGCGACTGGACGATGACCAGTCGGCACGGTTCCAGGCCGAACTGGCTGTTTCGGTGCGGCCGATTGCACCCAGCGAAGGTCCGGAAGATCGTCCTATCATCGCGGCCGAAGGCAGTAGCGATCTTCGCATACCTGACGCGGAAGCTGAGGACGACGTGAACCGCAATGAATTTCTACGCGGATTGTTGGCTCTCCCTGCCGCTACCCTTGCGAACGATCTCATTACGGTGGCCAGCGCTCCTATGGAGCCATCCGTCCCGGCCAAGGTGGGGATGGATCACGTCGACCAGGTTCGGGCGTGGGCGGGACTGTTCCGTGCAGCGGACGATGCGGGACTGCGGGTGGGTGACGCCATGACCACCCAACTACGGACAGCAGTCTTATTCCTCCGCGCCGACATGCCATCACACGTTCGCACCGCGATGCAATCGGCGGTCGGAACGTTCTTCAGGGTCGTCGGATGGGCCTATTTCGATCGCGGGCAGCACGATCCGGCCAGAGATCACTTTCATATGGGTTGGCAATGCGCGGAACAGGCTGGTGAATGGTGGCTACGCGCTGCGATCCTGACCTGCATGGCGCGTCAGGCAATATTCCTCGGCAATGCCGATGATGCACTCACTATGCTCGGCCTTGCCTCGGTGCGGTCTGATCGCATTTCGCTGCTGCGTCGAGCAGATATTGCCGCAGTGCAGGCCCGCGCCTTCGGCAACCTAGGCAACGATACCGAATGCATTCGAGCTGTACGCCAAGCCGAGCAGCTCTTTGCGGAGGCCGCCGGGCAAGAACACCCCGATACGGAATACGAAGGCTTCAAAGGCTACTACAACGAGCAACTGATGAATAGCGACGCCACACACGGATTATTCGATCTCGCATATCAGCGCAACATCCGAGTACCCAACACGGTTGAACGTCTATACGCCGCGTTGGAGCTGTCGGACGACCACGCTCGCTCGCGGCAATTGAACACCGTGCGCCTTGCTGCGCTGCAGCTCCGACACGGAGACTTGGACGAGGGGGTCGCCCTGGGAGCCAGAGCCGTCCAAAGCGCTTTGAGCACAACGTCGGCGCGAGTGCTGAACGAGCTGGCAAAGATCTATCAGGTTACGGGCGAAGACCGCATCAGGAATGCATCAGGCGTGCCCGAATTGCGGCGGGGCATTTCGGATATTCTAACAAAGGAGTCATAGTGATCATCGCCTTCTCGGTAACACCGGTTGGAGCAGGCGAAAGCGTCGGTGCCGCAGTGGCAGAAGCGGTGCGCGTTATACGCGCCAGCGGGTTGCCGAATGAGACGAATGCCCTGTTCACAACCATCGAAGGCGAATGGGATGAGGTAATGGCGGTGATCAAGCAAGCGGTAGATGCCGTAATGGAAGTCGCGCCACGATGCAGCATCGTTCTCAAGGGCGATGTCCGCCCTGGATCAACAAACGCGATCACATCGAAAGTCGAGTCTGTGGAGCGTCATTTGAGGGAACCTCGTTAACCACGAGTGGAGGTTGGGGCTGCTGCAGGATCGGGAGACAGTTGTAGCGCTGCTGCGGTCAGCATGGTTTCCTATTCGATCGGGGTCAACCGGCCAAAGCGGGCTTGTCGACGTCGGCGGTGGTAGGTTGGTCGGGTAACTGAGCGTCGTTGCCGGTATGGCGGCAGTAGGCCCTTAGATGCGCCTCCGTGGGGCTACGGTCCCCGGTTTCGATCTTTGTACACCACCGACTCATGCCAACCCGCAAGAGAGGCAAGCTGACGGCCGGAGAGCCCAGCATCACGACGAAGCCCTCGGAGAGTTGCCCCAAGGGCTTGTCGCGCTTCATGAACGGAGTTGGTCACCGCTCGACGTACTCCGCATAAGGGATAGCCAGCTTCCAGAGCCGCCCCCGTACCTCTTGGCAGTACGTCACGATTCCGGGGTCTGTGGTCACTGCCAGACCGGCCGGTACCCCGGCCGGATCGGTAAGGTTGTAAACAACCCTCTCGCCATCCATCAACCACCAGTCGTCTGGTGGCACCGTTCCCGCGATATTTCTCGGCACATAACGGATGTCGTCCCCAGCTTCCACGTTGTACCCGGTGACCGACAACAACCATCGCTGATAGTCCGACAGTGGTTCGGTGACCACCCGAACACGGGTCACCGATACGCCCCGGCCAGTGGTTTCCAGCATGAGGTCCTGCCACGGCGTCCGGGTGTACGGGGCTGGTTCGCCAGCGAGGAACGCACGTATGCGGGTGTCCTCGTCGGCTACGTGGTATTCGTCCCGCACTTCGAGATGGAACGCGTCCCGTTTCAGCTCACGGAACAGATTCGGCCACAGGTCCGGTACATCGTTGGGCCGCAGCAGCATTGCCGTAGAACGTCCTTCCTAGCTTCGGGACCTCGATAGCAGTTTCGTCCTCCGCCAAGGTCGACATGCCCAACACATCCGGCTCGGTGATCGGCCGACCGGATACGGTGAAGGTACCCCGGCCGGTGTCGGTCATAGTGGAGCCGATGAACGTATCCGGCTCGGAGAACCAGGTCAGAAGGTGCGGAATCTCCACCGTCCCCGGTTGGATTGTTTCCCACCCCTGGACGCGAATGCGCCCTTCACGGTAATCGTGAAGGGCGCATTCGCTCCGCGTCGTCGCGCGGCCGGGTCACAGCCCCAGCGGCCCGGCTGCGCGGCGCGCCTACCCTCCGCCGGACCTGGACCGGGTATTGCCCGGCGCCGTCCGTCCGGCGGCGAATCTCAGGAGGCGGGGATGTACCGTTCCCGCAGCTTGCGCTTGTAGAGCTTGCCGTTGGGGTCGCGCGGCAGTTCGGGCAGGTAGTCGATCGATTTCGGCATCTTGTACTTCGCCAATTGGGTGGCGGCGAAAGCGAGCAGTTCCTCGGTGAGCGCGTCGTCGCCGTCGATCCCGTCGGCGGGCTGTACGACGGCCTTCACTTCCTGGCCCCAATCCGGATGCGGGATGCCGAAGACCGCCACGTCGGCGACCTTGGGGTGGGTGATCAGGACGTTCTCGACCTCCGCCGGGTAGATGTTCACACCGCCGGACAGGATCAGGTCCGAGCGCCGGTCGTGCAGGTAGAGATAGCCGTCCTCGTCGAGGTGGCCGATGTCGCCGACGGTGAACAGGTCGCCGACGCGCGAGTCCTCGGTCTTGGCCTTGTCGTGGTGGTACTCGAAACTCGAAGCGCCCATGCGCATGTAGACCAGGCCGGGTTCGCCGACCGGCACCTCGGAGCCGTCCTCTTCGCTCAGCACCTTGATCACAGACCACGGCCACGCCTTGCCGACCGAGCCCGGTTTCCGCAGCCACTCGGTGCCGTTGATCACCGTGCCGCCGCCCTCGGTGGCCGCGTAGTACTCGGTGACCGTCGGGCCCCACCACTCGAGCATCTGCCGCTTCGTCTCCTGCGGGCAGGGCGCGGCGCCGTGCACCATGCTGCGCAGCGAAGACACGTCGTACTTGGCGCGCACCTCCTCCGGCAACGCGAGCAGGCGGTGGAACTGGGTGGGCACCATGTGGCTGTGCGTCACCCGGTGCTTGTCGATCAGCCGCAGCATGTCCTCAGCGTCCCAGCGGTCCATCAAAACAAGCTTGTGGCCCAGCTGGATCGAGATGGTCGCGAAGTTCAGCACCGCCGTGTGGTACAGCGGCGAGCCGCAGATGTGCACGTGGTCGTCGTAGGGCGCGAGCTCGAACAGGCCGAAGAACGCGGTGGTGTGCGGTGGGACGACGTCGGGGTCCGCGCCGGTGAGCGGCCGCCGTACGCCCTTGGGCCGTCCGGTGGTTCCGGAGGTGTAGAGCATGGGCGCGCCGGTGCTGCGGTCGGACGGACGGCCGGTGTCGGCCGCGCCGAGCCAGGCCACCGACTTGAAGCCTTCGATCTCACCCACCGCGAAGCGCGCCGTCGCGGGCAGCCCGGCCTCGTCGGCGGCGGCTTTGGCGGCGGCGGCGAAACGATCGCTGGCGATGAACGCCTTCGCCTCGCTGTCGGCCAGGATGTAGGCGACCTCCGGACCGGTGAGATGCCAGTTCACCGCGACGATGTACAACCCCGACTGGTAGGCCGCGAAATACGCCGCGATGGCCTCCACGCAGTTGTGCACCATGCTCACCAGCACGTCACCGGTGTTCAAGCCGAGCCCGCGCAGGCCGGTGGCGTAACGATTGGCGAGCGTGGCCAATTCGCGATACGTCACCTCCCGGCCCCAGGGATCGACCATCGCGATGCGATCGGGTTCGGCTTCGGCGATGTTCCACAGACCGAGGATTTTTTCCGGTTCCTGCGCAGAGGGACGGTTAGGAGCCGACGGGGCGGATGAGGCAGTCACCCCATCGAATCTAGAACGTGTTCTACTGTTCGACAAGGGGTGCGAGCCGATGCAATTGCGCGACATCCGGAACCGACACCAGCATCATGGTCACGCCCGCGGCCTCCCAGACCCGCAGCTGCTTGCGGACGTGCTCCTCGTCGCCGATGATCGCGGTGTCCAGAATCAGCTCGTCCGGCACCGCCGCGGCGGCCTCCGCCTTCTTGCCCGACTGGAACAACTTGCCGATCTCGTCGACCTCCCGGTCGTAGCCCATCCGCCGGTACACCTGAGCGTGGAAATTCAGTTCCGGGGCGCCCATGCCGCCGATGTAGAGCGCCATGATCCAGCGCATCCGCTCCAGCTCGCTCGCCGGATCGTCGGTGATCACCACCTGGCAACTCGCGGCGATCTCGAAGTCGTCCCGGCTGCGCCGCGCGCCCGCCCGCGCGAAGCCCTCGTCGAGCCACTCGTCGTACATTCCGGCCAGCCGGGGCGCGTAGTAGATGGCCAGCCAGCCGTCGGCGATCTCGGCGGTGAGCGCCACGTTCTTCGGCCCCTCCGCACCCAGCCAGATCGGCAAATCCGCACGTAGCGGATGCACGATCGGCTTCAGCGGCTTACCGAGCCCGAGCGAGCCCGGCCCGGTGTAGGGCAGCGGGTAGTGCGGGCCGTCGCTGGTGACGGGCGCCTGCCGGGCCAGCACCTGACGCACGATTCCGACGTACTCGCGGGTGCGCTGCAACGGCTTGGCGAAGGGCTGGCCGTACCAGCCCTCCACCACCTGCGGACCCGAGACGCCCAGGCCGAGGATCGCGCGACCGCCGCTGAGGTGATCGAGGGTGAGCGCGTGCATGGCGGTCGCGGCCGGCGTCCGCGCCGACATCTGCACCACCGAGGTGCCCAGGCGCACCCGCCGCGTGGCGGAACCCCACCAGGTGAGCGGGCCGAACGCGTCCGACCCCCACGACTCGGCGGCGAAGACGGCGTCGAACCCGGCTTCCTCGGCCGCCACCACCAGCTCCCCCGCGTTCGCGGGCGGCTGGGCCATCCAGTACCCGAGTTGCAATCCGAACTTCACGCCGGACCCCTTTCCGATCAACTGCTTGCCACCAGAGTTAGAACCTGTTCTACTCGATATCGTGACTCAGGGGAATACTGCATCCACGGCAATCGCTGGTGGTAGCGGCACGGCATTGAACACGGACGCCGTGCCCGAGGTACTCAGCGCGCCCCTGCGGGTGCGTTTCGATTACACCCGCTCCGTCGGCTCCACCATCGGAACCTTCCTGACCGGATTGCGCGACCACAAGATCGTCGGCGTGCGCGGCTCGGACGGCCGGGTGATCGTGCCGCCGCCGGAATACGATCCGATCACCGCCGAACCGCTGACCGAATTCGTCGACCTCGCCGACACCGGCACCGTCGAGTCGTGGACCTGGGTGCGCGAGCCGCTGCCCGGCCAGCCTTTCGACCGCCCGTTCGCCTGGGCGCTGATCCGGTTGGACGGCGCGGACACCACGCTGCTGCACGCCGTCGACGTCGCCGCGCCAGAGGACATCCACAAAGGCCTGCGGGTGACCGCCCGCTGGGCCGAGCAGACCGAGGGCAGCATTCGCGACATCGTCTGCTTCGAGCCGGGCGAGAAGTCCTCCGCACCGGCGGAATCCGCTGCGGCCGACCCGGTAACCATGCTCGTCACGCCGGTCGATCTGTCCTACAAGCACACCGCCTCGCCGCAGGAGACCGTGTACCTGCGCGGGCTCGCCGAAGGCAAGCTGATCGGCGCGCGCACCGACGCCGTGGGCAAGGTGTACTTCCCGCCGCGCGGCGCCAATCCGACCGACGGCAGGCCGACCGACGAGTTCATCGTACTGTCCGATCACGGCACCGTGACCACCTTCTGCATCGTCAACGTGCCGTTCATGGGCCAGCGGATCAAGCCGCCGTACGTCGCGGCGTACGTGCTGCTGGACGGCGCGGACATCCCGGTGCTGCACCTGGTGCTCGGCTGCGACGCGAGCGAAGTGCGCATGGGCATGCGGGTGCAGGCGGTCTGGAAGCCGCGCGAGGAGTGGGGCTACGGCCTGGAGAACGTGGACCACTTCCGCCCCTCCGGCGAGCCGGACGCCGACTACGAGACCTACAAGCACCACCTCTGAGAGAGGCGCACGTTGACTGACAACGCCACCGATATCGCGGTCGTGGGTTTCGCCCACGCGCCGCACGTGCCGGAGACCTTCGGCACCACCAACGGTGTCGAGATGCTGGTGCCCTGCTTCCAGCAGCTCTACGACCGGCTCGGCATCACCAAGTCCGACATCGACTTCTGGTGCTCGGGCTCGTCCGATTACCTTGCCGGGCGGGCTTTCTCGTTCATCTCGGCGATCGACGCCATCGGCGCGGTGCCGCCGATCAACGAATCGCACGTGGAGATGGACGCCGCCTGGGCACTGTACGAGGCGTGGGTGAAACTGCGCTCGGGACAGGCGCAGACGGCGCTGGTGTACGGGTTCGGCAAGTCCTCCGCGGGCACGCTACGCCAGGTGCTCACCATGCAGCTGGACCCGTACGTGGTCGCGCCGCTGTGGCCGGACGCCTGGTCCATCGCGGGCCTGCAGGCGCGCGCCGGTCTGGACGCGGGCCGCTGGACCGAGCGGGACATGGCGGCCGTGGCCGCCGGCGCGTCCGGTGACGCCGACAGCCTGCTCGAACAGCCATACGTCGCCGATCCGCTGCGGGCCCACGACATCGCGCCGATCACCGACGGCGCCGCGGCGATCGTGCTCGCCGTGGGCGACCGCGCCCGCGAACTGTGCGAACGTCCCGCGTGGATCACGGGCATGGCGCACCGGATCGACACTCCCGTGCTCGGTGCGCGCGACCTCACCGTCTCGCCCTCGACGGCCGCCGCGGCCAAGGCCGTCACCGGCGGCGACGTGAGCGATTTCGACATCGCCGAGCTGCACGCGCCGTTCAGCCATCAGCAGCTGATCCTCGCCGAGGCGATCGGGCTGAAGAACGGCACGAAGGTGAATCCGTCCGGCGGCGCGCTCGCGGCCCACCCCATGTTCGCCGCGGGCCTGGAGCGCATCGGCTTCGCGGCCGAGGCGATCATCGCGGGCTCGGCGAATCGCGCGCTGGCCCACGCCACCAGCGGCCCCGCGCTCCAGCAGAACCTTGTGACCGTCTTGGAATCGGAGAACCGATGAGCTTGCCAGCTGCGGTGCTCGGCACCGGACAAACCCATCACGTGACGAAACGGACCGATGTGTCCATGGCGGGGATGTGCCGTGAGGCCATCGACCGGGCCCTCGCCGACGCCGGTCTCACCATCGCCGACATCGACGCGGTCGTGGTCGGCAAAGCGCCCGACGGATTCGAGGGCGTCATGATGCCTGAGCTGTTCATGGCGGACGCGCTCGGCGCCACCGGAAAGCCGCTGTTGCGGGTGCACACCGCCGGTTCGGTCGGCGGCTCCACCGGCATCGTCGCGACCAACCTGATCCAGGCGGGCGTGCACAAGCGCGTGCTCGCGGTGGCCTGGGAGAAGCAGTCGGAGTCGAACGCCATGTGGGCGCTGTCGATTCCGGTGCCGTTCACCATGCCGGTCGGCGCGGGCGCGGGCGGGTATTTCGCGCCGCACGTGCGCTCCTACATCCGGCGCTCGAACGCGCCGGGCCACATCGGCGCCATGGTCGCGGTGAAGGATCGCCGCAACGGCGCCAAGAACCCGCTGGCCCACCTCAAGCAGCCCGACATCACGCTGGAATCGGTGCTCGCCTCGCAGATGCTGTGGGACCCGATCCGCTTCGATGAGACCTGCCCCTCCTCCGACGGCGCGTGCGCGATCGTACTCGGCGACGCGGAGGCCGCCGAGGCGGTGGAAGCCACCGGCCGGAAGGTCGCCTGGGTGCACGGCACCGCGATGCGCACCGAGCCGACCACCTTCGCCGGCCGCGACCAGGTCAACCCGCAGGCGGGCCGGGACGCGGCCGCGGCGCTGTGGGAGGCGGCGGGCATCACCAACCCGCTGGAGGAGATCGACGTGGCCGAGATCTACGTCCCGTTCTCCTGGTTCGAACCGATGTGGCTGGAGAACCTCGGCTTCGTGCCGCAGGGCGACGGGTGGAAGCTCACCGACAAGGGCGAGACCGAGATCGGCGGGACTCTTCCGGTCAATCCGTCCGGCGGCGTGCTGTCGTCCAACCCGATCGGCGCCTCCGGGCTGATCCGGTTCGCCGAGGCCGCCAAGCAGGTCATGCAGCGGGCCGGGGACTATCAGGTCGAGGGCGCGCGCAAGGCGCTGGGTCACGCGTACGGCGGCGGTTCGCAGTACTTCTCGATGTGGGTGGTCGGATCGGAGCGGCGGTGACCCCGCTGCGGTTCACCGTCGGCATCGCGCTGAGTCCGCTGGACCAGCTGACGGAGCTCGCGACAACCGCCGAGGAGTGCGGTTTTTCGTCCATCGCGCTGCCCGACTCGCTGTTCTACATGAAGTCGGCGGCGGCGAAGTACCCGTACACCGCCGATGGCAGCCGGTTCTGGGGACCGGACACCCCGTGGGTCGACCCGCTCATCGGCGCGACCGCCATGGCCGCCGTCACCAGCCGCATCCGCTTCTACACGAACGTGCTGAAGCTGGGTTCGCGAAACCCGCTGCTGCTGGCCCGGCAGGTCGGCTCGGTGGCCAACCTGTCGGGTAACCGCTTCGGATTCGGCGTCGGCATCGGCTGGGCGCCTGAGGAGTTCGAGTGGTGCGGCGTGCCGTTCGCGCGCCGCGGCGCCCGGGTGGACGAGATGATCGAGGTCATCAAGCTGGTGCTGGCGGGAGGCATGGTCGAGTACCACGGCGAGTTCTTCGACTTCGATCCGCTGCAGATCAGCCCGGCGCCCACCGAGCCGGTGCCGTTCTACATCGGCGGGCACACCGACGCGGCGCTGCGCCGCGCCGCGCGGGTGGGCGACGGCTGGACCTCGGCCATGATGACCTACGACGAACTGCGGCGCACCATCGGCAAGCTCGACGCGCTGCGCGCCGAGTACGGCCGGACCGACGAGCCGTTCGAGATCCAGGCGGTGTGCGTCGATAGGTTCGGCCGGTCCGGCTATCAGGACCTCGCCGACGCCGGCGTCACCGACGCGATCGTGGTGCCCTGGCTGGCCGACGGCATCGGATTCGACGGCGACCTGGCCGCCAAGCAGGACTCGCTGCGCAAGTTCGCGCGGCAATACATCACCGAACCCGTCCTCGCAGCGCGATGAGGACGACTCACCGGCCAAGGGAGGCCGTATGACCACCACCGAGCATCCGGCCCGGGCCGCGGGCCTCGCTTCGCAGGCCGCCGTGCGAGCGCGGGACAAGCAGGCGTGGGTCGCGCTGTTCGCCGAGGACGGCATCGTGGAGGACCCCATCGGCCCGTCCGGCTTCGATCCGGAGGGCAAAGGCCACCGCGGCACGGAGGCCATCGCCGCGTTCTGGGACAAGGCGATCGCGAAGACGGATCTGATCGAGTTCCTGTTCGGCGACTCGTTCGCCTGCGGCAACGAAGTCGCCTTCACCGGCACGATCCGCAGCACCATCGGCGGCCACCGGATAGACGCCGACGGGGTGTTCACCTACCGGGTGAACGACGACGGCAAGATCGCCGCGCTGCGCGCGTTCTGGGAGGTCGATCGCGCCATGAAGACCGCGCGGCCGATCGACTGACACGGCGGACATGGAAAAGGGCCCTCGCACTGCGGTGCGAGGGCCCTTTTCGTGTCTCAGTGCGCGACCGGGCAGGTCTTGTAGTCGACGGGGAACTCCTTGATCCCGTTCAGCCACCCCGACCGCAGCCGCTTCGCGTCGGCGACCTTGGTGATGTCGGGCAGGTGATCGGCGATGGCGTTGAAGATCAGGTCGATCTCCAGCCGGGCGAGGTTCGCCCCGATGCAGAAGTGCGCGCCGGTGCCGCCGAAGGCCAGGTGGGGGTTGTCCGTGCGCATGATGTCGAACTTCTCCGGGTGGTCGAAGACCTCCTCGTCGAAGTTGGCCGAGCGGTACAGCATGACCACCCGCTGGCCCTTCTTGATCTGCACGCCGCCGAGCTCGGTGTCCTCCAGCGCGGTGCGCTGGAACGAGGTGACCGGAGTGGCCCACCGGATGATCTCGTCGGCGGCCGTGGCGGGACGTTCCTTCTTGAACAACTCCCACTGGTCCGGGTTCTCCAGGAAGGCGATCATTCCGTGCGAGATGGCGTTGCGGGTGGTCTCGTTGCCCGCGACCGCGAGCATGATCACGAAGAAGCCGAACTCCTCCTCGGTGAGTTTGTCCCCGTCGACGTCCGCCTCGATCAGCGTGGTCACGATGTCGTCGGCCGGGCACTGCTTGCGCGCGGCGGCCATCTGGTAGGCGTAGCCGAGGATCTCCGCCGATGCCGCGACCGGGTCGGCCGTGCTCTCCGGGTCGTCGTAGCCGGTCATGTCGTTCGACCAGGTGAAGACCTTCATCCGGTCTTCCTGGGGGACGCCGATCAGCTCGGCGATGGCCTGCAGCGGCAGTTCGCACGCGATCTGGGTGACGAAGTCCCCCGATCCCGACTCCGCCGCCGCCTTCACGATCGATTCCGCGCGGGCCGACAGCTCCGCGCGCAGGCCGTTGATGGCGCGCGGCGTGAAGCCGCGGGAGATGATCTTGCGCAGCTTGGTGTGCTCGGGCGCGTCCATGTTCAGCAGGACGATCCGCTGCAGCTCGATCTGCTCCCGGGCGATGTCGTCGTTGAACCGCGGGATGGCAGTGTTCTCGTAGCTGGAGAACACGTCGCTGCGCCGCGAGACCTCCTTGACGTCGGCGTGCTTGCTCACCACCCAGAAGCCGTCGTCGTGGAAGCCGCTGACCTCCGGGGGCTGCGGATTCCACCAGATCGGCGCGGTCCGGCGCAGTTCGGCGAACTCCTCGACCGGAACACGCTCGGCGTAGATGTCCGGGTCCGTGACGTCGAACCCGTCCGGAAGATTCGGCCGGGCATTCCGAGTGTCTACCACCAGATGTCTCCTTCGACAAACTGAAACACGTTCTATAATCATTGAAGCACAGGAGCGAGAACGAGGAAAGAAACAGGATAGATCCGCCCCTGGCAAGTGCTATGAACGCGTTTCAATTTTCTGTCCCATAAGGAAAGGTTGGACATGGGCACACCCGTGATCGTCGAGGCCGCACGGACCCCGATCGGCAAGCGCGGCGGCTGGCTGTCGGGCCTGCACGCGGCCGAACTGCTCGGCGCGGCCCAGCGCGGACTGCTCGAGCGCGCACATCTGGACCCCGCGCAGGTCGAACAGGTCATCGGCGGCTGCGTCACCCAGGCGGGCGAGCAGTCCAACAACGTCACCCGGGTCGCCTGGCTGCACGCGGGACTGCCCTGGCAGGTCGGCGCCACCACGATCGACACCCAGTGCGGATCGGCCCAGCAGGCCAACCACCTCATCGCGGGCCTGATCGCGGCCGGCGCCATCGACATCGGCATGGCCTGCGGCGTGGAGGCGATGAGCCGGGTCCCGCTGGGCGCCAACGTCGGCGAGCACGCCGGACCGCGCAGGCCCGCGTCGTGGAACATCGATCTGCCCAATCAGTTCGAGGCAGCCGAGCGGATCGCCAAGCGGCGCGGCATCACTCGCGCGGACGTGGACGCGTTCGGCGCGCGTTCGCAGCGCCTGGCCGCGCAGGCATGGGCGGAAGGCCGGTTCGATCGCGAGGTGCTCACCGTCACCGCTCCAGCGGTCGACAAGGAAGGCAATCCCACCGGCGAAAAGCTCGACGTGTCACGGGATCAGGGCCTGCGCGAGACCACCGTCGAGGGCCTGGCGAAGCTGAAGCCGGTGCTGGAAGGCGGCGTGCACACCGCCGGGTCGTCCTCGCAGATCTCCGATGGCGCCGCCGCGGTGCTGCTGATGGACGAAAAGGCCGCCGAGCGCGCCGGTTTGCGGCCGCGAGCGCGGATCGTCACCCAAGCGGTGGTCGGCGCGGAGCCGGAGTTCCACCTCGACGGCCCGGTGCAGGCGTGCACCAGGCTGCTGGAGCGGTCCGGCATGAATATCGGCGACATCGACCTTTTCGAGATCAATGAAGCGTTCGCGTCGGTCGCACTTTCGTGGGCTTCTGTACACGAGCCGGACATGGATCGGGTTAATGTCAACGGCGGCGCCATCGCGCTCGGGCACCCGGTCGGCTCCACTGGATCACGCCTCATCACAACGGCTTTGCACGAGCTGGAGCGCTCCGATCGCAGCACCGCAATGGTTCTCATGTGCGCCGGTGGCGCACTCGCGACAGGAACGATCATCGAACGTTTGTGACTTCAACCATTTCGTACGCGTTTGTTGAACGTTCATCCCCTAGGGGCGCAAACGTGTCGTACGCCACACAAACCCATGTACCGCCGAGTCCATGAGATGTCAGCTATCTTGCGGCTATCAAGACCCCTTGCGACGGGACCGCAGCGACGGGCCAGAACCGGTTCGTACCGCGGCTTCTCGAGAGGCCTTGGGGTGACCCGCAAACGCGACCGTCCCAGCCCCTTCGCCGCCTTCCGACCTAGAAGCTTCAAGGAAATCCGGAATCAGGCGTAGGTTTTCAGTTACTGAGCCGCTAATATCAATGATACGTATCCGAGATAACGACTGTTAGTACAGCGAAGGGAATTGGGCGGCTCACAATGGCTGATTTCGCGGCGCGGCTGAACAAGCTGTTCGAAACCGTGCATCCCCCGGGGCGTAAGCCGCACACCAACGCGGAGGTTGCGGCGGCGCTGACGGCCTCCGGACATCCGATCTCGAAACCGTACCTGTCGCAGTTGCGGTCGGGACAACGGACGAACCCGTCGGATGAGACGGTGGCCGCCCTGGCGAAGTTCTTCAAAGTCAAGCCGGACTACTTCTTCAACGACATCTATGCCGCCAAGATCGATCACGATCTGGAGCTGCTGTCCCAGCTGCAGGGCTACGGACTGCGACGGCTGTCGAGTAGAGCGTTCGACTTGTCCGAAGAATCACAGAACCTGCTCACGTCTATGGCGGAGAAGTTGCGGGCAAGCGAAGGATTGCCCGAAATTCCTCCGGACGGCACCGAATAGGTTCTCCTGCACGGCAGCACAGTGCGACCCACCGGGTCGCACTGTGCTGTGTTATGCGCGCGTAAGCGGGCGCAGCACACGACCGGTGTGCGATCTGCCCCGAGAAATTGGGGCACGGCCGCACGCCGGTTAGTGCTGCGGTCCGGGTGAGGTATGCACATAAGCGCATTCGGCGCGGCTCCGCCTGCTCTCTCTCGCGCCGAACGAGATTCCCGATCCAACCGGTCTGTCCGAATAGTCCGACCGAGTGCGCCTATTGCGCCGGATTGATCACCTTCGCGCGAAGTCGATCAATTTCGAGCGGGTGCGGTCTCGATCGTCTGATAGGCCCGCGCGACGGCCTGCACCCAACCGCGCGGACTAATGCCTTCGGGCGGAGCAATCCACCGCGCGTCCACCACGAACTCCCCCGCCGGGTCGCGCGCCCACCGCGCCACCCGGTCGGCCCGGGCGGCCACCGAGTCGGGTGGCGGCGCCAGCTCCGCCAGCACGAGTCCGCCGCCGGACTGCAGATACAGCGCATCGATGATCTGTGCCACCTGGTCGGAAGCCCTGAGCTGGGTGGAGAATCCGCCCTGCTCGTGCGCGACCACCTCGGGAAAACGACCGACCATGGTCCGGTGCAGGGCACGGATCCGATGCAACAACACCCGCGCGCGCACCCAGAGTTCCACCACGATCCACACCGCGCCGAGCGCGATGAGCAGGCTCGCGAGCTCCCAGACCGGCCAAGCCCAGGCCGGATCACCGGGCGCCACCCGGGGTGCGTGCTGGAACGCGCGCCCGATCCGGCCCGTGGCCAGCACCGCGGCCACCGCGGTGCCCGCGGTGTAGAGCGCGATGCCGCGGCCCAGCGCGGTCCAGTCCAGATTGCGCAGACCGGTGACGACGACGAACGCGCACCCCACGGCCACGACCACCCACCCGAAAGTGAACGACCAGGCCAGCGTCAGCACCATCGCGAACAGCCCGGCGCCGTAGAGGAACCAGGCGATCTGCCGCAGATTCCGCCGCGAGACCACCGGCCAGGCGGCCGAGGCGACCACCGAGGTGGCCGTCGCGAAAGCGATCCAGCTCGCGGTGACGACTCCGTCGGACAGCCAGCCCGCGTGCACGCCGCCCGGGACGATATTGTCCAACGCGACCGCGATCTCGGGCACCGCGACGGTGGCGGCGACCGCGACGGCGGCGACCGCGACGACGATGGCGACCCGCGCCGTGGTCGCCGGCTTGACCAGGACGCGCCCCACCCGAGCACCGGCGGCCATCCAGACCAGCAGAGCCGTCGACCACAGGGTCATCCGAGCGCCTCGTCGAATCGGAGGACCGAGACGCCCGCGCCCCGGCTGTTGAACACGCGCAGCCGGGTCATCAGCATCGCGGCGAACGTCTCGGCTTCCCACTCGGCGAGTTCGTCGGCGCCGTCGTCGACGATCTGCTGATGCGCGCGCCTGCTGAGCATGTAGGCGATCAGGTCGTCGCTCGCCGCCAGCGCCACTTCGGACGCGGGCGCGCCTTCGTGGTCGAAGACGATGTGGCCGAGTTCGTGGGCGAGGGTGTGTTCACGGCTCGGCAGCGTCTCCGCGAGCACGATCACGTCGCGGTCGGGATAGCGGCGACGCTGTCCGCAGACGCCGGGACCCAGTCGCGCACTGGCGATCTCGATCTCCCGGCGCCGCTCGGCCGCGATCGCGAGGACGACCTCGTCGAGGGTGGTCGCGTCGAAGTCGGCCGCCACCGCGCACACGGCGTCGACGGCGGCGGCGACCCGGCGATAGGACCGCGTGCTACCGCGGGTCCGGCTCTCGCTCATCGGCTGCCTCCTCACGGCCTCGGGAAGAACCGGGCCCGCGCCGCGTCGATCCTGGCCTGTGCGGCCGCCGCGCTCCGGAAGCTGATCACGCCGGAGCCCGCGCCCGCCAATCCAAGCGCGATCAGTCCTCCGATCAGGGACAACCATTCCGGCGCGGGAAGGACATCGGTGGAGCCGATCGGGTGAACCGCCGGGGACGCGGGCTGCCGCGCCTGCGGCGGTGCGGGCGCGGCGAGGTCGGGGGCAGGGGCGGCGAGCGGCGGAAACATCAAGGCGCCTATCGGAATAGGCGGGATTTCCGGTGCAGCGAGGCTGGGTGCGGGAGGAATCGTCACGAGTGGCAGCGCTGGGGAGGGCGGAGCGGTCGCCTGCGGGAGCGGAATCAACAACAGCAGCAATGGACTCGCGGACCCGACGGCCGCCGAACCCACCGCGGCGGAACCCGTTGCGGCCGAACCCGTTGCGGCGGAGCCGACGGCCGCGGACCCGATGCCTGCCGAGCCGACAGCGGCGGAGCCGGTGGCGCCCAACGCGGCGGAACCGGTACCCAACGCAGCCGAACCAGTCCCGCCCAGCACAGCGGACCCAGCACCCAACGCAGCCGAACCAGTCCCGCCCAGCACAGCGGACCCAGCACCCAACGCAGCCGAACCAGTCCCGCCCAGCACAGCGGACCCAGCACCCAACGCAGCCGAACCGGTACCCAACGCAGCCGAACCGGTACCCAACGCAGCGGAGCCGCTAGCGCCCACGGCGGCGGAGCCGGTACCGAGCGCGGCGGAACCGCTAGCGCCCAAGACAGTGGAGCCGGTGCCCGACGCGGCGGAGCCCGTTGCCGGTGCGGCCGAACCGGTACCCGAGACCGCCGAACCGGTACCGGCGGCAGCGGAGCCCACCGCCGCCGAACCGGCGCCGAGCGCGACCCCAGGACCGGCCGAGCCGGACCCGAGGACGAGCGCGAGGCCGGCGGAACCCGAGCCGAGCACCACGCCGAGTCCGGCCGAGCCCGACCCGAGCGGAACTCCCGCCCCGGTGGAGCCCGCGGCGGACGCAGTTGCCGCCGAACCCGCTGCGGCAGAATCGGTTCCGGCGGCGGGCTGGGCCGGGGGCGCGCTGGTCTCCGATTGCTGTCCGGGCACAGTCAGCGGATTCCAGGGATCGCCGCTGTCGTAGGGTGGCGGAGCAGGGTCCGCGACGCACGGGGGGCAGGGATGTCCCACGTCGGCGAAGGCGGGGCTGCCGAACAGCGCGGCACCCAGAACGGCGCCCGCTACCGCCGGCACACGGGATGCGCGACCTCCTGCCATGCGCCGAGCCTTCCCCTCATCAGTCGAAGCGCAGTTCTGTACCCGGTCGCCACTCTCACACGGGACTTTCCGAACGGATGGGTGCCCATACTAAACCCCGGTCCGCGAACGCGCCCTCGAAAGGGGCGGGGCCGGTCAGGCCCCGTACACCGGCTCCGGCGGAGTCGCTTTGGCGATCAGATCGGCCACGACGGGTCCGAGCTCGGCCGGATCCCAGCGGGCGCCGCGGTCCACGGCCACGCCGTGCCGCCAGCCGTCGGCCAGCGCCACCTTGCCGCCCTCGACCTCGAACACGCGCCCCGTCACCGCCGCCGACTGCGCGCTGCCCAACCACACGACCAGCGGGGACACGTTCTCCGGCGCCATCGCGTCGAAGCCGTTGTCCGGCTTGGCCATCATGTCCGCGAACACCGTCTCGGTCATCCTGGTGCGCGCGGACGGGGCGATCGCGTTCACCGTCACGCCGTAGCGGGCGAACTCGGCGGCGGCGGTCAGCGTCAGGCCCGCGATGCCCGCCTTGGCCGCGCCGTAATTGCTCTGGCCGACGCTGCCCTGCAGACCCGCGCCGGAGCTGGTGTTGATGATCCGGCCGTCGACCGGACGGCCCGCCTTGGCCTCACCGCGCCAGTACTCGATCGCGTGCCGCATGGTGGCGAAATGGCCCTTCAGGTGCACGCGGACCACCGCGTCCCACTCGTCCTCGCTCAGGTTGACCAACATGCGGTCGCGCACGAAGCCTGCGTTGTTGACCAGCACGTCCAGCTTGCCGAAGGTGTCGACGGCCTGCTGAACGAGCCTGCGGGCGCCTGCCCAGTCGGCGACGTCGTCGCCGTTGGCCACGGCTCGTCCGCCCAGCGCTTCGATCTCGGCCACCACCTGCGCGGCGGGCGTTTCCGCGGTGGCCGCGCCGTCCAGCGTCGAACCGATGTCGTTCACCACCACGTCGGCGCCCGCCGCGGCGAAGGCGAGGGCGTGCGCGCGGCCGATGCCCCGGCCCGCGCCGGTGACGATGACGACGCGCCCGGCGCAGATCTGCTCGGTGTCCATATGTGTCCTTCTTCGTGTCCGGTCTTGTTCAGGACTGCTGGTCGGCGTTGGCGGCGGCGAGGAAGGCGGGCCGTTCGCCGCCGCCGTGCACCAGGAGCGTCGCGCCGCTGACGTAGGCGGCCAGCGGCGAGGCGAGGAAGACGGCGCAGCGGCCGACGTCGTCGGGGCGGGCCATGCGGCCGAGCGGGATGGTTCGGCCCACCGCGTCCACACCGTCCTGATCGCCGTAGTGCATCCGGCTCAACTCGGTGTCGACCGGGCCGACCACCAGCGAGTTGACCCGCACCTTGGGCGCCCACTCGACGGCGAGCGAGCCGGTGAGGCTGTCCATGCCCGCCTTGGCCGCGCCGTAGGCCGCAGTGCCCGGCGACGGGCGATGTCCGCTCACGCTGGAGATGTTCACGATGCAGCCGCCGTCGTCCTGTCGCTGCATCACCGCGTTGGCGGCCTGCGCCAGCAGCAGCGGAGCGAGCAGGTTCAGCTCGACGATCTTGGCGTGGAAGTTCTTGCTCGCTTCGGCGGCGAGCGCGAAGGGCGCGCCGCCCGCGTTGTTGACCAGATGGTCGAGGCGGCCGTGGCGTTCGGTGATCGTCTCGACCAGCGCGTGCACCGCGTCGGCGTCCCGAACATCGCACGGCAGGTAGTCGATCGCGCGCCCGTCCACTTCGACGGGTGCGTCGGCCGGTCGCCGCGCACACGCCACGACGGTCGCGCCCGCGGCGAGAAACGCCTTGCTCACGCCCGCGCCGACACCGCGCACGCCGCCCGTCACCAGAACGACGCGCCCGGCCAGATCGATTTCGAGTGCCACCGTGCTAACCTACCAAGCAACTGCTTGCTTTGCCAATGCGCTGGTACACACGATGGGACTTGCCATGGGGATCAACCGCCATTCCGAAGCGACCGGGATCAGCGTGGTCACGGTCGACTATCCGCCGGTCAACGCCATCCCGACCGACGGCTGGTTCGCCATCGCCGACGAAGTGCGCGCGGCGGGACGCGACCCGGACACCAAGGTGGTGGTGCTGCGCGCGGAGAACCGCGGGTTCAACGCGGGCGTGGACATCAAGGAGATCCAGAGCAAGCCGGGCCACCAGGCGCTGATCGACGCCAATCACGGCTGTTTCGAGGCGTTCGCGGCGGTGTACGAGTGCCAGGTGCCGGTGATCGCCGTGGTCCAGGGCTTCTGCCTGGGCGGCGGCATCGGCCTGGTGGGCAACGCGGATGTCGTGATCGCCTCCGACGACGCCACCTTCGGGCTGCCCGAGGTCGACCGCGGCGCACTCGGCGCGGCTACCCACCTCGCACGCCTGGTGCCCCAGCACCTGATGCGCGCGCTGTTCTACACCGCGAGCACCATCACCGCGCAGCAGTTGCATCACTACGGCTCGGTCTACCAGGTGGTGCCGCGCGCCGAGCTGGACGCCGCCGCCCTGGAGCTGGCCAAGAACATCGCGGCCAAGGACGGCCGGGTGATCCGGGCGGCCAAGCGGGCCCTCAACGGCATCGACGTGCAGGACGTGCACCGCAGCTACCGGTACGAGCAGGGATTCACCTTCGAACTCAACCTCGCCGGCGTCGCCGACGAGATCCGCGCCCGGTTCGACGACGACCTCGCGGCGCGCAAGAGCGGGCAGTAGAGAGGAACTTCCATGCGAGACAAGCGGATGTCGCTCGACGAGGTCGTCGGCGAGCTGCGCAGCGGGATGACGATCGGCATCGGCGGCTGGGGGTCGCGGCGCAAGCCGATGGCGCTGGTGCGAGCCATCCTCCGTTCGGACATCACGGATCTGACCGTGGTCAGCTATGGCGGGCCGGATCTCGGGCTGCTGTGCTCGGCGGGCAAGGTGCGCAAGGCGTACTACGGCTTCGTGTCGCTGGATTCGGCGCCGTTCTACGACCCGTGGTTCGCCGAGGCGCGCACCTCCGGCACGCTGGCCGCCCGCGAGATGGACGAGGGCATGCTCAAGTGCGGCCTGGAGGCGGCGGCGGCGCGACTGCCGTTCCTGCCGATTCGCGCCGGGCTCGGCTCCGATGTGCCGAACTTCTGGGAGGGCGAGCTGAAGACGGTCGAATCGCCCTATCCCGTCGACGGCACGCCCGAGACCCTGATCGCCATGCCCGCGCTGAATCTGGACGCGGCGCTGGTGCACCTGAACCTCGGCGACCAGCACGGCAACGCGGCCTACACCGGCGTCGATCCGTACTTCGACGATCTGTTCTGCCTGGCGGCGCAGCGCCGCTACGTCTCGGTCGAGCGCGTGGTGGAGACCGACGAGCTGGTGAAAACCGTTCCCCTGCAATCGCTGTTGCTCAACCGCATGATGGTGGACGGCGTGGTCGAGGCCCCGGGCGGCGCGCACTTCACCCTGGCCGCCGACGACTACGGCCGGGACGAGAAGTTCCAGAAGCACTACGTCGAATCCGCGAAGACGCCGGAGGCGTGGCAGCTGTTCGTCGACACCTATCTGACCGGCTCGGAGGAGCAGTACCAGGCCGCCGTCCGCCGATTCGCCGAGGAGGCGTGATGACCAGCATCGAAACCGTCACCCGCGCCGAGATCTGCGCCGTCGCCTGCGCGGAGATCTTCAGCGGCGCCGGGGAAATCATGGCCAGCCCCATGGCACCGATGTCGATCATCGGAGCGCGCCTGGCCAAACTCACCACCGAACCCGATCTGCTGCTGTCCGACGGTGAGGCGTTGCTGTTCGCCGAGACTCCCCCGCTGGGTGGCAAAGCGCCCATCGAAGGCTGGATTCCGTTCCGGAGAGTCTTCGACGTCGTGGCGTCCGGACGGCGGCACGTGGTGATGGGGGCCAACCAGATCGACCGGTTCGGCAATCAGAACCTTTCGGCGTTCGGATCGTTGCAGCGGCCCACCCGCCAGATGTTCGGTGTGCGTGGCGCGCCGGGCAACACGATCAACCACGCCACCAGCTACTGGGTCGCGCGGCACACGAAGCGTGTGTTCACCGACCGGGTCGACATCGTCTCCGGCGTGGGATACGACAAGGTCGACTCGGCCAACCCGGCCTACCGCTTCCACCACCTGCATCGCGTGGTGACCAACTTGGGCGTCTTCGATTTCGACGGCCCCGGCCACACCATGCGCGCCCGCAGCCTCCATCCCGGCGTCACCGCCGACGAGGTCGCCGCGAACACCTCGTTCGGGATCGCAGGTCTCGCCGAGGCGGGCGAGACGCGGCAGCCCACCGCCGAGGAGCTGCGGCTGATCCGGGAGGTACTCGACCCCAAGAGGATTCGCGAAACCGAGGTACCGTCATGAGCCCGCGCCTGCGCACCGCGCTGACCGATCTGGTCGGCATCGAACACCCGATCGTGCAGACCGGTATGGGCTGGGTCGCCGGCCCGAGCCTGGTCTCGGCCACCGCCGAGGCGGGCGGACTCGGCATCCTGGCCTCCGCCACCATGACGTTCGCCGAGCTCGAGGCGGCCATCGCGAAGACCAAATCGCACACCGCGAAACCCTTCGGCGTGAACATTCGCGCCGATGCGGCGGACGCCCCCGAGCGGATCGATCTGCTGATCCGGGAGAAGGTGGCGGTCGCGTCGTTCGCGCTCGCCCCCAAGCAGGACCTGATCGCGAAGTTGAAGGACGCGGGCGTGGTGGTGATCCCGTCGATCGGCGCTGCCAAGCACGCGGTCAAAGTGGCGTCCTGGGGCGCCGACGCGGTGATCGTGCAGGGCGGCGAGGGCGGCGGGCACACCGGCCCGGTGGCCACCACCCTGCTGCTGCCCTCCGTGCTGGACGCGGTGGACATTCCCGTGGTCGCGGCAGGCGGATTCTTCGACGGGCGCGGCCTGGCCGCCGCCCTGGCCTACGGCGCGGCGGGCGTCGCCATGGGCACCCGGTTCCTGCTCACCCAGGAGAGCACCGTTCCGGACGCCGTCAAGCAGGAGTACCTGCGGCGACAGCTCCAGGACACGGTGGTGTCGCTCAAGGTCGACGGCATGCCGCATCGCGTGCTGAACACCGAACTGGTGCAGCGGCTGGAACATTCGGGCCGCTGGCGCGGGCTCACCGCCGCGGTGGGCAACGCGGCTCGGTTCAAGAGCATGACGGGCATGAAGTGGTCCACCATGATCCGTGACGGCCTGGCCATGCGAAAGACCAAGGACCTCACCTGGTCCCAGGTGGTGATGGCCGCGAACACGCCGATGCTGCTGCGCGCCGGATTGGTCGAGGGCAACACCGAGGCGGGCGTGCTCGCCGCGGGGCAGGTCACCGGGATCATCGATGATCTGCCCACGTGCGCGGAGTTGATCGATCGGATCGTCACGGACGCGGTGGGGCGGATCGAGACGATCGCAAAGCTCACCGCGGACAAGCAGTCGGCCGCTACCGGGTCGGACTGAACGCCGGACGCGGTCACACCGGACGGCGGCTGCGAGGGCGGCCGCCGTCCTTCCACATCGCAGCAGTGGACCCGCGCGGGCGGCAGACGTGCTGTGGTCACCGATCACGCGCCCATCCCGGCTGCGAAACGACAGCCGCCGGCGTGCAGGCGATCCTGAGCCGCATCGGAACCGCCGATAACCGTGCGTTCGCCTCCAAATCTGGTCGATCGGCAGCAGTCGCCTTACGCTGGTCTGATAACGACATATCGAGTTCGCCCGGTATTCGCCCTTCGCAGTGCGCCGGGCTCGTCCACACGGACCGGCACAGGCGAATCGCTGGACTCGACCACTATCCCTCGACCCGAGCGGAGGCCGCGATGACCGAGATCTCCGTGCGTAGTAGCGCTTTCAACCATGGCGACCCGATTCCGGCGGTCTACACCTGCCACGGCAGGAACGTTCCGCCGCCCCTGACATGGACCGCCCCCGAGCAAGCCACCGCCCTCGCCCTGATCGTGGACGACCCAGACGCTCCCAGCGGCCTGTTCACCCACTGGGTTGTCAGCAATATCCCGCCGACCACCACGTCCACCGAGGAGGGGCAGACGCCCCCGGGCGGGGTGGTGAGCCTGAACAGCGCCGACAAAGCCGAATACTTCGGCCCGTGCCCACCCGCGGGCACGGGTGTCCACCACTACCGATTCATCCTGTACGCGCTCTCCCGCCCGGTACCGGTGGACTCGCGAACCGCACCGAACGACGCGAGAACCGCGATCGTCGACGCGAGCCTCGGCGACGGCCAGCTCATCGGCACCTACACCGTCGACTAGCGACAGCGCTCAGAGGCAGCCGGCCGCCCGCGTCAAGAGTTGGCGACCCGGGTGGTGGCGGGTATCGCGCGCTCCACGATCGTCCGCACCAGTTCGGCGGCGCGCTGCTCGTCGAAAATGCCCGGCAGGGTGAGTCGTTCGAGGATGAGCCAGTTCAGGGCGAGATAGAGCAGCACCACGGCGTCCTCGTCACCGGGCAGCTCGGACTCCCGATAGTTGGCGATATTGAAGTCCAGATCCGCGCGTACTCGCTCGGTGAGCAGTGCCTGCAGTTCGGGACGCCGGGTGGCCTCCAGTCGCAGTTCGAGGATCGCGAGATAGCCGGTGCGGAAATGAGAGACCCGCTCGACCACCTCGGTCATGAGTTCGGTCATGCTCTCGCGGGTTTGCGGCCCGCGCGATTTCGCCATGGCGTCGTCGCTGGGGATCAGTCGCTCGTAATAGCGGTGCCCGACCTGGACGAGCAGTGCATCCCGGTTGGGGAAGTAGTTCGAGGCGGTTCCGGCGGGCACTCCCGCCTCCTGATCGACCGCCCGGAAAGTCAGGCCGCGAGCCCCGTCGCGGGCCAGGACCTCGATCGATGCATCCAGCAGAGCCTGACGGCGTTCCGGATTCGTGCGCACCACTTGACACCACTCCATTCGTAGTACTACGGTTCAAATCACTTCATTCAGAGTACTACACTTGAGGCGGTCAAGATGCGAAAGCTTGTCTACTACGCTGCGGTCTCCCTCGACGGCTACATCGCAGGTCCGCAGGGGGAATACGACTTCTATCCGATCAGTGCGGACATGATGGCGTGGATC
Source organism: Nocardia sputorum (assembly GCF_027924405.1). NCBI lineage: Bacteria > Bacillati > Actinomycetota > Actinomycetes > Mycobacteriales > Nocardiaceae > Nocardia > Nocardia sputorum. Next base: position 198,738 of record NZ_AP026978.1, on the reverse strand, counting down.
AATCCGCGCTATCCGGAGACGGTGCCGACGCAGATCCGCGAGTCCGTCGGCATGGCCCTCGACACGCCCAACAAGACCTTGGACACCGTGCTCATGGGCCGCGGCGCCTACGAGCCGGGCCTCGCGCAGGGTGCCACCAGCCCGTACAACCACTTGAAGCAGTACGTCTTCTCCAGCACCCTCGCACCGGTGGACAATCCGCAGGTGGAGATCGTCGACACCGATCCGGTGCAGCTGGTCCGGCGACTGAAGAAGGAAGCGGGCCTGGATATCTGGCTCTGCGGCGGCGGCAATCTGGCCGGTCAGCTGCTCGGCGAGGTCGACGAGCTGATCATCAAAAGCTATCCCGTGATCGCGGGCGACGGCATCGGGCTCTTCACCGGCAATTTCCAGCCGACGCAATTCAAGGTCACCCAGCGCGAATTCTTCAGCAGCGGCGCGCAGATCACTTGGTTCGATCGCGCCTGATCCGGCGCAAACCCGCCGGCGTTCCGGCACTTCACGAGTTTTCGAAAGGCGGTACCGATATGCGAAAGCAACGCAGCACCTTCCCGAGCCAGAGCAACCAGCGCTTCGTGACTCGCCCCGTGCCTCCGCGCACGGTCCCCAACTCCAAGGGCGGGTGGTCCCGGCACGGCAGGTACGGGGCGCGGTAGCGCCCTTCGGTGACCTGGGGTTCCGTCAATCGTTCGCCACGGCCGGGATCGGCCGGAATGGAGTAGCAATGCGTACCGACGTGATCATCGTGGGCGCGGGCCCCACCGGCCTGATGCTGGCCGCCGAGCTGCGCTTGGCCGGAGTGCGGCCGCTGGTGTTGGAGCGGCAGCCGCAGCCGCGCGACACCCCGAAGGCCGGTGGAATCGGCGGGCAGATTCTGGAGCTGTTGCGCTACCGAGGTTTGCTCGATCGGTTCGCAGCGGCCTGCACCGATCCGATTCCGGCTCCGCGGTTCCCGTTCGGCGGTGTGCATGTGGACCTCACCCAGCTGGTCGAATCCCCGATGCACGCCCTGCCGCTGCCGCAACAGCGGCTCGAGCGACTGCTCGGCGAGCGCGCCGGCGAACTCGGCGTCGATATCCGTCGCGGACACCAGGTGCTGGATGTGCGGCAGGACGCCGACGCGGTCACCGCGGAGGTCGACGGGCCGGACGGGCTATACCGGGTGACCGCCCGCTATCTGGTGGGCTGCGACGGTGCGCGCAGCCGGGTTCGTGACCTGGCCGGGATTCCGTTTCCCGGCACGGTGTATCCGGAGGTGAATCGGCTGGCCCAGATCACCGTGCCCGATTCGGTGACCCGGCTCGACAACGGCGACCTGGATGTTCCCGGGTTCGGAGCCATCCGCGCGGGTTTCACGCGCACGGACCGCGGTCTGTTCGGGATGGGTGTTTCGCCCGCGTCGGACGTGCTGTCCGTCTACACGATCGAGGACGAGACCGTCGAATACGACGACGACGCGCCGATGACCGTGACCGAACTGCGGGATAGCATCCGGCGCGTGCTGGGCGCGGATCTTCCTGTGACGGAGACATTTCGGCTGTCGCGCTTCACCTTCAAGGCCCGCCACGCCGAACGCTATCGCGCCGGCCGGGTCCTCCTCGCCGGTGATGCGGCCCATCTGTTTCCCGCCACGGGCGTGGCCCTCAACGCCGGTCTGCTCGATGCGGTCAACCTGGCCTGGAAGCTGGCCGCCGACGTCCACGGGTGGGCGCCCGGCGGCCTGCTGGACACCTACCACGACGAACGTCACCTCGCCGGGGCGCGCACCATGCTGCACACCCGGGCACAGGTCGCGCTGCGGCGCGGGCACGACCCGGCCGCCGAAGCACTGCGAGAGGTCTTCCAGGAACTTCTCACCGACGAACAGCCTCTGCGGCGCATGGGAGCCCTCATTGCCGGTGCCGATATCCGCTATCAGCTACCCAACCCGAATGGTCACCCCTTGACGGGAACCTTCGTGTCCGACCTCACCCTGCACACCGACGCCGGGACCACCGCCGTCGCCGAACTCATGCACGCCGCGCGACCCATCCTGCTCGACCTCGCCGACCGCGCGGATCTGCGCGCTACCGCCCGAGACTGGCAGCACCGCATCGACATCCGCACCGGCGAAGCCGAGAACCGTCCGGCCGACGCCATCCTCATCCGCCCGGATGGCCACATCGCCTGGGCCGCGACCATCGACGAACCCGCAGACACCGCCGAGGAGGGCCTGCGAGCGGCGTTGTCGTCCTGGTTCGGCGCACCCGCGGCGACGACGATCCCGGTCGGCGATTGACCTTGCTACCGGCCGCCTGCCGGGGCTTCACATCCTGAAAACCCCGGCAAGCACAGCTCCAGAATGGTCCGGGCCGGTGTCGTCCGGCGGCCGCGGCTCACGGCAGATCGGAGAAACGCACGTCGTGGGCCACGGCGGTCACTTGGAGGCCATCGGCGCTCGGCCGGATCGCCGTCAGTTGCGCACCGAGCGGCAGCCGCTGTAACGGCACCACGAAGGTGAGGCTTCGGCGCAGCATCGCCAGGGGAATCCTCGGTCCGCCGGCCGCGGGCTGGACCGAAACCGGCGTGACTCGAATGCCCTCGCCGGTGGGCTCGACGGCGACGACGACCGTCGCGGGTACCGGGATTCCATCCACCAGGAATGTCCCGGTGACGCGCAGCCCGTCCTCGGCGTTGGAGATCGACTCCACGCCCGACGGCGCGAAATCCCGCACGGTGTCGTAGGGAACCACGGCCGTCGCCGTCGCGGTGGCCGCGATCAGGTTCGACGTCCGGTTGTGGAGTACGTCGGTCAGCGGCGCCGATACGTCGGTCATCGTGATGTCGAGGTTGTGGACGGTGATGTTCTGCCCGCTCCAGTCGCCGATCCGGATACCGATGTCGTGATAGTTGCCCTCGGCGGCCTGGGTGAGGAACGGGAAACCGCCGATGTCGACGCTCGGTTGGTGCGGGAGGTCGTAGTCGGCGGCGATCTTGCGACCGATCTCGTTCTGCGCCAGCACGACCGCGATCCGGTCGCCGACGATCAGCGCGATCACCAGCACGACGATCAGTATCAGCAATGTGCGCATGCGTTCACCCGCTCGGCCATCCCACCATCATGCTGTGGATCGTGCCCGGCCGCGGGTTCGCGGCCACGTCGAACCGCAGTCGGACTCAGACATGCAGGGTGGGCCGGTAGACGAGTTCTTGGATGTTGCCGTCGAGCGTCCGGCTCTCGATCAGCTCGAGGTCGAAGTCGGCCGCCCCTCGAAAGATCGGATCAGCACCGGTCCGACCGGTGATCACCGGGAACAGCGTCACCTGGACGCGGTCGACCAAGCCCGCGGCCATCAGCGCCCGGTTCATCGACAGACTCCCGTGCGACCGCAGCGGCACCTCGGACTCCTGCTTCAGCCGGGCGACGACGTCGACGGCGTCACCGCTCACGACGGTGGCGTCCGGCCAGTCGAGCGGACCGTCCAGGGTGGTCGACACCACCGTCGCAGGCAGGTTCCTCATCCGGGTGACCCATGCGTCACGCACCGACTCCTCGGTACCCGAGGCCAGCAGCTGTGCGAACGCTCGATACGTGTTCGCTCCGAGAACCATCCGCTGCTCCGGGGTGTACGAGGCGAGGCGGTGAGCGAGCAGTTCGGGGCCTTGTTTGCCCCAGTAGCCGCCCCAGTCACCGCCGCTGACGCTGCCGTAGCCGTCGAGACTGGAGAAGACGTCGAAGGTGTATGTGGCGGTCATGATGCTCTCCTCGGGTGCGGTTGACCGGGTCTGTGGGTACAGACGGGAAACCACAGGCGAACTCATCGCCGATCGGCTCCCGAGTCCGGCCGCCCGGACGCGGCCCATGCCTCGGCCACCGCTGAGCGTGATCGGCATCGAGGTTCCCGACCACGCGCCGAACCGCGGTGCTGACCCGCATTCCCGGCGAACCATCCGGACCTTCCGGGAAGTCGTCACAGCGGGATGTCGGCCTCGTCACGAGGGTGTCCGCGTGCGGCGAGCCCGGCGACGAGCGTCCTTCCCGGTGCTAACTTCGCGCTGCTCCACCGACGAAACCGATCATCAGGGAGGTTTGGTAGTGGGAAAGACCACCGTTCGGGCTGTCGTGACGGCGGCGGCGGTCGCCGCGGGCGCGTTGACCGTGGGACTCGTAGCGCAGCCAACCACGAGCGAGACGATCGGCGGCGGGCCGGTCACTTATCTGGCACAGGACGAAGAGCAGGGGCAACCCTCCGACACGAGCGACACCGACGACGGCGAAGAAAAGGGGAAGGGCAAAGGGAAAGGCAAGGGTAAGGGGAAAGGGAAGGGAAAAGGCCAGGCTAGCGAGGGCAAGCCGACCGGGGATTCCGCGAGCGGGAGCGTTGCCGAGGACGGGTCGTCCCAGGGGCAATCCGATCACGAGGTGCAATCCGACTGAGCCCGACCGGCGCCCATCGTGCGCGGCCGAGCGGCACGTCGAATTCGCCGACGTGCCGCTCGTCGCGGTCAGCGGGGCAGCCGCTCGATGATGGTGGCGTTGGCGGTGCCGCCGCCCTCGCAGATGGTGAGCAGGCCGTAGCGGCCCTCGATCCGCTCGAGTTCGTTGAGCAGCGTCGCGAAGAGCTTCGCGCCGGTCGCTCCGAGCGGGTGGCCGAGTGCGATGGCGCCGCCGTTGACGTTGACCTTCTCCGGGTCCGCGCCGGTCTCCTTCAGCCAGGACAGCACCACCGGCGCGAACGCCTCGTTGATCTCGACGACGTCGATGTCGTCGATGGTGAGACCGCTCTTCTCCAGCGCCCACTTGGTCGCCGGAATCGGCGCGGTGAGCATGAAGATCGGGTCCGCGCCGCGCGCGCTGACGTGGTGGATGCGCGCTCGCGGCGTCAAGCCGTACTCCCGCACCGCCCACTCGGAAGCGAGCAGGGTGGCACTGGCTCCGTCGGAGATCTGGCTGGCCACCGCGGCGGTCAGCGGGCTGCCCTCCGCCAGGGGCGGCAGCGACGCCATCTTCTCCAGGCTGGTCTCGCGCGGCCCCTGGTCGATCCAGAAGTCGCCGACCGGCACGATCTCGTTGTCGAAACGGCCGTTCTTGATCGCGTCGCGGGCCCGCTCGTGGCTGCGCAGCGCCCAGCGCTCCATCTCTTCCCTGCTGATGCCCCACTTCTCGGCGATCAGCTGGGCGGCGCGGAACTGTGTCACCTCACCGGTGCCGTAGCGGTGGTCCCAGCCCTGCGCCCCGACGAACGGTGAGTCGAAGCCGTACTCCTTGCCCGCGAGCATGGCCGCGGAGATCGGGATCGCGCTCATGTTCTGCACGCCGCCCGCGACGATGACCTCGGCGGTGCCGCTCATGATGGCTTGGGCGCCGAAATTGATGGCCTGCTGGCTGGATCCGCACTGCCGGTCCACCGTGACGCCGGGAACCTCTTCGGGATATCCGGCGGTCAGCCACATGGTGCGGCCGATGTTGCCCGCTTGCGGGCCGATGTTGTCGACACAGCCGACGATCACATCGTCCACATTCCCCGGATCGACGGGATTGCGGTCCAGGAGGCCGCGCAGCGCGGCCGCGCCGAGATCGGCCGGGTGCACGCCCGCCAGTGCGCCGCCGCGCTTGCCGACCGGGGTGCGTACCGCATCGATCACGTAGGCGTCCCGCAGCGGGGCATACGGACGACGGGACGCGGAAGGTGCTGACATGTAAGGACTCCTACGTGGTGCGCTCGCCGGCGGTGAGCCCGTCGAGCACGATGGTCAGGTACTGCTTTGCGAGGTTCTCGACGGTGATCGGGCCTCCGGGCCGGTACCAGCGCACCGCGACCCATACCGTGTCACGCAGGAACCGGTAGGCCAGTTCGACGTCGAGTTCCGCCCGGAAGCTGCCGTCCTGGACGCCGTTGGTCAGCACCCGGTGCCACAGCTCACGGAATTCGCGGTTGTAGTCGGCGATGTAGGCGAACCGCTCCGAGTCGCGCAGTCGCTTCGCCTCGGCCTGGTAGATCGCCACCGCGGCGTGCCAGCGGTCGAACGACTCGTAGGACGCGAGCACCAAGGCTTCCAAGGTGTCTCGCGAACTCAGGCCGGAGGCGACGATCTCCCGGTAGCGGCCGAATAGTTCGTCCAGGAATCCGCGCAGGATCTCGTCGACCATCGACTCCTTGGAATCGAAGTGGTGATAGAGGCTCCCGGAGAGGATCCCGGCCGCGTCGGCGATGTCACGCACGGTGGTGGCGCGCAGTCCTCGCTCGGCGAACAATTCGGCCGCCATGGCGAGCAACTCGCTGCGCCGTGCTGATTTCGAAGCGTCTGGTGCGGGCACACGGCCATCATACAACCAAGCATTTGCTTGGTCGAGACCTCACCGGGCCGAGTAGCGCAGCGGCGACGACACGGAGAGATCCACCAGCAGGCGATCGCAGATGATCACGGGCGAGACACCCGCTCGCGCCATCCGCGCGACGAGCGCGAGACGTCGTTCGCAGCTGTCCCATTCCACGGTGAGCTGGCCGCGGTCCGGCCCGGCGTCCACCGTGGCCATCACCCGCGGCGGGCCGCCCCGCACCGGTTCCTCGCTCAACTTCAGCACCATGCCGCGCTGCCAGGCGTGGTAGGTGTCCATGTCCGCCCCGATCACCAGCTTGTCGGTGGCCGCGCACAGTCCCTGCGCGATCTCGTCCGCGAAGGTCACCTGGTCGAAGCGGAATTTCCGGCATTTCGCGACCACCGCGAGCAGGTCGGCGCGCACCTCGCACAGCAGTGCCGTCTGGCGCTGTCTGCGCCGTTCCTGCTCGGTCTCCCCGCTGTCCGCGCCCAGGCCGACGCGGCGGGCGCGCTCGCGATCACGCGCCAGATCGGCACGCAGCGCGCCGCGCGGATCGCGGGCGACTTCCTCCTCGTCGACGGCGTGCTGCTCCAGGATGCGAACGGCGGCCGTGGCGACCGCGCTCTCGGAGGTGTGCTGGATGAGTTCGGCGCCGAGGGTGAGCGCGGAGAGGACGAGGCTGTCCATCCGTCGCCTGGCGAGCACGACTTCGCGCACCACGTCGAGTTCCAATTGTTCGCGGGCAGGTGGGCGATCCAGGCCCATAGCCATCGCCCCCTTGAAGAGCGCGGATCCGATCTCCTTCAGCATGGCACACCGCAGGGCGCTCCGGCTCGCCCTTTTCTACCTGATCAGCCGCCCATTTCCCGGGGCCCGCCCGATGAAAGAAGGCGATCGCAATACGGCGCGAGGGGTCTCGCCCGGAGCGGCGGGCGGGTGGCTGCTCGATGGTCGCCCGGTGTGCTCGTCCGCTCGGCACAGCGCGGACGAGCCCGGGAAACGCGGTGGCTCAGGCGCGTTGGCTGCTGATGGAGACCACCTCGCCGGTCAGGTAGGTGGTGTAATCGCTGGCCAGCATGGCGATCGTCGCGGCGACCTCCCATGGCTCGGCCGCGCGGCCGAACGCCTCGCGCTCCGAGAGGCGGTCGAGCAGTTCGGTGGAGCTGACCTTGTCCAGGAACGCGTGCCGGGCGATGCTCGGGGCCACCGCGTTGATCCGGACGCCCAATTCGGCCGCCTCGACCGCGCTGCACCTGGTCAACGCCATGACGCCCGCCTTCGCCGCGGCGTAGTGCGCTTGGCCGTACTGCGCGCGCCAGCCGAGCACGCTGGCGTTGTTCACGACCACGCCGCCATGGCCCGCGTCGCGGAAGTAGCCGAGGACGGCGCGCGTGCAGCGGAACGTGCCGTTGAGCGTGATGTCGAGAACGCGATCCCACTGCTCGTCGGTCATGTCGACCACGGGCGTCTCCCCGCCCAGCCCGGCGTTGTTGACCATGATGTCGATCCGGCCCAGGGCCTCCGCGGCGCCGCGCACCAGCGCGTTCACCTGCTCTGTGCTCTGCACGTCGCACGCGATCGAGGCGACCCGGCGGTCCGGGAACTCCGCGGCCAGCTCGGTCGCGGTCTCCGCCAGGCGACGCTCGTGCCAGTCGGAGACCACCACGTCCGCGCCCTCGGCCAGCAGCCTGCGCGCGGTCGCGGAGCCGATGCCGGTGCCCGCGGCCGCGGTGATCACGGCCGATCGTCCGGTCAGCAGGCCGTGCCCGGAGACGGGCGCGGGGGCGACCGACAGCGGGCCGGTCACGGGCGGGCCTCGCGCGGTAGGCCGAGCACCCGCTCGGCGATGATGTTGCGCTGCACTTCGTTCGAACCTCCGTAGATGGTGTCGGCGCGGGTGAACAGATACAGCCGCTGCCATTCGTCGAGATCGTCCTCGCCCGCCACCAGGCCGCGGGCGCCGAGTACGGCCATCGCCAGCTCGCCGAGCCCGCGATGCCAATTGGCCCAGAGCAGTTTCGCCACCGAAGCCTGGCCCGCGCCGTCGTCTACGCCCGCGCCCTCCATCGTGCGCATGGCGTGCGCGCGCAGTACGCGCAGCCCGACCCAGGCGCGGTCGATCCGCTCGGCGATCAGCGGGTCGTCGGACGCGCCGGTGCGCCGCGCCAATGCCTCGATGTCGGCCAGTTCCCTGGCGAAGCGGATCTGCTGGCCCAAGGTGGAGATGCCGCGCTCGAAGGTGAGCGTGCCCATGGCGATGCGCCATCCGTCACCCGGCTCGCCGACCACCAGGTCGGCCGCGGTGCGGGCGTTGTCGAAGAAGACCTCGTTGAACTCCGAGGTCCCGGTCAGCTGGATGATCGGGCGCACGTCGACGCCCGGCTGCTTCATCGGGACCAGCAGGTAGGACAGGCCCTTGTGCCGCACCGACCCGCGCTCGGTGCGGGCGACGACGAAGCACCAGTCCGCGACGTGCGCCAGCGAGGTCCAGATCTTCTGCCCGGTGATCGACCACTCGTCGCCGTCCAGCTGCGCGGCGGTGGTGATGGCGGCCAGGTCCGAGCCCGCGCCGGGTTCCGAATAGCCCTGGCACCACAGTTCGGTGACAGTGCGGATACCGGGCAGGAACCGGTTCTTCTGGGCCTCCGTACCGAAGGCGAGCAGCGTCGGGCCGAGCAGTTCCTCGCCGACGTGCGACACCCGCGCGGGGGCGTTCGCCTTGGCGTACTCCTCGTGGAAGATCACCTGCTGACGGACCGTGGCTTCGCGGCCGCCGTACTCCTTCGGCCAGCCCAGGCAGGTCCAACCGGCCGCGGCCAGGTGCCGGTCCCAGGCGATGCGTTCGTCGAACGCCTCGTGTTCGCGGCCGGGACCGCCGAGGCCGCGCAGCTCGCGGAATTCGCCGTTGAGGTTCTCCTCCAGCCACTCGCGCACGTCGGCGGCGAATCGCTCGTCCGGCGCGGCGGAAAACCGCCCGTCCGGAGCGGCGGTGTCGGATTCTGAGGTCTGGATCGCACCCACGCCGGTAGGATAACCTACCAAGCACTTGCTTTGTAGAGCGTGCGCATAAGTCGCTCGCGGACGGTAAGGACAACCGTGACAACCCCTGCTCAGACGACACCGATGGCACTGCACCACGCCGCCCGGACCTTCGGCGACGCACCGGCGATCGCCGACGGCGAGGTCCGGCTGGACTGGACCCAGCTGCTCGAGGCGGTCCAGGAAGTGGCGCGGGCGTTGATCGCGCGCGGCGTGCGAGTGGGCGACCGCGTGGCCATGTGGGCGCCCAATACGCACCACTGGGTGATCGCCGCGCTGGCCGCCCATTACGCCGGCGCGGCGCTGGTGCCGTTGAACACCCGCTACGTGGCCGACGAGGCCGCCGACGTGCTCGGGCGGGTGGACGCGAAGGCGCTGTTCATCGCGGGTCCTTTCCTCGGCCGCGAGCGGCTCGCCGAACTCCGCGCGTCCGCTCCGGACCTGGCCATCGACACGGTGGTGGTGATCCCGGTCGAACCGGGCACCGAGAACACCGACATCGCCGCGCTGGACTGGTCGGAACTCGCGACCGTCGCCGCGCCGGTCACCGTGGCCGAAGCCGAGGAACGCGCCGCGTCGATCCGTCCGGACGACATCTCCGACATCCTGTTCACCTCCGGCACCACCGGCCGCAGCAAAGGCACCCTGGTCGCCCATCGGCAGGCGCTGTCCGTCGTGCGGGCCTGGGCCGAGTGCGCCACGTTGCGCGGGGACGATCGGTACCTGGTGGTGAACCCGTTCTTCCACAACTTCGGCTACAAGGCGGGCATCCTCGCCTGCCTGGTCACCGGAGCCACGATCATTCCGCAGGCCACCTTCGACGTACCGGAGACGATGCGGCTGATCGGTGCGGAGCAGGTCACGGTGCTGCCCGGCCCGCCGACGATCTACCAGACGATCCTGGATTTCCCGCGACGCTCCGAGTTCGACCTGAGCTCGCTGCGGGTGGCCGTCACCGGTGCGGCGACGGTGCCGGTGGTGCTGATCGAGCGGATGCGCTCGGAACTGGCCTTCGACGTCGTGATCACCGCCTACGGCCTGTCCGAGAGCGCGGGCTTCGGCACCATGTGCCGCGTCGACGACGACGCCGAGACCATCGCCAACACCTGTGGCAGGCCGATCGCGGACTTCGAACTGCGGCTCGGCGACGCGGGCGAGGTCCTGCTGCGCGGGCCGAACGTGATGCTCGGTTACCTGGACGACCCGGACAGCACCGCGCAGACGATCGACGCCGACGGCTGGCTGCACACCGGTGACATCGGCACGGTCGACGAGCGCGGGTACCTCAAGGTCACCGACCGGCTCAAGGACATGTACATCTCCGGCGGCTTCAACGTCTACCCCGCCGAAGTGGAACAGGCACTGGCCCGGCTGGACGGCGTGGCCGAGTCGGCGGTGATCGGCGTCCCGGACACCAGGATGGGCGAGGTGGGCAAGGCGTACGTGGTGCGCAAACCCGACGCCGCGCTCACCGAGGACCAGGTGCGCGCGCACGCCGCCACCGTGCTGGCCAATTTCAAGGTGCCGCGGTTCGTCGAATTCCGCGACCAGCTGCCCTACAGCGCCGCCGGGAAAGTGCTCAAGCGTCAACTACGTGAGGAGAAGTCGTAATGTCGGAACCGGCAACCCCGGACCAGGGTCCGGCGATCCCGGACGAGGGTGAGGTCGTCACCTACGAGCGGCGTGGTCGCGTCGCGATCGTCACGCTGAACCGGCCGGATTACCGCAACGCGCAGAACTCGGTGATGACCTACGCCCTCGACGCCGCCTTCGAGCGCGCCGTGGAGGATCCGGAGGTCGGGGTGATCGTGCTGGCCGGCAACGGGAAACACTTCAGCGCCGGGCACGACATCGGCACGCCCGGTCGCGATCACCACGTGCGGTACCCGAACAAGGCCGCGCTGTGGTGGGACCACGTGGACCGGGCGGGCGGCGATCAGCGCTTCGCCCGCGAGCTCGAGGTCTACCTCGGCATGTGCAGGCGCTGGCGGGAGATTCCCAAGCCGACCATCGCGATGGTGCAGGGCGCCTGCATCGCCGGCGGGCTCATGCTGGCCTGGGTGTGCGATCTGATCATCGCCTCCGACGACGCGTTCTTCTCCGATCCCGTGGTGCGCATGGGCATCCCGGGCGTCGAGTACTTCGCCCACCCGTGGGTGATGGGTCCGCGCGCGGCGAAGGAGTTCCTGTTCACCGGCGACCGGTTCGGCGCGGCGCAGGCCAAGGAGTGGGGCATGGTCAACCGGGTGGTCCCCCGCGCCGACTTGGAGGCCGAGACCTTGGCGCTGGCCGAGAAGATCGCCGCCATGCCGCAATTCGGCCTCGCGCTGACCAAGAAGGCGGTCAACCAGGCCGAGGACCTGATGGGCATGCGGTCGGGCATGGACTCGGTGTTCGGCCTGCACCACTTCGCCCACGCGCACAACGCCGAGGTCGGCGCCGACTCGCTGGGCGGCATGAACGCCAAGTCGATGAAGGCCTCCGCGAGCACCGCAGAACAGAACGGAACAACCTAGTGGATCTGGATCTCGACCAGGCGACCCAGGAATTCCAGCGGGAGGTCCGCGAATTCCTGGCCGCGAACAAACCCGCGAAGCCGCTGCCCTCCATGGACACCAAAGCGGGATTCGAGGCGCACCGCGCATGGGAGCGCACCCTCGCCGACGCCCGGCTCTCGGTGGTGGCCTGGCCGGAGGAATTCGGCGGGCGCAACGCCTCGCTGCTGGAGTGGGTGCTGTTCGAGCAGGAGTACTACGCGGCGGGCGCGCCGGGGCGGGTCAGCCAGAACGGCATCTTCCTGCTGGCGCCGACGCTTTTCGAACACGGCACGCCGGAACAGCTGGAGCGGATCATGCCGCGGATGGCGCGCGGCGACGACATCTGGGCGCAGGCGTGGTCGGAGCCCGAAGCGGGCAGCGACTTGGCCGGTATCCGCTCGACCGCCCGGCGCACCAGCGGAGGCTGGCTGCTGAGCGGCCAGAAGACGTGGAGTTCGCGCGCCGCCTTCGCCGACTGGGCATTCGGGCTGTTCCGTAGCGACCCCGAGGCCGAGCGGCACAAGGGCCTCACCTACGTCATGTTCCCGCTGACCGCCGACGGGGTCTCGGTGCGCCCGATCCCGCAGCTGGACGGCGAACCCGGCTTCGCGGAGATCTTCCTCGACGACGTGTTCGTGCCCGACCGCGACGTGATCGGCGCGCCCGGCGAGGGCTGGCGCGTGGCGATGAGCACCTCCAGCAACGAACGCGGCCTCTCCCTGCGCAGCCCCGGCCGGTTCAGCGCCACCGCGCAGCGGCTGATCGACCTGTGGCGCGAGACCGGCGGCGAGGACAACACCGCGCAGCGCGACGCGGTGGTGGACGCCTGGATCGGCAGCGAGGCCTACCGGCTGCACACGTTCGGCACGGTGACCCGGCTCAACGAAGGCGGCAAGCTGGGCGCGGAATCATCGATCACCAAGGTGTTCTGGTCCGAGCTCGACATCGCGATGCACGAGACCGCGCTCGAGGTGCTCGGTGCGGCGGCGGAGCGTTCGGGGCCGTGGACCGACGGATACCTGTTCGCGCTGTCCGGCCCGATCTACGCGGGCACCAACGAGATCCAGCGCAACATCATCGCCGAGCGGCTGCTCGGACTACCGAGAGGAAGCAGCCGATGAGATTCGCGCTCAGCCCCGAACAACTCGATTTCGGCGTCAGCCTGCGCAAACTGCTGGAGGCGGGCCGCGCGCCCGCCGCCGTGCGCGCGTGGGCGTCCGGCGACAGCGGTCCCGGTCGCGCGCTGATCCGGCAACTGGCCGAGGCCGGTGTGCTGGGTCTGGCCGTCGCGGAGGAGCACGGCGGCATCGGCGCCGAACCGATCGACCTGGTCGTGGCGTTCCAGGAGATCGGCCGGGCGGCCGTGCCCGGCCCGCTGGTGGAAACCGCCGCGGCGATTCCGGCACTGCTCCAAGCGCTTCCGGACCAGGAACCGGCCGCGCGCTGGCTGCCGGGCTTCGTGGAGGGCGCGGCGCTGGGCACCGTCGCGTTCGCGTCAGACGGGCCCGGCGGTGTCGCGCTGGACGCCGACACCGCCGAGGTGGTCCTGCTGGCCGGGGAGCATCAACTGTCCACCGGGCATCGCACCGGTCTGGTGCGCTCGGTCGATCCCGCCCGCCGCCTGTTCACCGTCGCCGCGGCCGAGACCGTCGCGGAGGGCGACGGGGCTCGCGTGGCAGCGGCCGCCGGTTTCGACACCGGCGCGCTGGCCTGCGCGGCCCAGCTGCTCGGCGCGGGCAAAGCCCTGCTGCACGCGTCCACCGAGTACGCCAAGCAGCGCAAGCAGTTCGGCAAGCCGATCGGCGAGTTCCAGGCCGTGAAGCAGAAGCTCGCCGACGTGCTCATCGCGCTGGATCTGGCCGAGCCGCTGCTCTTCCGGGCCGCGCTGACGATGACCGAAACCACCCGCGGCCGCGACGTCTCGGCCGCCGTGATCGCCTGCGGCGACGCCGCCTACCGCGCCGCCCGCGCGGCGCTGCAGGTGCACGGCGCGATCGGCTACACCGCCGAGTACGACCTGTCACTGTGGTTGACCAAGGTGACCGCGTTGCGTTCGGCATGGGGCACACCGGATCTGCACCGCGCCCGGATCGCACGGGCGCTGCGGGCGGACACCGACTCCGATCGCGCCACGCGGGGCCTCGCATGAGCGGTCAGGCCCGGAGGAGGCAGCGCAGCGTCACCACGCAGGGCCCCGCACATGCGCACAACAAACCCAGCATGAGCGGTCAGGCCCGGAGGAGGCAGCGCAGCGTCACCCCGCAGGGCCCCGCTCATGCGAAAAACAAACCCAGCATGAGCGGTCAGGCCCGGAGGAGGCAGCGCAGCGTCACCACCACGAAAGGACACCGATGAGCACCGCCGAACACCAAGAGTTCCTCGCCTCGGTGCGGGCGCTGCTGACCAAGCACGCGGGGTCCGCGGCGGTGCGTGCCGCGATGGACACCGAACTCGGCTACGACCCGGCCCTGTGGCGGCTGCTGTGCGAGCAGATCGGCGTCGCCGCGCTCGCGATTCCCGAGGAGTACGGCGGCTTCGGCGCGAGTCTGGTCGAATCCCTGCTGGTGGTGGGCGAATTGGGCCGCACGCTCGCCGGGGTGCCGATGCTCGGTTCGGCCGTCTTGGGTGCGCAGGCCGTCCTGCTGTCGGGCGACACCGAAGCCTGCGGGCGGCTGCTGCCCGAGGTGGCGGAGGGCACGCGGACGATCGCGGTCTGCTGGGCGAGCGAGCGCGGCTGGGACGATCCGGGCGTATGCGAGACGGACGGCGCGCTGACCGGGACGGCGCATTACGTGCTCGACGGGATGTCGGCGGACACTCTCGTCGTCGTCACCGCTACCGGCCTGTTCGAGATCGAGCCCACCGCGGCGGGCGTCACCCGGCGGTCCGCGCCCACCATGGACCCCACGCGCAAGCTGGCCGAGGTCGCCTTCGCCGAGGCGCCCGCGCGACGGCTCGGCTCGGGCGATCCGGCGGCGACCGTCGCCCGGCTGCGGGAGATCGCCTGGGCCGCGCTGGCCGCCGAGCAGGTGGGAGCCGCCGACCGCTGCCTCGAGATGACGGTGGACTACGCCAAGTCCCGCGTGCAGTTCGGCCGGGTGATCGGCAGCTTCCAGGCGCTCAAGCACCGCATGGCCGACATGTACGTGCTGCTGGAATCGGCCCGCTCCGCGTCCGTCGCAGCCACCGCGGCGGTGGCGGCGCACAGCCCGTCGGCCGCCGAGGACGTCTGGGTCGCTCGGGTGCACTGCTCGGAGGCGCTCTCCGCCATCGCGGCCGAGACCGTCCAGTTGCATGGCGGCATCGCGATCACCTGGGAACACGACGCGCATCTGTTCTTCAAGCGCGCCCACGGCGACGCCCAGCTGTTCGGCGCCGCGCACCGTCCGGCGACGCAGCCCGCCTGAGTCCTGAGCGGCGGCGCGCCGGGCCTTCCGACGATGCGCCCTGTCTAGGAGGCTGTCGGGCCTGGACATGATCAACTAAGATGTGACAAGCGCCACACGCGCATGGTCGGGGGATGCGTTTTCGAGTGGCACCGCAAGGTCGGGATCGGTGCCGTAGCGAGTCGAGATGCCGACTCGCCGCCCAACAAGTCGTCGGGGCCACCATCCGGGAGGATGCCATGACGCAAACAGTGAATTCCGATCTCCAGGTTCTACGGTCCACCATGGACGGGCCGGTGTTCGGCCCCACGGACGCCGGGTACGACCGCGCCCGCGCCATCTGGAACGCCGACATCGACCGGCGGCCCGCCGTGATAGCCCAGTGCCTGTCGTCTCGTGACGTGGCCGCGGCGTTGGCCTTCGGCAGGGAGCGCGGGCTGGAGATATCCGTGCGCGGCGGCGGCCACTCCTACAGCGGGACCGCGGTGGGCGAGGGTGGCCTGATGATCAACCTCAGCGCGCTGACGGGCGTCGTGGTGGATCCGGGGACCGAGCGCGCCCGGGTCGGCGGCGGCGCGACGATGGCGGACATGGACGCCGCGACCCAGGCCCACGGTCTGGCGGTGACCGGCGGTGTGATCAGTGACACCGGCGTCGGCGGCCTCACCCTCGGCGGCGGCATGGGCTGGCTGACCCGCATGGCCGGGCTGGCTGTCGACAATCTCGTCTCGGCGCAGGTGGTGCTCGCCGACGGCCAGGTGGTGCGGGCCTGCGAGACCGAGCACGCGGACCTGTTCTGGGCGTTGCGCGGGGGCGGCGGAAACTTCGGTGTGGTCACCGAATTCGAGTACCGCCTGCATCACGTGGGGCCGGAAGTGCACCTCGGCCTGTTCTTCTGGGACATGCCGGACGGGACCGACGCCCTGCGCTTGATCCGGGAGTTCCTTCCCACCCTGCCGCGCCGATCGGGAGCGTTGATAGCGCTGGCGATGACCGCGCCGCCCGCGCCGTTCGTTCCGGAGCGGTACCACGGCCGAGCGGGCCACGCCTTGATCGTCGCCGGTTTCGGCACGGCCGAGGAACACGCCGCCGCGGTAGCGCCGATCCGGAACGCGCTCCCGCCGCTGTTCGAGTTCCTCAGCCCGATCCCGTACGCCGGATTGCAACGGATGCTCGACGCCGCGGCGCCCTGGGGCATGCGCGGCTACGAGAAGGGGCTCGATCTGGACGACTTCTCCAACGACGTCATCGCCGTGCTCACCGCGCACGCCGCGGCGAAGACCGCGCCGCTGTCGTTCATGCCGATCTTCCCGCTCAGCGGCGCGTTCACCACCGTCGGCGAGGACGACACGGCATTCGGCGGCGCGCGCACCCCGCATTACGGGTGCAACATCACCGCGATCACTCCCGACGCCGAGACGCTCGCCCGCGACCGGGAATGGGTGCGCACCACGTGGGAAGCGCTGCGCCCGATGGCTTCCAATCGCGGCGGGTACGTGAACTTCATGGCGGACCCGAATTACGACCGGGTCCGCGAATCCTACGGAAGCGCCAAATACGCGAAACTGGCCCACATCAAGGCCGACTACGATCCGGGCAACGTCTTCCACCGCAACGCCAACATAGCCCCGGGCTGACTCACGCGTCCGAGCGTCCGCCGGGACGCAGGCCGTCGAGAACGATCTCCACGAGCCGGCGCCAATCACCGCTGCCGCTGCCGATCGTCGCGGACACCGCGCCGACGATCATGTACACATCGGTCACCGTGCAGTCGTCGCGCACGGTCCCTGCGTCCCGGTCCCGCTCGACCAGTTCGCCGATCACCTTCTCGAGCCTGCTTCGGGATTCGCCCCGCGGCGCACTGCCCGCCGACTCCCGAGCCGCCTCGATCGCCGCCGACAGGCCCCGGTCGGCCGCCAGCACCGCGCCGACATGACGCAGGTAGCGGGCGAGCCCCTGCCCGGGCTCGGCCCGCAGGCATTCGGTGCGGGCGAACTCCTCGATCTCGGCGAAGCGCTGCTCGGCCGCGGCTTCGATGAGATCGGCATGGGTGGGGAAATGGCGGTAGACCGTGCCGATTCCGACGCCTGCGGCGCGGGCGATCTCGGGCAGCTGCACCGCGCCGCCGCGCTCGGCGAACAGCGTGCGGGCCACGGCCACGATGCGGGCGCGGTTGAGCGCGGCGTCCGCGCGCGGTTTGCGGGGCGTTGGCCTTGACACTGGCGATACCTCCGTGTTTACGCTTCAATCGGAACCGGATTCCGGTTCCGTTTAACTGCTTCGAAGGGTAGCACTTCATGTCCCACAATCGTTTCCACCTCCTGGACGCCGGCGAGGCACGCCCCGGCCGGGTGCCATTACCGCCCGCGTTCGCGGTGAAGGCGACCACCGCCGATACCGAGGGCAGGTTCTCCCTGCTGGAGGTGACGCTCGCGCGCGATATCCCGCGGCACACCCACCACGTGGCGGACGAATGCATCTACGTGCTCGAAGGCACGCTCGACGTCGAGTTCGACGACCGGACCCTCTCCGCGACGGAGGGCATGTTCGTCCTGCTGCCGCACGGCGTCCCGCACGCCCTGCGCTGCGGATCGCAACCGCCGCCACGGGTGCTGCAGATCTCATCGCCCGGCGGCTGGGAGTGCTACCTGGAGGATCTCTTCGAAGCCGGTGCGTCGGTGCTGACCGACGGAGCGCTGGACCCGGTGAAGTTCAATCCGATCGCGGCGGCGTACGACATCCGTTACGAGGAACCGGAACACGCAGCCGATTCAACCGGCGCGCAGCAGGATTGACCGCCGACGTCGACGGCCCCGCGGAACCGCCGTTGCGCGGGGCCGCCCGCGCGTTCCCCGCCTGTGGCCGACCTCACGACAAATAGATAGTTAGCCTATGTAATAATATTCCTCGTGCGGCAAGCCCAGGTGAACGTAGCGGATGACATCGTCGTCGACCTTCTCGTCACCGCGGGCAGGCTCACTCGGCTGGCCGGGGTGATCAGCGGCGACGACCTGCCGCGGGCCGTGTTGCGGGCACTGGCGGTGCTCGATGAACACGGCGCGCTGCGGGTCAGCGAATTCGCCAGGATCGACCGATGTTCACAGCCGGCGGCAACGGCGCTGATCGGCAAGCTGGTCGCGGAAGGCTTCGCGACCCGGCGCAAGGACCCGGAGGACTTCCGGGCCGTCCTCATCGAGCTCACCCCGGCCGGGCGGACCCGGCTGACCGAGTTCCGCCAAGCATTCGCCGCCGCGATCGGCGGACACCTGCCCGGTTTCGACGCCGAACGCCTGGCGCGACTCGACACCGAATTGCACGACCTGCTGGAGGCCCTGAAAACGGCTACGCGACAGCACGATCCGATCTCGAGGGAACACTGATGAGCGCTTTGGCTCCCACCCCCGCCCCGGTCGCGGACGACACCAAACAACCGAAAGCCGTCTGGGCGGTCGCCTTCGCCAGCGTGATCGCGTTCATGGGCATCGGCCTGGTCGATCCCATCCTGAAACCCATCGGCGAACAACTGCACGCCTCACCGTCCCAGGTGTCGCTGCTGTTCACCAGCTACATGCTGGTCACGGGCGTGGCCATGCTGGTCACCGGTGTGGTGTCCAGCCGCTTCGGCGCCAAGAAGACGCTGCTGGCCGGGCTGGCGATCATCATCGTGTTCGCGGCGCTGGCAGGCATGTCGGACACGGTGGCGCAGATCGTCGGATTCCGGGCGGGCTGGGGCCTGGGCAACGCGCTGTTCATCGCCACCGCCCTGGCCACCATCGTCGGCGCGGCCAGCGGCGGCGTAGCGCGCGCGATCATCCTCTACGAGGCCGCGCTCGGCATCGGCATCGCGACCGGACCGCTGGTCGGCGGCGTGCTCGGCGGAATCAGCTGGCGCGGGCCGTTCTTCGGCGTCTCGGCGCTGATGGCCGTCGCGCTGATCAGCATCGTCGTCCTACTGCCGGAGGGCCCCAAGCCGGCGCACCGCACCTCGATCGCCGCGCCGTTCCGCGCGTTGCGCCACCGGGGGCTGCTGATCGTGAGCCTCACCGCCCTGCTGTACAACTTCGGCTTCTTCACCCTGCTCGCCTACACCCCGTTCCCGCTGGATATGGGCACCTACGCGATCGGCTTCATCTTCTGCGGCTGGGGTGTGCTGCTGGCGATCGCGTCGGTGTTCCTGGCTCCCCGGTTGCAGCGCCGGTTCGGTTCGCTGCCGATGATGGGACTGTCGCTGGCGCTGTTCGCGGCGGACCTGGCGATGATGGCCGTCTTCGCCGAGCACAAGCCCGTGCTGATCGTCGGCACCGTGCTGGCGGGCCTGTTCCTCGGCGTGAACAACACGCTGATCACCGAGGCCGTGATGATCTCAGCGCCGGTGGAGCGGTCCACGGCGTCGGCCGCCTACAGCTTCGTCCGGTTCGCGGGTGGGGCCGCCGCTCCTTACCTCGCGGGCAAACTCGGCGAGCACAGCATCTCGTTGCCGTTCTGGGTCGGCGCGGCGTGCACCGCCGCCGCGGTCGTCGTCCTGCTGGCCGGGCGCGCCGCGCTGGCCCACCTCGACGACCACGATCCCGCACCGCACAGCGTCGAGGAAGCGCAGGCCATGACGGTCGGTGACTGACCGTGAGCGAGGAGTACGGTCGAGAGATATGACCGAAGCGAAGCGGGGCCGCGTCAGCGTCGAGACCAGCAAGAAGCGTGTGCGCGTGTACCTGGGCGGTCACTTGGTGGCCGACAGTGCGCGGCCCGTGCTGGTCTGGGAGAACCCGCACTACCCGACCTACTACCTGCCGGTCGCGGATCTGCGCGCCAAACTCGAACCGAGCGGGCAGACCCGGCACTCCGCGAGCCGTGGCGACGCGACCGTCTACGACGTCATGGTCGACGGCACGACGGCGGGCGGGGCGGCGCTGCGGTACCACGACTCGCCGCTCACCGAATTGCGCGACCTCGTCCGGCTGGAGTGGGGCGCGATGGACGAGTGGTTCGAGGAGGACGAGCCGATCTACGTCCATCCGCGCAACCCCTACTCGCGCGTCGACATCCTGGCCAGTTCGCGACATGTGCGAGTGGAGATCGACGGCGTCACCGTCGCCGATTCGCGCACGCCGCGCATCCTGTTCGAAACCGGTTTGCCGCCGCGGTATTACCTGCCGATGACAGACGTCCGCATGGATCTGCTGCACCCGTCGGCCACCCACACCAGCTGCCCGTACAAGGGCACCGCCGACTACTGGACGGTCCGCGTCGAGGGCAAGGAGTATCCCGACTACGTGTGGGGCTACCGCACGCCGCTTCCGGAGAGCCAGAAGGTCGCCGGGCTGGTCTGCTTCTACAACGAGAAGGTCGACATCTACGTGGACGACGAGCTCCAGGAACGGCCGCACTCGCCGTTCAGCTGAGTTCAGCGTCGGCCCGGTCGGCGGACGGCAGGAGCCTCGGTCCGCACAAGGCAGGCCGCACGTGCCACACGATCACCACGGTGGGGTCTTCGCGCCATGCGCACCGAACGGGTGGTCCGGCGCCGGTTCACACCGCGACCAGGGGCGGACTTTCGGCCGCACGGCGGTACTGCCCTGGGGCCAGGCCGTATTCGCGTTTGAACGCTTTGGCGAAAGCGAACTCCGAGGCGTAACCGACGCGGCGGGCCACGGCGCCGAGGCCGGCGTCGGTGTCGCGCAGCAGGCGGGCGGCGGTCAGCATGCGCCAGCGGGTCACGTAGGCCAGGGGCGGTTCGCCGACCGTCGCGAGGAAGCGGCGGGCGAGAGTCGCGCGGGAGACGCCCGCGATGTCGCCGAGCTCGGCGACCGTCCACGCACGCGCGGGTTCCTCGTGCACGGCGCGTAGCACCGCCGCGACCGCGGGATCGGCGAAAGCGCCTGCCCAGCCCGACGATCGCGCGTCGGCTTGCTCGTCGAACCAGGCGCGCAGGATGAACAACAGCAACGTCTCGAGGATCGCGGGCACGGCCGCGTCGCTGCCCGGGCGCGGCTCGGCGATCTCCGCGGCCAGCAGGTCGACGGCGCCGCGCAGCGCGGGATGACGCCCCGGGCGCGCGGGCAGATGAATGAACTCGGGCAGCTCGTCGAGGATCGGGTGACTGCGACCGCGGCCGAGTTCGTAAGCGCCGCAGAGCAAGGCGGTGCGAACGCCGGGGCCCGTGACCTCCCTGGGCTCGCCGGGCAGCGCGGTCTCGGTGACCGGGCTGTCCAGGCTGTCGACCAGATCGTGGTCGGCCCCGCGCGGCATGAACAGCACGTCCCCGACGCCGAGCGCCATGGGTTCGCCGTCCGGCGGCACCACCCAGCAAGAGCCTTGGAGGACCACGTGGAACCCGGCGCCCGGAACCACGGGATACCGCCGACCCCACGGGGCGTGCCGGATGAACAGGCCGGAGGTGGGGCTGCCGGTGCGGATCGCCGCGATGGCCTCGCTCAGAATGTCCACCCGTTCACCGTAGCACTCTATTGATGAGCGTTTGAGACAAAGTATCGAGCTTCGTAGGCATTGGCCGACTCACCTGCAAACAATAGATTTCTTCTCATGACATCCAGCGAAGACACCCGCACCATCGCCGTCTACGGCGCCACCGGACACACCGGCGGCTACCTGCTCGCCGAACTGCGCCGCCGCGGCCTCACCCCGATCCTGGTGGGCCGCGACGCCGATCGCATCCGTGCCGCCGCCGGCGCCGTCGACCTGCCCGACGCCGGCATACGGGTAGCCGAGCTGTCCGACCACGCGGCCCTCGTCACCGCGTTCACTGGCGCGGAGGTGGTGATCAGCAGCTTGCCCGCCTATGTCGAGCACGGCGCGGCGGTACTCGCCGCGGCGATCGACGCCGGTGCCCACTACACCGACATGTCCGGCGAGCAACTGTTCCTGAAACGGGTCTTCGACGAGTTCGGACCGCGCGCCGCGGCGGCGGGCGTCACCCTCGTCTCCGGCGTCACCGACAGTAATGTCCCCGGTGACCTGCTCGCTCACCTCGCCACGCGCCGCGTGACCGGTCCGGCCGAGGTGGTGCTGAGCCACCTGAGCAAGAGCGGCGGCAACGGTTCCAAAGGTAGTGCGAAGACGGTCTTCGCGAGCCTGGACTGGTTCCGCGGCGGCGGCTGGCACTACGCCGACGGCGAACTGCGCACGGGCGCGGGCGCGGAGGCACGACACGACAAGATGACCTTCCCCGGCAACACCGAGCCGACCACCGTCGCGAAGTTTCCGCAGCCCCCGGTGCTGACCATCCCCCGTCACTCGAACGTCTCGTACGTCGAAGGCGTCCTCGCCACGTCGATTCTCGACACGCTCAGCGGGTTCACCGCCGCACTCATCGACACACTGCCCGACGCGCCCAGCGCGGACCTGCGCTACGACCTCGTGGTGGACGCGTTCGGCGCGGACGGACGGCACGCCCGCGGCGTGCTCAGCGGCGTCGACTCCTACCGCGATTCCGCGCTGATGGCCGTGGCGACGGCTGTCCGGCTGGCCGAGAACGCCGCCGCACCGGGCGCGCTCGCCCCCGCCGAAGCGTTCGACCCCGCCGATTTCCTCGACGCGCTCGCGCCGTTCGGCATCACCTGGCGGATCGAGGAGAACTGAGCGGTGCGTCGATCGGGCATAGTCGAACGATGACCGACACTCGTCCGCCGCTCGCCGTCGCACTCGATCTCGCGCCGCACCCGGAGGGCGGATGGTATCGCGAAACCTGGCGCAGCCCGGTGCGATTCACGCCGGAGGGCTACCCGGGCCGGCGCGCCGCGGCGACGGCGATCCATTTCCTGCTGTTGCCGGGCGAGCGGTCCGCGCCGCACACGGTGCGCTCCGACGAGCTGTGGCTCTGGCACCGCGGCGGGCCGCTCGCGCTCGACATCGGCGGCGAAGTGGTGACCCTGGGCCCCGACGTGGAGCGCGGTCAGCTGCTCCAAGCCGTGGTGCCCGGCGGCGTCAGCCAGTCGGCGCGACCTGCGGGCGCGGAATACGTGCTGGTCAGCTGCATCGTCGCACCGGGTTTCGACTTCGCCGACTTCCGGCTGGACTGACCGGGTTCAGCGCACCGGCACGGCGGCGAACTGGGCGAGCTCGTGCGGATCGTGCGCGCAGAACATCCGCACCCGGTCGCCGTGATCGGCGTGCAGCGTGCGCAGGCGCTCCAGATTCTCCACCCGGGCGCGCCCCAGCGTGCTCGCGAGCACCTCGAAGACACCCAGGCCGACCGGCGGACGAGCCCTCCCCTCCGCCAGCTGCCGGTGGTGGAAGTAGGCGTCACCGCAGTGCAACAACCATCCGTCGCTCTGCCGGACCGCGACGCCGCTGTGCCCGCGGGTGTGCCCGACCAGCGGGATCAGCATGATGTCCTCGAGCACCGGGACGGCGGTGAAACCGAACCAGGTGTCCGCGCCGGTCTCGTGGGCCAGCCAGCGAGGCCCGTGCTCCCACTGGCGCGGCTGGTAGCGCAGCTTCTCGCCGATGGTGGGGCGCTGGGTCGCCGCGTCGAGTTCGTCGGCGAAGACGTGCACCGTGGCGTCGGGGAAGTCCGACAGCCCGCCGGCGTGATCGAGGTCGAGATGGGTGAGCACGATGTGCCGGACGTCCTCGCGCCGGTAGCCGAGCCCGCGGATCTGGTGCAGCGCGGTGAGTTCCGGACGCAACCGGGGACGCAGCAGCCGCGCGCTGCCTGCCCCCAGCCTGCCGCGGTCGAGCACGTCGGCCATGCCGAAACCGGTGTCCACCAGCACCAGTCCGTCATCGGACTCGATGAGCAGGCAATGCCCGACCAGCCCACCGGTCAGCAGCCCACCGCTGCCGAGCAGCGCGCGCCCGCCGACCGGGCACATGGTCGCGCAGTCCAGATGCCGCACCAGCATCGCGGAAACTCCCTCCTGCGGCGCCGGTTCGGACGGTATCCGTTCCGGCACGAAGGTCCTTTTTGTTCCCGTCAACGTAGCCGGAGCACGGCTCGGGCGCGACAGCGCGGTCACCGCCGCGGCGATCGGCGGGCAACCCGATCGGCGCCCGCCGCCCCGCGCAGCTGGATCACTCGGGGATTTCGAGCACGCCCTCGTCCACGGCCCAGGCGATGGTGCGCTCGAGATTCGGACAGGAGTCGGGGCGGCCAGGCCCGTGGCCGCGCGCACTCAGTTCGGCGAAGACCGGGCAGCGCTCGGCCGGATCGCCGGTCCACTGCACCGAGGTCTGGTGCGTGCTGCTCTTGCGCACCAAGACCTGGCTCCGGCAGGCCTGACACCGCAGCGGGGTCAGGCCGTCCTCCAGGTAGCGCTGTTTGTCGACCACCGTCTGGGCGCGCACTTCGGCTCGCCGAGCGGGCTGGTCGGCGAAATCGGGTGCCTTCGCCCAGGTGGCCGCCATCAGACGCCGGCCTCGGCTTCCTCGGACTCGCGCTTGCGCCGCAGGTTCTCCGCGACCTCCGCCTCCCACGCCTCGTTGGCCTTGGTGGTGTCCACCTCGAACTCGAAGCGCTGGGTCATCTTCTCGGTGACGTCGGCCAGGTCGACGTAGAACTGTTCGTACCAGCGGCGCAGCTGGTAGACCGGCCCGTCCTCCTCGCACAGCAGCGGGTTCTCGACCTTGGACTTGTGCTTCCAGATCTCGACGTCCTGCAGGAAGCCGACGCTGATGCCCTCGGTCATCTTCTCCGCCAGCTTGGTCGCCATCTCGCCCTCGACGCCCTTCGGCTTCTCCAGCGTGATACCCCATTGCAGGACGAAGGAGTCCTGGGTGACCGGGTAGTGGCAGTTGATCAGGACGCTCTTGACCTCGTAACCGCTGTAGATGTTGATCAACGGGTTGATCATGTACGAGGGGCCGAAGTACGAGGCCTCGGACTTGAGCAGCGTGTCACCGCCGTACTTGGAGGCCATGCCGATGTCCGGCCTGCCCTTGGTCTCCAGGAACTGGGTGGCGATGTGCCCCTCGAAGACGTTCTTGAAGTACGTCGGGAAGGCGAAATGGATGTAGAAGAAGTGGGCCATGTCGACCACGTTGTCGATGATCTCGCGGCAGTTGGCGCCCTCGATCAGCATCGAGTTCCAGGTCCAGTCGGTCCACCCGCTGTCGAGCTGCTCACTGGGGTTGCCGTCGGCGTCGGTGTAAGGGCCCTTGATGTGCGGGATGGTGACCTCGGGCGGCGGCTGGCTGCCCTCGTGGTCGTGCCAGACGAACAACTGACCGTTGCGCTCCAGCGTGGTCCACTTCCTGGTGCGCGCCAGCGGCGGCACCCGGCGCGCGTACGGAATCGCGGTGCACTTGCCGTTGGTGCCCGACCAGCGCCAGTCGTGGAACGGACAGGCGATGTCGTCGCCCTTGACCTCGCCCATGCTCAGGTCGCCGCCCATGTGCCTGCAGTACGCGTCCAGCACCCGCAGTTCACCGTTGCTGTCGGCCCAGACGACGAGCTTGGTGCCGAAGACGTTCACCGCGTGCGGCTTGCCGTCCCGGAACGTCTTGGCCAGACCCAGGCAATGCCATCCCCGCGCATAGCGAGTCGGTGCGGCGCCGACATCCAGCTCCCGGACCTTCGCACCGCCCTGTGGCGTAACTGCCATCGCGTTTCCTCCTCCATCT
This sequence comes from Nocardia sputorum, assembly GCF_027924405.1. Lineage (NCBI taxonomy): Bacteria > Bacillati > Actinomycetota > Actinomycetes > Mycobacteriales > Nocardiaceae > Nocardia > Nocardia sputorum. Next base: position 172,897 of record NZ_AP026978.1, on the reverse strand, counting down.
GTACTAGAACACGTTACAAAACTGGCGCTCTGGACGCCAGCGATTCCCCTCACTTCCTGCATGAGCGCATGTCCGGGCAGGGGTGGACACCGGTTCTCGACAGAAATAGGAACCTGTTCTAGTCTCAGAGGCAAATGAGATTTCGGACATCAACCGACCAGGCAGGAGCAGGTCCCGAGATGACGCAAGAAGTGACCGAACGGGTCGAAGCGCTGTTGCCGACGTTGCGCGAACGCGCACAGGAGGCCGAGGACCTGCGGCGCATCCCCGACGAAAGCATGAAGGCGTTGCAGGAGACCGGCTTCTTCCGGCTGCTCCAGCCCAAGCAGTGGGGCGGTCACGCCGCCGATCCGGTGGTCTTCTACGACACCGTGCGCAAGATCGCCAGCGCCTGCGGATCCACCGGCTGGGTGGCCGGCATTGTGGGCGTGCACAACTGGCACCTGGCGCTGTTCGCGCAGCAGGCGCAGGAAGACGTCTGGGGCGAGGACACCGAAGTGCGGATCTCCTCCTCCTACGCGCCGATGGGCGCGGGCACGGTCGTCGACGGCGGTTACCTCGTCAACGGCGCGTGGGCCTGGTCGTCCGGCTGCGATCACGCCACCTGGGCGGTCCTCGGCGGCCCGGTGATCAAGGACGGCAAGCCGGTCGACTTCGGCAGCTTCCTCATCCCGCGCGACGACTACCGCATCGACGACGTGTGGAACGTGGTCGGCCTGCGCGGCACCGGCTCCAACACGGTCGTGGTGAAAGACGTCTTCGTGCCGTCGCACCGGTTCCTCAGCTTCCGCGCCATGAGCGAACTGAAATCGCCCGGTCTGGAACAGAACACCGATCCGGTCTACAAAATGCCCTGGGGCACCATCCATCCCACCACGATCTCCACCCCGATCGTCGGCATGGCCTACGGCGCCTACGCGGCGCACGTCGAGCACCAGGGCAAGCGGGTACGCGCGGCCTACGCAGGCGAGAAGGCCAAGGAGGACCCGTTCGCCAAAGTGCGCATCGCGGAGGCCGCCAGCGACATCGACGCCGCGTGGCGGCAGCTGTCGGGCAACGTCGCCGACGAATACGCGCTGCTGGTGGCGGGCCAGGAGATCCCGTTCGACCTGCGCGTGCGGGCCCGCCGCGACCAGGTGCGCGCGACCGGCCGCTCGATCGCCGCGATCGACAAGCTGTTCGAGAGTTCCGGCGCCACCGCGCTGGCCAACGGCACGCCGCTGCAACGCTTCTGGCGCGACGCGCACGCGGGCCGGGTGCACGCGGCCAACGACCCCGAGCGCGCCTACCTGATGTATGGCACGCACGAGTTCGGCCTCCCCGTCACCGACGGCATGGTGTAGGGGGTGCCCGTGACCTCGACCGCGGAACTCACCGCCGAATCGACCTCGCGCTACGCGCAGGTGCGACCCGACCTGCGACTGCACTACCACGAGGCGGGCGTCGGCAACGGGCCGACGATCGTCCTGCTGCACGGCGGCGGGCCGGGCGCGTCCTCATGGTCGAACTTCGCGCGCAATATCCCGGTGCTGGCCGAGCACTTCCACGTACTGGCGGTGGATCAGCCCGGCTACGGCCGCTCGGACAAGCCCACCGAGCATCCGCAGTACTTCGTGCACAGCGCCTCGGCGCTGAAGGACCTGCTCGACCACCTGGAGATCACCTCCCGGGTGCACCTGCTGGGCAACTCGCTCGGCGGCGGCGCGGCCGTCCGGTTCGCGCTGGACTACCCGGATCGCGCCGGGAAGCTGATCCTGATGGGTCCGGGCGGACTGAGCACCAACCTGTTCGCGCCCGACCCGACCGAGGGCGTGAAACTGCTCTCCAAGTTCAACTACGAGCCGACCAGGGAGAACCTGGAGGCGTTCCTGCGCATCATGGTCTTCGACCAGTCGCTGGTCACCGACGAGCTGATCGACGAGCGGTTCGCCTCCGCGAGCACGCCCGAGGCGCTGGCCGCCACCCGGGCGATGGGCAAGTCGTTCGCGAGCGCGGACTTCGAGAAGGGCATGCTCTGGCGCGACGCCTACAAGCTGCGGCAGCCGGTGCTGCTGATCTGGGGCCGCGAGGACCGGGTCAACCCGCTCGACGGCGCACTGGTGGCGACCAAGCTGATCCCGCGCGCGCAGTTGCACGTCTTCGGCGGGTGTGGACACTGGGCACAGCTGGAGAAGTTCCACGAATTCAACCGGCTCGCGATCGATTTCCTCGCGGGCGTCAAGGAGAAGTGATGGGCATCCGATCACTGGGATATCTGCGTATCGAGGCGACCGACATGGCCGCCTGGCGGGAGTACGGGCTCAAAGTCCTCGGCATGGTCGAGGGAAAGGGCACCGATCCGGAAGCGCTGTATTTGCGCATGGACGAGTTCCCGGCCCGGCTCGTGATCGTCCCCGGCGAAAAGGACCGGCTGCAGATCTCGGGCTGGGAAACCGCCAACGCCGAAGAGCTGCAAGACATCCGCAACCGGTTGGACGCGGCGGGCGTGCCCTTCAAGGAGGGCACTGCCGCCGAACTGGCCGATCGCCGGGTGTACGAGCTGATCCGGTTCGACGACCCCTCCGGCAATACGCTCGAAGCGTTCCACGGTGTGGCGCTGGAGCATCGCCGGGTGGTCAGCCCGTACGGGCACAAGTTCGTCACCGAGGAGCAAGGGCTCGGGCACGTGGTGCTCTCCACCAAGGACGACAAGGCGGCGCTGGAGTTCTACCGCGACGTGCTCGGCTTCCGGCTGCGCGACTCGATGCGGCTGCCACCGCAGATGGTCGGCCGCCCCGCCGATGGCGAGCCCGCCTGGCTGCGATTCTTCGGCTGCAATCCGCGCCACCATTCGCTGGCGTTCCTGCCCATGCCGACGCCCAGCGGCATCGTGCACCTGATGATCGAGGTGGAGAACGCCGACGACGTGGGGCTCGCCCTGGATCGCGCGCTGCGCAAGAAGGTCAAGATGTCGGCGACGCTGGGACGGCACGTCAACGACAAGATGCTCTCCTTCTACATGAAGACGCCGGGCGGGTTCGACGTCGAATTCGGCTGTGAAGGACTGGAAGTCGACGACCACGACTGGATCGCGCGGGAATCCACCGCGGTGAGCCTGTGGGGGCACGACTTCACCGTCGGACAGCGGCAGCAGTGACCGAGAGGGCGAGCGAAACGATGACCGCGGACGGATCCGAGATCGATCCACGGCAGTTCCGGAACGTGCTGGGGCAGTTCTGCACCGGCATCACCGTGATCACCACCTTCGACGGTGACGGGGCGCCGATCGGCTTCGCCTGCCAGTCCTTCGCCGCCCTCTCCCTCGAACCGCCGCTGGTGCTGTTCTGCCCCACCAAGGCGTCCCGGTCCTGGGCGGCGATCGAGAAATCCGGGCGCTTCTGCGTGAACGTCCTCGCCGAACAGCAGCGCGAACTGTGCGCCCGCTTCGGCTCCCGCGAACCCGACAAGTTCGCCGGCGCCGCCTGGCACACCTCCGACCAGGAACTCCCGGTGCTGGACGAAGCGCTGGCCACCATCCAGTGCAAGGTCGAGACCGTCGTCGACGGCGGCGACCACTACATCGTCATCGGCCGCGTCCAAGCCCTCTCCGAGACGACCACCACCGGCCGCCCCCTGCTGTTCTACCGGGGCCAGTACACCGCCATCGAACCGGAGAAGACCACCCCGGCCCCGTGGCGCGCCGACCTGGAGCACTTCCTCACGACGACGACGTTGGACACCTGGTTGTAGGGGTGCGAGCAGCGCCGTAGCTCCGCGCGCTACAGCGGGCTACAATGACGTCATGAAGGTGATCACGCAGCGCGAGTTCCGCAACCACTCAGCGGCGGTCATGGATGCGGTCGAGGCCGGTGAGACCTTCCGCGTAACCCGAAACGGGGTCGAAGTCGCCGAAGTGCGGCCGGTCAGCCGAAAGCGCCGCCTGACGACGGAAGAACTCGTTGAACGGCATCGCAAACTCCCGCGTGTCGACTTCGCCCGCATGCGGCAAGAGGCCGACGAATTCTTCGGAACGGAAGATCGAGTCGGGGACGACGATGCGTGGGGATCGCGTTCATGACCGAGCGGCATGCATCAGGCGTATTGGACACTTGCGCCTACATCGACCTGGGCACGCTGGATCCCGCTTGTTTGCCGGAGTCGTGTGAGATAACGGCGATCACGTTAGCCGAATTGCACCAAGGCGTCGCCATGGCGAAAGACACCGTCACCCGAGCCGCACGATCCGAGCAACTCGGTGCCGCCATTGTGGATTTCGATCCGTTGCCCTTCGACGAGGACGCCGCGACACGCTACGGCACCCTGGTAGCACTCACCCTGGCGGCGAAACGCGACCCGCGGCCCCGCCGGATGGATTTGCTCATCGCGGCAATCGCGTCAGCACGTGGGCTACCGCTGTACACCCGCAACAGCGCGGATTTCCGCGAGCTGGAAAGCATGCTCGAGATCATCGCGGTGTAGCGCATGAAGTGCTCGACCTCGATCAGCCGCCCTTTGCTCGACGAGTGGTGTATGAGCGCGGCGAAACCCGGACTCACCGGGCTCGCCGGTCAGTACTTGTAGAAACCTTCGCCGGTGGCGATGCCGAGCTTGCCCTTATCGATGTAGTTCTCTTTCAACCACTGGGCAAGCCGTTGGGAGTCCTCGTCCTCGTTGTGGACGAGGATGTTGTACGGCGTGGTCAGGCCGATGATGTCGAGGATGCGGAAGGGGCCGGCCGGTGCGCCGGTGCCGATCTGCCAGGTCTTGTCCACCGCTTCGGGATCGGCGTAGCCGCCCGCCGCCAGGCTCATGCCCGCGTTGAGCAACGGCACCAGCAGCGAGTTCAGGACGTAACCGGCCTTCTCCTTGTGGATTTCGATCGGCACCATGCCGATCTCGGCGGCGAAGTCGACCACGGCCTGGTACACCGCCGGGTCGGTGTCGGTGGTACCCATGATCTCGGCCGTGTTGAAGTGCCACACCTGATTCGCGAAGTGCAGCGCGAGGAACCGGTCCGGGCGGCCGGTGAAGTCTTTCATGGCGCTGGGCAGCAGGGTGGAGGAGTTGGTGGCGAAGATCGTGCGCTCCGGTGCGACCCGGCCGAGTTCCTCGTAGGTTTGCCGCTTGATGCTCAGCACCTCGGGAATGGCCTCGATGACCAGGTCCGCGTCCTGCACCGCTCCAGCCAGATCAGAACTCAGCGCGATGCCTGCCGCCGTTCGTTCCGCCTTGCCGTCCCCGCCACCGGGTACCTGCTCGCGGTAGACCGCCGCGAGCTTGTCGATTCGCTCCTCGGCGGCGGCCAGCGCATTGTCGTCGATGTCGTAGGCCGTCACCTCGAAACCGTGAAAGGCAGTCTGGAAGGCGATCTGCGACCCGAGCACCCCGGTGCCGAGGACGGTCACCTTGCGAATATCGATGGTCATTCGTTTCTCCTCTCGACTGTTGCGAAGAAGCCCGCGACGATTCGGGGCGACCTGCGCCGCCAACAGCATCAACGTACCCTCGGCGTGATCGGAGATCGCTCCCCGTGACGCGTTCGAAGCCGTTTCCCCAGCCCCTGGACACGTTCCACTTCGCCTCGCTGATACCGAGCAGCGGTGGGCGGCCGTCCTCGGCGAAGTGCTCAGTTGATGAGCACTTTGGGGCGGAGGATGAGGTGAGAAAAAGGCATCGCATCTCGGGAGGCACCGTGGGTCAGTTCGAGGAAACAGGAATCCTCACATGCGCCGACGTCGCGCAGTGGGAGGAGTGGCTCGCCGCCAATCACGACCACGCGGCCGACGTGTGGTTGAAGATCGCGAAGAAGGGGGCGGCCGGCAGGACGATCAGCAACGGTGAGGCGCTCGACGGCGCACTCTGCTTCGGGTGGATCGACAGCCACCGCCGCGGTCTCGACGCCGACCACTACCTGCAGCGGTACTCGCCGCGCCGGCCGGAGAGTCCGTGGTCGCAGATCAACGTCGGCAAAGCCGAAGCGCTGATCGCGGCGGGCCGCATGCGTACCCCGGGCTTCGCGGCCATCGCCGCCGCCCGCTCCGACGGCCGCTGGCAAGCCGCCTACGCGCCTCAGCGCACCGCCGCCTGTCCCGACGATTTGACCGCTGCCCTCAGCGAAAATCCCTGCGCACGAGATACTTTCGATCAGCTCGACCGCACCGCGCGGTATGCGCTGTTGCTGCGACTGATGAAATCGCGGAAGCCTGCCGAGCGCGCCACCCAACTGCGCCGGATCGTCGCGGAGTTGAGCGGATAACAGTGGTGCGTGGAAATCGGTTGGGAATCGCGCGGCCGTGCCGCGAGGATATGGGCTGTGCTGCTGCTTGTTCCGGCCGATGTGCTTCGCCCCCAGCGTGTCGACGAGCATTTCGCCGCGGAGGCGGATGCGGCGCGCGACGCCGGGCTGGAAGTCGCGGTGGTCGATCACGACGCGCTGACCCGCACCGGCGGCGCGGACGGGGCCGTTCGCCGCGTTCGCGCGGGCGGCGTGGCCGTCTACCGCGGCTGGATGCTGCGTAGTGATCAGTACGCCGCGTTCGACCGCAGCTTGCGGCAGCGGGGCGTCACGCTGCGCACCGACGCGGAGCAGTACCGGCGCGCTCACGAGTTGCCCGGCTGGTATCCCGCACTCGCCGAGATGACTCCGCGATCGGTGTGGACCACCGGAAAAGATCGCGCCGCATTCGATCACGCACGGCGGGAACTGGGGACGGGCGCCGCCGTCCTGCGCGACTACACGAAGTCGATGAAGCACTACTGGCACGAAGCGGCGTTCATCCCGGACGTCGCGGATGCGGATGCGGCCTGGCGCGTGGCGAGCAGATTCCACGAACTTCGCGGCGACGACCTGACCGGTGGGTTCGTCCTGCGCCGCTTCGAGCGCTTCCGGTCGCCCGAAGTCCGCACCTGGTGGGTGGAGGGCAAGTGCCGGTTGGTCGGACCGCACCCGGACACTCCGGACGAACTGCCCGACTGCGAATTCGATCCGGCTCCGGTCGAGCATGCCATCGCCGCACTCGGCCTCCCCTTCGTCACGGCCGACTTCGTGCTGCGCGAGGACCGGGTCTGGCGCCTGGTCGAGCTCGGTGACGGCCAGGTCAGCGACCGCCCCCGCACGATCCCGGCCGAGGAGCTGATCACCGCGCTCCGCGCTGGTCGACGCCCACCCCCTACCGGCCCGGCCGGGTGAACACGCGACCCGGCACTGGACCTGGCAGGTCGAGGCGCGTCCGCCAGGACAGGGAGAACAATCAGGTCGAGCGAGTCGTCCGGGCGGACGGAGGTTCTGCCGCGCCCAGCTCGACACCGTGGTGTACGAAGCGCCGCAGACCGAGGCCCGCGCGAACCACGGTGGAAGCGAGGAGCGATGATCACAGCCGAGACGATCGGACGGATACGCCGGATGCACGGTGACGGCATTCCCGTCGTATCGATGTACGCGCACGTTCCGGTGGATCCGGGCGAGCGCTCCGGGCTGGTGAGCCGGGTGAACAGCATGGCCGACGAGGTCAACCCGGTGGTGAAGGACAAGTCGTCGGACCACGAAGCCAGGCTGTCGGTCCGCGACGACCTGGAACGGATGCGCGAAACCGTCCGGTCGGACATCTGGCAGCCAGGCGCGGTCGCGATGTTCGCCTGTGGCGGCAAGAACATGTTCGAAGCGGTGCAGCTCCCGCACGCCGTCCACGACCGCGTCGTGGTGGACGCGGTGGCCTGGACCCGGCCGCTGCTGGCCGTGCTCGAGGAATACGCCCGCTGCTGCGTGGCGGTGGTGGACCGGGCGACCGCGGCGGTGTGGGAGCTGTTCGCCGACGAGATCGCGGAGGCGCGCCAGATCCGGGATCCCTCACTGCGCGACCCCAACTACGCGGCGAACCGTCTCGAGAACAGGGTGCACCACAGGGCGGACGAGTTGCTCAAGAAGCACTACCGGCACACCGCGGCCGAAATGGCCGAAATGTTCGCCGGCGACGACTACGACCTGCTCGCCGTGGGCGGCCATCGCGACGAGATACCGCACTTCGTGGACACCCTGCCGCGCGAACTCCGGGAGCGTGTCGCGGGCACGTTCACCATCGACACCGGCTCGGCGACGGTCGGTGAGGTGAAGCAGAACGCGACCGAGATCGTGGCGCATTACGAGCGGGAGGTCGATGTCCGCCGGGTGGGCGAGGTGCTGGAGCGGATCGCCACCGGCAACCCGGCCGTCGTCGACGTCGCGAACTGTCTGCGGGCCGCCACCGCGAAGGCGGTGGACACACTGCTGATCCAGGACGGCGCGATGGTCCACGGGGTGGTCTGCGACAGCTGCGGTTGGCTGGGCCTGTCCGGGGACGAGTGCCCGGTGTCGGGCGACCGGCCCCGGCCGACCGAGGACATCCTGGACGAACTCGCCCAGAGCGTCATCGACGAGAGCGGCTCCGTCCGGCACGTCAAGGCCGACACCGAACTGAAGGAACACCTGGCCGCGGCGCTACTGCGCTTCCCCCTCCCGTCATTGCCGTAGACGCGGAGTTGTGCACAACTGTCCACAGCCGCGCCTGTGTGCGCCCACACCGCGACCCCGCCGATCGGCCGCAGCGATGCTTCTCCGCGGCCACGGGCGGACGGTCGAGACCCGGCCGGAGCCCGCCCTCGACCGGGCGCGCCCACCCGTCAGGCGGAGACGGTCGCCTTCTCCCGCTGCAGTTCCAGCGCGATGTCGATGAGCTGGTCTTCCTGGCCGCCGACGAGCTTGCGCTTGCCGGCGCGGACCAGCATCTCGGCCGCCGAGACGCCGTAGCGCTCTGCCTGTCGTTCGGCGTGCTTGAGGAAGCTGGAGTAGACGCCCGCGTAGCCCATCATCAGGGCCTGGCGGTCGAGCAGGCATTCCTGCGGCATCGCGGGACGGACGACGTCTTCGGCGGCGTCGGCGATGGCGAAGAAATCGATGCCCGTCCGCACACCCAGCTTGTCGCACACCCCGACCAGCGCCTCGACGGGGGTGTTGCCCGCACCCGCGCCGAAACGCCGTGCGCTGCCATCGATCTGAGTGGCGCCCGCGCGGATGGCGTAGACGGAGTTGGCGACGGCCAGGTCGAGGTTCTCGTGCCCGTGGAAGCCCACCTGCGCGTCGTCGCCGAGTTCGGCCACCAGCGCCGCGACCCGGTCGGAGACCTGTTCCAGCACGAGCGCGCCGGCGGAGTCGACGATGTAGACGCACTGGCAGCCCGCGTCCGCCATGATGCGCGCCTGCTTGGCCAGCACCTCCGGCGGCTGGGTGTGCGACATCATCAGGAACCCGACCGTCTCCAGCCCGAGTTCCCTGGCGAGACCGAAGTGCTGGATCGACACGTCGGCCTCGGTGCAGTGCGTCGCGATGCGGCAGATCGACGCACCGTTGTCCTGCGAGATCTTGATGTCTTCCTTCACCCCGACGCCGGGCAGCATCAGCACGGCGATCTTCGCCCGCTTGGCCGTCTCGGCCGCGATGGTGACCAGTTCCTGCTCCGGCGTCTTGGAGAAGCCGTAGTTGAACGACGAGCCGCCGAGGCCGTCGCCGTGGGTCACCTCGATCACCGGCACGCCCGCGCCGTCGAGCGCGGCCACGATGTCGCGCACCTCGGTGGCGGTGAACTGGTGACGCTTGTGGTGCGACCCGTCGCGCAGCGAGGTGTCGGTGACGCGGATGTCGAGTTCTGCTGAGTAGGCCATGTCGAAAGCTCCTTACACCCGGGCCGTGACGATCTGTTCGGCGATGACCTCGCCGACCTGCGTCGCGGCGGCGGTCATGATGTCGAGGTTGCCCGCGTACGGGGGCAGGAAGTCACCCGCGCCCTCCACCTCGACGAACACCGACACCTTGGCCATGCCGCCGGAGACCACCGAGGGCTCGTCGAACTGCGGCTCGTTGAGCAGCCGGTAGCCGGGGACGTATTGCTGGATGTCGGCGACCATCCGGTGGATGGAGTCGGCGATCGCGCCGGTGTCGGCGTCGTCGGGGATGGCGCAGAAGATGGTGTCGCGCATGATCATCGGCGGCTCGGCCGGGTTCAGGATGATGATGGCCTTGCCGCGCTGCGCTCCGCCGATGGTCTCCACACCCCGGCTGGTGGTCTTGGTGAACTCGTCGATGTTCGCTCGCGTGCCGGGGCCCGCGGACACCGAGGACACCGACGCGACGATCTCCGCGTACGGCACCGGGACGACCCGCGAGACCGCGGCGACGATCGGGATCGTCGCTTGACCGCCGCAGGTGATCATGTTGACGTTCGGCGCGTCGATATTCGCGCCCAGGTTCACCGGCGGCACGACGGCGGGGCCGACGGCGGCGGGGGTGAGGTCGACGGCGCGGATGCCCGCTTCGGCGTAGCGCGGGGCAGCGGCGCGGTGCACGTACGCCGAGGTCGCCTCGAAGATCAGATCGGGCAGTTCGGATTGCGCGAGCAGCCAGTCCACGCCCTCGTGCGAGGTTTCCAGCCCCAGCCCGCGCGCCCGCTTCAGGCCCTCGCTGTCCGGGTCGATCCCGATCATCCAGCGCGGCTGGATCTTCTTCGAGCGCAGCAGTTTGTAGAGCAGATCGGTACTGATGTTGCCGGACCCGACGATCGCGGCGGTGACGGTCCCGTTCTCGGACACGACAGCCTCCCTAGGTGAATTGCAGACGGACAGAGCCGAGTCCGGCGAACTCGGCGTGGAACTCATCGCCCGGACGGGCGTCGATGGCGCGGGTGCAGGAGCCGGGCAGCACGATGTCACCGGCCTTCAACCGGACCCCGAAGCTCGCCACCTTGCGCGCCAGCCAGGCCACCGCGATCACCGGATCGCCCAGCACCGCGTCGCTGCGGCCTTCGGCGACCACCTCGCCGTTGCGGGTGAGCACCGCGTCGATGGCCTTGATGTCGATGTCCTTCGGCGCGACGCGCTGGGCGCCGAGCACGAAGCCGGCGGAGGACGCGTTGTCGGAGATGGTGTCGGCCAAGCCGATGTTCCAGTCCTTGATCCGCGAGTCGATCAGTTCGATCGCTGGCGCGAACGCGACGGTGGCCGCGAGCACGTCTTCTTCGGTGCATTCCGCGCCGGGGAGGTCGGCGCCGAGCACGAACCCGACCTCCACCTCCACCCGGGGGAACAGGTAGCGGCCCGCTTCGACCGGAACGTCTTCGTAGACTTCCATTTCCGCGAGCAGGTGCCCGTAGTCGGGTTCGTCCACGCCCATCATCTGCTGCATGGCCTTCGAGGACAGGCCCACTTTGTGCCCGACCACGCGCGCGCCCGCGTCGAGCCTGCGCCGGATGTTGATCAGCTGGATCTCGTAGGCGTCGACCACGTCGATGTCCGGGTGGCGGGCGATCAGCGGATCGATCGCCACCCGTTCACGCTCCGCGCGCTCGAGTTCGTCGGCCAGTTCGGTTCGTACCGCGTCGGACAGCACGCTATTTCCCTTCCACAGTTGCTTTTTCCAGCGCCGAGACCTGCTCGCCCGCGGCGGACCGGCCTGCCCTGCGGCCGGAGAAGACGCAGTCGGCCAGCGACAGCCCGCTGACGTAGGACTTGGAGCAGACACCGATCGCGGTGCGCCCGGCGGCGAAGAGCCCGGGGATGTCGCGACCCTCGGCGGTCTTGACCGCGCCGGTGCGCTCGTCCACGACGACGCCGCCGAGGGTGAGCATGGGGCACGGGTTGGTCAGGCTCGGTTTGATGCCCACATCCAACAGCCAGAACGGGCCGGTGCGCACCGCTTTGGTGAACTCGGCGGGCTTGCCGACCGGATCGGGGGCGCCGGTCTCGATCGCGGTGTTGTGCGCGTCGACCGTCGCGCGCAGACCGGCCGGGTCGATGCCCGCCTTGGCGGCGGCTTCCTCCAGCGTCGCGCCGCGAACGGCGGTGCGCCGCATCGTCTCGAACTGCCCGCGCTGGAACCAGGCGCCCTGTTTGCCGATCTGCCCGATGGCGGTGCGCATCAGCGGCTCGTCGGCCAGCAGCCAGCCCTTGCCGCCGTGTTCGGTGATCAGCTTGTTGCCGACCGCGGCGCCGTAGCGCGTCTCGTCGATCACCCGGCGACCTTCGGCGTCCACCAGCAGCGCCCCGGTGAACGCGCTGGGCGGGAGCAGGAAGCGCCACGCGGAGACGTTGTCCATGTGGTCCACCGCCGCGCCGACCTGCTGCGCCATCAGGATGCCGCTGCCGTCGTCGGCGGTGGTGCCGAGCGCGAGACCACCGTGGAACTCAGGCGCGTATTGCCGCACCATGTCGCGATTGGCGATGAAGCCGCCCGCGCCGAGCACCACCCCGCGCCGGGCGAGAACGCGAATCGTGCTGCCGTAGCGGCGTTCCAGCGCGTCCAGCCGCTGTTCCAGCGCCCGCCGCAGCGGCGGATAGTAGATGCCGGGCTTGGCCGCGACCTTGGCCATGCGGGTGTAGCGGTCCCGGACCCGGCCGGGCGCGTCGCGCAGCGTGTGGCATTCGACGCCGATCACCGCGCCCGCACCGTCGGTGAGCAGCCGGGTGACCCGGGTGAGGGTCTCCACGCGCACGCCCGCCCTGGACGCGGCCGCGGCGAGCGGCCCGGTGAGTTTCTTTCCCGACGTCCCTCTGCCCTTCACTCGATGCCCGCGCTGGGCGGCCGGGATGTCGCGGAACGCGCCGGAGATCTCGCTGCCGGAGTAGTACAGGTAGTAGCGGTCGTTGGGGTAGGAGGTCTTGTACGGGCACAGCGAGGCTTCGAAGGGGACTCCGTGTGCCTTCAGCCACTCGATCAGTTCCGGGCTCTCGTCGACGAACCGGCGCAGCGTCTCGGGGGCGACCGCGTCGCCGACCTCCCGCTCGAGATAGGCGTACATGGCCTCAGGGGTGTCTTCGACTCCCGCCTCGCGCTGCACCGACGTGCCGCCGCCCGCGTAGATGATCCCGCCGGACAGCGCCGACGTCCCGCCTCCGGCGAAGCGTTCGAGCACGAGCACCTGCGCGCCCGCCGCGGTCGCTTCCAGCGCGGCCGCCGCACCCGCGGCGCCGTATCCGACCACGACAACGTCGGTGGCCAGGTCCCATTCGAGGCCCATGTTCTTAACTCCGGTCTGAAACTGAAACAAGTTTCCTCGACAAACAGAACGTCGAGCAAGTCTTCTGCCACACAACATAGACCAATGGCGCGTCCATTCTATAACGTGTTCTACATGACTGATCGGGAATACGACGTGGTGGTGGTCGGCAGCGGCGCCGCCGGCATGACCGCCGCCCTCACCGCGGCCCACAACGGCCTGAGCGTGGTGGTCATCGAGAAGGCCGCGCACTACGGCGGGTCGACCGCGCGCTCCGGCGGCGGCGTGTGGATCCCGGGCAACAAGGCGCTGCGCGCGTCCGGTCGGCCCGACGACCGCGAGGACGCACGGACCTATCTGCACAGCATCATCGGCGACGTCGTGCCCTCCGAGCGGATCGACACCTACATCGATCGCGGGGCCGAAGCGCTGGACTTCGTGCTCGATCATTCGCCGCTGAAGATGACGTGGGTGCCGGGCTACTCCGACTACCATCCGGAGGCGCCGGGCGGGCGGCCCGAGGGCCGCTCGTGCGAGCCCAAGCCGTTCGACACGAAGATCCTGGGCGAGGAGCGGTTCAACCTGGAGCCGCCGTACGCGAAGGCTCCGCTGAACGTCGTGGTCATGCAGGCCGACTTCGTGCGGCTCAATCTGATCCGGCGTCATCCGAAGGGCATGCTCCGGGCGATGCGCGTCGGCGCGCGCACCTACTGGGCCAAGTTCACCCGCAAACACATCGTCGGCATGGGGCAGGCCATCATCGCGGGCATGCGCAAGGGCCTCATGGACGCGAACGTGCCGCTGTTGCTGAACACCCCGATGACCGATCTCGTCGTGACCGACGGCGTCGTCACCGGGGTCCGTGCGCTGTACGAGGGCGAGCCGGTCACGTTCACCGCCCGCTACGGCGTCGTCCTCGGCAGCGGCGGTTTCGAGCACAACGCGGAAATGCGCACCAAATACCAGCGCCAGCCCATCACCACCGAGTGGACCACCGGCGCGGCCGCCAATACCGGCGACGGCATCCAAGCGGGCATGGCGGCGGGCGCGGCCATCGGTTTCATGGAGGACGCTTGGTGGGGGCCGACCATCTTCAAGGGCGGCAAGCCCTGGTTCGCGCTGGCCGAACGGAACCTGCCCGGCAGCATCATGGTGAACGCCGACGGCAAGCGATTCGGAAATGAGTCCGCTCCTTACGTCGAGGCAGTGCACACCATGTACGGCGGCGAGTACGGGCAGGGTGAGGGGCCGGGCGAGAACATCCCCGCGTGGCTGGTGTTCGACCAGCGCTACCGGAACCGCTACATCTTCGCCGGGCTACAGCCCGGTCAGCGTTTTCCGTCCCGGTGGATGGAAAACGACTTCATCGTCAAGGCCGACAGCATCGAGGAATTGGCAGACAAGATCGGTGTGCCCGCCGGCGAGCTGACCGCGACCGTCGCCCGGTTCAACGGCTTCGCCGAGACCGGCAAGGACGAGGACTTCGGTCGCGGCGACAGCCACTACGACCGGTACTACGGCGATCCGACCGTGCGGCCGAACCCGTGCCTGGCCGCGCTGGTGCAGGGCCCGTACTACGCCGCCAAAATCGTGCCGGGCGATCTGGGCACCAAAGGCGGGCTGGTGGCCGACACCGCAGGGCGGGTGCTGCGCGAGGACGGCAGCGTCATCGAGGGGCTGTACGCCTCCGGCAACTGCTCCACACCGGTGATGGGCCACACCTACGCCGGGCCCGGAGCCACCATCGGCCCCGCGATCGCCTTCGGGTACCTCGCGGTGCTGGACATCGTCAAGCGCAAGGAGGAGCAGCCCGCCACCGCCGCAGCGGAAGCGTGAGACGAGATCGCGGTGCGGCCACGCTCCCACGGGCACCGGCCGGAATGCCCCGGCCTGCACCGCGATCCATCCAGGCCGCTGAGCAGCCGTGAAACGATCCCGCGGAGCGGACGACACACTGGCGAGCCGGTGTCCGGACGCGCAGGATCGAACCCGGGCGCTGCCGAGTTCCGGTTCCGGCACGGCCTCGCGCGCGGCGCGCATGTGCCGGATCGATCCACAATCATGCACAAGGAGAACTGATGCCCATCGACCCGAAGATCGCGCTCGGCGCGCAACTGCCGAGCCGGGAGTTCGCCTGGACCCCCTCGGACGTGCAGCTCTACCAGCTGGGCCTCGGCGCGGGCACGCGCTGGACCGACCCGGCCGAGCTGCGCTACCTCGACGACCGGGAACCGCAGGTGCTGCCGACCTTCGCCACCGTGGCGGCGACGGTGCACGAGACCGAGCCGCCGAAGGTGAGCTTCCCCGGGGTCGAGATCGACCTGGCGAAGGTGGTGCACGGTCACCAAGAGGTCGAGGTGCACCGGCCGATCCCGGCGGCGGGCAAGGCGACCAAGACCAGCCGGATCGCCGAGATCTGGGACAAGGGCTCGGCCGCGGTCATCGTGCAGGAGCACACCGTCACCGGCTCCGACGGAGCGCCGCTGTGGACCGAGCGCTCCTCGATCTTCGCCAAGGGCGAGGGCGGCTTCGGCGGCGAGCGCGGACCGAGCACCAAGACCGAATTACCGGATCGCGCTCCGGATTTCGACGTCACCACGCCGACGCTGCCGCAGCAGGCATTGCTCTACCGGATGTCCGGTGATCGCAACCCGCTGCACTCGGATCCCGAATTCGCCCGCGCGGCCGGGTTTCCCGCGCCCATCCTGCACGGGTTGTGCACCTACGGCATCGTCTGCAAGACCGTGACCGACACCGTGCTCGACTCCGACGCGAGCCGCGTCACCGGTTTCCGCGCCCGATTCGCCGGTGTGCTCTACCCGGGCGAGACGATCCGCACCCGGATCTGGCGTCAGGACGACGTGCTCACCATCGCCGCGACCGTGGTCGAACGCGACGAGGCACCGGTCCTCGGCGACGTCGAGCTGCGGTTCCGGCCCGCCTGAGGAATCCCTACACGGCTTCACCCGAGCGAGCCCCGGCTGGGGCGCGTCCGACAGCACTCACCCGAACGGCGGGCGCCCGAGGGTGCCGGGTGCGGACGACTCCCGGCCCGCGGCGGTGCCGGTGTCGACGAGGGCATCAGCCGGTCACGGCGCGAGCGTCTCTCTTTTCGCCGACCGGCCGCGTCGCGGCGCTCGGGAGGGTCGCCCAGGCCGCTGTCCTCGGATCACGCGGGATCCGTCGGCGGACGGGAGATGCCGATGGCACCGCAAGCACCACTGGGTAGTGGGAATGGTGCGCAGCAGGCGAATCGGGATCTCGGCGTGACAGCGACGGCACCGGCCGTAGCGTCCGGTGGCGATGAGCATGAGAGCTGCCTCGATGTCCGCCAGGGCTTGCCGTGCCGCCGCGGCCAGTTTGCCGTCGACCTCGTGTCTGGCCGCGGCGGCCGCGTCGGCGGGCTCACCTGCGCGGTCGATCTCGGCTTCGAGTTCGGCCAGTTGTTGCAGGCGGAAACGGCGTTGCTGGTTCAGTGCGGCGCGCAGCACGGGTAGGTGTTCACTGAGGCTTGCGCGGGAAACGGGGTATGCGTGGGTCATCATCGACTCCGGGGCTGGTGGGTGGTCAATGCTCGGCCGCGGCGGGTGTGCGCGCGATGCTCGCGGTGCGGATGCCCGGCACGGTGCGGGTCAAGGCGATGGCGATGCGTCGTTCGGATTCGTCGGCGAACCGGCCGGAGATCGTGGCGTCGCCGTCGTCGACGGTGACCTGCCAGCGCCGGGCGCCGCGGTATTGATCCAGCAGGCTTTGCGCATCGGCCGCGAGCGCGTCGTCCGGGGTGAGCAAGATCCGCAACGCGTCGCCGCGGCTGAACATGCCGACCACGCGGTCTTCGGCGTCGACGACCGGCAGACTGCGCAATCCGTGTGTTGCCAGCCTGCTCATCACCTCGGCCGGCGCCGCGTTGTGCGGCAGCGACACCGCGGGCGTGGTCATCACCGCGCCGACCTCGTCGTCGAGTTCTCCGGACCGCAAGAGATCACCGCTGGTGAGCATCCCGATGAGACGGTCGTCCTCGTCGAGAACGGGCAGCGCCGCGTAGCCCGATCCGGCGAGCAGCAGCGCCGCCTCGCGTGCCGTATCGTCGCGCCGCACGGCGATGACCGGTCGCTGCATCACCTCGCGTACCTGCATGTTCCTCACTTCGATCCCTCCTTCGTGGCTCAACCCCATGGTGGCGTGGCCGTCGAGCCGATCAGTTGCGCTGATCCGACAATCGGAGGGCGGGGATTTGTGGCGATGGCACAGGGCAGCGGGTCAGACGGTGTCGCTGACGGCGAGTTCGATCATCATGGCTAGACGTTTGCGGGGATCGTCCAAGCCGAGGTCGGTCACCTCCGCCATCTTGCGCAGCCGGTTGCGGACGGTGTTCTCGTGCACGCCGAGTTGTACGCCTGCCCGCGCGGGATCGCCCTGCGCCTGCAACCAGGCGCGCAGCGTCGCCACGTACTGGGTGGAGTGCACGCGGTCGTGCCGCCGCAATTCCGACACCGGCCCCCGCTCCGGGGCGCGTCCGGCGAGCCCCGCGGTGCGCAACCGCTGTAGCAGAATCTCATCCCACGACTCGTCATAGGCGGGGGCCGGGGCAGCTGCCGGCCGGGCCTCGTGCAGCGCCAGGCACTCGTCGGCCTCTCGCCGCGCCGACGCCAATTCCGTAGCCCTCGCAACACCGCTGACGCCGGCCGACACCGTCATCCGCGCGGGCAGGGCGGCTTCCAGCTCATCGACCCAACGGCGTGCCGTCGCAGCGGGATCAGCGGGCAGCACGGTGTAGACGGTGTCGCCGACCAAGGCGCTGCGGGTCGACCGGGACCAGCCGAATCCGGTCGTCGCTCGCTCGAAGATCAACAGCAGCGCGGCGTGCCGCTCGTCCGCGCCCCGAGCCCGCAGCGCGAGCACGCGCAACTTCTCCGGCGCCAACCCCAGTCTGCTGGCCACCGTCGCCGCGTCGGCCGCGCCCTCCAGTAAGCGGATGACCAGGTCCGATTCCACCTGACGTTCCAGATCCGCGCTGGCCCGCGAGCGCAACAGGTGCAGGGCCACCGTACGCGCACCGTCGGCCAAGGCCGCGCGGCGAGCCCCACGCAACGGTGCCGGGCACGAAACCCACACCGAGCCCAGCAGTTGCCTGCCCACGCGCACGGCCACGACCATTCGCCCCGTCACACCGTGTTCCGCCTGCCCGGGCACGAACAACGGCTCATCCGAGGCGGCCAGATGTGCGAAGACACCACGCGCGTCGAAGAGTGCCCGCAACCACGGCGGCATCTCCCTGCTCAGAATCGTGTCGACCCGCGCCTGATCGAGGTGCTGCTTCGGCTTCGAATACGCCAGCACCCGAGACCGCCGGTCCTCGATCGTCACCGCTCCCCCGACAGCCTCGGCCAGACTGTCGGCCAAGGCGAACAGATCGGTCGGACCGCGACCGGCCTCGGTCTCCCGACCTTCCAGCACCAACCCGTAGACCACCGCGGCCAGCTCGCTCCAGGCCACCGCGGGATCGACCACCAGCACCGCCACGCCCTCGGCATCCGGCTCGGTCTCGGTCTCCGCACTGCCGCGCAGAAGAGCGACGACCGCGCGCGCCGAGACGGCCCATTCCACCACCTCCGACACCGAGTGTGCCCCGATCCCCAGCAGCACGTCGCCCGTTTCCGTGGGGTCCTGATCGGTCCCGTGGATCACCACGCTGCGCAGTGGGGTGGACCGGGGAACCGACCCCAACCGCAATCGAATCCCATAGCCGCTCAGTACGTTCGCCAATCGGTCCAAGGTCACCACGAGCCGCTCCGGAGTCGTGCCGACAGTGCTACGCGAGCGGGCGCCCGACGCGACGCGCGGAAGGTCATGAGCAAGGCGTGCATACGATCGAACTCGGCGAACGTCATAGGACCTCCCGCGGTTGTTCAGCTCCTCGACAACGCGTGCGCAGCCTCGGCAGGGGCGGCCTTCGGCTGTCGACCCACCCCCCGCACTACCGAACGGTACGCGCACCGGCCGTGCGGTCTTCGCGGTGTCTCCGGCATCGCCGCACGTCAGCCACCGTGTCGCCACTGCGAGCGGCCGCCTGTGCTCGGGTCAGACTTCGCCCGAGGCCGGAAGTTCCCGGTCACCGCGCCCGCGCCGCGCGGCGGCGCCCTGGATCACAAGGGCGTACAGCACCAGCACGAGCACCGGCGCGGCCAGCGGCGCCCAGGCCAAGCGCAGTGGGAGCAGAGCGGCGGCGACGGCGACCGCCGCGAAGCCCACCGCACCGGTCACCGACGGGATCGTGGTCGGTACCACGCCGTGCGGGGCGGTCACGGTCGCGGCGTTGAGCAGATAGGTGGTAGCGACCAATCCCGTTGCCGCGGAAGCGAGCACACCCGCGTCCGCGATCGCCAGCACGGCCAGCGCGAGCAGTACCGCGCAGACCGCGAGCGGCCGCAGCCACCAGCCGAGCGCGACGAAGACCAGGGCCGGAATGCCGATCCAGGGCTCCAGCAGCGCCACCGACGCCGCCAGCAGCACCCCGGAGAGAACGGCGAGGAATCTGGTCATCGGCGCACCCGTACGGTCCTGCGGTGCTCGGGCAGCGCTCGCATGATCTGGTCCAGGCGCGCGTCCTCCGGCCACGCCACGATGTCGACGCCGACGGTACCCATGTCCCGGTACATGGCCGCGCGCTCGAGCTGCCACATCTTGGCCAGGATCGGGTCGAGATCTTCCCGGAACGGCGTGCCGCGCAGGACGTCCACCACGATCACCACGTGCCCGCGCTTGCGCAGGTCGATCAACGCGAGCGCGAACTGCGTGTCCAGCAGCGTGGAGAACGCCACCACGATCGCGCCGAGCGGCACCGCCGCGTGCGGCGCGAGCGTGCCGGTGGTGGGGATGTGCTCGTCGCCGACGTCGAGCACGGTGTCCACGATGCGGTAGAACTGGCGGCGTCCGATGTCCGGCCGCAGCCAGCGCGGCGCCTGGCCGAGGCAGACCACCGCCGTCCGATCGCCCGCCTGCAGGGTCGACTGCACCACCTGCGCCGCGCCGCGCACCGACAGCTCCAGCGAATCGGTGGCCGGTCCCGGCGCCTGCTGGGAGGTGTCCACCAGCACCACGACGTCCGCGGACCGGTTGGTCAGCCGCTCGGTGACATACAACCGCCCCCGCCGCGCGCTCACCGGCCAGTTCACGATGCGCAACTGATCGCCGGGCGCGTAGGCGCGGATGTCCGCGTATTCGACGCCGGGGCCGTGCCTGCGGGTCAGGTGGGTGCCGAGCCGCTCGGGGAGCTCCGTGCGCGGCAAGCGCATGCGCTGCGGATCGGTGATCGGATACACGAACAACTCGCCCGCGGGCAGTATCGCGGTGGCGACCGCGAGCCCGGCGGGGCTCAGCGCCGAGACCCGCACCGACACCGGGTAGCGCCCCCACCTGCCCGCCGAGAGGGCCAAGCGCAACCCGGCGGGCGCGACTCCGGAATCGCTGGCCTCTTCGACCTGCATTCCCAGCCCTGCCGAGCTCTGCGGTTTCAGGCGCAGCAGCGCGTGCCCCTTCTCGACGAAGGCGGCGACGGTGAGCGTCACCTCCTCGGTCTCGAAGCAGCGCAGCGTGCCGCCGCCGTCGACCTGGATCCGGGTCGAGGACTGCTGCCACGGCGCGGTGGCCAGCACGCCGAGCAGCGGCGCGGCGAACACCAGCAGCTGCCACCTGCCGAGGACCACTGCGAGCACCAGGGCCGCCGCGGCGCATCCAGCGAGCATGAAGACCAGCGGGGCGGGCCGCCACCGCAATTCGGCGTCGACCGCGGAGCTGGCGTCACGGTGCCTCATGTCACGGTGGCGCGCGGGACCGGCAGACGGCGCAGCAGTTCGGTGATGACGTCCTCGCCGCGGATGCGGCGCACCCACATCTCCGGCCGCAACGTGATCCGGTGCGCCATGGCCGGGATCGCCAGCGCCTTCACGTCCTCGGGGATCACGTAGTCGCGGCCGAGCAGCAGCGCCCGCGCCCGGGACATCTGCACCAGGTCGAGTTCCGCGCGCGGGCTCGCGCCGACCTCGACCTGGGGGTGCCCCCTGGTGGCCGACGCCAGCGCGACGACGTAGCTCACCACGTCGGGGTGCACGGTCACGTATTCGACGGATTGCCGCATCTCCAGCAGCCCGTTCGCGTCCACGACCTGGTTGACCTGCGGCTGCTGCGCCCCGCGCTCCAGTCTGCGACGGATCATCTGCGTCTCGTCGCGCTCGGACAGGTACCCCAGCCGCAGCTGGATGGCGAACCGGTCGAGCTGGGCTTCCGGCAGCGGATAGGTGCCCTCGTACTCGATCGGGTTGTCGGTGGCCAGCACGACGAACGGTTGCGGCAGCAGCAACGTCTCGCCGTCGATGCTGACCTGCCCCTCCGCCATCGCCTCCAGGAGCGCGGCCTGCGTCTTCGGCGGGGTGCGGTTCACCTCGTCGGCCAGCAGCACGTTGGTGAACACCGGCCCGCGGCGGAAGGTGAACCGGCCGGAGGACATGTCGTAGATCGTCGACCCCAGCAGGTCGGCGGGCAGCAGGTCGGGCGTGAACTGCACCCGGGTGAACTGCAGCCCGAGCGCGGCCGCGAACGATCTCGCGATCAGCGTCTTGCCGAGGCCGGGTAGGTCCTCGATCAGCACGTGCCCACCGGACAGCACGGCGATCATGATCAACTGCAACTCGTCCTGCTTGCCGACCACGACCCGGGACAGCTCCCGGAGCACGGCCTCGCTGCGCTGGATGGTCACGTCCATCGGCATGGTCATGTGTGTACCCGCACTTGCCTCAACCCATTTCACATTCTCTGCAGGCGGCTCAGGATCTCGTCCAGCGCCGCACGTCCCGGTGCCCTGCCGGCCTGATCACGAAGGGCCGAGTTGGCCGGGTCCACCCAGCGCCACAACTCGGGCCCGAACTGGTGGATACCCGCTGCCTCCATCGCCCTGCGGTTCTTCGCCACCCGCTGTCCGCTGGACAGCTCGAACTCCTTGGCCAGCAGCGGACGCAGGTGCCGGTCCCAATCGGCACGGCTGCCGTCCGCGCGGTCCGCGAGCATCTCGGCCCTGGCGTGCCAGCGTTGCAGCATCTCCGCCGGCCCGTTCTCCATGTCCTCGACCTCGTCGTCCGCGGCCTCCGAGCGCTCGAACAGCGACCAGACCAGCCAGACCAGCGCCACCGCCACCGGAATCCCGGCGACGACCAGCAGCAACCCGCGGGCGCGCTCGACGGCGACCAGCTCGACCAGCCCGATGACGATCACGCCGGTGATCACCACCCCCATCCGATTCACGCGAGGTCCCTTCTCGCCCGTCCGGTCACGCGGGCACCTCCCCTTGCAGGTCGGCGAGCACGATGCGCAGCAATTGCTCGGCTCGCATCCGTTGCCATTCCAGCATGGCGTGCGGGCTGAATCTGGCTTCCTCGAAAAGGGCGACCAGCTCGCGGGCGGACGCGTCGTGCAGCGCGCCGCGTTCGAACGCGCGGGCCAGCACTTCCATCGGGGTGTCCGAGACGAGCGGTGCGGCCGCGCGGTCGGAGGCGAGACCGCGCTCCATCGCGACGTAGCAGGCGATGATCGCGGTGCGCGGGTCCTGACCCGGAGCGTTCATCGCGGCCAGGCCCATCTCGGCCGCGCGGGCCAGCGAGTCCGCCGCGGTGGGGGTCGCCGCGACCGGCTGCGCGGCCGCCGGAGCGGGCTTGCGCCGGGTCGACACCGCGACCACGACCAGACCGCTCATCGCCACCGTCACCAAGCCCGCGGCCGCGATTCCGGCCAGTACCAGCGCCGTACCGGTCAGCTCCGCCGACTTCGGGTCGTATTCGGCGGACGGCGGCGTTCCGTGCTCCGGCGGCGTGCCCGTGGTGGTGGCGGGCGCCGCGGGGCGCGCGGGTTCGCTCGACTTGCTCGCGCCGAGGAAGTAGATCGCCGCTGCGGCCGCGAACAGCACTCCGAGCAGCGCCAGCGCGCCGAGCAGTGCGAGGCCGACGCGCCCGAGACGCCACTGCGTGCGTTCGTCCTCCCGTTCCTGCTCGGGCATGGCCAGCGGCAAACGGTGCTGACTGGCGATCACCCCGGCCAGCAGGATCACGATCGACACGGTGAGCAGCACCGGCATGAGCGCGACCGACAGAGCGGACGGGACGTGCCTGCGCGACTCGGTTTCGGTAATTCCTGGGATGTATCCGTGCAGGGCGATGGCGGCAAAAGCCAGCAGCGTGATCAGGACGATCACGCGCGATATCGGCGCTCGCGCCCGGGCCACTGGTTACCGCCAAATCTGAGTACTCCACAAAACAGCCACATAGTTACATGCCGGGCGGTCCGCTCGGGATGGAATGGAATACTTCGGAGTCCCTCCTCTTAAACCGCAGCTGTGCGGGAAGTCGACGGCCCGTCCGTCGTCGCGGCGACTACCGGGCGATATCCGACGAGGACTGGGACAATTCACAAAGACGGCTCGCCAAACGTGAGATATCCGGCACTTCCGCCACGCCTCGCACGAGCCCGCCGAGCGGCGCGGACGCGACGACGGTGAGCTCCCGATCGATGTCGTAGAGAACATCGACCACGTTCACGAAACGCATCGCCCAGTCGGGCGGAACTTCATACAGCGGAGGCACTTCCCGGATTTCCCAGCGCTGAAAACGTTGGGCCAGCGCAACATAATCCGGCGCGGAAGTTGGGACTCCACACAATGCGGCGAAGTCGATGACGAGAGCGCCGCCGTCTCCGGCAATGGCGCGCAAACTGCGGGCGCCGATGGAAATCTCGGCAGACGCTTCGTTCTCGCGTTGTGGCACAGCGCTTTTTCCCGCGCCGACGACCGCCGCCGAGTGCGCCACGATGTATCGCCCGGCGGCGAATCCGGTGCGGCCGGCGCGCACGCCGAGAGAGCGATAATCGATCGCGCCGTCGACCGGCACCACGTCCATGTGCGCGCGGATCCGGTCGATCGTCGGCAGAAGCCGATCGTGGAACAGCGGATTCGGCAGCAGTCCGTCCGGCGGATAGTTCGAGGTCACCACCAGCGTGACGCGGCGGGCGAACAGCGCGTCGAGCAGCCGTGCGAGCAGCATCGCGTCACCGATGTCGTGCACGTGGAACTCGTCGAAGCAGATCAGCACGGCGTCACCGAGCAGCGCGTCCACCGCCGCATCGATCGAGCCGGACGCGTGTGCCGCGGCGTGCAATTCGGCGAAGAATTGGTGGAAGTGGTAGCGGCGCTTGCGTTCGGACGCCACCTGGGCGAAGAACCGGTTCATGAGCATGGTCTTGCCGCGCCCGGGTCTGCCGTGGAGATAGACGCCCCGATGACGCCGGACCGGGCGGCCGCGCCGATCGACCAACTCGCGCAACCGCGCCGCCGCCCGCGCCTGATCGGAATCCCACCGGATGACACCGGGTTCCATGACACCTCCTGAGTCCTCTACATTTGTAGAGGACGTGGCCGGGCGGCCGCCAGGAAGGGTGATGATGTCCACAGGCGACCGGCGCGTGCTCCTCGTCGACACGGCCATCGAACTGATCGCGACCAAGGGCCTGCGCGGGCTCACCCACCGCGCGTTGGACACGGAACTGGCACTGCCCCCTGGATCGACCTCGTACTACTTCCGCACCAAACGCGCGCTCATCGAGGCCATCGTGGACCGGATCACCGACCGATCCCGCACGGATTTCGCCGCCGCGTTCGCGCCCCCCTCCGCCGCCGCGCCGGAATCGGCCGCCGAGGCCGTCGCCGCCTGGCTCGACCGGCTGCTGGCCGACCGGCGCGCGCATCTGATCGCCCGCCATGCCCTGCTCGTCGACCTGCTCGACGATCGCGACCTGCATCCCCGGCTGGCGCGCAGCCTGTTCTCGGTCGACCGCGCCCGAGACCTCTTCCACGCCATGGGCGCGTCCGACCCGCGGACCCGGGCGGCGGACTTCGTCGCCGTCGTCGAGGGCGCCGTCTTCGACCGCTTCGCGGGCAACCGCACCGCCCTGCGCCCAGGCACGCCGGAGAGTGTGCGGCAATTGGCTCGTATCCTCGCCGCACACCTGAACGCGTGACCGCCGCGCTCAGTCCGGCCAGCCGCGCTGGCTGTAGGTCACGCCGTCGAGATAGCCGCGGATGCCTGCGGCCGGGTACGGGATCAGCGTCTCCGGCAGGTCTGCCAGGGGGAACCAGCGCAGTTCGTACGACTTGCCGGGCTCGCGGTTGACCGGCTCGCCCGACCAGCGGCGCGTCTCGAAGAACAACCCGATCCGCGCCTCCCGCCCGGTATCTACCACGTGCGCGGAGTGCACGTGCCGCAGATCCGCCGGAGCGATCACCACGCCGACCTCCTCGCACGCTTCGCGGGCCGCCGCGGCGAGTGCCGACTCCCCCGCCTCCAGTTTCCCGGCCGGCAGGTGCCACAGCCCGTCGAACTCGTCCGCACTGCGCCGCCTGCTCAGCAACACCTCCGCGCCGCGCAGCAACAGCACGTGCACGTCCACCAGATGCCGGTCCACCACCGAGCCCAACCTACGCCTCGGCGATTCCCACCGGTCGTCCGCGCGCAGGCGACGCCGACCGGATCAGCCGGTGGTGAGCACCAAGCCGGAGGTGGGGACGCCGGTGCCCGCCGTGACCAGGATGTTGGTCAGGTCGGAGACCGGGTTGACCGAGGTGCCCCGGATCTGGCGCACGGCCTCGGCGATGCCGTTCATCCCGTGGATGTACGCCTCGCCGAGCTGGCCGCCGTGGGTGTTGAGCGGCAGCCGGCCGCCGATCTCGATGGCGCCGCCTGCGATGAAGTCCTTCGCCTCGCCGCGGCCACAGAACCCGAGCTCCTCCAGTTGCATGAGCACGAACGGGGTGAAGTGGTCGTAGAGGATGGCGGCCTGCATGTCCTCCGGACGCAATCCGCTCTGCGCCCACAGCTGCTCACCGACCAGCCCCATCTCCGGAAGACCGGTCATGGCGTCGCGGTAGTAGCTGGTCATCACGTACTGGTCGGCGCCGGAACCCTGCGCGGCCGCGGCGATCACGGCGGGACGCTGCGGCAGATCGCGGGCCCGCTCCACGCTGGTGACCACGATCGCCACACCGCCGTCGGACTCCTGGCAGCAGTCCAGCAGATGCAGCGGCTCTGCGATCCAGCGGGAGTTCTGGTGGTCCGCCAGGGTGATCGGCTTGCCGTAGAAGAAGGCGGCCGGGTTCACCGCGGCATGTTTACGGTCGGCCACGGCCACCCGGCCGAAGTCTTCGCTGGTGGCTCCGTAGACGTGCATGTAGCGCCGGGCGACCATCGCGACC
Source organism: Nocardia sputorum (assembly GCF_027924405.1). Taxonomy (NCBI): domain Bacteria; kingdom Bacillati; phylum Actinomycetota; class Actinomycetes; order Mycobacteriales; family Nocardiaceae; genus Nocardia; species Nocardia sputorum. Next base: position 146,611 of record NZ_AP026978.1, on the reverse strand, counting down.
TGCGCGGCCGGCGTCCCCAACCCCTGCGGGTAGGACCAGCCCGCGTCGATGCCCGACGAAGTGGGCGCGGTGGCCAGCGCCGTGGAGAACTGCCCGAACCGCGATACCGACCGCTCGTTGAACGCGCGATAGGCCACGACCACGTCGGCGATGCCGGTGGCCACCGCCATGGCGGCCTGCTGGATGGTGGCGCACGCCGCGCCGCCGCCGTAACCGATGTGGCTGAAGAAGGTCAGCTGCGGGATGCCGACCGCCCTGGCGACCGCGGCCTGGGTGTTGGTGTCCATGGTGAACGTGGTCAGGCCGTCCACGTCGGCGGGCGTCAGCCCCGCGTCGGCCAGTGCGGCGGTGACCGCCTCGGCGGCCAGGCGCAGTTCGCTGCGCCCGGAGTCCTTGGAGAAGTCGGTGGCGCCGATGCCGACGACGGCGGCCCGGCCGGAGATCCGCTGGTCAGACATCGGCCCTCCGCAACGCGATGACGGCCGTGGCCGTGATGTGATCGCCGAGGCTGTCCGTGCCGACCACGGCGATGTGGATGTCGTCGCCCTCCAGCGCGGTCACCGTGCCGGTCAGCGTCAGCGTGTCCCCGGCGTACAGCGGCACGCCCAAGCGCAGCGCGATCGACTTGACGACGGCGCGCGGACCCGCCCAATCGGTGACGAACCGCTGCACCAAGCCGGTGTCGGTGAGGATGTTGACGAAGATGTCCTTCGAACCGCGGGCGACGGCCTTGTCCCGGTCGTGGTGCACGTCCTGGAAGTCCCTGGTGGCCAGTGCGGTGCTGATCACGAATGTCGGATCGGCGTGGATCACCAGCTCGGGCAGCACCGTGCCGACGCGCACGGCGTCCGGTTCGACGGCCGCGGTCATGCGACCACCTGCCAGACCGGCAGAACCGTCTCGTCGTCGAGCTTCTCGAAGCCCACTTCCACCGGCAGGCCGACCCGCACCTCGGTGGGGTCGATGCCGCGCAGTTCACCGAGCATGCGCACGCCTTCCTCCAATTCGACCAGCGCCACCACGAACGGCAGCTGCCGCCCCGGCACCTTCGGCGCGTGATGCACGACGTAACTGAACACGGTGCCGCGCCCGGAGGCGACGACGTAGTCGGTCGGTTTCGACTTGTCCTGCCAGATGGCGGGAATCGGCGGATGCCGCAGCGATCCGTCCGGCAGCCGCTGGATGCGCAGCTCACCGGCTTTGGTTCCGTCCCAGAAGAATTCGGTGTCCCAGGAAACCAGCGGCTTGACCCGCTCGCCCGCGGCGGGTTTCGGCGCCGCGGTGCCGGGAGCGAATTTCAGCAGCCGGAACAGCATCTCGGCGACCACCTCGTCGCCGACCCGCCAGCTGGTCTGGAAGGTGACGAACCATCCCTCGCCCAGCGCGGTGCGCTTCGGGCCACGGATATCCGACAGCGTGCTGGTGACCGAGACCTGCTCGCCGACATTGAGATAGCGGTGGTAGGTCTGCTGACAGTCCGTGGCGACCACGGAGGTGTAACCCGCGGCATCGAGCAGCTCCGTGGCCGCCCCCATCGGGTCGTCGGCGGGCCTGGAGCCGTTGAGCCCGAACATGGTCCACACCTGGGCCATGGCGGGCGGCGCGACGATGCCGGGATGTCCCGCCGCACGCGCCGCCTGTTCGTCGACGTAGATCGGGTTGGCGTCGCCCAGCGCCTCGACCCAGTTGTTGATCATCGGCTGGTTCACCGGATCGCGCCCGGAACGGGGCGCGCACGCACCCGCCGCCTTGATCGTTTCGGCTGCGGCGAGAATGGCTTCCGGAGTAGTGGTTTCCGGCACGCGCGGCTCCTTCACTGGTTATCGGGGTACTCGCGGCAGCCGCAGCCCGGACGAGGCGACCAGCTCACGCATCACTTCGTTGACGCCGCCACCGAAGGTGACAACGAGGTTTTGCTTGGTCCTGCGGTCCAGCCAGGTCAGCAGCTCGCCGGTGGCCGGGTCGGCCGGGTCGCCGTAGCGGCCGACGATCTCCTCGGCGAGCCTGCCCGCCTCCTGGAGCGATTCGGTGGAGTAGACCTTGGTGGCGGACGCGTCGGCGATCACCTGGGCCTGGTCGCCGTCCACGGTCCCGGCGACCTGCCAGTTCAGCAGCTCGTTCAACCGGACCATGGCGTGGATGCGGCCCAGCGCGCGCCGCACGTCCAATTCGGCGAGCACGCCGCGCGGTTGCGCCCAGTCGCGCACCCGGTCGTAGAGCTGTTCGATCTTGCCGGACGGACCCAGGCTCACCCGCTCGTGGTTGAGCTGCGTCGTGATCAGCTTCCAGCCCCGGTTCTCCTCGCCGACCAGCATGCTCGCCGGGACGCGCACGTTGTCGAAATACGTCGCGTTGGTGTGGTGGGCGCCGTCGCAGGTGATGATCGGCGTCCAGGAGTAGCCGGGATCGGTGGTGTCCACGATCAGGATCGTGATGCCGCGGTGGCGCGACTCGGTGGAGCCGGTGCGGCAGGCCAGCCAGATGAAGTCGGCCTCGTGCGCGCCCGTGGTGAAGATCTTCTGCCCGTTGACGATCCAGTCCCCGGACTCGTCACGCACCGCCGAGGTGCGCAGCGCGGCCAGGTCGGTGCCCGCCTCCGGCTCGGAGTAGCCGATCGCGAAATGAATGTCCCCCGACAGGATTCCGGGCAGGAACCGCTGCTTCTGCTCGTCCGTGCCGAATTGCTGCAAGGTGGGCCCGACGGTCAGCAGCGTCACCAGCGGCAGCGGGACGTCGGCCCGGACCGCCTCGTTGAAGAAGATCTGCTGCTCGACCGGCCCGAAGCCCTGGCCGCCGTATTCCTTGGGCCAGCCGACGCCGAGCCAGCCGTCGCGGCCCATCCGGCGCACCACGGCGCGGTAGGCGTCGCCGTGCCGGTTCACCGCCATCTCGGCCTCCTCCGCGGGAGTCACGAGATCGGCGAAGTAGGAGCGCAGTTCGTCGCGCAGCCGGCGTTGCTCGATGGTCAGGTCGATGAACATCTGGCCCCCAATCGGTCGAGCCGGAACGACGCGCCGCCGAGCCAGCGAGCGATGTCCTTGGCTTGTGAGTAGTAGCGGTGCATCGGGTGGGTCATGTCGACGCCGAGGCCGCCGTGCAGGTGATGACACTTCTGCATGGCCGCGGGCAATTCCCCGGCGACCGTGTAGGCCAGGATCTCCAGATCGTCGTCGGTGCGCTCGCGATGCTCCTGGCTCGCATCGTCCTGCGCCAGAGCCCAGTTCGCGGAAACCGCGGCGACGTGCAGAGTGCGCGAGACGACGTACAGATCCGCGATCTGCTGGGCCACCGCCTGGAACTCCGCCAGCGGCCTGCCGAACTGGTGACGGGTGCGCAGATGCTCGGCGGTGAGCGTGATCGCCCCTTTGAGCAATCCATCGGCTACCGATCCGATCGAGGCGAGCGCCAGCCGGTGCAGGTCGGCGAGCCCGACCGGCCACAGCTGGTCGGCGGGGATCTCCACCTGGTCCAGCCGCACCGTGCACTCGGGGATGCCGCCGGAGACCGGCGTCGGCGTGCGGGTGAGTCCGTCGGCCTGGGCGTCCACCACGGCGATGCCCGCGTTGGTCGGCACGAGCAGCCAGCTCGCCTCCTCGGCGTACGGCACGGCGACCTTGTGGCCGGTGACGCGCACCGTGTCGCCGTCGACGATCGCGGTCGTCTCCGGCTTGACGGTGAACGGTGCCGCCGGTTCGCTCAGCGCCGCGGTGAGCACGGCGCCTTCGGCGACCCCGGGCAACACGAGCTCCTGCACGCGCTCCGGCGCGCAGGCAACCACCGGCAGCACGCCGAAGCCCAGCGTCGGCAGCGCCGGAACCGCCACGGCATCGGTAGCCAGCTCGGTGAGCAGCGCCGACACCTCCAGCAGCCCCATGCCGTCCCCGCCGTACCGCTCCGGCAGCGCGACGACGAGCAAGCCGGAGTCGGCCAGCTTCGGCCACAACCGCATGTCGCGCGCCGGTTCACGTTCCAGCAAGCTCACGACGACCTCGGCCACGGCGTCCTGGCCCTCGTCCCTGGTGAAGTCCACGCTTGTCTCCCGATCGACTGTAGGGCTAGCTGTCCGCGTCACGGGGCAGCCCCAGAATCCGCTCACCGGCCACGGTGAGCAGGATCTGCTCGGTCCCGCCCGCGATCGACAGACAGCGCGTGAGCAGGAACTCCTTGGTGACCTCGGAGTCCTGCGCGCCCAGCGGGCCCGCCGCCTCCGCGGCGAATTCGGCGACCGCTTGGCGGTGGCGCACGCCGACCAGCTTGCGCACGCTGCTCTGCGCGCCGGGGTCCCCGCCCGCCAGCATCTTCACCGCGGCCCGCTGCTCGAGCAGCAGGCCCGCGATCGCCTCAGCGACGAAGCCGCCCAGGCGATCGTTCACCAGCTCCGCGCCGGGACCGGTGGCTGGCGATTTCGCGATCAGCTCTTCGAGCACGGGCCCGATGCCGTTGCCGCCCATGGCCACCCGCTCCGTGGAGAGGGTGGAGCGGGCGATCTTCCATCCGTTGTTCAGCGCGCCGACCACGCAGTCGTCCGGCACGAACACGTCGTCGAGGAAGACCTCGCTGAAACGCGCCTCCCCGGTGATCTGCACCAGCGGGCGCACTTCGAGCCCGGCGCTGTGCATGTCGACCAAGAAGTACGTGATGCCCCGGTGCTTGGCCGCGTCCGGGTCGGTGCGCGCCAGGCAGATCGCCCAATTCGCTTTGTCGCCCAGCGAAGTCCACACCTTCTGACCGCGCAGCACCCAGCCGCCGTCCACTTTCTTCGCGGTGGTGCGCAACGCCGCCAGGTCGGAGCCCGCTTCCGGCTCGCTGAACAGCTGGCACCAGACCACCTCGCCGCGCAAAGTGGGCCAGGCGAAGCGCTCGATCTGCTCCGGCGTCCCGTGCTGCAACAACGTCGGGATCGCCCAGCCGCCGATCGCCAGGTCGGGCGCGGTGAGCCCGGCGCGGCGCAGTTCCTCGGAGATCACCAGGCCGGTCATCGGGTCGGCGGCGCGCCCGTACGGCCGCGGCCAATGCGGCATGACCAGGCCGGCCTCGACCAGCGCGTCGCGCTGCCGCTCGGCGGGCAGCGCCGCGATCCGCGCGACGTCGGCCGCCAGTTCGTGCGCGCGGTCGCCGTCCACGGCGGCCACGCCTTCTTCGGCGAAGACCCGGTCGGCGCCGGTGGTGCGCCGCAGGCCCCGGCGGGTCAGCTCGGTGACCCGGGCCCGCCAGCGCGCCGAACCGCCGAGCAGTTGGCGCAGTGCCGTCGCCCGGCGCAGATACAGGTGCGCGTCGTGTTCCCAGGTGAAGCCGATGCCGCCGAGTACCTGGATGCAGTCCTTGGCGGTCTCGACCGCGGCGTCCAGAGCGATCGCGGCCGCGATGGCGGCGGCGATCGGCAGCTCGGCGCCGCCGTCGTCCACGGCGGCCGCGGTGTCGGCCGCCACGGCGCGGATGAGTTCGGTGCGGCACAGCATCCAGGCGCAGATGTGCTTGACCGCCTGGAACGAACCGATCTTGCGGCCGAACTGCTCGCGCACCTTGGCGTACTCGACCGCGGTCTCCAGGCACCAGCCCGCGAGGCCGGACAGTTCGGCGGCGACCAGCGCGACGAGCAGATCCTCGGCGGCGTGCGGCGCGACGAACACGCGTTCGGTGGGCACGCGCAGGTCGGCGCAGTGCACCCGCGCCAGCGGCGTGCTCGGGTCCAGCGGCGCGAGCGCCTCCACCCGCAAGCCTGCGGCGTCGGGCGGCACCAGGCACCAGCGCTGCCCCTGGGGATGGTCGATCGGCAGCAGCACGGCGGTCCCGGGCGCGGCGCCGAGCACGGAATCCCAGGTACCCGTGAGCAACACACCATCGCTTGCGGCGGGTACGCTCACCGTCGAGCCGACGACGAAGTCGAGCGCGACACCGCACGGCAGGTCCTCGTCGAGCCGCCCGCCGGTGATCAGATTGGCCAAAGCCGTTGCGAGCACCGGGCCGCCGACCAGGTCGTGCGCCGCCTGCTCCACCAGCACGGCCAGATCGGCGACCGACCCGCCCGCACCGCCCGCGTCCTCGGCCACCGCGACCCGGAAGATCCCGATCTCGGCCAGCGCGGGCCAATAGGCGCGCCAGAAGTCGGCCGCACCGGTCCGCATTGTTGCAATTGGACGGACCGACGCCGCCCATCCGCGCATCGACTCCTGGACGGCTTTATGCTCGTCAGTGGTGGCGATGGTCACACTCCATACCGCCTTTCCGGCGTGACTCCCACACCTAGAACATGTTCTAATATCCTAGCCGGGCGGAAGTCAAGAGACCATCGCCGCCGCGGCCACACCGCGCACGCAGCCGACGAAACGACGTTTCCGGAAAGGACTTTCATCAATGGCCAGTCCGTCCCGATCGCAGCCAGCCGACCCGAGCGCGGCCCGGCCCGCGGCCACGGTCACCACGCTCAGCGAGGACGAGCTGAGCTCGGCGGCGCAGCGCGAACGGCGCAAGCGGATCCTGGACGCGACCTTGGCGCTCGCGTCCAAGGGCGGCTACGACGCGGTCCAGATGCGCGCGGTGGCCGAACGCGCCGACGTCGCCGTCGGCACGCTGTACCGCTACTTCCCGTCGAAGGTGCACCTGCTGGTCTCGGCGCTGTCGCGCGAGTTCGAGCAGATCGAGGGCAAACGCAAGCCGCTTGCCGGACAGTCTCCCCAGGAGCGCATGCATCTGCTGCTCACCCAGATCACCCGGATGATGCAGCGCGACCCGCTCCTCACCGAGGCCATGACCAGGGCGTTCATGTTCGCCGACGCCTCGGCCGCCGCCGAGGTGGACCGCGTCGGCAAGGTCATGGACCGCGTGTTCGCCCGCGCCATGAACGACGGCGAGCCCACCGAGCGCCAGCTCGCCATCGCCCGGGTGATCAGCGACGTGTGGCTGTCGAATCTGGTCGCCTGGCTCACCCGGCGCGCCTCGGCCACCGACGTCACCGAGCGCCTGGAACTGACCGTCGACCTGCTGCTGGGCGAGCGCAACCAGTAAGCTTCAGGCGGATCTCTCAGCGCACATCGAGCGATTTCGGCGCCCGGTCACCGCGCCGGGCCCGAAGGGCTCCCGTGCTGCGACGAAGCTCACCTACCCGGATCCCGTTGGCGTCAGCTGGGCAGATCTACCGGACACCGGTTCAGCTCGTGCGTTATGGTGCGCACGCGGACCGGTGTGTTGCTGTGCGGCAAATTCAACCCAGTATTGTTTTGCCCGCCCCTGAAAAAACTCCTCCGATCACTAGGTTGGATGCGTGAGCGCACAGGATCTGCCACTGGAACTTCGCCGTGCACTGTCGACGGTCGCGCGCGTGCCACGGCTGCTGGTCGCATCGGACTACGACGGGACACTCGCGCCCATCGTGTCCGACCCGGCCAAAGCCTTCCCCCATCGGGAATCGGTGAGCGCGTTACGAGCCCTCGCCGGCCTGACCGGGACCACCGCCGCCGTGATCTCCGGCCGCGCGCTGCGAGATCTCGCGGCGCTGTCGCGCCTGCCGGTCGAGGTGCAACTGATCGGCAGCCACGGCTCGGAATTCGACGTGGGCTTCGTGCACGCGATCGACAACGACGCCAAGCATCTGCTCCAAGAGGTGCAGACCGCCCTGAACCAGATCGCCTCGGACAATCCGGGCGTCACCGTCGAGATCAAGCCGGCCAGTGTCGCGCTGCACGTGCGCAACGCCAGCCCGGAGATCGGTCATCGCGCGCTGTCGCAGGTCCGGCTGGGCCCGGCCTGCTGGTTCGGCGTGCAGGTCACCGAGGGCAAGGCGGTCATCGAACTGGCCGTGGTGCAGACCGACAAGGGCACGGCTCTGGACACCGTCCGGCATCAGGCGGGGGCGTCGGCCGCGGTGTTCTTCGGTGACGACGTCACCGACGAGAAGGCGTTCCGGGTGCTGTCGGGGCCCGACGTCGGCATCAAGGTCGGCGACGGCGAGAGCCTGGCCAAGTTCCGGGTGGACAGCACCGAGGCCGTGGCCTGCGCGCTGGCCTACTTGCTGGAGGAGCGCAGGACCTGGCTGGCAGGCGCGAGCGCGCCGCGCATCGAGCGGCTGACCATGCTGGCCAGCCCGCGCTCGGTCGCGCTGCTCACCCCGGACGCCACGGTGACCTGGTTCTGCCACCCCGAACCGGACTCCGCCGCGGTGTTCGCGCACCTGCTCGGCGGCCCGCAGGGCGGTCACTTCACCATCGAGCCCGAACGGCCGGGCCTGCCGCTGTCGCAGCGCTACGTCGACGGCACGATGACCGTCGAAACGCGCTGGGCCAAGTTGCAGGTCACCGACTACCTGCCGCACGACGTGGCGCCCACCCGCACCGACCTCACCCGGGTGATCACCGGCGACGCGAAGGCCGTGATCACCTTCGCCCCCCGGCCGGAGTTCGGCCAGGTGCCGGTGAACCTCGAAGCGCAGGAGGGCGGGCTGCGCGTGTACGGCACCAACGACCCGATCGTGCTGCGCTCCCCCGGCGTGCACTGGGAGATCGTCTCGGACGGAACGCACGAATCGGCCCGGGCCGTGGTGGACCCGTCCAAGGGCCCCGTCGTGCTCGAACTACGCTGTGGCACCGCTGATCTCGATCCAGCTACGACCAGTGAGACGGAGCGGCGGCGGGCCGCGGAGCGGTACTGGTCGGAGTGGGCCGCGACGCTCACGCTGCCGCCGCTCAAGCCCGACCTGATGAAGCGCTCCGCGCTCACCCTGCGCGGCCTGGTGCACGCGCCGTCCGGTTCGATTCTCGCGGCCGCGACCACCTCGCTGCCCGAGGATATCGGCGGTGTGCGCAACTGGGACTACCGCTACTGCTGGCTGCGCGACGCGGCGCTGACCGCGCAGGCGCTGGTCTCGCTCGGCTCGCTCGCCGAGGCCGAGAACTACCTCGGCTGGGTGCACCGGGTGCTGGAGACGTTGCCCGGCCCCGAGCGCCTGCACCCGCTGTACACGCTGTACGGCGAGACGCTGCCGCCGGAGGCCTCGATCGATCAGCTGCCCGGCTACGCGGGCTCGCGCCCGGTGCGCGTCGGCAACGCGGCCAACATGCAGGTACAGCTGGACGTCTTCGGCCCGATCGTCGACCTGATCGCCACCCTGGCGCACGCCAGGGAGCTGCGTGGCGTCACCGATCCGGCGGACGTGCTGCCCGACGCCGACTGGGAGCTGGTCTGCGCCATGGTCGCGGCCGTGCAGCGGCGCTGGCAGGAGCCCGACCACGGCATCTGGGAGATCCGCGGCAACCCGCGCCACCACGTGTACTCGAAGGTGATGGGCTGGCTGACCGTCGACCGGGCGCTGACCCTGGCGCAGAAGTTCGACCGCGAGGTCGATCCGGCCTGGTCGGTGCTGCGCGACACCATCGCCGACGAGGTGAAGGCGAAGGGCTGGAACGACGAGGTCCAGTCCTACACCGCGGCCTACGACGGCACGGACCTGGACGCGGCGACGCTGCACATCGGGTTGAGCGGTCTGATCGACCCGTCCGACCCGCGCTTCGCGGCGACCGTCGTGGCGACCGAGGCCGAGCTGCGCAGCGGGTCGACGGTGTACCGCTACCACCACGACGACGGCCTGCCCGGCGGCGAAGGCGGATTCCACCTGTGCGCCGCCTGGCTGGTCGAGGCGTACCTGCTGATCGGGAAGCGCTCCGACGCCGAGGCGCTGTTCGCGCAGCTGGTCGACGTGGCCGGTCCGACCGGGCTGCTCAGCGAGGAGTACGACCCGGTGGCCGAGCGCTCGCTGGGCAACCACCCGCAGGCCTACAGCCATCTCGGCCTGTTGCGCTGCGCGCAGTTGCTGGGACAACCGGTGGAGGCCGCGCTGGTCTGACAGCGCGCAGCCGGCCGAGGGCCCGCGAACGAGGAATCGTTCCCGGGCCCTTCGCATTCCGTTCTTTCGAGGGGCTTCTCGGCTCGCGGCTAACCGTCCCCTGCTAGAGTTAAACGGGAACGATTTCCATTATGATCTAGAGCACTGCCAGGAGTACCCCCACGTGAGAACCGGATTTGCCATCACCTGCGCAGGCATCGCTGTGGGGGTTGTCTCCGCCCTGACGCTGACCGCCTGCGGCGGATCGAACGACGACGCACGGCCCACCGTCGTCGCCTCCACCGACGTCTGGGGCGACATCGCCGCCGCCGTCGCCGGCCCCGACGCCGCCGTCCGGTCGCTGATCACCGATCCGTCCGCCGACCCGCACTCCCACGAGACCTCCGCCGTCGAGTCGGCCGCGCTCAGCGATGCCGACCTCGTGGTCTACAACGGCGGCGGCTACGACGAGTTCGCGGAGAAGGCGGTGGCGGGCACGAACAAGCGCACCGTGGACGCGTTCTCCGTGCGCGTCGACCAGAGCGACGACAACGAGCACGTCTGGTACGACGTGCGCACCGTCGACGTGGTCGCCGACCGGATCGCGGCCCAGCTCGGCGAACTGGACCCGGACAAGGCCGCGGCCTACGCCGAGCGCGCCGCGACGTTCAAGAACCGGCTCGCCGCGGTCGCCGCCATCACTGGCAAGCTCGCCGCCGAGCACCCGAAGACGCCGGTCCTGCAAACCGAACCCCTCGCGCACTACCTGGTGGCCGCCGCCGGAGCCGAGGACCTGACTCCGCACGAGTTCCAGGAAGCCGTCGAGCAGGAGACCGACCCGGCGCCCGCGGCCGTCGCGGCGACTCAGGATCTGCTCACGGGCAAACGGGTCCGCGCGCTGATCTACAACGTGCAGACCGAGGACAAGATCACCAAGGACCTGCGCGGCACCGCGCAGAACGCGGGCGTCGCGATCGTCGAGGTGACCGAGACCCTGCCCGACGGCGTGGATTACATTCAGTGGCAGACGAAGAACGCGCAGGCGCTGGCCGCCGCGCTGGGCTGAGCAGATGACCGAGGGAGCCGCGCTGACCGAGCACACCGACGGGGTGGACCGGCGGCGATCGAACAGCGGCGACGACTCGGCCGCGGTGCGGCTGGAGGCGGCCCGCCTCTCGTTCGGGGGCCGAACGTTATGGGACGGGCTGGATCTCACCGTCGCGCCGGGCGAATTCGTCGCGATACTCGGCCCGAACGGGTCGGGCAAGACCTCGCTGCTGAAGGTGCTGCTCGGTCAAGTCGGTTTGAGTTCCGGCACGGCGCGGATCGCGGGCTCTCCCGCGCGCGCGGGCAATCACGACATCGGTTATGTGCCGCAACAGAAGACGATCGACGCCGGGGTGCAGTTGCGCGGCGTCGACCTCGTCGGGCTCGGTGTCGACGGGCATCGCTGGGGGCTCGGCTTGCGCTCCCGCGCCGAGCGCAAGCGCAAGGTGGCCGCGGCCATCGCCGACGTCGGAGCGGAGCACTTCGCCCACGCGCCGCTGGAATCGATGTCCGGCGGCGAGCAACAGCGCCTGCGGGTGGCGCAGGCGCTGGTCGGCGATCCGAAGGTGCTGCTGTGCGACGAACCGTTGCTCAGCCTGGATCTGGCGAATCAGCGACTGGTGGCCGAACTGATCGATCGCCGCAGGCGCACCCACGACACGGCGGTGTTGTTCGTAACGCACGAGATCAACCCGATTCTGCCGCTGGTGGATCGGGTGCTCTACCTGGTCGACGGCAGGTTCCGGATCGGGACGCCCGAGCAGGTGATGACCTCGGCGGTGCTGTCGGAGCTGTACCGCACCCAGGTGGACGTCCTGCGGGTGCGCGGGCGTCTGGTGGTCGTCGGCACCGGCGACACCATGGACGCGCTGGGCACCGCAGGCGGTCACTGTCACGGCCCGGCCGGCGACGAATTCCCACACGGCGACTCGGCCTCCGCCTCGGCACCGGCGGACGATGCCGCGACGGGGGCATCCGCAGCAGAGCCGATTCCCACCACACAGACCCCGGCAATCACCGACGCTGCCCCCGCGATACCGGCCGACTCCGGAACCAGCGCGCGGGGCGGCCTGTCCACAACCCACTCGGTAACCAGCGGCGCCGTCCCGGGCGACCAAACGGCTACGGCCCGCGCGTCCGCCCGCCCGATTCCAGGCGGATCGTCGACCGACGACGAAACAACCGCCCCCGCAACTTCGGCCGATCTCCAGACCAGCGCACGAACCGACCACGCAACCCGCCCGGCGGCCAACGGCACCCGAACACCGGCGGTTCCAACCACCGCCGACCGCGCGAACTCGGGCCGGTCGGCGAGCACCGGAGCGGCAGGCGACGCGTCGCCGCCGAGCCTGGCCATCGCGGTGGCGGCTGACGGGGCGATCGGCTCGTTACACGGCAACGGCGCGCCGTCGGCATCTCAGGCTTCGGCGGACTCTCCGGAGGGCAAAGGCGGCCGTCCAGCCCGGCCCGCGGATCCCGAACAGAGCGGAGCGCGGTCGTGACCGACAAGCTCTCCGGCGTCCTCGGCAAGATGCTCGACTTCGGCACCACCGCGAACCTGCTGTCCTACGGCTTCGTCCAGCAGGCACTGCTCGCCGCGGCGCTGCTCGGGCTGCTGTCGGGAGTGATCGGTCCGCTCATCATCAGCAGGCAGATGTCGTTCGCCGTGCACGGCACCAGCGAGCTGTCGCTGACCGGCGCCGCCGCCGCGCTGCTGGCGGGGGTGGGGGTAGGTCTGGGCGCCATCGCGGGGTCGGTGGTCGCCGCGGTGTTGTTCGGCCTGCTCGGGACCCGCGCGCGCGAACGCGATTCGGTGATCGCGGTGGTGCTCTCGTTCGGCCTGGGTCTCTCGGTGCTGTTCCTGTGGCTGGGGCCCGATCGCGCGGGATCGAAATTCTCGCTGCTGACCGGCCAGGTGGTCAGCGTGGGCAACAACGGTCTCGGCCTGCTCGCCGTTTGCACCGCCGGGGTGATCGCCGTGCTCGCGTTCGTCTACCGGCCGCTGCTGTTCGCCAGCTCCGACCCGGAGGTGGCGGTGGCGCGCGGTGTTCCGGTGCGCGCGCTGTCCATCGTGTTCGCCGTGCTGCTCGGCATCACCGCGGCGTTCGGCGTGCAGATCGTCGGCGCGCTGCTGGTCCTGGCCCTGCTGATCACCCCGGCCGCCGCGGCCGCCCAGCTCACCGCGGACCCGATCCGCGCGACGATGCTCGCCGTGGTGTTCGCGGAAGTCGCCGCCGTGGGCGGCATTCTGCTGTCGCTCGCGCCGGGCGTCCCGGTCTCGACCTTCGTCACCACCATCTCGTTCCTGATCTACCTCGCGTGCCGCGTGCTCGGCACCCGTAACCGCCGACTCGCCCGCGCCCGCTGAGCCACGGGTCACCGGTCCGGCCTACCGCTGCCGGCGTCGTGCCGGTCGCATGCCTCGCGGGACTCGCCGTCCCCCGGATGGTCGGCACGCGCTCCAGAGCCGCTGAGACGGGCGAATCACCACTTTCCGCTCCTCGTGCCGGTTCAACGGGCACGAGGAGCGGCGCCGCATCACGCGACGGCGGTGCCCTCGAGCTCGACCATCTGGCCCGGGACAGCCAGGCGTGTGACGCCGAGCATCGTGGTGGCCGGTGCCACCCCAGCGGCGCCCAACCGCGACGCCAGCACACCGTAGTGCGGGAACAGCAGGTCGACGTCGGTGGTGTAGACGTTCAGGCGAACGAGGTTCGCGAGAGACATACCGGCCTCGCCGAGCACGGCCTCCAAGTTGTCGAGGCTCAGCGCCAACTGCGCCGCCATGTCCCCGTCATGCTGGGGCTTGCCGTCGCCGCTCATCGCGGTCTGCCCGGAGCAGTACAGGGTCCGGGTGTGCCCGGAGACCAGCTCACCCTGGTTGAAACCCAGCTCCGCCGCCCACGTCACCGGGTTGACCGCCGTTCGTTGCACTCCCACATCAGCTCCCATCAATCCATCGAGAATTCCTACGCAGATGAGCCTCCCAACAAATCACGACATCCTCCGTCGTGTATTCCGGTAGGTTTTCCGGATGCGCGCCGACCGATTGGTCTCGCTGGTGCTGCTGCTGCGTCAGCGCGGTCGGTTGACCGCGGACGCGCTCGCCCGCGAGCTGGAGGTATCCACCCGCACGGTGCTGCGCGACATCGAAGCCCTGTCCGCGGCCGGCGTCCCGGTCTACGCCGAGCGCGGGCGGCACGGCGGTTTCGCGTTGTTACCGGGGTTCCAGACCGAACTCACCGGTCTGAACCACGACGAGGCGCTCGCCCTGCTCGTCGCCGGAACTCGGCGCGGCGCGCAAATATTCGGCCTGGGCTCGGCGCTCGCTTCGGCCATGCTCAAGGTGGTCGACGCGCTGCCGGAAAGTTATCGGGCCACCGCGAGCGACGCGGCACAGCGACTGCTCATCGACCCGGAAACCGACCTCCTCTCACGGCGGCTGGCCGCCGAGGAGGTGCCCGACGCCGTAGTGACCGAGATCCGGCGAGCGGTGTTCGCCGGGCACAAGCTGCGCATCCATTACGCGGCTGTGGACCAGACCCCGGCGTGGCGCACGGTGGACCCGATCGGCTTGGTCACCGCGCGCGGCCAGGGATACTTGCTGGCCACGAGGTCCGGCGCGGACCGCACCTACCGGTTGTCGCGTGTGCTGGCCGCCGAGGAACTTCCCGAACCCGCACAGCGCCCGGACCGGGTCGATCTGGACCGGGCCTGGCAGGAACGGAGCACGCGGTTCCGGATGGGCGGCGACCAAGTCACCGTGCTGGTGCGGGTGGACCCGGCCCGGCGGGACGACCTGGTGAGCACCGCACTCACCGTCCGCGCCGAAGAAGCCGACGCCGACGGCCGGCTGCGGCTGGAGGTGACCTTCCAGGATTCCCGGCATGCCGAATGGGCGCTGTGGCAGCTCGCCGCGGACGCGGAAGCCCTCTCCCCGGAGTGGTTGCGCACTTCCCTGCGCGACCGCGCCGCCGCAATCGCCGCCTGCTACGGAGCGTCGCCATGAAGGTCGTCGCACGCCCTCGGCCACACGTCGCCGCAGGTTCGTCGCTGTCCCGCCTTCGTCATCTCGGCGCACCGACCTCGAGCTCGGCCGCGGAGGCCGTTCAGGGGATGCCCGCGCGATCGGTGCGGTTCTCGGCACCGTCTCCGGCTATGCCGAGGCCGCAGTCAGCCATTGTCGACGCAGCTCAGGACGCATACCAGGAAGCGACACACCATTGATGGCAGCCGCCTTCAGTCGGTACCGGATACTTTCGTATGCTCGACACGTCGCGCCCCCCGAACGAATGGTGACCAACGATGATCGACTTCGCGATTCCCGCCGACCTCGCCGCCGAACGCGACCGAGTACGCCGATTCGTCATCGACAAGATCGTCCCTTACGAGCGGGATCCGCGCCTGACCGCGCACGGCCCCACCGACGAGCTGCGGCAGGAACTCGTCGAACTCGCCCGCGCCGAGAAACTGCTCACCGTGCAGGCGCCGGAGTCGCTCGGCGGGCGCGGCCTGACCCACATCGAGCAGGCGGTGATCTACGAGGCGGCGGGCTGGTCCACACTCGGCCCGGTCGCGATGAACTGCGCGGCGCCCGACGAGGGCAACATGTTCCTGCTGTCCAAGGTGGCCGACCCCGACCAGGTCCAGCGCTATCTGGCCCCCGTGGTCGCGGGCCACCAACGCTCGGTCTTCGCCATGACCGAGCCCGACGGCGCCGGCTCCGACCCGGCCCAACTCGCCACCACCGCGACCTTCGACGGCGAGAACTTCACCATCAACGGCCGCAAATGGCTGATCACCGGCGCGAACGGCGCGAAGACCTGGATCATCATGGCGCGCCTTGCCGCCAACTCGCACTTGCCCGAGGGCCCCACGCTGTTCCTGGCCGACGGCGGCCAGCCCGGCATCGTCATCGAGCGCACGATGAACACGATGGACCGCAACTACGTCGCCGGGCACGGCGTGGTCCGCTTCGACGATCTGGTGCTGCCGCGAGAGGCGCTGCTCGGCGAGGCGGGCCAGGCGCTGCGCTACGCCCAGCTCCGGCTCGCCCCGGCCCGCCTCACCCACTGCATGCGCTGGCTCGGCGCCGCCGAACGCGCCCAGAGCATCGCGATCGAGCACGCCCGCACCCGCACCGCGTTCGGCAAACCGATCGGCGAGCACGAGGGCGTGTCGTTCATGCTCGCCGACAACGAGATCGCCCTGCACCAGTGCAGGCTGACCATCTGGCACGCGTGCTGGCTGATGGACAACGGCGAGAAGGCGCGGCACGAGAGTTCGATCGCCAAGTCGTTCGTGTCCGAGGAACTGTTCAAGGTCGCCGACCGGTGCGTGCAGGTGCTCGGCGGCATCGGCATCAGCGACGAGACGGTCGTCGAGATGATCTTCCGGGACATGCGCGCGTTCCGCCTCTACGACGGGCCGACCGAGGTGCACAAGTACGCCATCGGGCGGAAGGTGCTGCGCGGATAGCGGAGGACTTTCGGCCCCGGGTCAGGTGCGCGTCCGTCGGCTAACATCCTGTGGCATGAGTTCGGAACTGCACGTCGATGTCTCGCGAGGCGTCGCCGTGCTCACGCTCAACCGTCCCGCCCAGCAGAACGCCTTCACCCCCACGATGGCGGCCGAATTGGGCGCCGCGTTGCAGCGCTGCGATTCGGAAGACGCCATCCGTGCCGTGGTCGTCACCGGCACCCCGCCCGCGTTCTGCGCGGGCGCGGACCTGTCCAACCGGGTGGGCGAGGTCAGCGCCACCATCGATCCGCCACCGTGGCGGGTGCGCAAGCCGGTAATCGCGGCCGTGAACGGCCACGCGGTCGGCATCGGCCTGGCCCTGGCCCTGCAGTGCGACCTGCGCTACCTGGCCCGCGACGCGGTGTACGGGCTGAACCAGGTGCGTCGCGGCGTCCTCGCCGACGGCTACGCGCACTGGACGCTACCCAGGCTCGTCGGCATGGCCAACGCCGCCGACATCATGCTGACCGGCCGCACGTTCGACGGTGACGAGGCGAAGGCGATGGGGCTGGCCAACAGCTCGCTACCCGCGGGCGAGGTGCTACCCACCGCGCTGGCCGTCGCGCACGACATCGCGAACGGCTCGGCGCCGCTACCGGTGGCACTGTCCAAGCGGCTGCTCTGGGAAGGGCTCGGGATGAGCCCCGCCGTGGTCGGCCAATTGGAAACCGAACTCAACCAGCACGCGTCCAAGAGCGTCGACGGCGGCGAGGCCATGGCCGCGTTCCGGGATCGCAGGCAGCCCAGCTGGTCGGGCAGCGTCAGCTCGGAATGGCCCGCCTGGGACGCCGAGGAGCGCGAACGGCCGAGTCTGGACTAGACCCTGTCGGCCCACGGCGTGGCCCCGCGGCCTCGCTCAAGCATTACCGCCGATCAGGATGAGCAGGAACAGCACCGCGAAGATGATCATCAGGACGGTGCCGATGACGCCGAGGACGTAGCCCACCAGCACCTGGGCCCGGCCACCGTACGCGCCGCCGGATTCCTCGATCTGGTCGAGTGCGCGCCGTCCCAGCGCCCACGCCACCGGCCCGAGCACCCCGCAGCAAAGGACGCTCGCCGCGCCGAGAAACAACACCGCCGTCGCGTTCGGATGCTCGACCGGAGTACCGATGGGCTGATTGGGTATCACCACCAGCCGAATTCTACTGGGCGGGGCCGCCTCTCCGGGTTTTTAGGCGTACGAGGCGGAAACGGCGCTCAGGCGCGGCGCTGGCGGGCGACTTCGGAGAGCACCACGCCTGCGGCGACCGACGCGTTCAGCGATTCCACCGGACCCGCCATCGGAATCGACAGAATCGCGTCACAGGACTCACGGACCAGGCGGGACAGGCCCTTGCCCTCCGAACCGACCACGATCACGGTCGGCTCGCGGCCGTCGAAATCGTCCAGCGAAGTGTTGCCCCCGGCGTCCAAGCCGACGATCTGAACGCCCTGAGCGGCCCAATCCTTCAGCGTCCGTGTGAGATTCGTCGCGCGGGCGACCGGAAGCCGAGCGGCGGCGCCCGCGCTGGTGCGCCAGGCCACCGCGGTGACGCTCGCGCTGCGCCGCTGCGGGATCAGGACGCCGTGGCCACCGAAGGCCGCCACGGACCGCACCACAGCGCCCAGGTTGCGGGGGTCGGAGATGTTGTCCAGCGCGACCAGCAAAGCGGGCTGCGCGGATCCGCGCGCCCGGTCGAGCAGGTCGTCAGGGTGGGCGTAGCGATACGGCGGCACCTGGAGGGCGACGCCCTGATGCAGACCATTGGCGCTCAACCGGTCCAGATCGGTGCGCGGCACCTCCAGGATGGAGATGCCGGTGTCGGCGGCGAGCCGCACGCTCTCGGTCAACCGGTCGTCGTTCTCGGTGCCGACCGCGACGTAGAGCGCCGTCGCGGGCACGCCCGCGCGCAGGCACTCGACCACCGGATTGCGTCCGAGCACCAGTTCCGGACCGTCGTCGGTCTTGCGTCCGGCGGGCCGGGCCGCCCCGCCGCGCGCGGTCGAGCGCGCTTGCGCCGCTTTGGCTTTCGCGGCCGCGCGCTTGGCGGCGGGATGCTTGGTCCGCATCTCGGCGGGCGGGGTGGCGCCACGCCCTTCCAATCCGCGCCTGCGTTTGCCGCCGGACCCGACCACGGCACCCTTCTTGGTGCCGCTCTTGCGCACCGCACCTCGGCGCTGCGAATTGCCTGCCATCACTGGGCCTTTCCGGTTTGCGATGCGCCGAGCGCCCATTCGGGGCCGTTGGCGGTGTCGGTGACCTCGATACCCGCCGACTGCAGGCGATCGCGCACGGCGTCGGCGGTCGCCCAGTCCTTCGCGGCGCGCGCTTCCTGGCGGCGGTCGAGTTCCGCCCGCACCAGCACGTCGAGAGCGCTGAGCGCGGCGGAGGAATCGCTCGGCGTGTACCAATGCGGGTCCAGCGGGTCGACGCCGAGAACGGCGAGCATGGCGCGCACCTGGCTCGCCAAGTCGCGCGCCGAGTCGATCGCGCCTGCCTCCAACGCCTTGTTGCCGTCATGCACCGCGCGGTGGATCTCCGCCAGCGCCTTCGGCACCGCGAGATCGTCGTCGAGGGCGGCGGCGAACGCGTCGGTCCACTTACCCACCGGAATAGCACCGGCCCGGTCCACCACCCGGTTCACGAACGCCTCGATGCGCTGGTAGGACTGCGCCGCGTCGTGCAGCGCCTTGTCCGAGTACTCCAGCATCGAGCGGTAATGCGCGCTACCGAGGTAGAACCGCAATTCGACGGCACGGACCTGCTTGAGCACGTTCGGCACGGACAGCACGTTGCCCAGCGACTTGGACATCTTCTCGCCGCCCATGGTCACCCAGCCGTTGTGCAGCCAGTACCTGGCGAAGCCGTCCCCGGCTCCCTTCGACTGGGCGATCTCGTTCTCGTGGTGCGGGAACACCAGATCCATACCGCCGCAATGGATGTCGAACTCCGAACCGAGATAGAACTCGGCCATCGCGGAGCACTCCAGGTGCCACCCCGGGCGGCCAGGACCCCACGGCGACGGCCAGGTGGGCTCGCCCGGCTTGGCCGCTTTCCACAGGGTGAAGTCGCGCGGGTCGCGTTTGCCCTCGCCCGCGCTCTCCCCCTGATGCACGTCGTCGAGCCGGTGGCCGGACAGCTTGCCGTAATCCGGATAGCTGACCACGTCGAAGTACACGTTGCCCGCCGAGGCGTAGGCGTGACCGCGCTCGATCAGCCGCTGCATCATCTCGACCATCTGGGTGATGTGGCCGGTGGCGCGCGGCTCCGCGGACGGCGGCAGCACACCGAGCTGTTCGTAGGCGCGATCGAAGGCGCGCTCGTGCGTGGCGGCCCACTCCCACCACGGCCTGCCCGCCTCGGCGGCCTTGATCAGGATCTTGTCCTCGATATCGGTGACGTTGCGGATGAAGAAGACGTCGATATCGTGCGCGAGCAGCCAGCGTCGCAGCACGTCGAACGCGACTCCGCTACGCACGTGGCCGATGTGCGGCTCGCCCTGCACGGTGGCGCCACAGAGATACACCGAAGCACGGCCGGGGACCAAGGGCGCGAAATCGCGCACGGTCCGCGTGTCGGTGTCAAAGAGGCGCAGCGTCACGGCAGTCGATCCTAGCTGGTGTATAAGGTCGTTCACGGACCGGCTCGGGTCCGTCGGAGCTGGATCAACGACAGGCTTGCAGCAGGGCCGTCGCCACGGCGGCGACGCCCTCACCCCGACCGGTCAGGCCGAGCCCGTCGGTAGTCGTGCCGGACACCGAGACCGGCGCGTCGAGCAGCTCGCCGAGCACCTGTTGCGCCTCGGCGCGCCGAGGCCCGATCTTGGGCCGGTTGCCGATGACCTGCACCGCGGCGTTGACCACTTCGAAGCCCGCTTCGTTCAGTAACCTGCGGACTTCCTTCAGCATGGCCGCGCCGGAGACACCCGCCCATTCCGGGCGTCCGGTGCCGAAGACCGCGCCGACATCGCCGAGGCCCGCCGCGGACAGCAGCGCGTCGCACAGCGCGTGCGCGGCGACGTCGCCGTCCGAGTGACCGGCGCAGCCGTCGTCGCCGTCGAACAGCAGACCGGCCATCCAGCAGGGCCGGCCCGCTTCGATCGGATGGACGTCACTGCCGATGCCGACGCGCATGCTCACGGCGCCACCACCGGTCCGAGGCTCGCGCCGTCGAGCACCGCGCCCGCGAGCCGGAGGTCGAGCGGAGTGGTGATCTTGAAAGCCAGCGGATCGCCGGGGATGGTGTGGACCGCGACGCCGAGTCGCTCCACCAGCCCCGCGTCGTCGGTGGCCTGGATGCCCTCGGGCGCGTAGGCAGAGCGGAGGAGATCGGCCGCGAAGCCCTGCGGCGTCTGGATGGCGCGCAAACACGCGCGATCGGGGGTACCGGTCACCGCGCCGACCGCGTCGACGGACTTGATGGTGTCGGCCACCGGGAGCCCGGGAATCACCGCGGGCCGGCCCGCGCGCAATTCCGCCGCGACCCGCGCGATGA
Organism: Nocardia sputorum; assembly: GCF_027924405.1. Taxonomy (NCBI): domain Bacteria; kingdom Bacillati; phylum Actinomycetota; class Actinomycetes; order Mycobacteriales; family Nocardiaceae; genus Nocardia; species Nocardia sputorum. Next base: position 125,753 of record NZ_AP026978.1, on the reverse strand, counting down.
GTTCGGGCGGCGTGAGGGCTCGGGCGGCGTCGTGCACCAGGAAGAAGGCGGCGTCGGGCGCCGCGGCGATACCCGCCCGCACCGAGTCGATGCGTTCGGCGCCGCCGACGACCACCTGAACCGAACTCGTGGGCGGCAGCAGGGCAACGGCGCTGTCGACGAGTTCGGTGGGAACCATCACGATGATCCGGTCGACCGCGCCGGAGGCGATCAAGCCTTCGACGGCGAGCCGGACCATGGGCGTGCCGCCGACCGGGACGAACGCCTTGGGTGTGGATTCACCCAGACGCACGCCACGGCCGGCGGCAGGCACCAGAGCAACGACGGGTCCGTCGGTGGAACGGACACCGTTGTCAGGTTTGTTCACGGTCAGGAAGCCGCTGCGAGGACCTCATCGAGCAGGGTCTCGGCCTTGCCGTCATCGGTGCCTTCGGCCAGCGCGAGCTCACCGACAAGAATCTGCCGTGCCTTGGCGAGCATGCGCTTCTCGCCCGCGGACAGGCCGCGGTCCTGTTCCCGGCGCCACAGATCGCGAACGACCTCGGCCACCTTGTTCACATCGCCGGAGGCGAGCTTCTCGAGGTTGGCCTTGTAGCGGCGGGACCAGTTGGTCGGCTCCTCCGTATGCGGCGCGCGAAGCACCTGGAAGACCCGATCGAGACCCTCCTGACCCACGACGTCACGCACGCCGACGTATTCGGCGTTCTCCGCGGGAACCCGAACAGTGAGATCGCCTTGGGCGACCTTCAGGACCAGATACTCTTTTTGCTCACCCTTGATGGTGCGAGTCTCGATTGCTTCGATCAGCGCCGCTCCGTGGTGGGGGTAAACGACGGTGTCTCCGACCTTAAAAATCATGTGTCCCGTGCCCCTTTCGATGTTCACAGTTTAACATGCGACTCGATAACGGCGCGATCAACTGTGCAGGTCAGGGCCACAACGAGGCTACCGTGGGGCTTGACAGATGCCAGGCGGTGTGCATTACGTTGTGCCAGAAGGGGTTATCTTCGGGCTCGTTCCGCGCCGCTCGCCTCCCGCGCGCCGGCACCTTCGCGGCAACCTCCGAAGCTCGATCGAACCGTTATCGACATGCCGAGTGTCGGCGCGGATGTCCTGTGGCCCGCCGCACACCGCGCATTCGCAGCGCGATGCCGCGTCCGCGTTCCACACGGCCCCCGCGCCCGGTCCGCCGAGGGAACTACTACGCTGCCTAGTTACTACGCTCCCGCGCGGAGCCAGAGCCCGGTCGACATGGAGGGACAACCCGTGACTGCCCTGAAAGCTGTGACCGCCCCGAAGGGGGCGCGACGTCGCATGGTGACGGTTGCCGCACTCGCCGCCGGAGCGGCGATCGCGCTGTCCGGCTGCGGCGCGGGCCAGATCTCGCAGACCGCGGAGCAGGTCGCCGCCGTGAACGGCAACCACGCCGACGTCGGCCGCATCGCGCTGCGCAACGTGCACATCGTGTACCCCACCGAGGGCACCGCGTACAACAACGCCAAAGGCGGCAAGGCGCTCATCGCGTTGTCCATCGTCAACAACGGCGAGTCCGTCCGCGATGAGCTGACCAGCATCACCACCGACCTCGGCACCGTCAAGATCACCCCGGCCTCCGGCAAGTCCGTCGTCGAGCTCGCCCCGCAGCAGACCGTCGTCGCGGCCGATCACCCGGTCAAGCGCGAAGCCGCGTCCACCACGACCAGCGCCGCGCCGACCACGAGCGCCACCGCGCCCACCTCCGCGCCCCGTTCCGCCGCGCCGACCACCACCGCCGACTCGCACGGCGCGGGCGAGCACGGCTCCCCGGCCGCCTCCGAGGACCCGGAAGCCAATCCGATCCTGATCGAGATCACCGGCCTCACCAGGGACGTCACCCCCGGCCTGACCTACAACGTCTCGTTCAACTTCAAGCAGAACGGCACCGTCCAGGTCCAGGTCCCGGTCGACGCGGGCCAGCACACCGAGCGCCACGAGTCCGACAAGTCCGGCCCGGCCGAAGCTGAGCACTCCGGCGGCCACTGAGCTGTATCCGATTTGCCGCGCCTACGGCGCGGCGGGTTCGCGGCCCCTCGATGGTTCGTGTCCGGGCGGGCGAGACTCGCGACTGCGTCGCATGCGCTTCGCCCACCCGGACACGAACCGGTCCGCGAACGGCGCTCGTAAGACTTGCGCCAATCAGGGCTCGACGAGCTAACCCGCGCACCCGTTTGTAGTTCGCTTCGCTACCGACGCACCCAGCTCACCCCGACCCCGTCTTCCGAGCGAAGCGAGACCGAGCATCCGCCGTTCGCGGCCCGGCTCGCGTTTGCGCGGCCGTCGCGTAGGTGACGAAGGAGCAAGCGGCGGTCGCGCAAACGCGAGCCACAAGAGGGCCGCGAACACGCCGCGACGCAGTCGCGGCAAATCCAACACTGTCGGGGTTGGTGCGTATGGTGCCCGTGTGGCAAAGACCAAGCCGACCTTTCGGTGCTCCGCCTGTTCGCACGAAGTCGCCAAGTGGGTGGGCAAGTGTCCTGAGTGCGGGGCCTGGGGCACCGTCGACGAGATAGTGGCAGGGGCGGGGGCGGTCGGGGCTCCGGGGCGGAAGGCGATGTTGCCCAGTACTGCGGCCGCGCCGATCTCGCAGATCGATTCCAAGGTCACCAAAGCGCGGCCGACCGGCGTCAGCGAGCTGGACCGGGTGCTCGGCGGCGGGGTGGTGCCCGGATCGGTGGTGTTGCTGTCCGGCGAGCCGGGGGTGGGCAAGTCGACGCTGCTGCTCGAGGTGGCGCATCGCTGGGCGGCCCAGCGCGAGGAGAAGTCGCTGTACGTCACCGCCGAGGAGTCGGCGGGGCAGGTCCGGTTGCGGGCCGACCGCACCGGCGCGGTGCACGACCGGGTCTATCTGGCCGCGGAATCGGACCTGTCGATCGTGCTCGGGCATGTCGAGCAGGTGCGCCCGACGCTGCTGGTGGTCGACTCGGTGCAGACGATGCTCGCGCCGGAGGTGGACGGCGTGATCGGCGGCGTCACCCAGGTCCGCGAGGTGACCGCCGCGCTGACCTCGCTGGCCAAGGCGAGCGGGATCGCGGTGCTGCTGGTCGGGCACGTCACCAAAGACGGCAATGTCGCGGGCCCGCGCACGCTCGAGCACTTGGTCGACGTGGTCCTGCAGTTCGAAGGCGACAAGAACTCCACACTGCGCATGGTGCGCGGCATCAAGAACCGCTTCGGCAGCGCCGACGAGGTGGGCTGCTTCGAGTTGCACGAGGACGGCATCGCCTGCGTCGACGACCCGTCCGGACTGTTCCTGCACCATCGGACGGATTCCGTGCCGGGCACCGCGGTGACCGTCGCGATGGACGGCAAGCGTCCGCTGGTCGGCGAGGTGCAGGGCCTGACCGTGAAGACCGAGATCCCGCAGCCGCGCCGCGCGGTGAGCGGCCTGGACTACAACCGGGTCGCCATGGTGCTGGCCGTCCTGCAGAGCCGGGGCCGGGTGTTTCTCGGCAAGAGCGACGTCTACGCCGCGACGGTCGGCGGCATGCGGCTGGTCGAGCCGTCCGCCGACCTGGCCATCGCGCTCGCCATCGCCAGTGCCGAGTCCGACGTTCCGATCCCGCCGGGCTGGGTGATCCTCGGCGAGGTCGGGCTCGCGGGCGAGGTCCGTAAAGTGACCGGCCTCAACCGGCGGCTGGCCGAAGCCGAACGGCTCGGTTTCACCACCGCCCTGGTGCCGCCCGGCCTCGCGCCGGTGCGGAGCACCATGAAGATCTACGAGGTCACCGACCTCCGCTCCGCCATCCGCATAGCCGGCCTGCGCAAACTACGCGCCGCACCCGAAGAAGCCGCCAGCTGACCGCTCCTCGTCAAGCGATGTTGAACGGCTCCGCCATGCTGCGTACCGAACCGAGTTGCGCCACAACGCTGTACGCCCCCGGGGGAACCTGGACGCGTTCGCCCGCGCAGTTGGGCTGGGACGTGGTGCCCGACCAGGTCACCGTGAACGCCGCCTGTTCACCGCGGCTCATCGTGCGGACGTCGGGCTGCCCGTCCGGATAGCAGTCGGTGCTCGACCACAGGCGCCGCTGGCCGTCGAGCGTGTGCACCGAAACCTGTTGCAGGCCGGAGCCCATGTCGCGGGTGCACGGCACCGCCGAGATGTTGGTGATGACGATTCCGAACACCGGCTGCTCGCCCGTCTTGTAGGTGGGCTGCTCGACGGTCACCTTGATCGCCAGCGACTGGTCCGGGCATGGCCCCGCCGCGGCGCTGCTCGCCGCCGCGGAGGTCTTCGGCGCGCCGGACTCGCCCGACGGCTTGGCCGCGGCGTCGGCGGGCTTCGCCGTGACCGTGCTGGACCCGGCGGTGCGGGCGTCACCGGGTGAGTCGCCGCCGCGCGCGACGGCGAGCACGACCCAGATCACCAGCGCCAGGGCGACCACCAGGATTCCGATGGCGAACACGCGTCGACGCCAGTAGATCTCCGGTGGCAGCGGTCCATTCGGTTCCAGCACGCCTCAACGGTAAGGGCATCGTCGGGCGCATCGTCTCAGGGGCACGGCGTGTCGGCCGCCCGCACCCGCGGGCGGCGAGTACATTCCGCCGGCACGCTGGGCCGATCGCGGCCTCAGGCCTCCTCGCCGATGTTGCCGACGACCCGGTGCAGCTGCACTTTGCCCTCGGCCAGCTTGTAGGTCACGGAGGCGATGGCGCACGCGCCGGTCGCGACCGCCTGCGAGATGATCATCGACCGCTGCATGAGCAGGCGGCTGGTCTCCACCACGTGCCTGGCCTCGATCTCGTCGACGGTGGACAGTCCTTCGCGGCGTCCGACCAGGATGGACGGGGTGACCCGCTCGACCACGCTGCGGATGAACCCGCCGGGGACCTCGCCGCCGTCGAGCGCGTCGATGGTCGCCTTCACGGCTCCGCAGCTGTCGTGCCCCAGCACTACGATGAGCGGCACGTTGAGCACCTGCACCCCGTACTCGATCGAACCGAGCACCGAGCTGTCGACCACATGGCCCGCGGTGCGTACCACGAACATGTCGCCGAGACCTTGGTCGAAGATCAATTCGGCGGCGACCCGTGAGTCACCGCAACCGAACAAGATCGCGTGCGGATGCTGGCCACTGACAAGTTTGGCCCGGTCCGCGGCACCCTGGCTAGGATGCAGCAGCGCACCACTGACGAAGCGGTCGTTGCCTTCACGCAGGGACTTCCAGGCACTGATCGGGTTGGAATCCGGCATACCGACCATTGTGCAGGACGGTTGCGCTACCAGCGAGTTAGGTCGGTTACGGGTGGGCAAATACCGCCTGGCGGCCGTAGGACGGGGACAGTGAGGACAGTGCGGAACGGCGCACCGAATGGCATCGACGCGGACACGTTGCTGGACTGGTACGGAGCGACCGCGCGCGATCTGCCGTGGCGCCGCGCCGGCGTCACCGCGTGGCAGATTCTGATGAGCGAGATCATGCTGCAGCAAACGCCGGTCGCGCGGGTGGAACCGATCTGGCGGGAGTGGGTGGCGCGCTGGCCGGTGCCCTCGGCGATGGCCGCCTCGTCGCAGGCGGAAGTGCTGCGCGCCTGGGGCAAGCTCGGCTATCCGCGCCGCGCGCTGCGGCTGCACGAGTGCGCCCGGGTATTGGCGGCCGAGCACGGTGACGAGGTGCCTGCCGACGTGGAGGTGCTGCTCGGGCTGCCCGGTATCGGTGCCTACACCGCGCGCGCCGTCGCCTGTTTCGCCTACGGTCAGCGTGTTCCGGTGGTGGACACCAATGTCCGCCGGGTGGTTGCCAGGGCGGTGCACGGGCGCGCGGAAGCGGGCAATCCGTCGTCGCGGGACCTCCCCGAAACCGAGGCGCTGCTGCCGCTCCAGGTCGATCGCGCCGCGGTGTTCTCCGCCGCCCTGATGGAGCTCGGCGCGACCGTGTGCACTGCCCGCACGCCCGACTGCTCGCGCTGCCCGTTGCCGAGCTGCGCCTGGGTCGCGGCGGGCCGTCCGGTGAGCGATGTGGTCCGCCGCGCTCAGAAGTACGAGGGCACCGACCGGCAAGCGCGCGGTCGCCTGCTCGACGTTTTGCGGCACGCCAGCGGTCCGGTGGAACGGGTGCGCCTGGATTTGGCGTGGACCCGCGATCCGGGCCAGCGCGACCGCGCTCTGGATTCGCTGCTGGTGGACGGTCTGATCGAGCAGACACCCGATGGTTTGTTCGCCTTGGCGGGCGAGGGCGGGCACCCCGGGGCGATCAGCTGAACCGACATCGGGCCGCGCGACGGAAGCGCCGAAGTTCCTAACTGCCCGATACCCGGCGCAAGAAGCGCTCGACTTCGGCTCGATAACGCTCCGGTTGGTCATCGTGCACGAGGTGGCCCGCGCCGGGGACGAGGACGTAGTCGGCGTCCGGATGGGCGGCGGCCATCTGCCGCATCTGCCCAGGCGGGGTGATGCTGTGCTCGCCTTCCAGCAGCAGGGCGGGGACTCGCACCGCATGCCATTGCCGCCAGAAGTCGCGCGTTCCCCACTCCTCGGAGATATCGCGGAAGGTGGTGACCGAACCGTGCAGCCGGTATCCCTCCGGCCCGCGCTCGAACGAATTCAGGAAGTACCGCCCGGCGACCGGTCCGAAGAAGGACAGCACCGCCTCGTCGTCGGGAAACGGTTGCGGCCAAGCCTCGATCATGGCCGCCCAGTGCGCGGCGGTGCGGCCGGTGAAGTCCGGCGCGATGTCCTCGATCACCAGCGCCCGGACCCGCTCGGGGTGGGTCGCGGCGAACACCCAGCCGTGCAGCGCGCCCATCGAATGACCGATCACCACCATCGGCTCGGCGATCCCGGCGGTGCTCGCGGCGAGGTCGGCCACGAAAGCCTCGGTCGTCAGTCGCTCGGGTGCGGGCCTGCCGTGCCCGGCGGCGTCGAAGGTGTAGACGTGGCCGTGTTCGCGCAGCCAGCCCAGCTGATCGCGCCAGGTGCGCGCGCTGCCCATCAGTCCGTGCAGCAGCAGGATCGGCGCGCCTGCTCCGCCTTCGTCGTACAACATCGTCTCGACAATACGAGTCACCGAGCGTCTGCTCGGCAGCAGCCGCTAGCTTGGACGCATGGCTGTTGTGAAGATCAACGCGATCGAGGTTCCCGAGGGCGCGGGCCCCGAGCTGGAGAAGCGGTTCGCCCACCGCGCGCACGCGGTCGAGAATTCCCCCGGCTTCCTCGGCTTCCAGCTGCTGCGTCCGGTGGCCGGCGAGAAGCGCTATTTCGTGGTGACCCAATGGGATTCGGAAGAATCCTTCGCGGCTTGGCGGGACGGGCCCGCGCGCGAGGCGCACGCGGGCGAGCGGCAGAAGCCGGTCTCGACGGGTGCGTCCCTGCTCGAGTTCGAGGTCGTGCTCGACGTCGACGCGAAGCCCGCGAACTGAGTCCGAGACCTACCGCCGGGCAGGCCCGCCTGCCCGGCGACTCGCCCGACGCCGTGGTACGCCCGTGCCGGACCCGGTTGACGCCGGGGCCGTGCGGGTGTCACAGTTCGAAGGACAAACGCGAGGGTGACGCGGTAATTCCGGTGAGATTCCGGAGCGGTCGCGCCACTGTGTTCCACGCACCGAGTCCGGTGCCGGAAAGCCAGACACCGGCACCGTCGCGCCACCACCCGACGGGACGCGTATCCCAAGGAGGACTCGAATGGCCATCGCGCATTCACCCAGCCGGGCAACCGATTCCCTGGCCACCGTGCTCGTCACGGTCGGTGTCGTTCTTCTCGCACTGCTCACGCTGTACCTGGTCGGGTTCGACCAGGGCGTCATCTCGCGCAGCGGGATGTACCTGCATGAGTTGATGCACGACGGACGCCACCTGCTGGGGCTTCCGTGCCACTGATCGGTTCGCTCCGAACACTGCTGCTGCGCGGCCTGCTGGCCGGTCTGATCGCCGGACTGCTGGCCGCCACAGTCGGTTACTTCGTCGGTGAACCCAAGGTGGACGCCGCCATCGCCATCGAGGAAGCAGGCTCCGCCACCGAACACGCGCACGGCGAACAAGCCGAATCGCCGCACTCGCACGGCGAGCACGCCCAATCCCCGGGTGGGCATTCCCACGGTGACGAGGAAGAACCGCTGGTGAGCCGTGGCGGCCAGAAGTTCGGGCAATTTCTCGCGCTCGGGCTGGCCGGGCTCGCGCTCGGCGCCATCTACGCATCGGTCGCGCATTTCGCGCGGCGCCACACCGCGCTGACCGGGCCACGGCTCGCACTGGCGCTCGGCGCGGCGGGTTGGGCCGCGATCGTCGCGGTGCCCTTCTTCAAGTACCCGGCCAACCCACCGGCGGTCGGCGACCCGGACACCATCGATGAGCGCACCCTGCTGTGGGTGGCGGCGGTCGTGCTGGGCCTCGTGGCTGTCGGCGCGGCGGTGGCGGTGTTCACCGCGCTGCGCGGGCGACTTCCCACGTTCCGGTTGATCGGTGGCGTCGCGGCGTTCGTCCTGGTGACCACGCTCGGCTACATCCTGCTGCCCGGGGTGAACGAGGTGAGCGCGGACTTCCCGGCCACCCTGCTGTGGCAGTTCCGGGTGGCGTCGCTGGCCGAGACCGCGACCCTGTGGGCCTGCCTGGCCCTCGGTTTCGCGGCGCTCAGCGAGTTCGCGACACGCACCGATACCCCGGTACCGGTCGCGGCCGCTACCGCGGAGTGATTCGCGCTTAGCAGCATTGAGGCAGTGTCGGTCCCATGACCGGCACTGCCTCTTCCGTCCGAACCAAGCCACCGCGCGTCTACCCCGCTGGACCACCGCGCGCCGTCCGTGTCGCGTTCGTCGCACTGGTCGTGGCATTGGTCGCGGGCGTCGCCGAGGCGATCGCGCGGGCCTTCGTGTCCCCCCGAGCCGACCTGGCGAGCGTCACGAACGGGCTGGGCCTCCGCATGGCGATCTACCTTCTGGTGCTCGCCGTCGCGGTGCGTATGACTCGCGGCGACCGCTGGGCCCGCCTGCTGCTCACCGTCGGCATCGGCGTCTTCGGCCTGTTGTCGTTGATCATCGAGCCGCTCGCAGCGGCCATGTCCGCGAACGAACTGCGTGACCTCGTACGGGATGCCGCACCCGCGTCGCTGCTGCTCGCCGCCTTCCGCACGGTTCACGTCATTGCCGTGCTGATCGCCATCCCGGCGCTCTACACCCGGCCCGCGCGCCGCTACTTCCGCGAGCACTGATCCCCGAGCACGCTTCGTGCCCCGCGCCCGTGGCGGGTGCGGGGCACCGGCGCGCTAGGCGAGGGCCGCGTCGAGGGTGATGTGGTCGACGCCGGCGAGGGCCTTGCTCACCGGGCAGCCTGCCTTGGCGGCCTCGGCCGCGGCCTGGAAGGCGTCCGCGTCGATGCCCGAGACGCGACCGCGGACGGTCAGCTTGATCCCGGTGATCCGGAAGCCGCCAGCCGGGTCGGGGCCGAGGGTCACATCGGCGGCGACGTCCAGGCTCTCCGGGGTGCCGCCCGCGTTGCCGATCTGCGCCGACAGCGCCATCGCGTAGCAGGACGAGTGCGCGGCCGCGATCAGTTCTTCCGGGCTGGTGGTGCCGTCGGCCTCCTCGGCGGAACGCTTGGGAAACGACACGTCGTACTTACCGACCCCCGAACTGGCCAGTTCGACCTGTCCCGAACCCTCCTGCAGGGTGCCGGTCCAGGCAGTACGCGCGGTACGTGTGGGCATCACGGTCCTTTCGCCGATGATCGTTTGACGATTCAGGACGAACCTACCCCGGCCGACGCGCCCCGGCCCACCGGTTCACCGATCGCGTTCGCCGCGACGCAGGGGCTCGAACACGGCGGGCGCGTCTGCGGTAAGTGCCCCACGCCCAAGCGAATCCGGGCGGTCGAGGGTCCTACTCCGGGTTCGTGATCCTGGCCAGCACGATGCCGCCGAGGATCAACGCGAGCGCCAGCATGCGCCCGATGCCCAGCGGGTCCTTGTGGACGACGATGCCGAGGGTGATCGCGCCGAGCGCGCCGATGCCGGTGAAGACCGCGTAGGCGGTGCCGACCGGCAACGTCTGCATGGCGCGCGACAGCAGATAGACAGCGGTCGCGCCGAGCAGGAAACAGACCAGGGTGGGGACGAGCCTGGTGAAATTCTCGGTCGGTTTGATGCTCTGCGACCAGACGATCTCCACGAGCCCGGCGGCGGCGAGAACCACCCAGTTCATGTCAGTACTCCCCGGCCAGAGCGCGGGCGGCGGCCAAAGCGCCCGCGTACGACGTCTCGTGCTCGGCGCGCAGGTGCGCCAGCGCCGGGTCCTGACGGGCATTCGCCAGTTCCGCCTGCACGAAAACGGTATCGGATACGGCGAAATGGCCCGCGAAGAAGTCGCGCAGGAAACGCTCCTGATAGTCGTAGGCGGCTTTGGGGGCGCCGGGCGAGTAAGCGCCGCCGCGCGCGCTCGTCACGACGAACCGACGGTGGCCCAGCGACATTCGCGGAAAGGTCACCTGGTCCAGCCACGCTTTGAGCGAGGCCGGGATCGAGTAGTTGTACATCGGGGTGCCGATCAGGATCACATCGGCCGCGAGCAACTCGGCGAGCAACGGCTCGACGACCTTCCACGCGGCGGCCTGCTCCGGGGTGCGCACCAAGGCCCCGAGCCGCGCCGGGTCGGTGCTCGGCAAGGCGAGCACGGCGTCACACAGCTCGGTCCACGCCTCGCCGATGAAGGGCACCGGCTCGGCGGCGAGGTCGCGGTAGTGGTAGCCGCCATCCGGATGCCCCGCGCGCCACGCGTCGGCGAAGGCGCCGCTCAGTTCCCGGCTGATCGACCGCCGCCGGGCGCTGGCGTCTACGTGCAACAGAGTGCTCATGGTCCGACCTCCAATTAAGTGGACAAACTGTCCGATTAGCGACGGGCCCACCGTACTCGCAATACGGACACGTTGTCCACTTATCGCGGGATCGGCTACAGTCACGGCATGCACCACCGATCCGATCTGCTCGCCGGCCTCGGTCCGGGCCGGTCGGCTCCCCCGGAACGCGCGGACGCGGCCCGCAACCGAGCCAAAGTCCTCGCCGCCGCGGCCGAGTTGTTCGCCACCCGGGACCCACGCACGGTGACGATGGACGACATCGCGAAGGCCGCGGGCGTCGGCCGCGGCACCCTGTACCGGCGGTATCCGGACACGAATTCGGTCGCCGTAGCCCTGCTGGACGAACACGAGCGAGCACTGCAAGAGAAACTGCTCTCCGGTCCGCCGCCGCTCGGGCCCGGAGCTCCGCCCGGGCAGAGACTGGCCGCGTTCTACGCCGCGATGGTCGAATTGCTGGACGCGCACGCCCATCTGGCGCTCGGCGCGGAGATCGGCGGGGCTCGCTTCGCGACCGGGGCTTACGGATTCTGGTACGCCCACGTGCGAGCGCTGCTGGCGGCGGCCGGGATTCGCGAACCGGACGCGCTGGTCGACCCGCTCCTCGCACCCCTGGCGGCCGAGGTCTACCGGCAGCAACGCGAGCGCGGCCTGACTTCCGGACAGATCACCGACGCACTCCGCGTGATCGCCGAAACGGTGCTCGCCCGGAGATGAGCACGGCCGCCGAGTCCCTCCACAACGAAACCGCCGGTGGACAACGCCCACCGACGGTTTCGGCACCCCTCGTGGTTCACACCAGATCGCGTTCGCGCAGTAGCCAGATCGTGCCGCCCGCGAACAGCACCAGGTAGGCCACCAGTACGACCAGCGATTCGGTCCGGCCGAGCACGTGCAGCACGCCTGGCGTGGCAGGACCGTCCACAGTGCGCATCGCCCCCGCCAGCGACCCGGCCGCCGTGCCGGGCAGATGATCGGTGATCACCTCGATCGGAGCGAAGATCCCGGCGACGCCGCGCAGCAGATTCTCCACCACCAGCACCCAGACCAGGCCGAGCCCCACCGCCGACGCGGGCCCACGGGCGATCGCGCCGATCAGCGCGCCCGCCAGTGTCCACATGCCGAGAATGAGTACTCCCGTGAGGATCCCGAGCAGTGAACGGTCCAGCGCGGGCAGGTCGAGCGGCTGCGACTGGGACGCCGCGATCAGCGCGGCCACCGCGATGTCGGTGACGAACGCCGTGCACACCAACGCCACCACCACGGCCGCGAGACTCACCACCACCGCGGCGACCGCCCGCACCCGCGAAGGCCCCTGCGTGAACACGGTCTTCCAGGTGCCCCAGCCATACCCGCTGCCGACCGTCAAGGCGCCGAGGATGAGCATCAACGCGCCGCCGAACATGGCCATGCCTTGGGTGAACACTTCGGGCACCGCGGCGGGCAACATCTGTCGCAGCAGAGCCTCGCGCGGCAGTCCGTTGGACATCCGGCTCGATTCCCCCGAGGTGTAGGCCAGATAGTTGAACAGATAGGCGAATGTGAGATTCAGCAGAATCCACGTGCCGAGCACGATCCAGAACGCCGGCCACTTCCGCAGCCGCAGCATTTCGGCCTTCGTGCTCGCGACCAGGTCGCGGATCGCCATGCCGTTCATCGCGCGGCCTCCCATCGCGTCATCTCGAAGAACACTTCCTCCAGGGACTTCTCGTCGGCCCGCAGCTCCAGCAGATCCGCGCCCGCCGCCACGACCGCGCGGGCCACCGCGGGGGCGGTGACGATGTCCGACTCGATCCGGATGCCCTTCGCGGTCAGCAGCGCCGAGCGTTCGCCCACCAGCCGCCGCACCGCGGGGAAGGCCACCTCCACCGGCTCGGCCCGCAGCAGCAGCGACGAGTTCCCGCGCAACTCCGCGACAGTCGCTTCGGTGAGCAGCCTGCCCTGCGCGATCACGCCCACCCGGTCGCAGATCGCCTGCACTTCGCTCAGCATGTGGCTCGACAGCAGCACCGTGCGACCCTCGGCGGCCGAAGTGGTGATGAGGTCCCGCATTTCGGCCATACCGGCGGGGTCGAGGCCATTCGTCGGCTCGTCCAGGATCAGCAAGTCCGGATCGCCGAGCAGGGCGGCGCCCACGCCGAGGCGCTGCTTCATGCCCAGCGAGTACGTGCGGTATTTGTCCTCGGCGCGACTCGCCAGCCCCACCCGATCGAGCACGTCCTCCACCTCCGGCCGCCCGAGCCCGCGATACTGGGCGAGCACGCGCAGGTTGTCCCGGCCGGAAAGGTACGGGTAGAAGCCGGGGCCTTCGATGAGCACGCCGATCCGGCGGACCACCGCGGGATCACCGGGACGACGCCCCGCGACCGTGGCCGTGCCTTCACTCGGACGGATCAGCCCGGCCAGCATGCGCAGTGTGGTGGTCTTGCCCGCGCCGTTCGGGCCGAGGAAGCCGTAGATCTCGCCGGCCGCGACGCTCATGCTCACATCGTCGACAGCGGTGTGCTCCCCGTAGCGTTTGGTCAACCCGCGGGTGACCACGATCGAATCTGTCATGCCTCGAGAATCCGCCGCCGACCCGATGCGGACATCCGTCGCCGGGCGACGATCGGCATACGTAGCTGGAACGACGGCCGTCGTTCGCGGCTGCGCGGCCGTGCCGAGTCAGCCGGCGCGCGGTCGTGTCCGGGGAGGCCGATCCGTCGGCGAATATCCGAATCGGCGCTATTCCGGCGAAATACGTTCCCAGGCGGACGTCGAATCACGACCGGGCCGCATAGGCTACGTGCGTGCGGGTGGCAGGGATTACGGATCGGAGTTCGGTCGGCTGGGACTGGGGCGTCGCGCTCGTCGTCGCCGCGGTTCAAGTGGTCGGAGGCACTTTCGCGAATATGCGGCAGACCGGAGTGCACTCCCTCGACGCGCTCGGTTACGTGCTGCTGCTGGCCGGGCCGGTGGCGTTGGTCTGGCGGCGCGTACAGCCGGTGCCCGTGCTGATCGTCGTGCTCGCCGTATGTCTGGCGTACTTCCTGCGGGGCTACGGGTACGGCCCGATCTTCGTCGCACTGGTCGTCGCGTTCTTGACCGCCGCGAGCGGCAGCGGATCACGGTGGTGGACCTATCCGCTGGTCCCGCTCGGGTATCTGGCGCTGGTCTGGCCGCTGCCCGCGCTGCTGGGCCGCCCCGCCGACCTGTGGCAGGTGTTCGCGCTGATGGCGTGGCTGTCGGTGCTGCTGCTGGCGGCCGAGGGCATCCGGCAGCGCAAGGCCGTGCTGGTCGCGCGCAGGCAGCGCGCCGAGGCCGCGCAGCGGGACGAGGAAGCGCAGCGCGAGCGGCGAGCCAGCGAAGAGCGGCTCGCCATCGCCCGCGAGCTGCACGACGTGCTTGCCCACAGCCTTTCGATGATCAACGTGCAGTCCTCGGTGGCCCTGGAACTGCTCGACAAACGCCCGGAGCAGGCGGAGACGGCGCTCACTGCGATCAAGAACGCCAGTCGCGACGCTCTCGCCGAGGTGCACGCGCTCCTGCACACGATCCGTTCCGGCAGCGCGCCCACAACTTCGGCCGAGCAGATGCCTTCGGCTGACGCGGAGGAGAGCGCCCCCCGCACGACAGCTGCCGAGCCGCCGCCCGCACCGCGGGCTCCCGCGCCGAGCATCGGCGACTTGGACGACTTGTTGCAGCGCCCGCGCGCCACCGGACTGACGGTCGGCACGCGAGTGCTCGGCACGCCGCAGCAGTTGCCCAGCGTGATCGACGTGGCGGCGGCGCGGATCGTGCAGGAGTCGCTGACCAACGTGCTCCGCCACGCACCAGGAGCCGAGGCCACGGTGACCGTGCGCTACACCCCGGACTCGGTCGACATCACCGTAGACAACAGCCGCCCGACCAGTGCCCCCACGCGCTCCGGCACCGGCGGCGGCAACGGCATCATCGGCATGCGCGAGCGCGCCCACGCCCTCGGCGGCGCGCTCACCGCGGGCCCGCGCCCCAGCGGCGGGTTCCGGGTCGCGGCGCGGCTTCCGATGAGGACACCCGAACCCGGCGCTGCCGGGACCGACTCGGCTTCATCCGAAACGCCGACTCGGAACGGCACGGCGTCACCAACGCAGGCCAAGAACACCGGGGCGTCGAAAGCGCAGGCCCGGAACAACGCGACATCACCAGGACAGGCAAGGAACAACGCGGTATCAGAAGCTCGAGTCCACAACACCGCGACATCACCAACGCATGCACGGAACACGGCGCCGGAGCAGGACTCCGCGACCAGCACACGGATACCCAGCGCCGCCACAGCGCGAAGAACCGCGCAAAACGGCACAGCATCGCGCGTGACGGAACCGGGCGCGCAGAGGCCGGGCGCTTCGCCGACCGACGCCGAGACATCGCGCTCCACCGCCGCGGGCACGTCGACCACCACCGGCCCCAGCGAGGCCGAGTCGCCGGGCCGACCCGCCGATACCACCGGTCGGCCGAGCACCTCCGGCGGTCGCGCGCAGCACTGACCGCGACGAGGCGGCCCCACGCAGAGGAGACCGATGCACGACCAAGATCCGGCCCAGGCGGACTCGGCGTCCACTCCGTCCGGCGGCATCCGGGTGCTGGTGGCCGACGACCAGGCGTTGGTGCGCGGCGGTTTCGTCGCGCTGCTGGACGCCCAGGACGGCATCGAGGTGGTCGGCGAGGCGGACAACGGCGAGCAGGCCGTGCGGATGACCCGCAGCCTGCGCCCCGACGTGGTCCTGATGGACATCCGCATGCCCATCCTGGACGGTTTGGCCGCCACCCGCATGATCGCCGAGGACCCGCGGCTGGCCGAGGTGCGCGTGGTCGTGCTGACCACCTTCGAGCTCGACGAGTACGTCTTCGAGGCGCTGCGCTCCGGCGCGGCCGGATTCCTGGTCAAGCACACCGAACCGGCCGATCTCGTACGAGCCGTCCGGGTGGTCGCCGCGGGCGACGCGCTGCTGTCCCCCGGCGTGACCCGCAGACTGATCACGGAGTTCTCCGCGCGCGCCAAAACACCGCCGCCCGCCACGCTGGCCGAGCTCACCGACCGCGAACGCGAGGTGATGGCTCTGGTCGCCGAGGGACTGACCAATGCCGAAATCGGGGAACGCCTCTACATGAGTCCCGCGACCGCCCGCACCCACGTCAGCCGGATTCTCACCAAACTGCACGCCAGGGACCGCACCCAGTTGGTGGTGCTGGCCTATGAATCAGGGCTCGTCCGCCCGGGCTGGCAGTGAGGAACGGTTCTTGCCGATCAAATTCATTTCTCAATGATTCCAGCGGACGCTACGGCTCGCACATCGCCTTCCCATGTTGTTCGCGTGGCTGCCGTCGGCAGAGGCGGACGACGCCGAAATTGGTACGGCGCCGGCACCCCAACGCCGGGATATCGTCCGATGGCAATTCTTCAGCGAACGCTATTTTGCAGGGATAACGCGCCTCAGCAAATAATTGGTAAATCCTCGTGCAAGGACCACGAGCCACTTCGAGCGTACGTATCCGAACGTATTCCGAGTGACGACGCGCGACCGATGCCCGGACGGGCCCCTCGGCGCAGTCTTTTCGCATGAACATTTTCACTCGACCCGAGGCAGTGGGTTTCCTGGCCGACCACTACGACGGCGCCTGGCACCCCTGGCCGTTCTTCTGGATCTTCCCCCTGTTGTTCTGGCTGACCGTCGTGGCGGTGCTGGTGTTCGCCCGGCGGCGGTTCATCGGGCGTGCGAGCGGTATCGGCGCGCTGCGCACCGCGTTCGCTCGCGGCGAGATCACGGAGGAGCAATACCGCAGCAGGCTCGCCGTCCTGAGCGAACCGCGGCGCCGCGGCAAGCAGTAGATCAGGAGATCCCACCCATGACCATAACCTTCGGAATCGTCCTCACCCCGCGCTCGGGAGTCGACTGGGCGCGCGCGGCCGCCGCCGCCGAACAGCGCGGCTACCGGACCCTTCTGCTGCCCGACACCCGGTTCACCCCCTCACCGTTCCCGGCCCTCGCCGCCGCGGCCGCCGTCACCACGACCATTCGCTTGCGCCCGAACGTCCTCGCCGCACCGCTGCGCACCCCCGCCGCCACCGTCCGCGAGACCGCGGCCCTGCAACTACTGTCGGACGGGCGCTTCGAACTCGGGATCGGCTCGGGGCGACCGGACGCCGCCGCCGAAGCGCAGTGGCTGGGGGCGTCCTGGGGTTCGCCCGGACAACGACGCGCGCAGGTGGTCGCCACCATCGCCGCCGTGCGCGCTGAAGTGAACCCCGCCCCGCCGATCGTGATCGCCGCCAACGGCCCCAGGATGCTGGGGACCGCGGCGGAATTCGCCGACCGCATCCTGCTCGCCGCGGGGCCCGCCGCCACGGAGGCCGAGTTGGCCGACTTGGTTCGCACCACGCGAGAGGGCACCGACCGCCCCCTGCGCTTCACCCATCAGGTGGTCGGCATCGGGCAGCGGCTCCCGATCTGGACCGCGACGAAGCTCGGCCGGAACGCCGACGAGCTCAGGGACGGGGGCGCGGCGGGCATGCTTCCGGCGGAGCCGTCGGCCGCCGCCGAGATCCTCGAGCACCGCCGGGAGAAGTACGGCATCGACGAGGTGATCGTGCCCGGCGAACTCGCCGACGACTTCGCACCGATCCTCGCTCACTTCACCGCATCGAGTTCCTGACGCGATCTGCCACCGGAACACGAAAAGCCCGTGCCAACCGCCATACGGTGGGCACGGGCTTTCTTTCGCGACTTACTCGCCCGAGGCAGCCTCGGTGGCGCCTTCCGCCGCGCCGGTCAGCACGACTTCGGGCTTCTCCTCGGACTGCGCCTTGGTCAGCTTCGCCTTGCCGGTGAAGGTGAACTTGGCGTCCTCGCCGGAGCCCTCGCCGTCCCAGCCCTCGACATCGACCTGGATGACCTGGCCGGGACCGATCTCGCCGAAGAGGATCTTCTCCGACAGCTGGTCCTCGATCTCGCGCTGGATGGTGCGGCGCAGCGGCCGGGCACCGAGCACGGGATCGAAGCCGCGCTTGGCCAGCAGGTTCTTGGCGGTCGGGGTGAGCTCGATCGCCATGTCCTTGTTCTTCAGCTGCGTGGCGACGCGGCCGATCATCAGGTCCACCATCTCGACGATCTGCTCGTTGGTGAGCTGGTGGAAGACGATCACGTCATCGATGCGGTTGAGGAACTCGGGCCGGAAGTGCTTCTTCAGCTCGTCGTTGACCTTGAGCTTCATCCGCTCGTAGTTCGAGCCCTCGTTGTTGGACTGCGAGAAGCCCAGGCCGACGGCCTTCGAGATGTCCGAGGTGCCGAGGTTCGAGGTGAAGATCAGCACCGTGTTCTTGAAGTCCACGGTCCGGCCCTGGCCGTCGGTGAGGCGGCCGTCCTCCAGCACCTGCAACAGGGTGTTGTAGATCTCCTGGTGGGCCTTCTCGATCTCGTCGAACAGCACGACCGAGAACGGCTTGCGGCGCACCTTCTCGGTGAGCTGGCCGCCCTCCTCGTAGCCGACGTAGCCCGGAGGGGCGCCGAACAGCCGCGAGGCGGTGAAGCGGTCATGGAACTCGCCCATGTCGATCTGGATGAGCGCGTCGTCGTCGCCGAACAAGAAGTTCGCCAGTGCCTTGGACAGCTCGGTCTTACCGACGCCGGACGGGCCGGCGAAGATGAACGAACCGGACGGACGCTTCGGGTCCTTCAGGCCGGCACGGGTACGGCGGATGGCCTTGGAGACGGCCTTGACCGCGTCCTCCTGGCCGATGATCCGCTTGTGCAGCTCGTCCTCCATACGGAGCAGACGGGTGGTCTCCTCCTCGGTGAGCTTGAACACCGGGATACCGGTCCAGTTCGCCAGCACCTCGGCGATCTGCTCGTCGTCGACCTCGGCCACGACGTCCAGGTCACCGGAGCGCCACTGCTTCTCCCGCTCGGCCCGCTTGGCGAGGAGCTGCTTCTCCTTGTCACGCAGTCGCGCGGCCTTCTCGAAGTCCTGCGCGTCGATCGCGGACTCCTTCTCCCGGCGCGCCTCGGCGATCTTGTCGTCGAACTCGCGCAGGTCCGGCGGCGCGGTCATGCGACGGATGCGCATCCGCGCGCCCGCCTCATCGATCAGGTCGATCGCCTTGTCCGGCAGGAACCGGTCGTTGATGTAGCGGTCGGCCAAGGTGGCGGCGGCCACCAGCGCGCCGTCGGTGATGGAGACGCGGTGGTGCGCCTCGTAGCGGTCGCGCAGACCCTTGAGGATGTTGATGGTGTGCTCGACGGTCGGCTCGCCGACCTGCACCGGCTGGAACCGGCGCTCCAGGGCGGCGTCCTTCTCGATGTACTTGCGGTACTCGTCGAGGGTGGTCGCGCCGATGGTCTGCAGCTCGCCGCGGGCCAGCTTCGGCTTCAGGATCGAGGCCGCATCGATGGCGCCCTCGGCGGCGCCCGCACCGACCAGCGTGTGCAGCTCGTCGATGAACAGGATGATGTCGCCGCGGGTGTTGATCTCCTTGAGCACCTTCTTCAGGCGCTCTTCGAAGTCACCGCGGTAGCGGCTGCCCGCGACCAGGGAGCCCAGGTCGAGGGTGTAGAGCTGCTTGTCCTTCAGCGTCTCGGGGACCTCGCCGTTGACGATGGCCTGCGCGAGCCCCTCGACGACGGCGGTCTTGCCGACGCCGGGCTCGCCGATCAGCACCGGGTTGTTCTTGGTACGGCGGCTGAGCACCTGCATGACGCGCTCGATCTCCTTCGAGCGGCCGATGACCGGGTCGAGCTTGCCCTCGAGCGCGGCCTGCGTCAGGTTGCGGCCGAACTGATCGAGCACCAGCGAGGTGGACGGGGTGCCCGCCTCGCCGCGGGAACCGGATTCCACCGGCTCCTTGCCCTGGTACCCGGACAGCAACTGGATGACCTGCTGGCGCACACGATTGAGATCGGCGCCCAGCTTCACCAGCACCTGCGCCGCCACACCCTCACCCTCACGGATGAGGCCGAGCAGGATGTGCTCGGTGCCGATGTAGTTGTGACCGAGCTGCAGCGCCTCGCGAAGGCTCAGCTCCAGCACCTTCTTGGCGCGCGGGGTGAACGGGATGTGACCGGACGGGGCCTGCTGGCCCTGGCCGATGATCTCCTCCACCTGGCTACGCACGCCTTCCAGCGAAATGCCGAGCGACTCCAGCGACTTGGCCGCGACGCCCTCACCCTCGTGAATCAGCCCCAGCAGGATGTGCTCGGTGCCGATGTAGTTGTGGTTGAGCATCCGGGCCTCTTCCTGGGCCAGGACAACGACACGCCTCGCGCGGTCGGTGAACCTCTCGAACATCGCTCCCTCACTCTCCTGCTCCGACATTCTGGCAACAGACGCCGCAGTGTGCTGTGTACAACAACCGTGGGCGTCAGCCTGCCATGAAGCCCGGGGGTTGCGGCCCCCGCCTCCACTCTAGTTGGCGGGGGATGCCACCGCCGCCGGTCCACCCTATTGCCGACCGGCGACAGCACGGTCATTCACTCATAACGTGGGCGGCGGGGGATTCGTTTCCGGCCGGGTTTTGCCCTCAGCGAACAAACCGTCCGCCGACCGGATCCGCGCCGCACACGTACGACCTCGGCTGCCTACCCCGTGTACGGGTCGACGAAACCGCAGGGCACCGGGCGTTGATGAGCGGGATCGAGCGCGTTGAGCACGTAGGTCGCGGCCCTCTTGCTGCCCGCTATGCCCGTATGCCCAGAGTAGTCCGTCGAGCAGCCGTCCTGAACCACGATGTTCGTCACGTGCGGGCCGGTGACCAATCCGGAGGTGTACGGCACCACCAGTTCGTCCAGCACGGTCGCGATATTGGTGTAGGTCACGTCGGGGTGGTAGACGCCGTCCGCGTTGAGCGCGCGCACGAACTCCGACCCTTGCAGCACCTGGCGGCAGGCATTGCAGGGCGATCCGGCCACGGCGTCGAACAGCGGGCCGAGGCCCAGGCGCGTACCGAACGCGTTCAGGTCCGCCATGCCATAGGCGTTCGAGCCCTGCCACGGCGGGGCCAGACCGACCATCTTGTCCACCTTGCCCGCGCCCGCGAGCCGTTTGACGAAGTAGTTGCCGATGAAGTTGCCCTGGGAATGGCCGACGAGATCGACCTTCCGCGCGCCGGTCGCCGCGCGCACCCGGTCGACGAAAACGGCGAGCTGGGCCGCGCTCTGCTCGATCGGGAGCATGCCCCCGATGGCCGAGGCGGGCCACGGCAGGTTGTAGGCGCCGAACGTGGACGAGTACACGCAGTAGCCCTCGTTGGCGAGCAACGGCGCGTACACGCCCCAATTCGTCTGTGCGCCACCGCCCGTGCCGTGCACGAGGACCACCGGGTTCGGATGCTCGGAGCTGGGCCGGCAGGACCAGTCGTTGGTGCCGGGCAGCGAGCCGCCCGGATTGGACAGTTCTGCGGGAATGCCCGCGAAGAAGTTGAATTCGACCGGATATCGCTCCTGCGCGTCGGCCGCGCCCGCGGTGGCGCATACCGCTACGAGCAGAACGATGAACAACGAAAAGCCTGGGACACGCCGCACGATAGCCTCCCGGTCCGGTCTCGTCTTCCCGGGAAGCTACCGCACGGAGTGGCCCGGACGAGGCAGATTCCGGCGGGTCGTCGCGGAAACTAGCTCTGACCGAAGGCGGGCGCCGAGGCGTGGTGCGGCGCCGCGGCCGATGCCTTGCCCTGCTGCACGCCCGCGACGACCAGCGCGCCGCACAGCACCAGGAAGGCCAGCGTGTGCAGGACGCCGCGCAGGACGTTCCAGCGGACCCAGGCGGATTCGAAGTCGGCGCGCACCGCGGCGAGATCGGTGATGGACGCCGGGTCGCCCGCGGCGGCCAGCTGGTCGTTGAGCGGGACGTTCAGCCCCGAGGTCACCGCGAAGGCGACGACGTTGAGCACCAGCGCGAGCACGATCCAGATCAGCGTGCTCCGATGCTCTCGGCCCAGGTGCAGCGCCGCCGCCAGGATGGTGAACCCCACCGTGCCGAGGAAGGCGATCATGAACCACGGATTGATGATCACCACGTTGATCTTCTGCATCACGTCGATCATGGCGCGATCGTCGGTGCGGGCCAGCGCGGGCATCACCGAGTTGGCGTACGCGTAGAACAGGCCCGCGATCAGGCCCGTCGCCAGCGTGGCGAGCACCAGTGCGGCGAGGCGGGTGGCGGTCATGACTTCCTCCTGCTGGGAAACCGTCCGGAGTCGTCGCTCCGGCTGCGTGTCCCAGTCAAGCCGCTGCCCCGGTGACTCTCCATGGTCGAGAAGCTCGACCGCCTGCGCGAGCGTCTACGGTGGAGGTCTCACAGATCCCGATCGGAAATGAGCCCACTCTGCATGGCCAGTCCCGCCAGCCGCACGCGCTTCTGGTTCTGCGGCAGATCCTCCACCCCGAACTTCGCGAACAGGGCGCGCAGGTGGGTCTTGATCGCGTCCACGCTGAGGAACAGCTCCTCGGCGATCTGCTGATTCGAGGCGGGAGTGGCGAAACCCGCGCCGTGCTTGTACGGACGGCACAGCGCGATCAGAACCGAGCGCTGTGTTTCGGTGAGCGAGCGCGCGGTGGGTATCGAGCCGGTGGACGTACGGGTGATGTCGTCGGACACGGCGCCGAAGTCGTGGAAGGACACCCGCGAGGTGCCGACCCGGATGACGTCGCCCGCCATCAGCCTGCGGCGGCCGACGAGCCGGTCCCCGTTGACGAACGTGCCGTTGCGGGAGAGGCCGTCGTCCACGATGGTCCAGTGCGCACCCAGGTATTCGACCGCCGCGTGCAGCCGGGAGACTTCGGCGTCCCAGCTCAGAGCGAGATCGGCATGCGGGGAGCGGCCGATGGTGACGCGCCCGCGGTCGGGGGTCAGCGTGAACTCCTGCTGCCGGCCGGCGTCATCGGTGAACCGCAAGAATGATCCGACGAATCCTGTCACTGTGCCGATACCTCACCTCTCCATACCGCCAGTGACCGTCGCACGTTTCCATGGTGCCGCGTCCGGGTACCGCGAGCAAGATCGATGCATCCGCCGCGGACGGCCTGCCGTGTGATCTGGTCTCGCTGCTATATCGAAGCCCTATCACAAACAAGACCGCCGCCCCGACGTCGCACGATTCGCCGGGACGGCGGCCGGAAAAAGAACTATCCCTTCGCGGCCTTGTTGTACGCGTCGGTGATGTCGGCGGAGATGCGGCCCCGCGCGGACACCTTGTGCCCATTCCGACGCGCCCACTCACGAATTGCGGCGCTTTGTTCCCGATCGATCGAGACCCGGCTCTTGGGAGTGCCCGTGGCAGCCGCGGCGGCCTTGACCCGGCGGCGGCCGCTCACCCGGCGGGCATTCGTAACCCACTCCTCCAAACCGTCGCGCAGCTTCGCCGCATTTGCCGACGACAGGTCGATCTCGTACGACACACCGTCGATCGCAAACTCGATGGTCTCGTCTGCGATGGACTCACCGTCGACATCGTCGATCAGGCTAACGGTGACCTTCTTTGCCATGAGATGAACGTCCTCTCGAAATCGTGCGACCCGCATACTAGGCCGATTACCCGAGGCAAGAATACCCCGAATTCCGGAAATTCCAAGACGGAGCCGCTGCTTTGCAATCCAGTGGTCACCTGGTGACCGGACGCACAATTGGGAACAGTATCGTTTCTCGGATTCCCAATCCGGTCAGCGCCATCAACAACCGATCGATTCCCATACCCGTTCCGGTGGTCGGCGGCATGCCGTGCTCCATCGCCGCGAGGAAGTCCTCGTCCAGCACCATAGCCTCGTCGTCACCCTGCGCGGCCAGCCGGGCCTGATCGACGAACCGCTCGCGCTGGATCACCGGGTCGACCAACTCCGAATAGCCCGTGGCCAACTCGAAGCCGCGCACATAGAGATCCCACTTCTCCGTCACGCCCGCGGCGCTGCGATGCTGCCTGGTCAACGGGGAGGTCTCCACCGGGAAGTCGCGCACGAAAGTCGGCGCGTACAGCTTGTCGCCATACTGGTGTTCCCAGAGTTCCTCGACGAGTTTCCCGTGGCCGTAGCCCTTGCCCTCCGGAATTTCCAGACCGACCCGATCGGCGAGCGCGCGCAATTCGGCGACCGACGTTTCCGGAGTGACCTGCACACCCAGCGCGTCGGACAGCGAAGGGTACATCTCGACGGTGGCCCACTCGCCGCGGAGATCGTATTCGGTGCCGTCGGCCAGGGTCACCACCTGGGTACCGAAGGCCTCCTGGGCCACTTCCTGCACCAATTCCCGGATCATGACCGCCGAGTCGTCATAGGTGCCGTATGCCTGGTACGTCTCCAGCATCGCGAACTCGGGGGAATGGGTGGAGTCCGCGCCCTCGTTCCGGAAGTTCCGGTTGATCTCGAAGACCCGCTCCAAGCCGCCCACCACACAGCGCTTCAGGAACAGCTCGGGCGCGATGCGCAGGTAGAGGTCCATGTCGAGGGCATTGGAATGGGTGACGAACGGCCGGGCCGCCGCGCCGCCGTGCAGCGTCTGCAGCATGGGCGTCTCCACCTCGAGGAAGCCCCTGCGCTCCAGCGCGGCGCGCAGCGCGCGCACCACGGCGATGCGCGTACGGGCCATTTCCCTGGCCTCCGGGCGCACGATCAGGTCCACATAGCGCTGCCGGACCCGCGACTCCTCGTTCATCTCTTTATGCGCCACCGGCAGCGGTCGCAGGGCCTTCGCCGCCATGAACCAGGAATCGGCCATGACGCTCAGTTCCCCGGTCCGTGAGGAGATGACCTCACCGTGCACGAAAACGAAGTCACCGAGGTCGACGTCGGCCTTCCAGGCGGCGAGGGCGTCCGCGCCGACCCCGTTGAAGCTGATCATCGCCTGCAGCTTGGTGCCGTCGCCCTCCTGCAGTGTCGCGAAACACAACTTGCCGGTATTACGCAGGAATATGACGCGCCCGGCGACTCCCACCTGTTGCCCGGTGGCGGTGTCGGCGGCCAGGTCCGGATATGCGGCCCGAATTTCCGCCAGGGTATGTGTGCGCGGCACCACGACGGGATAGGCCTCGCCACCGGCCGCCAGCAGCCGCTCCCGCTTCTCCCGGCGAATCCGTATCTGCTCCGGGGCATCGTCGGCGGCGGGCGCCACGGCAGGCCGCGAATCCGATGTCGATGCGCTGGAAGATGCAGAGTTCGGGGTGCTCACATCGAACAACCCTAGCGTGCACCGGAAATCGTTTTGCGCGCCGCCCGGACTCCGACCCGGAGTAACGAAACGGTATCGATGCGACACCCCGCCCTGGACACCCCGGCTCGCCCGCCAAAGACGCGAAATAGCCGGTGCGCATCACACTGTGTGCGAAAACACCTGCGCGACCGGCTATTTCGAGATGGAAGTGTTGACGGGGGAATTACAGCAAGGCGAGCGCGTCGGCCTCCCGCGCGAAGTGCGGCGCCCCGACGGCGACGTTCAACAGTCCGGCCGCCTTCAACGCCTGGTAGCCGCCCACCAGGTCGGTCGCCCGGTGCAGTCCGAGTTGCTGCAACGCGGCGGCGGCCAGGCTGGAGGTATAGCCCTCCGAGCAGACGACGATCCATTCCACGTCGTGATCGGCGGCCAGCGCCAGGCGGGCGGAACTGGTGGGATCCAGCCGCCATTCCAGGACATTGCGCTCGATCACCAGAGCACCCGGCAAGGTGCCCTCCCGCCCGCGTTGGGCCTGCGGCCGGATATCCACCAGAATGGCGCCGCGCTCGATGGCTTCCGGCAATTCGAAGGCATAGATCCGGTCGAGTTGCGCCCGTGCGTTCTCGAGCATCTGATCGATGGTCAAACGGGTCATCACATGTCACCTTCGGGCTGGTCGGTGAGGACGGTTCGGGTGCGCCGCAGGGTGCCGTGACCGGTCACCTCGTAATACGACATGGCGGTGAGAGGCGGGGAATAGGCGTGCACGCTCAGCGTCGGATCGAGCGGGCCCACGGATTCGGCGGCGCCCGGCACGGCGGCCGGCGCGCGCATGACGTCGTGCACCCAGCCGATCGGGAACGACGCCTGGTCACCCGCCGCGAGGGTGCGGCAGCGCAGTTCCGTTCCGTTCCAACGGTATTCGGACAGCGCCCCACTGAGTACGGTGAGCGCCCCGAGCGATCCCGCATGGTCGTGCAGCTCGGTCGACTTGCCCGGCGTCCAGCTGATCAGCCAGACGTCCACCTCGTCGTCCGTGAGCAGCCTGGCCGCCCAGCGCTCGTCCGCCGGCCAGTTCCCACCGGCGGGAAGCAGGTGGTCGTATCGCCCGGCCAGCACGTCCTCGGCGCCCTCGTCGGTCAGCCGCAGCAGATCGGCGGGGCGCAACCGGGTGGGTAAGGCGGGTGCCACCGAACGTTCTACCGGCGGGGTAGCCGACAGCGCGGTACGCGCGGAAGAAAGGGAAAGAACAGAAGAACGCATGAGCGAATCTCCAGGAGGAAGGTATCGGTCGAGGACGGGAACTCAGCCTCGATCGGTCGAGGCACGTCAGCCTCGACAACACTCCTGGGTGCTCGCGTAGAACGTCACGAGAGGGAGTTTAACAGCAGACGACGCGGTGCCGACAACTCCCGGTCCTGCGACAAATCCAACACCGCGTATATCAGACACTTCCCTTGCGCCGCTGGTTGCGTTCGTATACGAGTCGCAGCCCGGTCAGCGTGAGGTGTGGGTCGTGATCGTCGATCGTTTCCGATTCCGGGACGATCAATGGCGCGGTCGCGCCGGTCGCCACCACCGCGACGTCGTCGCCGGCGAAGGCGTCGAACTCGTCGCGAATCCGATCGATCAGGCCGTCCACCAGTCCGGCGAAACCGAACACCGCGCCCGATTGCATGCATTCCATGCTGTTCTTGCCCAGCACCGACCGCGGCCTGGTCAGCTCCGCCCGCCGCAGCGCACTGCGCTCCACCAGGGCTTCGGTGGAGATCTCCACCCCGGGCGCGATGATTCCGCCGAGGAACTCGCCCTTCTTCGACACCAGATCCACACAGATCGCCGTGCCGAAATCGACGACGATCGCGGGCGCGGAATACCGCTGGTATGCGGCCAGGCAATTGACGATGCGGTCGGCGCCCACTTCTTTGGGATTGTCCACCAGCAGCGGAATCCCCGTGCGCACACCGGGTTCCACCAGCACGTGCGGAACGTGTCCCCAATACTGGCTGAGCATCCCGCGCAGTTCGCGCAGCACGGGCGGCACCGTCGAAAGCGCCGAGACGCCGATCACCTCGTCCAGTTGCGCGCCGACCAGCCCGCGCACCTGCATGGCGAATTCGTCGGCGGTCAGCAGCGGATTGGTGTGCATCCGCCAGTGCCGAACCAGTTTCGAATGCGCTCCGGAACCGGAGAACAGACCGAGTTCGATACTCGTGTTGCGGACATCGATGGTCAGCAGCATGTCCGGGTCGCCGCTCCTCAGACGAACGACAGCGAACGCGGCGAGGTCAGGCCCGAGCCCTCCGGCGCGTGGGCCGGATCGGAACCGAGCTCGACCGGGCGGTTGCGCTCGTCGACGAACACCACCTTCGGGGCGTACTCGGCGAGTTCCTGCTCGTTCAGCTGACCGTAGGCGATCAGGATGACGAGATCGCCCGGGTGCACCAGGTGCGCGGCGGCGCCGTTGATCCCGATCACCCCGGAACCACGCTCACCGGCGATGACGTAGGTCTCCAGGCGGGCGCCGTTGTCGATGTCCACGATGCAGACCTGCTCGCCTTCCAGCAGGTCGGCGGCGTCGAGCAGGTCCTGGTCCACGGTGACCGAGCCGACATAGTGCAAATCGGCGTGCGTCACGGTGGCACGGTGGATCTTCGACTTCATCATGGTGCGCAGCATTGCGTCGACCTTTCTAGTTCGCGGAGGGAAACGAGGCGGGGTCCGACACCGCCGGGACAGGCTGGGAGAAGTCCACGGCGGACCGCGAACCGGAGACGTTGGGATGGCCGTCGATCGGAGCGCCCAGGGTGACGGCGATGTTGTCGATGAGCCGGGTCGCGCCGACCCGGGCCGCGATCAGCAGTCTGGCGTTGCCCGTCGCCGGGGCGGGCCCCAACGTGGACGAGCGCAGCTCCAAGTAGTCGAGGTCCACGCCGGTCGCGGCATCGAGCACTCGGCGGGCGGCCGCGAGCACCGCGTCGCCGCCGAGGCCGCCCGCGTGCTTGCCCGCCGACAGCGCGGCCGACAGTGCGAGCGCCGCTTCGCGCTGCACCGGGTCCAGATAGCGGTTGCGCGAGGACAGCGCGAGGCCGTCGGGCTCACGGACGGTGGCCACCGGGGCGATCCGGACGTCGAAGTTCAGGTCGCGGACCATCTGCCGGATCAAGGTGAGCTGCTGATAGTCCTTCTCACCGAAGAACGCTTCGGTGGGTCGCGCGATCTGCAGCAGTTTGGCGACCACGGTGAGCATGCCCGCGAAATGGGTCGGGCGGCTGGCCCCCTCCAGTTCCGCGCCCAATGGACCGGGGTGCACGGTGGTGCGCGGACCATCCGGATACATGTCGGCCACGCTCGGCGCGAACACCAGCTCGACGCCCTCCGCACGCAACAGTTCGACGTCGGCGTCCAGCGTGCGCGGGTACTTGTCCAGGTCCTCGTTCGCGCCGAACTGGAGAGGGTTGACGAAGATCGACACGATGACGACCTGGTTGGTCCGCTTGGCCAGCCGCACGATCTCCAAGTGCCCCTCGTGCAGCGCGCCCATGGTCGGCACCAGGGCGACGGTGCGGCCGACGCCGCGCAGGGCGGCGGACACCGCGCTCACCACCGCGGGATCGTGGTGCACGGTCAGCGTGCCGGGGCGGTAGGCGCCGCGCAATTTCGGGTCCAACATCAGCGTCCTTCCAGCAGCTCGATAACGGCGGGGGCGCTACCGGCCCGCTGAGCCGTGCGCAGCGACAACGCGCGATACGCCTCGGCCAACCTGGCATCGACCGACGCCAACGCGTCCAGATGGGCGGCCACCGCGTCCGCGTCCCCGCGGGCGACCGGACCGGTCAGCGCCGACTGGCCGCGACGCAGCGCGTTGTCCAGCGCCGCCGAGGCCAGCGGGGCCAGCAGACGCTCGGCCAAGCCGTTGGGCTGGTCGTCGACCAGCTGCTGACCGAGCAGGCCGGGCCCGGACAGCGCGGCGCGCAACGCGGCCACCGCGTCGACGATCACCGTGACCAGGTGATTGCTCCCGTGCGCGAGCGCGGCGTGATAGAGCGGCCGGTTCTGCTCCGGCACGCGGACCGGTTCACCGCCCATCTCGATCACCAGCGACTGCGCGATGGCGTAACCCACCTCGTCGGCGGCGGTGATGCCGAAGCACGCGTTGCCCAGCCGGGTCACGTCCTCGTCATGCCCGGTGAAGGTCATCGCCGGATGGATGGCCAGCGGAAGCGCGCCCGCCTCGGCCAGGGGGGCGAGTACGCCGACGCCGTTCGCGCCGGAGGTGTGCGCCACGATGGTGCCGGGCCGGACCACGCCCGCACCGGCCAGGCCGCGAACCAGACCGGGGAGCTCGGTGTCGGGCACGGCGAGCAGCAGCAGCTCGCTGCGGGCGGCCACCTGTTCGATCGGCAGGATCTCCGAATCGGGCAGCCGCGTGCGGGCACGGCGCACCGAGGCGTCGGAGATCGCGCAGACGCCGAACACCACATGTCCGGCCCGCTCGAGTGCGGCGCCCAATGCCGATCCCACGCGTCCCGCCGAGACGATTCCCACCGTGAGGCGTGCGGGCGCGGGGTCGTAGCCCGAAGCAGCGTTGTCGGAATTCACGCTTCTCGAGGTCAACGTTGTCCTCTCGATGTCGTTCCAGTCCCGCCATGCGGGTACCGGACGGTACGCCAAGAGGATATCGGCAGGCGGTTCACCGCCGCCACGGGGTGCGCGCGTGATCTAGGCCGCAGTGCGGGGCCGGGGCCCGGCCCCGGATCAGCGGCGTTCGCGCTCCTCGGACTGCAAGTTGGCCATGATCTCCGCTACCGAGAGCCGGCGCGACGGCGTCTCGTCGTCGCTCTCGGCCCGGCGCCGCCTGCGCGCGCTGGGCGTGCCCATGGCGGGGGCGGAGGCCGGCCGTGGGGGCGGTTCGGGCTTCGGCTGCGGCCGCACGGCCGGCTGGGTCGGCGGCTCGTCCAGTGGCTCGTCCGCCGTCTCGGTGAAGGCGTCGGCCCAGCCGCGCGGCTCGGCGTGGTGCGCCTGCTCCGCGTCGGCCCGGTCGGCCTCGTCGTCGAGGGAAACGACCGCGGTCTCGGCGGTCACCGGGTCGTCGAAGGGGCTGGCGAAGATCGGCGGCTCAGGATGATCGGGCTCGAAAATCGGCGTCATACTGCTACGCGGTTGCTGGTCGGCGAACGTCGACCACATTCCGGCATTCGCGGAGCTATTGTTCCCGGATTCGGCGCCCGAGCTGGTCAGCTCCTGGATCCGGGTCGCGTCGGCGCGCAGGGCCGGTCGGTCCATCGGCAGATCGCCGTCGAACAACCGCTGCAGGCTCTGCCGCAGCACGGTGAGTTCCGCGCGCAAGGCCGCGAGTTCGGCCGCGTCGGCTCCCACTTCCTCGCGGACCCGCGCCTCCACGCCGAGCTCGTACTCGCGGCGCGCGGTGACCTCCCGCTCCAGCTGCAACTCGTAGACGGTCTGCAGATCGCGCACCTTCGCCTTGTCGATCGTCGCCTCTTTGCGGTACTTCGTCGCAGCCAGAGCGCCGATTGCCGCGGCCCACAGCGCCGCGACCAGACCTACCCGTACGAACTCCACGCTGTTACTGAAGACCAGGAAAACGCTGGCAACCAGACCGAGCACGATGAGGACGCCCACGAACAATTTTCCCGCATCGTCCCGCCGGGTACGGGAAGTGCTGCTACGGGAGGGTGAAACCATGCCAGCCAGGGTAGCCAATAGCTCGAGCCGCGCCCAGATTCCGTTTTGTGATTCCGTTCGTCCCACTAGCTAAGTAGTTGCCGCATCATCGGTCGGATCCTCCGGCGCCCGGCAGCAGTACTCCAGCCACAGGGCCGCAGCAACCAAAGCGACACCCGCCAGCATCCCGACGATCGCGCCGGGGCTGTCGGCGGCGGCGGCGCGCAGCGTGCCGCGCTGGGGGAAGACCCAGCACAGGAAGCCGAGCCAGATGCCCGCGGCGATCGAACCGACCTGCGCCGACGCCTTCGCCAGCGCGACGGCGCGGGCCGCGGTGATCGGATGCAACTGGTGGCGGCCGTCGCCGATCTCGTGGTCGTTGACCCGCGCCCGGATGACGAACGCGAGCACTGCCTCGATGGCGGCCACCGGGTACAGCGAGGCGCCCGCGAAGATCGAGATCGGCGGGAAGCTGTCGTAGGCCACCCGGGTGGCGATCCACGCGACGATCGCGGCGATCAGCAGGTTCGCCACGAGATCGAGGATGCGCGTCGGCTTCAGTTTCATGACGGCGCGCCCGTCAGCGAGTACTCGGTGCGGCGCACTCCCGCGCGCTCGGCCGGATCCAGGCGCGCCAGCAGATCCGTCACGGCGTGTGGTGCGCCGTCGACCTCCAGCACCGCGTCCGGCGCGACGTCCAGCCACGGCACCAGGACGAAGGCGCGCCGATGCGCCTGCGGGTGCGGCAGCAGCAGATCCGGATCCGCGCTGCGGCACGCGACCGGTTCCCCGTCGCGCAGCTCGGCGCACCAGATCACGTCGACGTCGAGCGTGCGTGCGCCCCAGCGCACTTCGCGAACTCGCCCCGCGGCCTGCTCCAGCTCCTGGCCGCGACGCAGCCACTCGGCGCAGCCGAAGGCCGGATCCTCCACCAGCACAACGGCGTTCAGGTAGTCGCCTTGCTGGACGCCACCCCAAGGCGCGGTGGAGTACACGGCGGAGACGGCCAGCACACGGTGACCGAACCCGTCCAGGACACTGCGCAGATGCGCGAGCCGGTCACCCAGATTGGAACCGATGGATAGCACGGCACGGGTCATCGGCGCGCCTCCGCGGCGCCCGGCACGGCGGGAAAGGCCGCGCCGCAATCCAGCTCGCTCATCCGGCGGGCTCCTCCCGGTGGCGCGAGGTGATCACCCGCACGTCGGCGAACGAGTGCGGAATCGGCGCGGACGGCTTGTGCAGCACCACCTCGACCGACCTGATCCGCGGATCGGTCATCACGTCGTCGGCGATCTCCGACACCACGGTTTCGATGAGGTCGCGCGGCTCGCCTTGGACGATGCGGACCGCACGCTCGGCCAGCGCGCCGTAATCCACGGTCGCCGCGAGATCATCGGACGCGGCGGCCAGGGCGAAATCCACCCAGACCGTCAGGTCGACGACGAACTCTTGGCCATCGCGCCGTTCGTGCTCGAACACACCGTGGTGCCCGTAGGCGCGCAGGCCGCGCAACTCGATGCGGTCGGCGCCGCGCCGGATCGCCGAATCACGCGGCGGTGCATCGTCTTCGGCGTGGACCGGGGACCGGCTCATCGTTGAGCTCCTTGCGCACTGGATCGGGCGGTGTCGTGCTGTGCGGCGCGCAGCCGTGCGGCATTCTGCCACGCGTCGGTGACCGCGATCGCGTCCAGCGAAGCACGCACGTCGTGCACGCGCACGCCCCACGCGCCGTGCAGCGCGGCCAGCGCCGAGATGGTCGCGGTGGCCGTCTCCCGGCCGTCCGGTGGACGCGGCCCCGCCTCGTCGGCGAGCAACGCACCGAGGAAACGCTTGCGCGAAGCGCCGATCAGAATCGGCAGCCCGTGCGCGACCAATTCGGGCAGCGCGCCGAGCAAGGCCCAGTTGTGCTCGGCGTTCTTCGCGAAGCCCAGACCGGGATCGAGGAGCAATCGGGACGGATCGACGCCTGCGGCGACGGCCAGGTCCACCTGCACGGTCAGCTCCGACAGCACCTCCGCGACCACGTCGTCGTAGTGGTCCGCCGGTCCGGTATGCCGGTAGTCCGCGCCCGCCCGCCAGTGCATGAGAATCCACGGGACCCGCGCGGACGCGACCACCCGCACCATGCCGGGATCGGCGCGGCCGCCGGAGACGTCGTTCACCACCGAGACACCGGCTTCGATCGCCGCGGCGGCCACGGCGGCGCGCATGGTGTCCACGCTGGTCGGCACGCCCTCCGCGACCAGTCCGCGGATGACCGGCGCCACTCGGGCGGCCTCGGTCGCCGCGTCGATGCGAACCGCGCCCGGCCTGGTCGACTCGCCGCCGACGTCGATGATGTCCGCGCCCGCGGCGTGCAGCCGCACCCCGTGCGCGATGGCCAGCTCGGGATCGAGGTATCGCCCGCCGTCGGAGAACGAATCGCTGGTGACGTTCACGACGCCCATCACCACGCAGGAGCGTCCCTCGCGGGCGTGGACGTCGCCGAACCGGCTGGCCCCTGCTTCGCCCGTCGTCGATGCCCTGTCCGTGGGCGCGGTCGCTCCGGCGGCGGTGCCCTCCGTGGTCGCTCCGGTCGGTGCGCGCCCTCGGCTACTCGGTTCGGACACCGCGGGCCCGCTCACTTCCGCAGGATCAGATCGAGCGCCTCGGCGCGCGAGGCGGCGTTGGACTGCAGCAGCCCGCGCACAGCGGAGGTGGTCGTACTGGCGCCCGGTTTGCGGATACCCCGCATCGCCATGCAGAGGTGCTCGGCCTCGACCACCACGATCGCGCCGCGCGGGTCCAGCTTGCGCATCACCGCGTCGGCGATCTGGCTGGTCAGCCGCTCCTGCACTTGCGGGCGCTTGGCGTACAGGTCGACCAGCCGGGCGAGTTTGGACAGTCCGGTGACCCGGCCGTGCGGCCCCGGGATGTAGCCCACATGGGCGACGCCGTGGAAGGACACCAGGTGGTGCTCGCAGGTGGAGTACATCGGGATGTCCCGGACCAGCACGAGTTCCTGATGGCCCTCGTCGAACGTGGTGTTGAGCACCGAGTCCGGCTCCACGTACAACCCGGCGAAGGTCTCCCGGTAGGCGCGCGCGACCCGGGCGGGCGTCTCGAGCAGCCCGGGCCGATCCGGGTCCTCGCCGACGGCGATCAACAACTCGCGCACCGCTGCCTCGGCCCGCGCCTGGTCGAACGACCTGCCGGTTTCCAGGGCGACGAGGCCGGGGCCGGTCACCCCGAGATCGACACCGTCGTAGTCAACGCTGTCCGCTTCGGCGAGGGTGTGACCACCGCCATGCTCGTTCGGCGACAATCGAGGACACCTCCAAACTCCCGGGGCGCCGGCAATCTCTCGGCACCCCCCGATGGTCGAGCCTAATCGTCACCTATCAGTGACGACCGTTCGGTCCATCCCAATCACCGTTGTCGCCCTCACCGTGCGGATCGGCCCGGCGCGGCTCGTCGTAACCACCGCGATCGCCGTACCCGTCCCGGTCGTAGCCGCCCTCGGGCGAACCCTGTGGGCCCCACTGCTGGTAGCCGTGCCGCGGTTGCTGCGGGTCGCCCCAGCCGGACTGCCCCTGCTGCGGCTCGTCCCGTGGGGGCCAGCCGGGAGCCGACCAGCCGGCCGGAGCGCCGTAATCGGGCCGCGAACCGTGCGTGCCCTGGCGCGGATAGGCCGGAGCGGGCGCCTGCGGCAGCGGGTAGCCGGGCGCGGGCGGGCGAGCGTACTGCGGCGCAGCGCCGTATCCGCTCTCGTGCGGCGGGTAACCGTTGGCGGCCTGCGGCTCACGCTGCGCCGACGCGGCCACCGGCTGTGCCACCGGCTCCGGCGGCCACGACTCGCCGCGCTCGGCGGCCAGCTCGCCCGGGGTCTTCACCGGCGGCTTGTCCGAGGGGACGCGCTCGCCGAAGTCGTTGAACGCGGTGATCCGCGGGCGTTTCTGCACCGACGCGAGGATCTGCTCGAGATCCTTGCGGTGCAGGGTCTCCCGCTCCAGCAGCGCGGTGGCGAGGTCGTCGAGCACGTCGCGGTACTCGTTGAGGATCGCCCACGCCTCGGTGTGCGCGGCCTCGATGAGGTTGCGCACCTCCTCGTCGATCGCGCCGGCCACCTCGTGCGAGTAGTCCGAACCCATGCCCATCGAGCGGCCCAGGAACGGGTCGCCCTGCTCCTGGCCGTAGCGGACCGCGCCGAGCCGGGCGCTCATGCCGTACTCGGTGACCATCGCGCGCGCGATCTTGGTGGCCTGGTCGATATCGGAGGACGCGCCGGTGGTCGGCTCGTGGAACACCAGTTCCTCGGCCGCGCGGCCGCCCATGGCCATGACCAGGCGGGCGATCATCTCCGAGCGGGTCATCAGGCCCTTGTCGTCCTCGGGCACCGTCATGGCGTGACCGCCGGTGCGCCCGCGCGCCAGGATGGTGACCTTGTAGACCGGCTCGATGTCCGGCATCGCCCAGGCGGCCAGGGTGTGACCGCCCTCGTGATAGGCGGTGATCTTCTTCTCGTGCTCGCTGATGATCCGGCTCTTGCGGCGCGGACCGCCGATCACCCGATCGACCGACTCCTCCAGCGATTCACCGGTGATCACCGCGCCGTTCTCGCGGGCGGTGAGCAGCGCGGCCTCGTTGATCACGTTGGCCAGGTCGGCGCCGGACATGCCGACGGTGCGCTTGGCCAGGCCGTCCAGGTCGGCGTCCGGGGAGATCGGCTTGCCCTGCGAGTGCACCCGCAGGATGGCGCGGCGACCGGCGAGGTCCGGGTTGCCCACCGGGATCTGGCGGTCGAACCGGCCGGGACGCAGCAGCGCCGGGTCCAGGATGTCGGGGCGGTTGGTCGCGGCGATCAGGATGATGCCGGTACGGTCGCCGAAGCCGTCCATCTCGACCAGCAGCTGGTTGAGGGTCTGCTCGCGCTCGTCGTGACCGCCGCCGAGGCCCGCGCCGCGCTGGCGGCCGACCGCGTCGATCTCGTCGACGAAGATGATGCAGGGGCTGTTCTGCTTGGCCTGCTCGAACAGGTCGCGCACGCGGGAGGCGCCGACGCCGACGAACATCTCCACGAAGTCCGAACCGGAGATGGTGAAGAACGGCACACCGGCCTCGCCCGCGACGGCACGGGCCAGCAGGGTCTTACCGGTGCCGGGCGGGCCGTAGAGCAGGACGCCCTTGGGGATCTTGGCGCCGAGGGCCTGGTAGCGGACCGGGTTCTGCAGGAAGTCTTTGATCTCGTAGAGTTCCTCGACCGCCTCGTCGGCTCCGGCCACGTCGGCGAACGTGGTCTTCGGCATGTCCTTGGACAGCTGCTTGGCCTTCGACTTGCCGAAGCCCATCATGCCGCCGCGGCCGCCGCCCTGCATCCGGGCCATCACGAAGATGAACAGGCCGAGCAGGATGACCATCGGCAGCACGAACAGCAGGATCTGGGTGAACCAGCTCTCCTGCTTGACGACGGTGTTGTAGGGGGCGCCGGAGTTCTTCACGGCCGAGAAGATCTGGGCGGAGGTCTCGCTGCCGCCCGGATACTTCGCGATGATCCTGTTCTGCCCGCCGGTGGCGTCGTTGCCGTCCTTCAGCTCGATGCGCAGCTGCTGCTCGCGATCATCGATCTGGACGTTCTGCACGTTGCTCTTGTTCTCGAGCTGGCTGAGGGCAACCGAGGTATCGACGCTCTTCCAGCCCCGCGTGTCGTTGCCGAAGTAGCTGAACGCATAGATCACGAGCAAGATGCCCGAGACTATGGCCAGGGTGCGAAACACAGTCTTGCGGTTCATAGAGCGTCGGCCGGGGCGGCCAGTCCTTTCCGGTGTCTCCGGTTCTTGCCTAGCGATGCGTCTGGCGCGTCCGGTTCCGCGGGGGTTCGGATGCGGACAAGCCACGTTACCGCGTACGGTCTACTCGATACATCGCGCAGTTCGGCTGCAGGTGCAGTTAATGAGGTAAACGGCCGGGGGCCGACGGTGGTTCCCGATGTCCCCGGTCCGGCTTCCTCCAAGTGGCAACAATCATGGCATGTTCGGCCTATCGTGAGCGACGACACAACCTCGCGGCGCGAGCGACGGGCAACGCAAGCGGTAGCTCGCACACCACGAAAGGCCCCGGGAGCGCCGCATCAGACACGAGCGCAGGGGGTATGGACATAGTCGAGTTACGGACACCCACAGCGATACTGCGACACGGCCGCGGCAGGTTGATCGTCCTGCGGCCCGGCTCCGACGGCGAACGCGTGCTCGATGTCCCGGTCTCCGACCTGCTGAAGGTCCGGCTGAACCGGCGCGCGGACGACGCGGTCGTCATCGAGATCTATCTGCGTTACCCGACGCCTGTGCTCACCGGCGTGCCCGCGGACCGCACCCCCCTTCCGGTCATCATCGCCGAGCACGACGTCCCCGCGGCCACCGAGATCGTCGACCGGATCAACGCGCACATCATGGCCACCCAGCGCATCGACGTGGCGGCGCCGGATCTGCGCCCGCCCGCGCCCACCTGGGGGCGTGGCGGGCCCGTTCGCGCGGACGTGGAGCGGGCGACGCGCCGGATGTCGCCGCGCCGCGAGGCGAAGCAGGCGATAGCGGCTCTGCATCGTTACGTGACGCCGGACGAGTACGTCCTGGAGACCGCCGTGGTGGCCGCGCAGCCGCCCGCGGGCAACGGCTCCGGCCTGCTCGCCGCGACGACGACGCGGCTGCTGTTCATCGCGATCGGCGACGGCCGCTACGCGCACGAACTCCCGATTCCGGTCGTGGTGTGGGCTCGCGTCACCGACACGCCCACCGCGGGCCGCGGCGAGATCGGTCCAGGGCGCGGCGCGACCGGCATCGAGGTGCACGACGGCAGCCGCACGCTGCATTTCGCCGGCGCCGACCGCGCCGATACCGAGCGGGTCACCTGCGCGCTGAACTTCGCGGTGCGCCGAGAATCCGCCGACGGCGCCGCAGGCTCCGCCGATCCCGGTGTGGCCCAGTTGTATTCGGAGTGGGAGCTGCTGGTCGAGCGGCACTCCCTCGGCATGGTCGACGACGCGCAGTTCCAGCGCTACGGCCGCGGGATCCTGCGCTCACTCCCCGACGGGAGCTGAGTTCAGCGCGATCCGCCGCCACGGGCTGGTCGGGCGCAGCCACAGCCGCAGCAACTCCTTGCGGCGGTCGACGCCGCCGTTCTTCAACTCGGCCAGGTCCTCGCAGGCCTGCCAGTAGGTCCAGCCGGTGAGGTAGGCGTCGCCGAACTGGCGCCAATTGCGGTACTTGCTCTGCGCCAGCGGCAGGGCGCGCGCCAGATAGCTCCAGGCCACGTCGGCGTCGAGGTACCCGGCGGTGTAGGCCATCCTGGCCACCGCGACCACCCTGGCCAGGTCCCAGGCGTGGATGTCGCTGGGCAGCGGACGGGCCAGATGATCGGTGAACCCGATCTTGATCGCTTGCGACCAGATGTCGTAGTCGCGCACCAGCGCCTCGGGATTGTCCATCCCCCGGAACGCGCCGACCTGCCGCAGGAACGCCCGGTGCCGATCGGCCCGTTCCCCGAAGCGATCGCGCTCACTGGCGTTGATCGACGCCGTCACCAGCGGGTGCACCAGGGCGTAGAGCGGTGCGTGCATGCCGTCGAGCAACTGCTCCATCGACGCCTGCGCCTCGGTGCCGTCGGTGATGCCCCACGCGCCGGTGAGCGTGTCGATGGCCAGTTCACGCCGATCGCCGAGCGGATGGGCGCGTTCCGGACCGAGCAGCAGCGCGTCGTGGAAGGCGTCCCAGCGCGCCGAGTAGAAGGCTCCGAGCGCGAGTGCCCGCAGTTCGTCGTCGGATACCGCGGCGCCGGACCAATGGTCTTCCTCCCGCTCGTCCAGCTCCGCGTACGGAAAGGTCGTCAAGGTGGGTACACCGCGCGCAGACATGTCCCGATTGTTCCCCATCCCGCGCTGGGGACGCGCGGGATTCGCCGATGGCCGCCCATGTTGGTCCGCCGCGCGGCCCGATGGCGCGTCCGCCGGGCGAATCGATTTCGGTCGCGCTTGCTTCTTGCCCGCACGCAGGTCGTGATCTGGAGCTAGTGTTCTCGCATGTGTAGAAACATCACCGTCCTGCGTGGTCTGGAACCTGCCGCAACCGAGCAGGAGATCTATGCCGCCGCACTGCAGTACGTGCGCAAGGTCGGTGGCGTGTCCGGCCTGAGCTCGACCACCAAATCGGCCGTCGACAAGGCCGTCGCGGCCATCGCAGAGGCGACCACCACCTTGCTCGCCGAGTTACCCGATCGCAGAGTGGCGCCGACCACCGAGCCACCGCTGCGCCGGATCGCCGCGCGCGAGGCCATGGCGGGCGAGTAACCCGGGCCGCGGGGTTCAGGGCAGGGCGTCGGCGCCGTAGACGGCGACGCACACCAGCGCGATCTCCAGCGGCAAGCCGCGCTCTTCGATCGGATATCCCAGTAGTTGTTCGATCCGCTGCACGCGGTAGCGGACCGTGTTCTTGTGTACCCCGAGCACTTTCGCCGTGGCCTCCGGGCTGCGCTGACTGCGCAGATAGGCGTGCAGCGTCTCGCGCAGGCGCGCGGCGTTCGCGTCCCTGGCCGCCAGCGCGCCCAGTTCCCGCTCCACCAACCCGCGCATGGCCGCTTCGTCCGCGCCGGCCAGATAGGCGATCTCCACCGCTCGATACCCGGTGACCCGTGGGCCGCCCGCGGGCGCGCGCTCGGCGACCTGCCGCGCGGCGACCGCCTCGCGGTGACTGCGGCGGAAGCCCGCGATCCCCCCGGCGGGCA
This sequence comes from Nocardia sputorum, assembly GCF_027924405.1. Classification (NCBI taxonomy): domain Bacteria; kingdom Bacillati; phylum Actinomycetota; class Actinomycetes; order Mycobacteriales; family Nocardiaceae; genus Nocardia; species Nocardia sputorum. The sequence continues at coordinate 86,347 of NZ_AP026978.1, read as the reverse complement.
CGCCGAACGCCACCCGCACCGGCGCCTCCACCTGCGCCGCGGCCAGCCGCTCCACTTCGCCCGGCGCCGCCAGTTCGGCGCCGTGTTCCCCGTCGTCCGAGCCGGCCCACGCCCACATGGCGCTGGCGCCGGACGGGACGGTGAGCACCCGCGCGCTGCCGAGTGCCGCGGCCAGCCGCGCCGCGACCCGGTCCAGCAAGCCGGTCGCCTCCGCGTCCGCGCCCGCGGGCTCGCCGGTCGGCTCGTCGGTCCACAGCACGAAGGCGAGGTGCTGCTGGGCGAGCCGGTAGCCGAGCCGCAGCGACGCCTGCTCGATGTCCACGTCGTCGCCGTCCAGCAAGGCGCGGACGGTCTCGGCGCGCCGGTTGAGCGCGGCGCGCAGCACCTGTTCGCGCTCCTCCATGTAGGTGTCGGTGAGCAGTTCGACCGAGGTGCTGATCCACTTGGTGGCCCGCTCGAACAGCCGCAGCAGGACGACGCGCTCGAGTTCCGGCGTGGTCCGGCGCTGCTCGACGACTTCGGTCATGTAGTCGAGCACCGCCTCCATGCCCACGTGGTAGACCCGCAGCAACAACCGCAGCTCGAAGCCGCGCCGGGCCACGCTGCGCGCGAACGCGTGCGCTTCCTCCGGCAGCGAGAACTCGAAGGCGTCGCTGGCCAGGCGGCTGAGCACGATCCTGGCGTGCGCCCTGGTGCTGGCCGCGAGATCGCGGCGCATATCGCGATCGGCGAGTTCGGGGATGCGCGCGATGATCACGTCGTCGAGCCGGGTGACGATCCGCTCCAGCGCCTCGGCGCGGGTGGTCTCGTAGACGTACTCGGCGAGCCAGTCGCGCACCTCGTCCGGCGCCGGGCTCGGCCGGGCCGCGGCGCCCGGCGAAGGCCCAACCGTCATCGCCCTCTCCTTCGGCTCGGCGTCCTTTGGTTCAAGGAAACAAAATCGCCTGTTTTCCTTGACAACTTGGGCCAAGAAACTCTGTCCGGATTGTGTCACGATCATAGTTCAGTGGCCTGCCTCACAGCAGTCAGCAGACCGCGGTTCATCACGACGTCAGTGGGAGAACAGCAGTGACCAACACCGAACCAGCGCCCGCGGCCGAAAAGGCGCAGGCACGCGAAACGACCGCGAAGAAGAACGGCCCCGCCGTCATCGAGGTGCGCAATCCCGGCACGGGCGAGGTCGTCGGCACGGTGCCGGACGAGACCGCGGACGCGGTCGCGGCCAAGGTCCGCGAACTGCGGCTGTACCAGCCGGAGTGGGAGGCGCTCGGCCCCGAAGGACGCAAAGTCTGGCTGCTGAAGTTCCAGGACTGGTTGATCGACAACACCGACCGCCTGGCCACCGTGCTGCAGTCGGAGACCGCCAAGCCCCGGGTGGACGCCCTGATCGACCCCGGTTTCGCGACCGACCTGATCGGCTACTACGCACGCCGCGCGGCCAAGTTCCTCGCCGACGACCACCCGTCGCCGCACAGCCCGCTGGCCCGGGTCAAACGGCTGACCACGGTATACCGGCCCTATCCGGTGGTCGGCGTCATCACGCCGTGGAATTTCCCGCTGGCCATGCCGGTGATGGACGTGTTTCCCGCGCTGGCCGCCGGAGCGGCCGTGCTGCTCAAGCCCTCCGAGGTGACCCCGCTGTCGGCGCTCGAATTGGCGAAGGGCTGGGCCGAGATCGGCGCTCCACCGGTCTTCGCGGTGGTCACCGGCGCGGGCGCGACGGGAGCGGCTGTGGTGGACAACGCCGACTACATCCAGTTCACCGGCTCCACCGCGACCGGCCGCAAGATCGCCGCCGCCTGCGTGCAGCGGATGGTGCCCTACAGCCTGGAACTCGGCGGCAAGGACCCGGCCATCGTCCTGGCCGACGCCGACCTCGACCGCGCCGCGCACGGCATCGCCTTCGGCGGCATGTTCAACTCCGGCCAGGTCTGCATCTCGGTGGAGCGGGTGTACGTCGAAGCGGCCGTGTACGACGAGTTCGTCGCCAAGCTCACCGCCAATGTCAAGGCGCTGCGCCAGGGCCTCGACGGGCGCGAGTCGAAATACGACGTGGGCGCATTGGCCAACGAGAACCAGGTGGCCATCGTGCAACGTCACGTCGAGGAGGCGGTCGCGGCGGGCGCCAAGGTGCTCACCGGCGGCAAGCGGGCCGGATTCGGCACCGCCTTCGAGCCGACCGTGCTGGTGGACGTCGACCACACCATGTCCTGCGTGACCGAGGAGACCTTCGGCCCGACGCTGCCGGTGATGAAGGTGGCCGACGAGTCCGAAGCGATCCGGCTGGCCAACGACTCCGTCTACGGACTGTCCGCCTCGGTGTGGACCGGCGACAAGGAGCGCGGCGAGCGGATCGCCCGGCAGCTGAACGCGGGTGCGGTCAACATCAACGACGTCTTCGCCAACCTGTTCAGTTACGCGTTGCCGATGGGCGGCTGGGGCCTGTCCGGCGTCGGCGCGCGCTGGGGCGGGGCGAACGGCGTGCGCAAGTACTGCCGTCAGCAGGCGATCACCACGCCGATCCTGCCGACCCAGCAGAAGGAACTGTTCTGGTACCCGTACTCGATGCCGAAGCTGCTGTTCGCACTCGGCGCGATGCGCGCGGCGGGCGCCCGCGGTCTGCGCCGCCTCGATCTGCCCGCCCTGCTGAAACTGAAGGGAGACGCCAAGTGACCGACGCGAAGCAGATCCGCGGCAAGGTGGTCGTCATCACCGGTGGCGCCCGCGGCATCGGGCTGGCCACCGCGACCGCGCTGCAGGCCCTCGGCGCGCAGATCGCGATCGGCGACATCGACGAGACCACCGTCAAAGAGTCGGGCACGGCGCGCGGCTTCGAGCTGTACGGCAAGCTCGATGTGACCGATCACGACTCGTTCGACGGCTTTCTCGACGAGGTGGAGCGCGCCCTCGGCCCGATCGACGTGCTGATCAACAACGCGGGCATCATGCCGACCGGCAGGCTGGTCGACGAGCCGGACCCGTTGACCCGCCGCATCCTGGACATCAACGTCTACGGCGTGATCCTGGGCTCCAAACTGGCGCTGCGCCGGATGCTGCCGCGCGGCAGCGGGCACATCATCAACATCGCCTCGCTGGCCGGCGAGACCCACATCCCGGGCCTGGCCACCTACAACGCCAGCAAGCACGCGGTGCTCGGATTCACCGACACGCTGCGCGAGGAGTATCGCGGCACCGGCCTGCGCTTCTCCTCGGTGCTGCCCACGCTGACCAACACCGAGCTGGGCTCCGGCGTCACCGCGCCGAAGCTGCTGCGCGCCGCCGAGCCGGAGGAGATCGCCGACGCTGTCGCGAAGCTGATCGTCGCGCCGAAGTCGAAGGTCAGGGTGACCGCGGTGGCCGGGTTCATCTCCCAGTTCGTCGGCATGCTGCCGGAAGCGGTCGGGGACGGCATCGGGCGGGCGCTCGGCTCCGGGCGCGCCTTCCTCGACGACGTCGACGCCGACAAGCGCAAGGCCTACGAGGAGCGCGCCCGCGGGGCGTGAGCGAGGGGTACCGCTGGGGCGCCGCGGCCGGGAGTCGTCTCGGCCGCGGCGCCTTGTCGTGTCCGGGGAGACGTTACGAGCGCCGCACCCGACCAGATTTGTGAGGAAAATCACGCGAGCTCTCGCTTACATCGGATAGCCGGTCAGCGGCAAATTCTCAGCCGTATCCCACCGGCGCCCGGGCGGCCGTATTCCGCCGACGCCACCACCCGAACCGCGTCATCCATGCTGGTCAAGTGCCCAAGTCAAGCAGCCGCACGCTTGGCGCTGGCCGCATGCCGAAAATTCGCCCACCGCTTGATGCGGAGCATCATCACAAGCAATATGCTGTCCCTAACAAACCTGCCGACTGTTTCGGCACCCGTATCCGAACTTTTCGGCCTGATAAGGCTGGAAATTCCGGACTGATTCTGATAGCAAGGGGCTATGGACCCGCACTTGCGCGACCTGCGGTATTTCGTCGCCGTCGCTGAGGAACTGCACTTCACCAACGCCGCTCAGCGGCTGCACATCGCTCAACCCACCCTGTCGCGTCAGATCCGTCAGCTGGAACGTCAGCTCGACGTGGTCCTGTTCGACCGCAACCAGCGCAGCGTCGCGCTGACCGTCGCGGGCAAGGAACTGCTCGAAGGCGCTCGCAAGATCCTGGAGCTGTGGGAGGTCACCAACGTCTCGCTGCAGGAAGCGGGCGAGGTGCTGCGCGTCGGCATCCAGTCAGCGCTCGGGCGCGGGCTGCTCAGCGATCTGGAGAGCGCCAGCGGCCATCGCCTCGCGCTGCACGCCGCCTCGTGGACGGATCCCTCCAGCGGGCTCGCGGGCAGGCAGGCCGACCTCGCGCTGGTCTGGCTCCCGCTGCCGGACCAGAGCCGTTACCGGTGGCAGGTGCTGCGCACCGAGCCGCGCTGGGTGCTGCTCCCGGAGAACCATCCGCTCGCCGTCTCGGAGACCATCGAGTTCGCCGATCTGCTCGACGAGCCGTTCGTCGCGCTGCCCACCGAAGCCGGTGCGGTACGCGACTTCTGGCTCGGCAACGACGGACGCGGCGGGCGGCCCCCGAAGATCGGCGCCGAGGCCGCGACCGCCGAGGACAAGCTGGAAGCCGTGAGCCTCGGTCTGGGCGTGTGCCTGCTCGCCGAGAACAACGTGCCGATGTACCGCTGGCCGGGGCTGACCGCGCGGCCCGTGTCGGGGCTCGCGCCGTGCGAGCTCGCCGTGGCCTGGCGAGCCGACGACAACCGGCCGACCATCCTCGAGTTCGCCGGTCGTGCCGTCGAAGGCGGCTTCGCGGCGCAGCAGTCGCCGGTCAGCGTATGAATCGGCCTTCGGGTGCGGTGCGCTGCCAGGGGTAGCGGGTCTCCAATTGCGCGGACAGCCGTAGCAGGGTGGACTCGCTGCCGGGCGGCCCGGCGAGCTGGGCGGCCACCGGCGTCTCCGATCCGGGATGCATGCCCATCGGGATGGACGCGGCGGGCCAGCCGACCAGATTCCACAGCGGAGTGAAGGGGGCGAATCGCGCGCCGGCGAGCAGGGTGGCCGGCCGATTGCGGAAGTGCCAGGCCCGCGCCGGGGGTGGCGGGGCGGCGAGCGTGGGAGTGATCACCACGTCGTAACGCTCGAAGAATTCCAGTAGTCGCGCCTCGACCCGGTCGATCTGGGCTGGGCGCGCGAGCCGTAGCCGATGCACCGTGCGGCCGAGGGCCAGTCGACGGCGGGCTCTTCGGGATAGCTGGTCGGGCTCGGGTAGCTCGGGGGCATCGCGCGCACCGAGGGCCAGCCAGCGTAGGGATGTCGCGAGCAGTGCGTTTCCGTACGGTAGGACGGTCGGTTCGACCACATGGCCCGCCGCCGCGGCCACCGCGGCCGCTCTGCGGGCCGCGGCCGTCCAATGCCGGTCGACGCGCAGCAAGCGAGACGGTGGGTCCACGGCCAGGGCGATGCGTAGTCGGCCGGGCGGATCCACCTCGGCCAGGTCCGGCCGCGCCGCCAGCACCGACAGCGCCAGTGCCGCGTCGTCCACACTGCTTGCCAGAACACCGCTCTCGACCAGGCCCGACCAGGCGCCGGCGCCGGGCACCATGTGCTGCCCCGGCTTGATCCCGAAGACGCCGCAGCACGCGGCGGCCACCCGCACCGCACCCAAGCCATCGCAGCCGTGCGCCACCGGGATCAGCCCGGCCGCGATGGCCGCGCCTGCCGCGCCACCGGCGTTGCGCCCTTGGTTCCAGGGATTGCGGATGACACGCTCCGAGCCTTCGCTCGTCGCCCATCGGCTCAGCTCGGGCGCCGCGACCAGCCCCATGACGACCGCGCCGGCGGCGCGCAGCCGCGCCACCACCGGATGATCCGCGGCGGCCGCAGGCCCCCACGGCACCGGCTCGCCAGCGATGGGCACGCCGTGTTCGACCGCGACCGGGACACCGGCCATGGGCAGCACGTCGAGGTCGTCGCGTTCGGTCAGGCTCGCCGACTCGGCCATCGCCTGTTCGGCGCGAAGCACGCTGAACGCCGGGCAGTTCCGGTCCGCCGCGGCGATCCGCGTCCCGGCATCCGCCGCCACTTGGCCGGGGTGCAACAGGCCGTCGCGTACACACGCCGCGATCGTCGCGGCCGGGCCGCGTTCCAGACCGTCCTCGGTGTCCCGGGCACTGTCCGGCCGCGTTTCGGTAGCGGTCCCGAACGGCCGGGAGAGCATGGGTTCATTGATTTTCGAGCTGTCCGCCATGATTGCGGCCTCGTCAGACATGTGCTGGTCATCCCCCGTCGCGTCGTTGTCGAAATCGGGTGATCCACTGTCGAGCCGCAAGTTATCATTTCGAATACGGCGCGGGGGATGATGGTGTCGGGTGTGGCGAGAATTTTTCGGCCCATCCGGCAACGACCGATGCGGATTCTGCGGCGTCCGCCGAGCCATAGGTCCCGACATGAGTGCGAACTCTGAGAGAAGTTCCGAATCCGACACGGGTGTTTCCACCCGTGCCAGGAGTGGTGATCTGTCGCGCGCCGAATCCGACGCGGTGGCGGCGTTCTCCGCGGCTTGGAAATCGACCCGGCGCCCGCCGGTCATCGCCGAATACCTGCCCGACGCCAGCACCTTGCGCCGCGAGGCGCTGCTCGAGCTGATCCGCGTCGACCTGCGCAATCGTTGGCTGCATCGCCGCCGGGCGATCACGAGCGACGCGACGCAGCCTGCCGCGCGCATGCGCCTGGCCGATTACTGCGCCGAATTTCCCGAACTCGTTTCCGACGATATTCCGGCCGGTCTGGTGTACGAGGAGTTCGTCATCCGCCGCCAGAGCGGCGAGCGGGTCGATCCGCGCGAATGCCTACGCGAATACCCACGTCAGGCCGAGGAATTGCGCGAGCTGCTGAACGCCGACGAGGTCGACCAGAGCACCCGCCGCGCGCCTGGAGAGGACGCCACCCGGACCGCCCTCGCGCACACCGGCGCGGATTTCGACGACACCGCATTGAACCGAACCGCCGAGTCCGCTCGTGATTCCGAGGTGACCAGAACGACCGCCGCCGATCTGACGGGTACGGCGACCGCCGTGCCCACGACGATCGGCACCGGACCGAGCCGGCCCGACCCGCTCGACCGCATCGAGATCGGTCAGCAGATCGATGACTTCGATCTGCTGACCGGTCTGGGCAGCGGTGCGTTCGCCCGGGTCTTCCTCGCCCGGCAGCGTTCGCTGCAGCGGCTGGTCGCGGTCAAGATCTCCAGCGACCACGGCACCGAACCGCAGACGCTGGCGCAGCTGGACCACGACTACATCGTGCGGGTCTTCGACCAGCGGCTGCTCGACGACGCCGAGGGCGCCGCACGCCGGCTGCGGCTGCTCTACATGCAGTTCCTCCCCGGCGGCACGCTGCTTGGCGTGCTGCGCTGGGTGCGCGCGACCCCGCCCGCCGAGCGCAGCGGCAGGCTCCTGCTCGACGCCGTGGACGCGGCCATGGAGGAGAAGGGCGAGATCCGGCCGACCGACTCCAGCGTGCGCGCCGAACTCGCCCGGCTGAGCTGGCCGGAGACGGTGGCCTGGCTGGGCCGCAGGCTGGCCGAGGCGCTGGACTACGCGTCCTCGCACGGCGTGCTGCACCGCGACGTGAAACCGGCCAACGTCCTGCTCACCGCCGAGGGCGTGCCGAAACTGGCGGACTTCAACATCAGCTTCAGCCGCAACGTGGAGGGCACCAGCCCGGTCGCCTATTTCGGCGGCTCACTGGCCTACATGTCGCCGGAACAGCTGGAGGCCTGCCACCCGAGCTTCGGCCGCAGCGCCGCCGACCTGGACACCCGCGCCGACATCTATTCGCTGGGCGTGGTGCTGTGGGAGCTGCTCACCGGCGCGAAGCCGTTCGACGACCGGACGGCGGGCGCGGGCGAGCAAGGCGACGACACCACGCTCGAGGCCATGCTGGAGCGGCGCAGCACCGGCGTGGACGAAGTCGCGCTGCGCCGGGTTCCGCCCGACTGCCCGGCCGCCTTGTGCCGAGTGCTGCTGACCTGTCTCGCGCCGGAGCGGACCGACCGCTGGTCCAGCGGTGCGATCCTGGCCAGGCAGCTGGAAATGTGCCTGGACGAGCGCGCGCGCGACCTTGTCGACCCCCCGCCGAAAAGCTGGCGGCGGCGGCTGCGCCCGTACATCGTGCCGGTCGCGCTGCTGGCGGTGGCGCTGCCGAATGTGCTCGCGTCGCTGTACAACATCCAGCACAACCAGCACCTGATCATCAGCCGGATGACCGAGGACGCCCAGCAGACCTTCCTGATCATCACCGGCGTGGTCAACGCGATCTTCTTCCCGGCCGGCATCGCGGTCGTGCTGTACATGGCGAGATACGTCCTGACCGTGCCGCGTGGTCTGCGCAAAGGACGACGATACGACCCGGACACCCTCCAGCGCGCCAGAAAGGACGCGCTGCTGATGGGCGATAGGGCCGTGGTCGTGGCCTTCTCGCTATGGGTGCTGGCCGGGCTGATCTTCCCGATCGCGCTTCAGGTGTCGACCGGAGACATAGCGACCCGCGCCGTGGTCCACTTCTTCTCCTCACTGGTGGTGTGCGGTGCGATCGCGGTCGCCTATCCCTTCTTCCTGCTGACCTTCTACATGGTGCGGTGCATCTATCCGCTGTTCCTCCGGCACGGGGACATCAGCCCGGAGGACGCGGTGTGGCTGCGCGGCCTGGACCGGCGTTGCAACGGTTACCTCGCGGTCGCCGCGTCGGTGCCGTTGCTCGCGGTCGCCGGAGTGACCTTCCTACCGCCCTCCGATATTCCGTCGGTGATCTTCGCGGTCCGGCTGCTGTGCGTGGGCGGCATAATCGCGTTCGTGGGCACCTATTTGCTGTTCCGTGCGCTCGAAGCGGATCTGCGAGCGCTGGAGCGGGTGGTCGATCCCGAATCCGCCGAAACCGGGGCCGCCGAGGCCAGGTCCGTCCGAGCGACCACGACCGTCGCGGAGTCCGGCACGTGAGTTTCCCGCGCACCGATGCCGTCGCCCGGTTCACCGCCGACTGGCAGCGCAGCCTTCACAGCGACCGGTTACCGCCGCAGATCCGTGACTACGTGCCCGATGGCACGCAGGCTCGCTTGGCCGTACTCATCGACCTGATCCGGGTGGATCTGCGACGGCGCTGGGAACGCGAAGGACTCGGCAAGCGAGTCGCGGAATACCGCGCGGAATTCCCGGAGGTGGACGACAGCCCCGAGCTGGTCGATCTCGTGTGCGAAGAATTCCTGGTCCGCCGCCGGCGCGGACAGCTGCCGCTGGCGGATTTCCTCGGCGACTACCCGGACCTCGCGGGCGCGGCCGGTGAGATCCTCGCCGACTTCGCCGATTCCGACGACGACGTCGACGACATGCCGGGCGAAACCCTCGCCGCGCTCGCCGACCTCGCGCCCGGCCACCGGATCGATGACTTCGATCTGCTCACCGACCTCGGCTCCGGGCTGCTCGGCCGCGTCTTCCTGGCCAGGCAGCGTTCCATGCAACGGCTGGTCGCCGTGCGGTTCTCGGCGGGCCGGGCGGGCGCACCGCGCACGATGGCCCAGCTCGATCACGCCCACATCGTGCGCGTCTTCGATCAGCGGGTGCTCGGCGCCGATGCCGCGCCTACCCGCACAATGGCCGCGACCCCCGCGAACGGGGGCCAGAGCGTGGCCACCGACGCGGACGTCACCATCGCTGCGCCGCCCACCGACCTCGACGCCTCGGCCGCCGAGTCGTTCGATCTCGACGCCACCGTCGCCGCCCCGCCCGCCCGGACCGCAGGCCGCCCCGGCGATGACGACACCCTCTTCGACCTCGAAGCCACCGTCGCGGCGGCGTCACCCCTCCGGACGCCGAGCCGCCCCAGCGACGACGAGACCGCTGCGGAAAACCGTCCTAACGGGACGACCAACCGCCCCGGCGACGAGGAGGCTCGCCCGCGCGTCGCCGAAAGCCACGGCGCGACCGTTACCCACCCGTCAGTCCCGGACGAGGCGACGGTCGTCGCGGGGGAAACCATCGATGACGAGACCATCGTCGCCGAGCCCGACAGATCCCCTTCGCTTCCCTCTCGCCGTCCCCGAACGCCCGACCCCGGGCGATCGGCCGAAACCGGCGCGGCGGTGCTCGCGCACCCCGACACAGCGGTGACCGAACGATCGGTCGATCCGGACGCGACCATCGCGGGTCCCCCGGACGACGTCACGTCCGCGCGCTCCGGGACGGCCCTCGCGCCGGAGCCCCGGACGACCGTCCTCCCGCGCCTGGTCTACATGCAGTACCTTCCCGGCGGCACGGCGGTCGGTCTTCTCGAACAACGCCGTCGCGGCCCGGTGTCCGATGGCGGCGCCCTGCTGTTGCGCGCGGTGGACAGCGCCATGGAGGCCAAGGGTGAGATCCGGCCCGCGGATTCCAGCGTGCGCTCCGAAATCGCCCGGCTGAGCTGGCCGGAGACCGTGGCGTGGGTGGGCAGGCGGCTGGCCGACGCCCTGGATTACGCCGCCCACCAGGGCGTGCTGCACCACGACATCAAGCCGGCGAACGTGCTGTTCACCGCGGAGGGCATTCCGAAACTCGCCGATTTCGCCCTCGGCGAGTCGGCGGCGCGCGTTCCCCCGCCGCGCGGGCCCGGCGCGCCCGACGCGCTGGTCTACCGATCCCCGGAACAACTGGCCGCCTATCTCGATCCCGGCGCGCCGGTCCCCGGCGACACCAGCGACGTCTACTCCCTCGGCGTGCTGCTGTGGGAAATGCTGACAGGCGCGACTCCCTTCGACGATCCGCCCCTCGCGGAGGACGGGCCCGGCGCCGAGACGTACGCGGCGATGCTCGCGGTGCGCCGCGACGGTGTCTCGCCTGCGGCACTCGCGCGTCTGCCGGAAGACACCCCCGCCGCGCTGCGCCGCGTGCTGCTGGACTGCCTGCACGCGGCCCCCGAACGCCGCTGGCGCGGCGGCGCGGAACTCGCGGCACAGCTCGACCTGTGCCTGGACACCCGCGCGCGTGATCTGGTCGATCCCCCGCCCCGCAGCCTCGCGCACCGGGCCCGGGGCTGGCTGCTCCCCGTCGCGGCGCTGTGCGTCGGCGTGCCCAACGTGCTGGCCAGCTTCTACAACATCCAGCTGAACCAGGCCCTGATCATCGACCGGATGTCGGCCGCAGACCAGGAGAAGTTCGCGACGGTCGGATTGATCAACAATGTCGTCGCCTTCCCGGTCGCCGCGCTGCTGCTGTTGTTCATGACCCGGCGGCCGCTCGCCATCGCCTACCGCCTCGGCCACGGCCGCGGGTATTCGGCGCGCACGCTCGCGAAAGCGCGCCGCGACACCCTGCTGATGGGCGACTGGGCGGTGTGGATACCTTTCGGCTTCTGGCTGGTGGCCGGCATCATCTGGCCGCTGGGACTGGCTTTCTCCGGCGTCGACCTGCCGCGCGGGACCTTTCTGCATTTCTTCGCCGCCCAGGTGGTGTGCGCGGCCATCGCACTGGCCTATCCGTTCTTCCCGATCATGGTCTACGCGGTGCGCTCGATCTATCCACAACTGCTGGTGCGCGGCGGCATCGGGCCCGACGACGAACGCCAGTTGCGCGCGCTGGCCCGGCGCGGCAACTTCTATCTGGGTGTCGCGGCGTCGGTTCCGCTGCTCGGCGTGGCGAGCGCGACCTTCGTCGACGCCGCCGACCTGGAGTTGGTGATCGTTCCGGTGCGCGTGCTGAGTGTGGGTGGCATCCTGGCATTCGTGCTGACCTATCGGCTGTTCCGCATCCTCGAAGCAGATCTGCTCGCGCTGGCCAGGGCGATCCCGCAGCGGACTCGATGACCACGCCGCGCCCGCTGGGACGGTTGGTGAATCTGTCGCACGTCCACGACCCGGCCACCACGCCGCTGTACCCGGAGGACCCCGAGTTCGGCACCGACGTGGTGGCCACGATCGCCGATCACGGCTATTACCTGCGCTACATCCGGCAAGGCGAGCACACCGGAACCCATTGGGGCGCACCGATCCATTTCCGCGCCGACGGACTGGCCGCGCACGAACTGGACCCGGACGACCTGCTGCTGCCCGCGGTGAAGATCGATGTCCGGCACCGCTGCGCGACCGATCGCGACTACGCGATCACGGTGGACGATCTGACGCGCTGGGAGGCCGGACACGGCCGGATCCCGGACGGAGCGGCGGTGATCGCCTGGACCGGCTGGGACGCCAAATGGGGTACACCGGAGTTCATCGGCACGGGCGAATCGGCCGGTCGTCAGCCCGGTTTCGCGGTGGAGACGGTGGAATGGCTGCTGCGCAGCGGCAGGCTCGGCCGCCGTGGCGCGCTCGGCATCGACACGTTCGGTCCGGATGTGGGTACCGACCAGACGTACGAGGTGTCCAAGCTGCTCTACGGCGAACGCCGGATCAGCTTGGAATGCATGGCGAACCTGGCCGCGCTGCCCGCGAGCGGGGCATGGGTGCTGGTCGGCGGACCGCTCTATCGCGGCGGTTCCGGCTCCCCGGCAACGATTTTCGGCATCCTGCCCGGCTGACGCCTCAGCCGCCGTAGACCTTGGGATCCAAGGTGCCGATGTAGGGCAGGTCGCGGTAGCGCTCCGCGTAGTCGAGGCCGTAACCCACGACGAATTCGTTCGGGATGTCGAAGCCGACGTGCGCGACCTCCACGGGCGTGCGTAACGCGTCGGGCTTGCGTAGCAGGGTGACCACCTCGAGCGAAGCCGGGTTGCGGGTGGACAGGTTCCGCTTGAGCCAGGACAGCGTGAGCCCGGAGTCGATGATGTCCTCGACGATCAGGACGTTGCGGCCCGCGATGTCCTTGTCCAGGTCCTTCATGATGCGCACGACACCCGAGGACGAGGTCGACGACCCGTAGGACGAGACGGCCATGAATTCCATCTGGGTGGGGATCGGCAGCGCCTTGGCCAGGTCGGTCATGAAGAAGATGGCGCCCTTGAGCACACCCACCAGCAGCAGATCGCCCTCGGGAGCGTCCGGGGGATACCGCTTGGCGATGAGTTCGGCCAGCTCCTGGGTCTTGGCGGCGATCTGTTCCTCGGTGATCAGCACCGACGCGATGTCATCCCCGTACACGTCAGCTGGATTCCCTTCCGTGGTGGTGAGCCCGTTGGGCCGGTTCGGTCTGCGTCATCGATCCGATGCCGTCCTCGTCCAGCCGCAGTGTCAGCCTGCCATGTTCACGCCCGGCGACCAACCTGCTACCCGGCCTTCCTCCGCCGACCGCGACGCCGCCCTGCCCGCGCCAAGCGGTAACCAGTTCGTCGACTGCCTGTAAATGCTTCGTGGTCAGGGCTTTCGCCCCGTTGTCCAGCAGCCATGCCCGGATCGCCCGTTTGCGGAGGGCGGCGGGCGCAGTGGCGAGGGTCTCGATCACCAGCGCCTGCCCATCACCGGCGGTGTGCCGCAGGTCGGCGGCGAGCACGTCCAGCACCGCGCCGTCCTCGCGCAGCTGCTCGGCCGTGCGCGCCAGCGCGGGGGCCACGCCACCGCCGAGGATCTGCTCCAACAGCGGCAGCGCCTCGGTGCGCAGCCGGACCCTGGTGAACTCCGGCGCCGCGTTGTGCGGATCGTCGTGCGGCGTCACGCCCAGGTCGGCGCACATCTGCCGGGTGGTTTCCCGGCGCACGCCGAGCAACGGCCGTCCCCACGGCTCGGCACAGGCGGCCATCCCTTGGATCGAGCGGCCACCGGAGCCCCGCGCGAGGCCCAGCAACACCGTTTCGGCCTGGTCGTCGAGGGTGTGACCGAGCAGCACCGGCAAGCCCGAGCGCGCCGAGTCCAACGCGGCGTAGCGGGCCCGGCGAGCGGCGGCTTCCAAGCCGCCCGCGGTGCCGACCTGGACCGCGAGCACGCGCGCGGACCGGCAGCCGAGCGCCAGCGCCTGCGCCGCCGCCTCGGCGGCGACCGCGCCGGACCCGGGCTGCAGGCGATGATCGACCACCAGCGCGTCCACCGCGTTCATCTCCACCACCGCCGCCGCGGTGAGGGCCAGCGAATCAGCGCCACCGGACAACGCGACCGCCACCGCCTGCTCGTCGGTCTCGCGCGGCCCGAACCTGCCCAGCCAGTCGCGGACCGCCCGGCGGACGGCGAGCACGGCAGCGGTCTCGGGCAACCGGGCGGGGCCTGTGGCGGGCGCGGATGAGCGCCCGGGTGTCGTTCCTGGCGCACGCCCCATGGGCGCAGCCTACCGGCCCGACCGCTCGCGGCGAACCACCACCGGGCCCGGTACCGGCTTGCTCGCTCAGGCCAGCACGCGCTCGATCCAGCGCTGCGGATGCTCGATCTCGTCGGTGCGCGGCAAGGTCTCGGCGTCGGTCCACACGGTGTTGAACCGCGTCATCCCCACAGCCCCGACGACCTCGTCCACGAATTTCTTGCCGCGCACATACTGGGCGACCTTCGCGTCCACGCCGAGCAGGGCGCGCAGGATGCGTTGCACCGGGTTCGTCGGACGCCTGCGGCGCTGGTCGAACGCGGTGCGGATCTGCTCGACCGACGGCACGACCGCGGGACCGACCGCATCCATGACGTGATCAGCGTGCCCCTCCAGCAGGGTGCCGAGCATGAGCAGACGGTCCAGCGCCGCGCGCTGCGGCGGCGCCTGCGTGGCGCGCAGCAGGCCGACCACGCCGCGCGCGGCCGGGTCGTCGGGGGTGGACCCGCGACGGCGCTCGCGCACCTCGCCGACCAGGCGGGACAGCATGTCGCTCAGCGGCTCGTCGGCGACCTCGCCGAGCACCTCGACGTTGGCGCGCATGTAGTCGCCGAGCCAGGGGGCGGAGGAGAACTGCACCCGGTGGGTCACCTCGTGCAGGCACACCCACAGCCGGAAATCGCTCGCCGACACCCCCAGCGCCCGTTCGACCGCCACGATGTTCGGCGCGACCAGTAGCAGGGTGCCGTCCGAGCCCGTGAACGGGTCGTATTGACCGAGAATCGCGGTGGACAGGAAGGCGAGCATGGCACCCGCCTGCACTCCGGCGGGTTTGCCCGCCAACTTGCGGTCCAACCGCGCCTCGCCGGTCCCGGTGAGCTGGGCCATCGAGTCGGCGGCGGCCGTGATCCAGCCCGGGCGGTCGACGATCCGGGCCGCCGGTACCGGCCGGTCGTCCAGCAACCCGCTGACCTCGCGAACCGGCGCCTCGGCCCGCACGGAGGACTCGGCGAGTTCGGCGACCACCTGCTCGGCCGAATAGCGCGACGTGCGCGGACCGGCGGGCACCAGGGCGGAGCCGGTTCGCGCGGCCAGGCGCCAATCGACCACACCGGACAGACCCGAGCGGCCCTTACGCCGCTCGTCCGCACCGGCGGAGCCGAATTCGGCTGTCTCGGAACCTTGCTGGGTCATGATCAACCACCCGTCAGGAGCATCCACAGTTTCGCAGCGTGCCTGCGATCGCGTCCAACGCGGGCCTGCTGACCTCCGGCGGTCGATCGTTCGACATCAGTGCGAAGGTCAGCACCCGCCCATCGGCGTCCAGCACATACCCGACCAACGCGCTGGAGACCGACAGAGTTCCGGTCTTGGCCCGCACCCAGCCCGCGCCCTGGCGGTCCCGCGTGACGTAGCGGCTGGTCAGCGACCCCGTTGCGCCCGCGACCGGTAGGGCGTCGAGCATCGGCGCCAAGGTGGCCGCGACCCGGTTGGTCTCGGGCTTGGCCTTGGTACCGGCCGGTTGCACCGCCGTGGCGCCGGTGGGCTCGGCCGCGGTCGCCACGACGCGGTCGAGCAATCGCGCGGGAATCCGGTCGTCGACCGAAAGCCCGCTGCTGTCGTGCATATCCAGCCCGGACAGATCGAAACCGGCCTTGCTCAGCGCCGTGCGCACCGCGGTGACCCCACCGGCGAAGGACGCCGGGCCGCCGGTGGCCGTCGCGATCTCCCGGCCGATCGTCTCGGCCAGCACATTGTCGGAGTAGACCATCATGTCCCGCAGCCGGTCGCGCAGCGGCGCCGACTGCACGGAAGCGATCTCGGCGGCGCCTGCGGGCGCGACACCCGTCCTGACCTTGGCGGGGTCCAGCCCCAGATCGGTCGCCAGCCGCCGCCCGGCGTCCAGCGCGGGCGTGGGGGTGCGCGGCGAGTACTCGACCAGCGGCTGCAGGCGACCGCCGTCGATCATCACCGGCTCGATGGGGGCGATGGAACCCTCGGGGATGTCGACCGGGTCCCAGCCCTGCGCCATGGTGGGGCCGGTGTAGGCGGAGATGTCGACGACGATCGTGTCCACCGCGCGGCCCGCGGACTTGATCTGGTTCACCAGGTCGGACAGGCGCGGCCCGTTCGGGTAGTACCCCTTGCCGTCCGGTTGCGCGGTGAGCGTCGGATCGCCGCCGCCGACCAGCACCGCTTCGTTCGGCGCCGCACCGGCGACGACCTTCGTGGTCACCCGGTGCTCCACGGGCAGCGTGAGCAAGGCGGCCGCGGCGGTGAGGATCTTCGCGGTGGACGACGGGATCATCGGCCGGTTCGCGTCACCGCTCCACAGCACCGTCCCGCTGCCCGCGTCGGTCACCTGCCCGGCGAACGCGCCGAGGTCCGGATTGGCGATAACCGGGGCCAGCGCCGCGGCGACCCCCGCCGGACTCGGCGCGGAATCGGTGGACCGGGCCGGGCCGACCTGTGGCGACGGCTCGACCGGATCGGGCGGGGCGGCGACGGTGAGACCACCGTGCCGGAACTCAGGGGTCCACGGACGCACCGCGAGCAGCGCCACGGCGGCGGCGACGATCAGTACGACCATCGTGCTCGAGATCCAGATCCATCTGTTGCGGCGCCGCCGGGCAGCCAGCCCACCGATGTTCTCGTTGCCACCAAACACGTCGCCGCCGCTCTCCTGACCGATTCCCGCAGCAGCCGCCTGCCGCACCCATGTCCCCGACGACCACACTATCCTCGTTGCGCAACCGTTCCCCTGAACAACCTGGCGAGTCGGCACACTCCGCAGCGGCCGAGTCGGCAGTCGCCGAAAAGCAGCCGAGTCGCCGGACTCGGCCCCGATGCACGAAGGAGATGGCGTGGAGTTCGACGTCACCATCGAGATCCCGAAGGGTTCCCGGAACAAGTACGAGGTCGATCACGAGACCGGCCGGGTCCGGCTCGACCGGTTCCTGTACACGTCCATGGTCTATCCCGCCGACTACGGCTACATCGAGAACACCCTCGGCGAGGACGGTGACCCGCTGGACGCGCTGGTCCTGCTGCCCGATTCGGTGTTCCCCGGCGTGATCGTCGAGGCCCGTCCGGTCGCGATGTACAAGATGACCGACGAGGCGGGCGGCGACGACAAGATCCTGTGCGTGCCCGCGGGCGACCCGCGCTGGGACCACATCCAGGATCTGAAGGACGTCCCGGAGTTCGAACTCGCCGCGATCAAGCACTTCTTCGAGCGCTACAAGGACCTGGAGCCCGGCAAGTACGTCAAGGGCTCGGAGTGGGTGGGCCGGGCCGAGGCCGAGGCCGAGGTGGAAGCGTCCATCCAGCGCCTGAAAGATCAGGGCGGGCACTGAAAGCCCTTCGGGCACAACGCGAGCGGGGAGTCCGGTAGGCCCGGGCTCCCCGCTCTGCCGTTCGCGGCGCGAAAGGCGAAAAGGGACATCCGGATACCGGATGCCCCTTCTCGGTGTCAGTTGGCTCAGTAGTAGATGTACAGGTCCCAGCCGTCCCAGGACTCGATGCACTCCCAGTAGTAGCCGCCGGTGCTCGGCGATTCGCCGTCGGCCCGGCATGCGCTCAGCGTGGCGTAGGTGCCGACGTAGGTGCCGCCGTAGGCGACCTCCTGGTAAACCGGCGCGGCCGAGG
The DNA here is from genome assembly GCF_027924405.1 of Nocardia sputorum. Classification (NCBI taxonomy): domain Bacteria; kingdom Bacillati; phylum Actinomycetota; class Actinomycetes; order Mycobacteriales; family Nocardiaceae; genus Nocardia; species Nocardia sputorum. The sequence goes on along the minus strand of NZ_AP026978.1, from coordinate 68,532 downwards.
CCGATGCAGCCGTCGACACCCCGGCGACGGCGGCGGTGGCCAGCAGACCAGCGGCGAGGAAGGACTTGATACGCATTGTTCTTGCTCCTGAATGCGAGGCGAAATTTCCGACGTCACAAACGATATGGACGATCGGCGCCCCGCACAGCCACCCCTAGGGTGAGGGCAAGGCAACCCTGAGGCGAATCACCTTGCCCACCCTCGATACCCACCCTTGGGGCTCGGCACGGCGCGCTCCCCCGGTGCGGGCGCGCCGCCGGTGTCACTGGCCGCGGAATTCCGGCGTGCGCTTCTCGAAGACGGCCTTGATCGCCTCGGTGAGGTCCTCCGAGGGCAGGAACGCGGCATTCCACGCGGAGACGTAGCGCAGTCCAGCGGCGATCTCGTCCTTGCGCCGCTGATCCAGCACGTCCTTGACGCCTGGCACCACCAGCGGCGGGTTCGCGGCGATCTCGCGTGCGGTGGCGTGCGCCGCGTCCAGCGCCGCCTCCTGGTCCGGGAGGACATCGTTGACCAAACCGATCTTCTCCGCGCGAGCGGCGTCGATGTCCTTGCCGGTGTAGGCGAGCTCACGCAGGTGCCCCTCGCCGATGATGCCGGGTAGCCGGTGCAGCGAGCCCACGTCGGCGACGATCGCGACCTTGGCCTCACGCAGGCTGAACTTGGCCTCCGCGCTGGCGTAGCGGATGTCGGCCGCCGCGATGAGGTCCAGCCCGCCGCCGATGCACCAGCCGGACACCGCCGCGATCACCGGCTTGCGGCAGTCCGCCACGGCCGTGATCGATGCCTGCATCTTGCGCACCTCGGTGAGGAAGTCGGTGCGCGGCGCGGCCAGGGCGCGATCGGCCAGCAGCGGGCCGAACGTGCCGCTCATCGCGGGCAGGTCCAGGCCGTAGGAGAAATGCTTGCCCGACCCGGTCAGCACGATCGCCCGCACCTCGGGGTCGGCGTCCAGCTCCTGGAACACCTCCGGCAGCTCGCGCCAGAAGTCGGGACCCATCGCGTTGCCCTTGCCGGGGCCGATCAACGTCACCTGCGCGACGTGATCCTTGGTTTCGACGGTGAAAGCCTGCCAATCTGTCATTTGTACAGCGTATCGAGACAGAGTGGAGCCCGTGTCCCGACCCGGTGACCTGCGTGGCTGCCGGGCTCGCCGGGAAAATCGCCTAGCGTGTTAATCCTGTGCAAATTCGCCGGCGGTGCGCTGGTTCCGCGCGACGGCGACGACGGATCATTGTCCCATCGGCAAACCTCAGTCATCGGGTTCGGAGAAGCTCATGCTGATGCACCGGGGAATCGGCCTGGACCGGTTCAACGAATTGCCGCGCGGTCGCGCGATTCACGCACTGTACGAATGCTGCTGCAATGTCACGTGGGCGGAGCGACTGGCCGACGCCCGCCCCTACCCGGATCACGACGCACTGCTGAACATGGCGGACGTCGAATTGCTCGCACTCTCCCAGCGCGATCTCGAGCGCGCCTTCGAAGCCGTTGCGCACGAATCGGTCTCCGCGCCCGACGTGACGGAACTCGCGCGCATCACCCGCGCGCAGATCGCCGGAATGCTCGGGCCGCCCGAGGGCTACCCGGAATACTGAACGGACCGCGCGACTCGCCCGGCATACCGCCCGCACTCGCTCTACCCTGGTGAGATGCGCAGGTCGTCATTGCCACCGGTCGCCTGCCGGGTCGCGGACACCCTCATCTCCCGAGGTCATCACGGTCTCATCGTCGCCCAGCCGGAGCCGACGCATACCGCCGCGGACGCCGCGCGAGCGCTCGGCGTCGACGTGGGGGCGATCACGAAGTCCCTGGTGTTCCTGCTCGACGACGACCCGGTGCTACTGCTGGTCTCGGGGGCGCATCAAGTCGACTTGGCGAAGACCGGCGCGCGCCTGGAGGGCACGCTGACCCGCGCCTCCGCCGACATGGTGCGCCGAGCGACCGGCCAGCCGATCGGCGGTGTCGCACCGGTCGGCCACCCGACCAATCTGCCTACGTGGGTGGACAACGCGCTGGCGCGCCACCGCGAACTCTGGGCCGCGGGCGGGCATCCGAACACCATCTTCCGGACCTCGTTCCCGGAGTTGCTGCGCATCACGGCGGGACTCCCCATCGATGTCGACTGACTCGCGCGAATCACACCGGACGCCGCCAGGGGCGCGCCTCGCTGCCGTTGCGGGAAAGTCACCGGCCAGCCGCGTGCCGACCGTGGGACGACGTATGCCGCCACTCGCGGGCCTGAGTGGGGCGTAGTTTCGTGGTGTGACCGACGCACCACGACCCGAAACGGATCTGCGGGTCCCCGATGATCTGAGCGGCATCACCGCGGAGCAGTATCGCGCCTCCATGCGCCACTACCCGGCCGGTGTCACCGTCGTCACGCTGACTTCGCTACGGGGGCCGGTCGGCTTCACCGCGACCTCCTTCGCCTCACTGTCGCTGGACCCGCCGCTGGTGTCGTTCAACATCGCGCACACCTCCTCCAGCCTGTCCGCCATGCTGGACGCCGCGTCCGTCGTGATCCACTTCCTCGGCGAACACCAGCAGCACCTGGCCCACCGGTTCTCCCGCACCGCCGAGGAGCGTTTCGCCGACCGCAGCCTGTGGACCACCCTCGACACCGGCGAACCGGTCCTGCACGGCACCCCCATCTGGCTGCGCGCCACCGTGCACCAGCTGATCCCCATCGGCGACCACACCTTCGTCGTCGGCTTGGTCACCCGGGTCCACGACAACACCGACGAGAAGCCCGCCGCCGCACCACTGCTGTACTACAACGGCCGCTACTACCGGCCCACCGCCCTCGGCGACTGACCCGCGGAGTGCGCGTCCTCAGCCGATCAGGCAGGGGGCCGCGCCGGTGGGGGCGGTGGAGGTGAAGGGGCGCGTTTCCGGGGTGGGGTTCCAGACACCGTTCTCGGTGGCGTAATTCCAGGTGGTGCCCGTGCGCGCGAGGGTGGCGATCGCCTCGATCAGGCGGTCCACGTCGGCGGAGGTGGTGCCGAGGCCGATGCTGGCGCGCAGCGCGCCGTCCAAACCGAGGCGGGTGAGCAGGGGGTGGGCGCAGAAGCGACCGTCGCGGACGCCGATGCCGTGTTCGGCGGAGAGATAGGCGGCGACGTGGCCGGGGGCGAAGTCGTCGAGGGTGAACGCGACGATGCCGACGGAGTCGAGGCTGTCGGTCCAGATGCGCAACAGCTGGACGCCGGGAATCGCGGCCAAGCCGTCGCGGAGGCGGTCGGCGAGCCGGTGTTCGTGCGCGGCAAGGGTTTCGGCGTCGATGGCACCGAGCGCGTCACAGGCGGCGGCCAACGCGGCGGCGCCGAGCACGTTCGGCGACCCGGCTTCGTGCCGCTGCGGCGCGGGCGCCCATTCGGCCTCGTCGGTGCGCACCTCCCGAACCGCGCCGCCACCCGCCAGGTAGGGCCGCGCCGCATCGAGCCAATCCCGCTTGCCCACCAGCACACCCGCGCCGAACGGCGCGTAGAGCTTGTGCCCGGAGAACGCCAGGTAGTCGATTCCCGTGTCGCGCAGACTGATCCGCCGATGCGGCGCCAGCTGAGCCGCGTCCACGAGGATCCGGGCGCCGCACTGATGCGCGATGGTGGCCAGCCGCTCCAGCGGCAGCACCTCACCGGTCACGTTCGACGCACCGGTCACGGCGAGCAATGCGGCGGGCCTGCTGCACAGTTCGGCGACCAGCCTGCCGATGGTCTCCTCGACCGTGCCCGCGGCCCGCACGACGCGCCTGCCCCGCCTGGTCCAGGGCAGGAAGTTGGCGTGGTGCTCGATGTCGAGCACCACGGTGTCGCCGGGGACGCAGGACGCGAGCAGATTCAGCGAGTCGGTGGTGTTGCGGGTGAAGACCACCACCTGATCGTCGGCGGCGTCGAGGAAGCGGGAGACCGACCCGCGGGCGGCCTCGTAGCACTCGGTGGAGATCCGGGAGGCGTAGCCCGCGCCGCGATGCACGCTGGCGTAGAACGGCAGCAGCTGCTGCACCCGGTCGGTGACCTGGGCCAATGCCGGTGCGCTCGCCGCGTAGTCGAAGTTGGCGTAGGTCGCGGTTCCGCCCTGCACCAGGGGCACGCGCAGTTCGTCACCGGAGACTCGGGCGAGGGCGGCACAGGTGTTGTCGACAGCAGTAGTCATCACGTGAATCCCGTCGGCTAGAGGACCCGCGATCGAATGATTCGTCGAGTCCGCGCTTGCCGCGCCCGGTCGGGCGGCGGCCGGGTCGTCACCCGGAGCACCCCACCGCGGAGGAGGGTTGCCGGCCAGCAAGCCGGGGCTTCGCGCTGGCACTCATGACCTGACCCGAGAGTGGCAGAAGCGCCCCGGCACTGTCAACCACGTTCGACCCCGAGTCCCCACGAGCACCGCGTGGAGATAACCACTGCGCGCGAGCCATTACAAGCACCCCCACGATGACACGCGAGCCGCGGGACGCGGCGCGGCGCTCGGCCACCGGCACCCGTCCGGAGGCACACCCGGCTCGGTTCGCTCGCCGGTTACCGCTGGGCCGAGGCGAGTGCGATACCGCGACGTGACTTCCCGCCGCCCTTCACCGAGCCTGCTTCGGCGGGCTGACCCGATCGGCGCACGCCTGGTCGGACTTCCTCCGCGACCGGTTGAACACGCCGCCGCGAGCCCGGCAACACGGCGGAGTTCGCGCCGCTTCGATGAGCGGAATCACACTTCAGCTCCAGCGATCTCCCGGCGAACGCGAGGACGATCCCTCGACCAGCGGGTTGCCCTGCGTGAGCGGCGAATACCCGGCCCACCTGCAACAACGAGCACGGCACCGGTCGATCCGACGACCGGTCCGGTGAACAACAGACGACGACAACCCCGGGTACCGTGGACAACTGGCCATCGCGGCGTTTGCCCTTTGGTAACCCAGATATGGCACAACAACGCCGAAAGTGTGAGGCAAGTCGATGGGAGGTGCGCAGAGCACCATGCTCGAGACAGACGTCGACGCGCCGGCGCGCCCGTTGTCGCGCGGCGACCGCGCACCAGGACCGAGGACGCTCGTCGACATCCTGACCGCGACGGCGCTCGCCCATCCCGATGCCCCCGCCATCGACGACGGCGACGTGGTGCTGACCTATCTGGAGCTGGTCGTCGAGATCGAGAAGACCATGGCGCGTCTCGCCACGGCGGGCGTGCGACCGGGCGATCGGGTCGGCGTGCGCATGCCGTCGGGCACCCGCGGGCTCTACGTGACCATCCTCGCCGTCCTGTACTCCGGCGCCGCGTACGTGCCGGTCGACGCGGACGACCCGGACGAGCGCGCGCAGCTGGTCTTCGGCGAGGCGCAGGTCACCGCGATCGTGACTGTGGCGGGCATCGAGACCACGGCCGCGGGTATCCGCGCGGCCGAGCAGCAGCGCGAGCAGACCTGGTCGACGCTGCCCAGCCCCGGCGACGACGCCTGGATCATCTTCACCTCCGGTTCCACCGGCACGCCGAAAGGCGTTGCCGTCACCCATCGCAACGCGGCCGCCTTCGTCGACGCCGAAGCCGACCTGTTTCTCCGCGACGCTCCGATCGGTCCCGGTGACCGGGTGCTCGCGGGGCTGTCGGTCGCGTTCGACGCGTCCTGCGAGGAGATGTGGCTGGCCTGGCGCAACGGCGCCTGTCTGGTGCCTGCTCCGCGCGAGTTGGTGCGCACCGGCGCGGATCTCGGTCCCTGGCTGGTGCGGCGGGAGATCAGCGTGGTCTCGACCGTCCCGACCCTGGCGGCGACCTGGCCGGTCGAGGCCCTGGAGGCGGTGCGGCTGCTCATCTTCGGCGGCGAGGCCGTCCCGCCGGAACTCGCCGAGCGTCTGGCGGGCAACGGCGATTCGGCGCGCGAGGTGTGGAATACCTATGGCCCTACGGAAGCCACGGTCGTCGCCTGCGCCGCACGGTTGGACGGTCGATGGCCGATCCGGATCGGCCTGCCGCTCAACGGCTGGGACCTGGTGGTGGTGGACCAGGCGGGTAACCCGGTGGCGGAGGGCGAATCCGGGGAGTTGGTGATCGGCGGCGTCGGTCTCGCGCGCTATCTCGACCCGGTCAAGGACGCCGAGAAATACGCGCCACTGCCCTCCGTCGGCTGGGAGCGCGCATACCGCAGCGGTGACCTGGTGCGCAACGACAGCGCCGGCCTCGTTTTCCTCGGCCGCGCCGACGATCAGATCAAGCTGGGTGGACGGCGCATCGAACTCGGTGAGATCGACAACGCTCTGCAGCATCTGCCCGGCGTCACGGGTGCGGCGGCAGCCATTCGAACCACCAAGGCCGGCAACAAGCTTCTGGTCGGCTATCTGACCGGGCCCGGCCCGGACTTCGATGCCAAGGCCGCGCGCGCCGTCCTCGCCGAGCGCCTTCCGGCGCCGCTGGTGCCCCGGCTCGCCGTGGTCGACGAGCTGCCCACCCGTACCTCCGGCAAGGTCGACCGGGACGCGCTGCCGTGGCCGCTGCCCAACGCCGCCGAGGACGACGACGACAACGAGCTGACCGGCACGGCCCTGTGGGTCGCCGGACTGTGGGACGCCATCCTCGGCGCGGAGGCGAGCGACCTCGACGCGGACTTCTTCGACCTGGGCGGCGGTTCGCTCGCGGCAGCGCAGCTGGTCACCGCGCTGCGCGAACGGTATCCGCAGATCGCCGTCGCCGACGTCTACGACCACCCTCGCCTCGGCGCGCTGGCCGACCTGCTGGAGCAGACCACGCCCGCCGTGGCGGTCGCCGAGCGGACGGTGCGGCCGACGCCGGTGCTCGCACAAGCCGCGCAGGTGCTCGCCACCATCCCGCTCACCACGCTCACCGGTCTGCAGTGGCTGACCTGGCTGGCGATCGTCGGCAACATCGCGGCCTGGTCCGGCTCGCTGCCGTGGCTGCCGCAACTGTCCTGGTGGTGGACGCTGGCCGCGTTCCTGCTGTTCATCTCACCGCCCGGCCGCATGGCGATCTGCGTGGCCGGCGCGCGGCTGCTGCTGCGCGGCATCCGGCCGGGCCGCTATCCGCGCGGCGGTTCGGCGCATCTACGGCTGTGGGCGGCCGTCCGTCTCTCCGAGGCCAGCGGCGCCGAGAACCTGTCCGGAGCGCCGTGGATGGTGCCGTTCGCCCGCGCGCTCGGCGCGAAGATCGGCAAGGGCGTCGACCTGCACAGCCTCCCGCCGGTGACGGGCATGCTCGAGCTCGGCGACGGATGCAGCGTGGAGCCGGAAGTGGACCTGTCCGGGTACTGGATCGACGGCGACGTCGTGCATCTGGGCCCGATCACCATCGGCCCCGGCGCGGTGGTCGGCTCGCGCTCGATCCTCTTGCCAGGCACGAAGATCGGCAGAAACGCCGAGGTGGCGCCCGGCTCGGCGGTGTCCGGCAAGGTGAAGGCCGAACAGGAATGGGCCGGTTCGCCCGCGGTGAAGGTCGGCAAAGCCCAGCACCGCTGGCCCGCGCACACGCCCGATCGAGCCCGGCACTGGGTCGCGATCTTCGGCGTCACGTCGATGGCGCTGGCCGCCATGCCGATTCTCGGCATCGGCGCCGGTGGCGCGTTCCTGGCCTGGTTCGTTCGCGACACCCGCACCCTCGCGGGCGGCGCCGCGCGCGCGTTCGCCGTCCTCCCCCTCGCCACGCTGCTCAGCCTGGGCGTCTACGCGGCGGCGACCATCGTCGCGGTCCGCCTGCTGAGCATCGGCCTGACGGAGGGCTACCATCCGGTGCGCAGCCGGGTCGGCTGGCAGGCATGGGCCACCGAGCGGCTGCTGGATTCCGCGCGCACCTTCCTGTTCCCGCTGTACGCCAGCCTGCTCACCCCGGTGTGGCTGCGCTTGCTCGGCGCGAAGGTGGGCAAGAGCGTCGAGGCGTCCACGGTGCTGCTGCTGCCGAAGTTCACCACGGTCGCCGACGGAGCCTTCCTGGCCGACGACACCATGATCGCCGGTTACGAACTCGGCGGGGGCTGGCTGCACATCGGTGCGGCGAAAGTCGGCAAGCGCGCCTTCCTCGGGAACTCCGGGATGACCGCCCCCGGCCGCCGGGTCCCGAAGAACGGGCTGGTCGCGGTGCTGTCGGCGGCGCCGTCCAAGGCCAAGCCCGGCTCGTCCTGGCTGGGCAGCCCGCCGGTCCGGCTGCGCCGGGCCGCGGAGAACGCCGATACGGCGCGCACCTTCGATCCACCTGCCCGCCTGCGCGTCGCTCGCGCCCTTGTCGAGACCTGCCGCTTGCTCCCGGTGCTGGTGACCTTCGCGATCGGACTCGGCGTGCTGTGCACCCTCGCGTGGCTCGCGCAAACCTTCGGCCACCTCGCCGCCGGGCTGCTCAGCGGAGTGGTGCTGCTGGTCGCAGGCGCCGTCGCGGGGGCGAGCGCCGTGACCGCCAAATGGTTGCTGGTCGGGCGGATACGCACCGGGGAGCATCCGCTGTGGAGCTCGTTCGTCTGGCGCAACGAGGTCTCCGACACCTTTGTGGAAACGGTTGTCGCGCCGTGGTTCGCGCGCGCGGCGACCGGGACGCCCGTACTGAACCTCTGGCTTCGCGGCCTCGGCGCCCGCATCGGGCGCGGGGTATGGTGCGAGTCCTACTGGCTACCGGAGGCGGATCTGGTGACTCTCGGTGACGGCGCGACCGTGGAACGCGGCTGTGTGGTGCAGACCCATCTGTTCCACGACCGGATCATGGCCATGGACACCGTCACCCTCGGCGCGGGCGCCACCCTCGGTCCGCACTGCGTGGCGTTGCCCGCCTCGGCGCTCGGCGACGGCGCGACCATCGGCCCGGCCTCCCTGGTCATGCGCGGTGACGCGGTGCCCGCCTCGACGCGCTGGTGGGGCAACCCGATCGCGCCCTGGTTCACCGGCGACCCCGGGGCGCGCTGATGACGGGCAAGTTCTACGAAGCCCCCATCGACGAGTACCTCCCGCAGAACGGCAACCGGGGGTACCGGGTCTCCCGATACGAGCTGGAACTTGCCTATCGGGTCTCCGCCAACCGGCTCACCGGCCGCGCCGCGATCACGGCGGTGACCACCGAGGTGCGTCCCCGGTTCGCCCTCGATCTCTCCCAGGCGTTGAGCGTCTCGAAGGTGTCGGTCAACGGCGCCAAGGCCGCGAAGTACACCCATCAGCACGGCAAACTGGTGATCACGCCGCAGCAGCGGATTCCGGCGGGCGGGGCGCTCTCGCTGGTGGTGCAGTACGGCGGCGCCCCGAAACCGGTGCGCGGGCCGTGGGGCGAGGTCGGGTGGGAAGAACTCACCGAAGGCGCGCTCGTGGCCAGTCAGCCCAACGGCGCGGCCTCCTGGTTTCCGTGCGACGACCACCCGAGTTCCAAAGCGAGCTATCGGATCTCGATCACCACCGATTCGCCGTATTACGCGGTGGCCAACGGAACCCTGCTGCGCAAGCAGAGCAAGTCCAGTCAGACGACCTGGGTGTACGAGCAGCCCGAACCGATGTCGAGCTACTTGGCCACCATCCAGATCGGTCACTACCGCAGGCACCGCATCGGTTCGTCGCATTCCGCGGTGCCGATGCACGCGATCCTGCCCTCGCGGCTGCGGGCGAACTTCGACCACGACTTCGCTCGTCAGCCGAGGATGCTCGAGGTATTCAGCGAGAGGTTCGGCCCGTACCCGTTCGCGGACTACACCGTGGTCGTCACCGACGACGAACTCGAGATCCCGATCGAGGCGCAGGGCCTGTCCATCTTCGGCGCCAACCACTGCGACGGCCGCCGCGGCGCCGAACGGCTGGTCGCGCACGAGCTGGCCCACCAGTGGTTCGGCAACAGCCTGACCATCCGCCAGTGGCGCGACATCTGGCTGCACGAGGGCTTCGCCTGCTACGCGGAATGGATCTGGTCGGAGGCCGCGGGCGGACCCACCGCCGATCAGCTGGCCCGCGCCGCGCGCCACAACCTTTCCCGCGAGCCCCAGGACATCGTCATCGGCGATCCCGGACCGCAGCGCATGTTCGACGATCGCGTCTACAAACGGGGTGCGCTCACGCTGCACGCCCTGCGCCTGGAACTGGGCGACTCGACGTTCTTCGACCTGCTGCGGGAATGGACCATTCGCTATCGCCACTCGTCGGTGACCACCGAGGAATTCACCGACCTGGCCGGACACTACAGCCTGGTGTCGCTGCGTCCGCTGTGGGACAGCTGGCTGCTCGCCGAGCGACTACCGCAGCTGCCGCCCTATGGCGGCGCGTCCACGGCCTGATCAGAACACCAGATAGCGCGCGGCGAGTTCCTCGACGAGCGGATCGTCCTCCGGCACGCTCGCCAGCGCGTCCAGATCGGTCGCCACGGCGATCTGGCGGGGATCGTCGTGCTCGGCGTCGCGCGGGTCCTCGATGAGCTGGCGCTGCAACTTCTGCCGCACCCTGGTCTTCAGCGAATCGTTCATACTTTCGGATGCCCCCACACCGGGTTGTTACACCGGTGTAAACGAGGTTCCCCACGGCGTATTCCGCACGACGGTGTAGATCGCGAGCAAGGCGAAGAAGGTCCACATGGTGGTCCGGCTGATCGACGGCAGCCGCATCTTCCGGCCGCGCCACGCCTGGACGGTCCAGTCCAGCACCCACACCGCGAAGGCGAGGACCAGCGGAAGCGCGAGCACATTGCTGTGCAGCGCATCGATGAGGTGCCCGTCGGTGAGGTTGTGGACGGCGCGCATCCCGCCGCAGCCGGGGCAGTACCAGCCGGTCAGCGCGTAGACCGGACAGGTGCCGTAGGAGCCTTCGACGTGCGGGTCGCGGACGTGCAGCAGTACGCCGACGCCCACGCCGAGACCTGCTACGAGCAGCGGAAGCGCCGCCCCACGCCAACCGCTCCTCGGCGGAGTTCCGGGGTCCGTCAGGGGGCCGGAGGCAGGATGCGCGATGTCCACGAAGCAACCGTAACCGGGCGGCGCGGACGGCCGCCACGGCAGCGCACCTACACGCGTGGTGTGCACCGAAACAAAGCGCCGACGACTTTTTCTGCCGGAATGATCTTTTGGGGTATCGAATCCGGGGGTACTCCCCGATATAGACCAGGAACACCGTCGTACGGCGCTAACACTAGCAAGCAGCGCTGCTTGCACTGTACGGTGACGGTGAACACAAAGGAGTGCTCGATGCTGGTGAAGTCGATGAGGACGCTGGCGGACGCCCATAACGGTGCGCTCACCGCCGATTACCGTGCCGGACTGCGGTCCCGCACCTTCCGGACGGCGTCGTTGAACGCGCCCACCGCCCGTCACGCGGTCATCCCGGTAACCACCAAGGACGGCGCTCGCCTGCGAGTACACGCCTACGGCCCCGCCAAGGGCGATGTCATCGTGCTGATCCACGGCTGGAGTTGCAGCATCGAGTACTGGAACCCGCAGATCAACGCGTTCGCCGACCGGTATCGCGTGGTCTGCTACGACCAGCGCGGCCACGGCGCCAGTGAACTCGGCAAGACCGCCCCCAGCGAAGAGTCGCTGGCCGACGATCTGTCGGCCGTGCTGAATGCCACGCTCCGCCCCGGCCAGCGAGCCGTTCTGGTCGGCCACAGCATGGGTGGCATCACCATTCAGGCGTGGGCCGCCCAGTATCCGGAGCAGGTCCGCAAGCAGGCCGCGGCCGCCGTTCTGCTGAACACCACGTCGGGCAACATCCGCTACGACACCGATCTGCTTCCGCTGCTGAACAAGCCATTGACACTGGCGGACCGCCCGATCACCGTGTTCGGCGCCGCCGTGCGTATGCCCATGATCGTCGCCGAGACGCTGCTCACCGCCCCGGTCCCGCTGCCGGGCGGCTGGCCCACCAGCGCGCTGCTCAAGGCCCGCGTGATGACGCCGCACGCGACCGCGGACCAGGTGGAGTTCGCACTGGGCATCGTGCGATCGTGCCGTCCGCTCACCCGCGGCAGGCACGCCGCCGCGCTCGCCGACATGGATCTCGCCGAGGCCGCCGCCTCCCTGACCGTGCCCACTACGGTGATCGCTGGAGCCCACGACCGCTTGCTGCCCGAGCGCATGTCGCGCCGCATCGCCGACGCGCTCGCCGAAGCGGGCCACCTGGCCGCGTACCACGTGTGGCCCACCGGCCACCTGGGCAATATCGAGGCTGCCGACCGCTTCAACGCGGAATTGGCCGCCATCGCCGAGAGCGCCCACCTGCGCGACGCGGCCGCGGGCTGACCGTTGCTCCTGGGGCGGTCGACGACGCCCGGCCCAGGAGCAGAAGTCCGCGACGCCCGAGGCCGACTACGCCGCTACGTTTGCCGCCTCGATACTGCAACAAGATCGCAGTCTGAAGCGCCGGTCGCCCACCATGGAGTTCGGGCGTGTCCACGCCGAATTCGAGGCCCCCCAGCACGTTTTTCCCCTACTCCCGTTAACACTCGGCGAACTCATGTCGACACAGCAGTCAGACAGTTTCGGGTTCCGACGAAGGGAGCAGCGGTGGGTGTCTGGCGTGGTGTGGCTGTCCTTGTTCTGGCCTTCGGCGCACTCGGTGCGAGCACCCCGGCGGCCTCCGCGCTTCCGCTGGGCGTCCCCCCTGCGCGCACGCTCTGCGGCGGCGGCGGCGCGGGCATCGGCATGATCGCCGCCTACTACGACTCCAACCGCAACTACTCCGGCGTGCCCACCCTGTGGATCCACCCGGAGTTCGTCTACACACCCGACCGCCCCGGCGGCACCTGCGGCGTGACGGTGACGGTTTCCTGGCGTAACTCCGACACCGGCGCGCTGGGCACCCTGCCCCCGATCCGGCTCGACGACAACACACCGGCCCAGGAGAACGTGGCCGGTTCGTGGGTGCCGGTGAGCATTCCGTCCGGTCTCGGCCGAGTGGAAGTCCTCATCGCGACCGACGCTCCCCATGTCCCGGGAAAGGGAGTCTTCGTAGTCACGTAGCCGGATCGGAGGTCCCTCGCACGGAACTTCGCCGGATCGATGTGCTCGACATCCGTGAAGCACCGACACGGCAACCAGGCCCGCCGGGGCCGGGAATGAATACACCGGACGCACGGTAGAACCAGACATGAAACTCGACGACGACGCGCGTTCACTCATCGGGTCCGGCGCCGACGCGACGCTGGTCACGCTCAACCCGGACGGCAGCCCGCAGGTCTCGGTGGTCTGGGTGGCCCTGCAATCGACACCGGACGGCGACGAACTCGTCACCGCCCACCTGGGCGTCTATCAGAAGATCCGCAACGTCCGCCGCGACCCGCGCGTGGCGGTGACCATCCTCTCTTCCGAACGGGGCGAGGTCATGCGCCCCTACCTTTCGATCACCGGCACCGCCCGCGTCGTCGAGGGCGGTGCACCGGAATTGCTCAGGCAACTCGCCAAGACTCTGGCCGCCCCGGGCGTCGAGTTCCCTCCGGCGGACGCCCCGCCCGGTTACCTCACGCGTATCCGGATCGACAAGGTCGGCGGCATCGGCCCCTGGGCCTCCTAGCCGCTTCCGTCTCTCGCGGTCGAAGCCGTGGCCGCGCTTCGCCGTAGTGACAGGCTCAGCCGGAGTTCCGGCGGGCCTTCTCCCGCCGAACCCATTGGGCGATGGCCGCCACGGCCGAGAACATCGCCGTCGCCCCGGCCACCAGCGCGGTGCCCGTGAGTTTCGCGGTGGAGAACTCGACCGTTCGCCGCCCCGGCAGCGGGTATTGGCCGTTGCCCGAGGCCCATCGGATCACGAAGCCGACCTGGGTGCCGAGGTCGGTGGGCGGGCCGGACCCGATCATCGAGCGCAGCTCCGGCCCCTTTCCGTTGAGGTAGATCAGGGTGAACGCGATGAACAGCGCCATCGCCACCGCGGCCCCGGTCGTCAAGCGGGCCAGCGCTTCGGTGCGGGCCCACAGATTGATCAGCGCGGCGAGGACGGTGAGGAAGATCGCGATGGTGGCGAGGAGCGCCCACTTGCCGCTGAGGTTGGAGTGAGCCGGGGGGTTCTTCGACCACAGACCCACAAGGGTGGTGGTGATGTGGGTTTGGCCGAAGGCGTTGCTCCAGATCGTGCCGTCTGGTCCCCCGGTGGTCAGCCAGGGCTTGAACAACAGGGCGAACGTGATGGCGGCTCCGACGGCCGCGAGCATGAACCCCCAGTTGTCCTGGAGCAAAGTCCCGACCGGTTGCATCCGCCCCCGCAGTTTCGCCACGTCGACTCGCGGTTTCCGGAGGCGGCCCGCCCAGCGGCGGGGAGAGCTTGCCCGGGAGTGCGGATTTTTGCCCCCTTGCCAAGGAGTCGGCTGCACCATCGCTAGTCCGCCTTCAATGCATCGATATCGGACGCGCCGTCAGGTAGCGGCTCGCTGATCACTGCGGCGGATGTCGGGACCGCCAAGGCTTGGTCCTCGGCGGCGGCTGGTTCCGCGGTCGTATCCGCCGGCTTCGCGGCTGACAGCGGATCCGCGATGTCCTCGAGCGATTGGCCTTCGGCGTTCACGCCGAAGAACCAGGCGACCAGGCCGCCGAAGATCATGAACCCGGCGCCGATGAGGTACCCCACCGTGAGCGGGAACCGGTCGGGGTTCGGGTTGTCGGCGCCGCCCACCAAGTGCCCGAACAGGAACGGCGCGACCACCCCGCCGGCTCCCTGCGCGATGGCGAAGAAGAACGAGATGGCCTGCCCGCGCAGTTCCAGCGGGAAGATCTCGCTGACCGTGAGATAGGCCGACGACGCTCCCGCCGAAGCGAAGAAGAAGATGACACACCAGAAAAGGGTCTGCGTGGTGGCGTTGAGGATGCCCGCGTTGAATGCCCAAGCGGAAAGGAATAGCAGCGAACCGGACCCGAGATACGTTGCGCAGATCATCTTCCGGCGGCCGATGCTGTCGAAAAGCGGGCCGAGCACCAGGGGACCGATCAGATTGCCGACGGCAAAGGGGAAGAAGTAGTAACCCGTATGGTGGGCCGGCACGTCGTAGAAGTTGATCAACACCAACCCGACGGTGAAGAAGATCGCGTTGTACAGGAACGCCTGCGTGGCCATCATCGTGAACCCGAGGAAGGAACGGGACGGATACCGTCCGAAGAAGATACGCCCCATCTGCACGTAGGACAGCCGATCCGTGTCCACGATGTCCAAGGCTTTGCTCTCGTCGACCGGAGGCAGTTCGATTCCCCGGCTTCGGACCTGCGCTTCGATCTCGTCGACGGTCCGCTCGGCCTCCTCGGCGCGCCCGTGGGTGAGCAGCCAGCGCGGGCTCTCCGGGATGTGCCTGCGCAGGAAGATGATGATGAACCCGAGGACGGGTCCGATGAAGAACCCGATTCGCCATCCCCAGCCGGTGGGGATCAACTGTTCGTTGAACAGCACCAGACTGGCGGCCGCGCCCAGAGCGGCGCCGCCCCAGTACGTTCCGTTGATGGCGATGTCGACCCGGCCCCGGTACTTGGACGGCATGATCTCGTCGATCGCGGAGTTGATCGCCGTGTACTCGCCACCGATTCCGGTGCCCGCGATGAAGCGGAAGAAGTACAGCGACCACGCGTTCCAGGAGAATCCGGCCAAGCCGCTGCCGATCAGATAGATCGCCAGGGTCAGGATGAACAGTTTCTTGCGACCGAGCCGGTCGGTGAGCCGGCCGAAGACGAGCGCGCCGACAACCTGACCGGCCAGATACCACGACGCCATCGCGCCGACCTGCCCGGAAGTCAGATGCAGCGTTCCGGCGTCTTGCAGCGGTCCGCCCATGCTGCTGACGATCTGGATCTCGATGCCGTCCAGGATCCAGGAGACGCCCAGCCCGACGACGATGAGCCAGTGGAACTTGGTCCACGGAAGCCGGTCCATCCTGGCGGGCACCAAACTTCGGACTACCTTGGTTCGCGTTTCCAGCACTTGATGATCACCTTGATTCGGAAAAGCCGGTTCGCGCGCAGGCCCGCTCTGCACTGGCTTCGCTCCTCACCGCCCTGAGCGGACCTGATAACGCCCGGTTACATGGAATATTGCGTCGTTGTGAATTGTGCCACCATCCAGCGGTACATTAAACCCCGTCACACCGCCTCTTCGTAATGGCCGAGGCGCCTATGTCGTTACCACGCAACCGGATTGCCGGTATCAACCCAGGTCGGAGCCGTCGACGGCGCTGCCCGCCCGCGTCCGCTGAGCCGTCCGCGCCTCAGGGCGCCGTGCCCGGCAAGGGGGGTAGCGCGTGCACGGCGAGCAGAGCGGTGTCGTCCTCCACGCCGGACCCGAAGGACGCGAGCAGTTCGCGCAGGGCTTCGATACCGCCAGAGGCCGTGACGGGCGCCAGCGCGCACGCGAATTCGAGGAGGGCTCGGTCGCTGTAGCGACCGCCGTTCGGCGTCGTGCGCGCTTCGGTGAGTCCGTCGGTGTAGAGCAGCAGCGTGTCCCCCACCTCCAGCCGAAAGCTCCTGGTCACGATCCGGGCGTGGGGAATCGCCCCGATGAGCTGTCCGCCGCGGGTGTGCATCTCCGCCACGCTGCCGTCGGCACGCAAGAGCAGCGCCGGCGGGTGCCCGCCGCCCGCCAAGGTGACGTCGCAGCCCCCACGCTGGGGAGTGGGTCTGATCATCCCGAAGATGATCGTGCAGAACCGTGGGTTGTGGCCGTGGTACCGCTCGGTGAGTGTGGTGTTCAGCGTGTCGAGCACGGCGGCCGGGTCGTGGGTGTAGGCGGTGGCCGTGCGCAGTGTGTAGCGGGCCAGCGACGTGAGTGAGGCTGCGGGAGCGCCTTTTCCGCAGACGTCGCCGAGGAACAATCCCCACGTGTCGCCGGTGATGGGGAACAGATCGTAGAAGTCGCCGCCGACCTCGTCGGCGGAGGCGATGTGGTAGTACGCGGCGACCTCGAGTCCGGGCACCTGGGGGAGTTCGGGTGGCAGCAGGGTGGTCTGCAGAGTGGCGTTCAGACGCTGGAGGCGTTCGCGCTCCTGCTCGGCTTCGCGCCGGGCCCGCAGCAGTTCGGTCTCGTAGTCGCGGCGCTCGCGAGCATCGAAGACTGTGGTGCGAATCAGCAGCGGCTGACCCTGGCTGCCGGTCTTGACTTGCGAAGTCACCAGAACGGGTAGTCGGCGGCCGTCGGCGGTCTTCATCTCCAGTGCGATGCCGTGGATTTCGCCCTGCATGCGCAGCAGCGGGGCGAAGTGGGTTTCGTGGTAAAGGCGACCGCCCACGGTGAGCAGGTCGGAGAAGTACGCACGGCCGACCAGTTCGTCGCGCTGGCGGCCCAGCCAGCGCAGCAGCGTGGCGTTCACTTTGGCGATGCGACCGTCCAGCGAAGTGGAGAGATATCCGCAGGGCGCGTTCTCGTACAGATCCTCGGCGCTGTCCTCGAGCAACGCGGCGAACGCCGCGTCGTCATCGGTCCCCGCGCCGAGCGCACTGCCGCCGTCTCGGTCGCCCGCCGCGCTCGTCATCCGGTTGCTGCGGCGAAGGAGGCGATGGCGGCGGAGGTCTCCGCCGGAGCGCTGAGCTGGGGGCAGTGGCCGGTCGCGGTCAGCATGATCAGGCTGCTGCCCCGGATTCGTTCATGGACGAATGTTCCCACCTCACGCGGGGCGATGGCGTCGTCGGAGCATTGCAGAATCAGCGTGGGGACGCTCACCGCGTCGAGATCGGCCCGGTTGTCGGAGAGAAACGTGACGCGGGCGAAGACTCGCGCTATCTCCGGGTCGGTGCGGCAGAAACTGTTGGTGAGCTCCTCGGCCAGCTCCGGCCGATCCGGGTTGCCCATGATGACCGGCGCCATCGCACCCGACCATCCCAGGTAGTTCGCGTCCAGCGCCTCCAGCAGTTCCTCGATGTCGGCGGTACTGAAGCCGCCGCGATATCCGGTGGCCGGATCGTCGATGAAGCAGGGCGAGGGAGCCACCAGCACCAGCCCGGCGAATGCCGCGGGCTCGCGAGCGGCGGCGAGCACTCCCATCGTCGCGCTCACCGAGTGCCCGACGAAGATCACCGGGCCGAGCTCCAATTCGCGGACAAGGGCCAGAATGTCCTCGACATAGCCGTCCATGCTCGAGTACCGCCGTGGATTCCACGCCGACAGGTCCGAGCGGCCCGCGCCCACGTGGTCGAACAGGACGACGGTGAAATCCCGCTCCAACACCGGTACGACCAGCCGCCACATGTGCTGGTCGCATCCGAAGCCGTGGGCGAGGACGACCACCGGCGCGCCGGTCTTGCCGCGCACGGTCACATGGTTCCTGCTCAGTACCTCCACACAGACACCTTCGCAGAAAATTCGCGGGAACGCCCGTCACGGGCATTCCGCCTGGCAGCGGAGATCCGTGCTACCCGTCCTGCGGCGTGGTGAACGAATTGGGACCGGCGGGCGGAGTCACGATGGATCGAAGCGCGGGGACTCCAATGGACGCGATTCGATATCGGCTTCCTGCGCCGAAAACCGAGAAGTGATCCATCTCGATGCCCGAGAACAGACCGGAAAACATTCGGGCCCGATATCGCATCCAGCTCGCGAGCGGTATGCCGCAGTCGTTGAGAATTGTACCGAAATTCTCCGCCCGACCGGACAAGGCCACTCGTTCACCGGCATTATTCCCCCGGGATCGGCGTCGCGCACTTAGCTTCTTCCAGATTATCTGCGCAGGTGGAGCTGGGTTTTTCACACGATCACAAGATCCGGGACCGGCGCTCTCGCGACGATATCGCGGGTGTCCGACTATTGCGGCGACAGTGTGGCGGAGTCGTATACTCGCGTAATGGCGGGTGAAGGATCCTCCACGAAATTCCCCGAAGCGCCGGTTCTCGTGGTGCAGACACGAGAACGCGTCTATCGCCTTCGCGCCGGAGGTTCATACAATATCGGCCGCGATCCGGCCGCCGATATCGTCGTCACCGATCCCCGTGTTTCTTCGCTGCACGCCGTCCTGGAGCGGGGATCGGACGGCTGGGAGATCGAGGACGCGCACAGCCTCAACGGAACCTTCTTCGACGGTCACCGGGTCGACCGGATGGTGATCGACCACGACGAGACGTTCCAGTTAGGTCACGCCATGGACGGTGAGCAGCTGAGCTGCTCACTGGAATCACCGGCAGGCCCCGGGACCGACGGCGACCCCGGTGGCGACACGATGGTCGTCCGTGATCCGGGCTACGCCCTCGACGACGAAGCGACGGTCACCAAGTTCCATTCCGCCCTGCCCCGGCGGGTTTCGCGAGCGTCCTCGGCGGCAGCGCCGCCCAGCGCGGTCGTCCGGATCACCACGGGCACGCTGCGGATCGGGCGCGCCGCCGACAACGACATCGTCGTGCCCGATCTCATGGTCTCCCGCCATCATGCCGAACTGCAGGTGATCGGCGCGGGCCGGTACCGGATCGTCGACCTCGACAGCCACAACGGAACCTACGTCAACGGCTCCCGGGTCGAGTCCGTGGAACTGTCGGAGGCCGATCTGGTCGGCATGGGGCACACCACCTTCCGGCTGGTCGGCGACGAGTTGCGCGAGTTCGTCGACACCGGCGACGTGTCGGTCTCGGTGCAGAACCTGGTGGTGCGGACCGCGGAAGGCAAGGTGCTGCTCGACGAGGTGAGCTTCCCGATCCCGGAGCGCTCGCTCGTGGGCGTCATCGGACCCAGTGGCGCGGGCAAGTCCACCCTGCTCGGCGCGGTCACCGGCTTGCGGCCCGCGACGGAGGGGACGGTCCGCTACGACGGACGCGACCTCTACAGCGACTACGACGAGCTCCGGCACCGGATCGGCCTGGTTCCGCAGGAGGACATCCTGCACAGCCAGCTCGCGACGCGGCGCGCCCTGCTGTACGCGGCCGAACTGCGTTTCCCCGGTGACACCCGGAGCGAGGAGCGGGAGCAGCGGGTCGACGAGGTCCTCGAGGAACTCGGCTTGGCACGGCACGCCGACACCCGCATCGATAAACTCTCGGGCGGGCAGCGCAAACGCGTCAGCGTCGCGCTGGAGTTGCTGACCAAACCGTCCTTGTTGTTCCTCGACGAACCGACCTCCGGTCTCGATCCCGGCCTGGACAAGACGGTCATGGAAATGCTGGCCGAGCTGGCGCATGACGGACGCACCGTCATCGTCGTCACACACAGCGTCGCGAATCTCGATGCCTGCGACCGCTTGCTGGTTCTGGTGCCCGGCGGACGGCTGGCCTACTACGGGCCTCCCGCGGAGGGATTGCAGTATTTCGGGCAGCGCAGCTGGGCCGAGGTGTTCCAGGCATTCGACCGCGACGAGGACCGCGACTGGGCCGGAGAATTCCAGGCTTCCTCACGCTTCCAGGATTACGTGGCGGTCGGGCTCACCGACGATGTCGGTCCGGCGGAAGTGCGGCCACCGGCGCCGCCGCCCGCGCCCCAGTCCAAGCTCAGCCAGCTCAGCACGCTGTGCAGGCGCTATCTGGCGGTGATCGCCTCGGACCGAAGCTACCTGGCGCTGCTCGGCGTGATGCCGCTGATTCTCGGCGGTTTGATCGCCGCGGTGCCGTCAGGCGAGGGATTCGCCGGGGCGCCGGGCAGCAACGTCGATGCCCCGACCAAGCTCATGATCCTGGCATTCGGCGCCTGCTTCGTCGGCACCGGCAACGCGATTCGCGAGATCGTCAAGGAACAGACGATCTACCGCAGAGAACGCGCGGCCGGCTTGTCGAGCGGCGTCTATCTGATGTCGAAATTCCTGGTCCTCGGCGTGATCACCACCTTGCAGGCGGCAGTGTTGTTCGTGATCGGCACCATCGGTGTGAGCATGCCCGCGAAAGGTCTGTTCACCTCGGCCGAACTGGAGCTGATCCTTGCGATGGCGATGCTCGGCATCGCATCGCTGGCGCTGGGCTTGCTGGTGTCGGTGATGGTGAACACGTCGGAGAAGACGCTGCCGTTGCTGATCGTGTTGTCGATGGCGCAACTGGTGCTCACCGGTGGTCTTGTGCGGCTACCCGGCACACCCGTTCTGGAGCAACTGTCCTACCTGTCGCCGTCACGGTGGGGCTTCGGCGCGGGAGCCGCCACCGTCGACCTGGACACCCTCTCCCCGCACGAGGGCGCCCCCGACCCCCTGTGGAAACACACCCTCGGCACGTGGCTATTGGATATGGGAGTAGTCGCCGGGCTGGGCGCCGTCTTCCTCGCGCTGGCCTGGTACCGCCTCTACCAGCTGCGCCCCCGGCGCCGCGGCGCCCGCCGTCCAGGACTTTGACGCCCGGCGTGCAGGCGGTGCGGAAGGCATCGACTGGCCGACGGCCTGAGGTGGCGCTCCGTTCAAAGCTGGTGCCGCAGTTCCCGCCGTGAGGTGACGCCGAGCTTGCGGAAGATTTTGCGCAGGTGGTACTCGACGGTGGCGGTGCTGAGGAACAACTCGGCGGCGATCTGCTGGTTGGTGATGCCGGACGCGGCGAGATTGGCTACCTGCAGTTCGCGAGCGGTCAAATCGTAGAGGGTCGAGGGGTTGCGTCGGCGGGGTTCTTCGCCGGTCGCGGACAGTTCGGCTCGGGCGCGTTCGGCGAACGCGGTGGCGCCCATGTCGAGGAATGTCTCGTGGGCGGCGCGGAGTTGGTCGCGGGCGGCGCGGCGGCGGCGCCGACGCCGTAGCCATTCGCCGTAGAGCAAGCGGGTACGCGCCAGTTCAGGGATCAGCGGCGTCGATTCCAGCAGGGACAGCGCCTCGAGGTACAGCGCTTCGGCTGCCGGGCCATCGGCGCACAGGGCCTGGCTGCGCGTCAGAACCGCTCTGGCCCAGGGCGTTCCGCTGGCGGTGGCGCGCTCGGTCAATCGTCGCAGCGCCTGCCCGGCCACGCGCGTATCGTTGGCGCGGCAGGCCGCCTCGATCAGATCAGGCAGCACGATGTTGCCGAAATGCGGTGGGTCTTCGTCGAATATCACTGACGCCGCCTCCTGCGCTTCGGGATACCGGCATTGGCCCAGCCGCAGGATCACCAGTGCGGTGCGCGCGATCTGCACCTGAAGCCCGCCCGGCCGCTCGGCGTCGGGACCGGCCTGCACGCGCACTGCGGCCAGGGTGCGGATCTCGTCACCGCGCCAACCGTGCAGCAGCGCGTCACTGCTCTCGGCATAGCGCAGATCCGCGCGGATCGCGGTGGCGACATCCATGAATTCGGCGTAGTACGCCGCTGCCACGGCCAGTCGTCCGCACAGCACCGCATGGGTCGCGAGGCCGTGTGTCGCGACTTGCAGCGCGCGTAGTGCGCCACGCCCGCGGGCGGCCACGGCGTAGCGCCGGGCGGCTATACCGAGGACATCGACATCCCACAGTTCGATGGCGAGCAGCGCGCCGAGCAGGAACCAGCGTGCGGCCTCTCCGTTCTCCGCGCCTTCGGCGAGCATTGCCGTCTGCGCCTGGCGCAGCCGCGGCACCGCCGAGACGTAGTCGCGGCCGACCAGTTCGGCGTGCGCCTCGAGCAGCAGATCGGCGAGGGTGGGCGTCTCGGAAGCCCGCGGTGTCTCGAGCGCGGTCTCGGCGATGCGTCGTGCGCTCATGCCGGAGCCGATCCGGGCGACGACGATGACCGCGTCGAATGCCTCGAGCAGCGTGTCGCGCGCGGCACGGACATCGAAGTCGCGGAAACCCAACGCGGCTTCGAAGAGGAGGGGGACCGCACCGGTGCGGCCGAGCATCACGTTCAAGAAGCCCCGCAACCGCATGGTGTAGGCGTCGAGGATCGCGACGCCGAGGTCCGGTGTCTGCTTATTGAGCAGTTGTTCGGCCAGGTGGGGAGCACCCGCGGTGAGAGCGGCGCCGGCCGCGGTGAGCAAGCGCGCATTGCGTTCGGGACCCGTGGGTGTCAGTTCGGCGGCGCGGCGCAGGAAGGCCGCCTGCGCCAGGTGTCCGCCGCGTTCCCCGGCGCGCGCGGCCGCGGCTTCCAATTCGGCCGCGACCTCGGCGTCGGCGTTCTCGACGGCTCCGGCCCGGTGCCAGGCGCGGCGATCCGCATCGCGGATCGGGTCCGCGGCCTCGGCCAGTGCGGCGTGGATCTGCCTGCGGCTCATCCCGGGGGCGCCACCGTAGACGGCCGACCGGATCAAGGGGTGGCGGAAGCGTAGTGCACCGGATCCCGTTTCCTGGACCAGCAGTTCGGCTCGGCCGGCTTGCTCCAGCGCGATGTCGAAGGCCGTGGAGCTCAATGTGGTGAACGCACGCCGGATCAGGTCCGGATCGTCCTCGGCGGCCGCGGCCACCACCAGCAACAAAATCTGGGTCGCCGTGTCCAGGGCTCGGGTACTGCGCAGGAAGCGCTCCTCCAGTCGGCGGTCCAAGGGGAGGTGACCGCGCAGGCCGGGCTGGATCGGACTGCCCTCGCCGAGTGCGCGCGCCAGTTCGAGAATCGCCAAGGGATTGCCATCGGTCTCGGAAAGCAATCGCATCGCGATCACATGGTCGACCTCGGCGACGCCCGCGGTCTCCAGCAGTCGCGCGGCCTCCGGGTCGGACAGTCCCGCCAGCGGCATTTCCGGCAGCCCGGCCAATCCCGGATCCGGGTCGTCGTCACGGACACCGAGCAACAGCACGATCGCCTCGGCGTCCAATCGCCGGGCGACGAACGCCAGCACCTGCGAAGATTCGCGGTCCAGCCAATGCGCGTCATCACACACCGCCAGCAAGGGGCGCTCGGCGGCAGCCTCGGCGAGCAGGGTCAAGGCGGCCAGGCCGACCAGGAACTGGTCCGGCGGGGCCGGGGCCGCCAGCATGCCGAATGCCGTCTCCAGCGCGTCGCGCTGCGGTCCGGGCAGGCGACCGCGCTCCCCCAGCAGCGGCAGCAGCAACCGATGCAGCCCCGCGAAACCCAACTCCTGTTCGACCTCGACCCCTGACACGCGCATGACCCGTATCCCGGAGGCGTTCGCGATCACCTGCTCCAATAGCGCCGTTTTGCCGATACCCGCAGGTCCCCGAATCACCCGCACCGCACTGAGCCCGGACTCCGCGTTGTGCACCAGACCCGCGAGTTCGGCGGCCTCCGCTTTCCGGCCATGGAGAAACATGCGAACAAGTTAACTAACGGCAATTCACACCGCTCGGCACTAGGGGGTTCCAAGGATTCGGACCGCGGTGAGAGCAGGCACTGTGCGGGGTGTCCCTACTCGATTTCGTGCAGGAGAGCACATGAGCAAACCCGTCCTGGAGCCGGCGGCGCAGGCCTTCGTGGAGGCCACCGCCAATCCTCCCTTTCTGTTCGATCTGGGCCCGATCGAGGGTCGCAAAGCCGTCGACGAGGTCCAGTCCCCCGAGATCGAGGTACCGGGCACCGACCGCGAGGTGCTGTCCGATCCGGATCTGACCGTATTCCGGCCATCCGCAGTGACCGGCCCCCTGCCGGTGATCCTGTACATCCATGGCGCGGGCTGGGTTTTCGGTAACGACCACACCCATGGCCGGCTGGCCCGTGAATTGGCCGCGGGTGTGGGCGCTGCGGTGGTGTTCGTCAACTACAGCCTCTCGCCGGAGGCGCGCTACCCCACCGCCCTCGAGCAGGCATTCGACGCGCTGCGGTGGATCGCGGACGAAGGGGCCGGCCATGGGCTCGATCCCGCGCGGATCGCGGTGGCCGGGGATTCGGTCGGCGGGAACATGAGCGCGGCGCTGACCCTGCTGACCAAAGAGCGCGGCGGACCGACGTTGGCCGGGCAGGTGCTGTTCTATCCGGTGACCGATGCCTCGTTCGACACCGGCTCCTACCGGCAGTTCGCGACCGGCTACTTCCTGCGGCGCGACGCCATGGAGTGGTTCTGGGACCAATACATCAGCGATCCGGCCCAGCGCAGCGAGATCACGGCCGCGCCGCTGCGCGCGGGCAGCGAACACCTAGCCGGACTGCCGGAGGCATTGGTCATAACCGCCGAGGCCGACGTACTGCGCGACGAGGGCGAAGCCTACGCCGACAAGCTGCGCGAGGCGGGCGTTGCGGTGACCGCGGTCCGCTACCAGGGCATCATCCACGATTTCGTCATGCTCAACGCGCTGCGTGGCACCCATGCCGCCGAAGCCGCCATCACCCAGGCCATCGCATTCCTCCGTCGAGTCCTGGCACAACCATGACCACTTCGCCCGAACCCAACGAAAACCGGCGCGACCATAGACCACGCCGGTCCGCGTACCGGAAGGCCGCACCCATGAGACGTGCAGTGAACAAGACCTTGCTGGCGATGGTGAGCGTGGCGGCGGTGGCCGGTGCGACCGCCCCGGCCGCCGCTTCATCCGCCCCGCCGACCATCGTGCTGGTGCACGGCGCGTTCGCCGATACGACCAGCTGGGACGGGGTCGCCACAAGGCTGCGCGCGGACGGCTACCGCGTTGTGACGCCCGACAATCCGCTGCGTGGACCCGTCGGCGACGCGGCGGCCGTCGAGCGGACTCTGTCGAGTATCGACGGACCCATCGTGCTCGTCGGGCACTCCTACGGCGGTGCGGTCATCACCAACGTCGATGATCCCGACGTGCAGGCGGTGGTCTACATCGCCGCGTTCGCCCCCAGGGAGGGCGAACCGATCGCGATCGCGCTGGACCCGATCCGGTTTCCGGGCAGTCGGCTGCAGCCACCAGCCCTGGCGCTGAAACCGGTGGACACCGGCCTCGACGGCTACGTCGAACCTGCCTACTTCCACGAGGTATTCGCCCAGGACGTCGACGCCGCCACCACCGCCACCATGATCGCCCATCAGCGCTCCATCGCCGCCACCACCAATATCGAGCCGTCGGGTCCAGCGTCCTGGTCCACAACGCCGAGCTGGTACCTGGTCTCCGCCGAGGACCGGGTGATCCCGCCCGCGGCACAACGTTTCATGGCGGAACGAATGGGCGCGCACACCAGCGAGGTCACCGCCTCGCATGCCGTCCTGGTCTCTCAGCCCGCGGCAGTCGCCGCGATCATCGAACAAGCCGCCCGATAAGGGGAAAACCGCATGAGCATCACATCTTCCATCGACCAGACCACCCGCGAACAGATCGAAAAAGCCAACGCCACCGGACATACTCCGGTGGTGTTCATCCACGGCCTGTGGCTGCTGGCCAGTAGCTGGGACCGGTGGACGGAGCTGTTCGCGGCGGCCGGCTACGCGCCGGTCGCCGCCAACTGGCCTGACGACCCGCAAACCGTCGCAGCGGCGCACGAGCATCCGGAGGCATTCGCGGGCAAAACGGTCGGCCAGGTGGCCGATCACGTCGCCACGGTCATCGGCGAATTGCAGCGCAAGCCTGCCGTCGTCGGGCACTCCTTCGGCGGCCTCCTGGCCCAGATCGTCGCGGGCCGTGGGCTGTCGGTGGCGACCGTGGCCATCGATCCGGCCCCGTTCCGCGGTGTACTGCCACTGCCGCTCAGCTCACTCCGGGCGGCCGCGCCGGTTCTCACCAACCCGGCGAACCGGCACCGCGCCGTCCCGCTGACCTTCGAGCAGTTCCGCTACAGCTTCGCCAACGCCGTGAGCGAGGACGAAGCCAAGCAACTGTTCGAGACCTTCGCCGTCGCCGCACCCGGCGCGCCGCTGTTCCAGGCCGCTGCCGCCAATCTGAATCCGTGGTCGCAGACCAAGGTCGACACCGACAATCCCGAGCGCGGACCGCTGCTGATCGTGTCCGGCGAGAAGGACAACACCGTGCCCCGCGCCATCACCGAAGCGGAGTATCGCAAGCAGCAGAAGAACCCCGGCATCACCGAATTCCGCGAGATCCCAGGCCGCGGGCATGCGCTCACCATCGACAGCGGATGGCGAGAAGTGGCCGAGATCGCGCTGGAATTCGTCCAGAGATTCGCTTGAGACATTCCGTCTTCTACTTCGCCTGGGACGACGTCGTCGGTGCGGCTGAAAGCCAAGCTATCCCGGCCTCCGCGCACTGGTCGTCGTGTTCGGGCAAGCTGCCACTGACTGCGAGCGCACCGATGACGGCATCGTCGCGCCGTATCAACCGTGCACCCGCGCCTGCGATGACGGGTGTCCCTGCCACCTGATCCATTTGTGCGAACAGTGCGGGCCACGCTTGTTGCAGACGCGCCAACTCGCTGCCGTCGCGGTGAAACAGCGCCACGCTGGTCGCTTTCGCCGGGGCAACGCGAGCCGACAGCGGTGGGGCACCATCCATGCGATCGACAACCAGCAGGTGCCCACCGCCGTCGGCGATCGCAACCGAGACCCGCACGCCGAGTTCGGCGGCGTGCTCGCGCACACGGGCACTCGCAGCCCGCGCTTCCTCCGAAGTGAGTGACATCGCTACACCTTCCATATTCCTTGGGTCATCCAAGCTTGGGTGTACCAAGGATAATGGCATTCGTGGGACAGTCCAAGGAATTGACTAAGCTTCCGCCCATGGAGCTGGAGGAAGCACCCACCCGCCTGCGCGGCAAACCGAGCTGGCTGATCAGCAAGGCCGCGGCACGCGCGCACCGGCTCATCGCCGAGGCGACGGCCACGGCCGGCGGGCGCGCCTACCATTTCGCGATCCTCGCCGCGCTCGACGAGTTCGGTCCGGACAGTCAGGTACGGATCGGCCAACGGTGCGGAATCGACCAGAGCGACATGCACACGATGCTCGCGGAACTGAAAGAGCAGGGTCACGTCACACGTACCTCGGATCCCCGCGACCGACGCCGCAACCTGATCACCCTGACCCCGGCAGGGCATCAGCGGCTCGAAGAACTGGACTCGGCTCTCTCAGCGGTTCAGGAGGACCTGCTCAACGCCTTGTCACCCACCGAGCGGAATCACCTCGCCGCACTTCTCACCCGGGTGCTCGACTGAACTTCGGTCCGTGTGCGCCGTACGCGAGCCTCGCCTTCGACTTGTGCGATCTACCGGGTCCACTGGTCGACCAGCACCGCCAGGCGGGCGTCCCGTTGAGCCGGCCGCAGACGTCCGCCGCGCTCCAGGGTCGCCAGGCCGTGCAGGGCGCTCCAGCCGACCTCGGTGAAGGTCTCCGGATCGTGGTCGCCCGCGAAGGGTGAGAAGGCGGCGAACATGACGGCGAACGCGTCCCGCAGCGGCTGCGAGGCATTCTCGCCGAACGTGAGGTTCACTTTCATCAGGAACATCGCGTCGTAGAGCGCGGGCCGCGCGGTAGCGAAGTCGAGGTAGGACCGCGCCACCGCCGCCAACGCAGCGCGCGGCTCGCCGCCCGCGGACTCCAGTGCCGCACGGCTCCACGCGGCCATCTCCGCGATGCCCTCCTCGGCGACCGCCGTGACGATCTCGTCCTTGCCCGCGAAGTGCGAATACAGCACGGGCTGGCTGTATTCGATCCGTTCCGCCAGCCTGCGCACAGTCACCGCGTCCCAGCCCTGCGACTCCGCCAACTCCCGAGCGGTGTCGATGATCAGCCGGTGCCGTTCGGCGCGTTCCCGCTCTCGTCGCGTCTGGATCCCCATAGGCCGACTATAGCATCGCTTGACAATCTAGTGTCACTAGTTTTGGCGCACCCCGTAGGTCGGCTCACCGGCATCGAGGTGCTGTCGCCCGGCAAGGTCATCGAACGTCAGCAGATTCGGTCTGCTCGATTCACTGGTTGCGCTGGGGCTCATTGCGGTCCCGGTCCTCGTCGGCAGGGTTGCGGGCAGCCGACCGCGTCGGGGTGGGCGATCGACGACACATGGCGACCCTCACGCGATCTGAAATCTAGCAAGGCTAGACAAAATAGCGAAGGAAGTGTTACCGTTGCTCCAGTTCCTAACAACGCTAGAATCTCGAAAGGGAAGCCGAGAATGCTCATCATCGCCGGCCAGACCATCGCCGCCGCCGCCGTTCTCTCCAACGCCATCGTCTACGGCACCGATGTCTCCGTGGCTGTGATCACCCGGTCCGTGTACCGCAAGCTCGATGACGCGACCGTCACCATGAGTGCGGGATGGGGTCACTACTACGGCGACAAGCGCATGCCGGTTGTCGGTGTGGTCGGTGTGGTCACCGCGGTGCTCACGCTGCTGATCGCGCTGTGGGCCGGGCAGATCGGCGCCGCTGTCGCGGCGGGGATCACGGTGGCGGCACTGCTCACCTGGCTCGCCTTCTACGTCCGCATCGCCAAGCCGATCAACTCCCAGCAGACCGCCGCTGCGCAGAGTGGCATCATTCCCCCCAATGCCCGTGCGCTGCAGGACAAGTGGGACAGCATTCTGAAGTACCGGGTCACCCTGCAGTTCATTGCCATTGCCGGCCTGTGCGCCGCGCTGATTCTGTTCTGATCTCAGAGCACGCGGCAGGCGACAACTTGCGCTTCCCACACCCGACAACATCCGGCTGATCGCCGGGGGCACGCCTGATATCGAATTCACTGAGGAGTACTGACATGACCTTCACCAGCAATGAACAGCAGTTTCTCGCGGAAGCCGGGATCGGTCGGCTGGCCACGGTGTCGCCCGACGGAGTGGTGCAGAACAACCCGACCAGCTATCGGGTGAACGCCGACGGCACCATCGATATCGGCGGTATGCGCATGCGCACCAGCCGCAAGTACCGCAACGTCGAAGCAGGCAGCCGGGTGTCTTTCGTCGTCGATCAGCAGGTCTCGTTGGAGCCGTATGTGATTCGCGGCATCGAAATACGAGGCACGGCCGAGGCGCTCGAAGATCAGGAACCGCCGTTCCCTCCCCAGGAACGCTCGATCATTCGGATCCATCCCGATCGGATCATCTCCTGGGGCATCGACGGCGACTCCTTCGACTTCACCAGTCGCCGCGCCGAGCGGTGATTGCCGCGTTGAGTCAGCACATCCGCTGCCGCCGTTCACGCACCGCCGCCCGCGTCCATCTCCGGGTGGACTTGGCGCAGCATCGACGCCAGCCACCCGGCGGTGCGATGCTCGGCAGGCATGGCCGCCACCCCTGCTCGCCTTCCCTCACCGCGTCGGTCTGCCGCCCCAGCAATGCCAACACGATGCCGCGTTGCACGCCCCAGAACCCAGTGGTGTACCAGTAGCCGAAGCTGGGCAACGGAACCTCGGCCGCCGTCTCCGCCGCCTTGTCAGCCGCCGCCAGCGCCCTGCCCGCCTGCCGCGCCTCACGGCGCACCGCCAGCAGTTCGGCGCGCTGATAGCGGTCGTACACCCCCAGGATCGGGTGCGCACCGTCTACGGCAATGGCCGCGTCGGTGAGCGCGACAGCCCGCGCGGTATCGCCCTGATGACGGGCGGCGTCATGTCACGGCCTGCGGTGCCGACATCGTGTTGCTGCCGTCGTCGGCGCACACGACGCGGTGACCTTGGATCGGCTCTTGCGTGAGTTGCCCCGTTCCACGGCCCGCAAGATCACCGTGGTCGTAGCCGAGGTGATCGGTGATCTCGCCATCGAGGGCGGACTCGACCACCAGCTTGGTCAGCTGCTGCAATCCACCCTCGCCGCTGAGCTGCAGCCCGCTCGCGCCGGCCTGGGCCGCCAACTGGGCCACCAGCTCGGATTACGACCTTCGGACAGGTTCAGGTCGCGATCAAATCAATCACGAAGACGAGCGTCTCCCCCGGCGCGACGGTGCTCCCGGCGCCTCGGTCGCCGTATGCGAGCTGGGGCGGGATGATCAGCTTCCTGCGGCCGCCGACTCGCATGCCGTGCACACCCTCGTCCCAGCCCTCGATGACCTGCCCGGCGCCCAGTGTGAATGCGAACGGTTCGCCGAGCTCCCAGCTCGAATCGAACTCCGTTCCGGTGGAGAACGTGACGCCCACGTAGTGGACTTCGACGAAATCGCCCCGTTCGGCCTGCGCACCGTCGCCGTCCCAGATCTCCACGATCACCAATTCGCTCGGCGGCGGGCCAGCGGGGATCTCGATCTCCGGCTTCCGCCGTTTCACTACACCGCGCTCGCCGGGACGACCCAGGAGCCGGGTGATCCACCGCTGCCAGGACTTCTGCTTCATCTCTTCCTCGGACATCGCAACATCATGCCCAAAACTATTGCGCTGCCGCGAATGCGAGGGGCGCGGCGTCCACGCGCACGTCGTTGGCCGAGGCGATCGCGACGAACAACTGCACATACGTTGCCAGCCCACGGGTGCCGCGCTCACCCATCGGGATCTGCCGCATCACCGGCATCGCCTTCGCCAGCCCGCGCGGTGACGCGGCCCGCGCCACCGCCAGATCGATCGAATCTGCGTGGCCGGCCGTTGCGCCATCGCCAAGAACGCCTTGGCCTCGTACTGGTTGTCGGTGCCCTCGGCTTTGCATAGCAGCGCGCCGATACGGCCGAGCATCTTCCGCGAGGTCGTCACAGCCGCAACCCCCCGTAGCCGAATATGGCCGCGAACGCGAGATGAGCAAGGGGTCGACGCCGGGAACACACCGATCGAGGTCCCGGACTTGGGCGGGGTCGCGAACGCGGCGTGATACCCCGCCACGAGCACCCGTGCGGTGGGAGCGACGTCGGGCAGGACCGACCGGTAGTGGGGGTCGGTCTGCAAGCGTGCGATGTAGCGGCCGGAATCCATTTCCACCACAATCACCCGAACCCGGGGAAGTGGGCTGGTCAGCGTCAGAACTCGGATGCGCTCGGTATCCCTGACGATGTGACGTCCACAGCTTCCGGGGTGCTGTCGCGACGATCCTGGATGACGCGGGCTTATCAGCCCGTGTGACAGCGGACGGGCTGGGGCACGTACACCCGGCCATGACACAGCGGCGGTACATGGCACGCGGCCGGGCGCATCATGCCGCTGCCGATGCGCTGGACGGAGAGCCCTGAGATAGGGATGGAGAACGAATTTGTTGGGATTTAGTTGGGAGTCGCGCCGTTCAGGGTTGATCCATCGACTCACGAAAACGGCTTCTACCAGCAAGTATGGAGCCGCCTGGGGGAATCGAACCCCCGACCTTTTCTTTGCGGATCGTCGCCAGCACACCGTTAGCAACGATTCCCAATCGTGCCCACTACCAGCGGAACTCAGCGGAATGCTGTGCCGGTCTCTTCCCATCGAATCCGGTCGGCATTCACTGAAAACGTGTCGTTAGCGTGTCGCAAGTCAAATGTTCCGATCCCGCTTCCCTGGTGTTCTGCCGGTGCCATATGACGGTCGCCCCGCGGCACGACGCGACCGTCAACGACCGGCCCCAGGGACCCCTCCCCCACCCGACAACACAGCACCGCACCACTCTGTTGTTCGCGGTGTATACGGGTTCCAAGGGGGGTGTGCCGTCGCTTGGTAGATGGCGGGGTCAGGCCGGGTTTCTGCTGTGGGCAAGTCGCGTGACAGAGTCTTAAGTCGACCCAACTCACGAGTTGGATGTGACGGCACCTACTCCTCTCGTGAACGGATGGCCAGGCATAGAAGCCTGAACGCGACACGTCGGCGCGCCGCTAGACCCCGTTTGACGACAGCTCATGGTGCGGCATGATGGCGCAATGCAGCGTGACCTACTTGCCCAGGCCGAGCAGAGCCGAACCGCTGCGCTCGCGAGCCTCGATCAGAAGAGCCAGGACGCGCTCGGGCAGTTTTTCACACCTGTACGGGCCGCATCTCTGATCGCATCCATGCCCCGACTGCCCGACGAGGGCTTGATCCGCGTTTTAGACCCAGGCGCTGGCTCAGGCATGCTGTCTGCTGCGGTAGTGAACCGCGTTCTGGAGGAGAAGCCCGCGTTACGCGTGCATATCGTCGCGGTTGAGTGTGACCCAGGAGTGGTGCCGTACCTCGAAAGCACGCTAGAAGCGTGTTCAAGTATGGGCGAAGGCCGGGTTACAACTGAGTTCATCGTCGGCGACTACATAGAGTTGGCAACAGGCATCAACCACGACACCCGCCTGACCGGGTTCGACCTGGTGATACAGAACCCGCCCTATGCCAAGCTTTCGGCCTCCTCGCCAGCTCGCACAGCTGTCCGTCAGATGGGGGTTGACGCACCAAACCTCTACGCTGCGTTCCTTGCGTTGGCGACCGCCGCACTTGCCCCGGGTGGGCAGCTTGTCGCGATCACCCCTCGGTCATTCTGTAACGGACCATACTTCGGCGAGTTCCGTAGCCATCTGCTGGATGCGATAGCCCTGGACCGCGTCCACGTGTTCGAATCTCGCTCCACCGTGTTCGCCGACACTGGCGTGCTTCAGGAGAACGTCATTGTCTCCGGGACCAGGTCGGGTGAGTCGGACTACGTCGAGCTGTCGATCAGCAATGGGCATGAGGACGTTGGCGCCAACCGCCGAGTGTCCTATGCCGAAGTCGTACATTCAGACGACCCGCATCGCTTCATTCGCATCGCGGCCAACGACGAAGACACCGTAGTTGCAGAGCAGATGATGTCGCTGCCAACCACACTGAAGGCGCTGGGGATCACGGTCTCAACAGGTCGTGTGGTCGACTTCCGCTCAAAAGAGTCGCTTCATTCGGAGGAAACGCTAGGTGCGTCGCCGCTGATCTACCCGGGCAATCTTCGGGCAGGAATCGTGAGCTGGCCAAGAGCAATTCGCAAACCACAGTGGTTTCTGCCAGCGAGCCCCAAGGACGAGAAACTCCTGCTCCCGAACGGCTGGTACTGCGTTGTCAAGCGATTCTCCTCGAAGGAGGAGCGACGACGGATCGTAGCGGCAGTGTGGACACCACAGCAGTCGCCCGGCCCAGTCGCGTTCGAGAACCATCTCAACGTCTTCCACATCGGAGGTAAAGGGCTCGATCGCGACACCGCCGTCGGACTGTCGTTGTGGCTCAACTCATCACTGGTGGACAGGTTCTTCCGAACGTTCTCCGGGCATACGCAGGTGAACGCAACCGACTTACGAACGCTGAGGTTCCCTGACCGTGACGCGTTGCGGCAGTTGGGATCTACTGCCCCAGACCAGCTCTCAGACCAGGCCGAGATCGACGTACTGGTCGACAAAGTTCTGACTGTGGTAAGCACGGCTGCGTGAACAGCATCCCCAGCAAGATCAGCGAAGCAAGGTTGGTCTTGGAAGCCCTTGGCATGGACGCAGAGCGTTCCAACGAACGGTCGGCCCTGACTCTGCTTGCGCTGCTACAACTTCGGCCGTCCGATCCCTGGACTGAAGCCACAAACTCGATGCTCGGAACTCGGGCGATCATGGACTGGATGCACGACCAGTACGGCAAAAAGTACAAACCCAATACCCGTGAGACTATCCGACGGTCCACACTTCATCAGTTTTGTGAAGCACTGCTGGTGCAGGAGAATCCAGACCAACCCGATCGGCCTAAGAACTCACCGAAGTGGAACTACCAGGTGACCACCGAGGCATTGAAGGTTATCCAATGTTACGGCTCTCCCGACTTCGACTCGGCCCTAGCTGCCCATCTTTTGCTTGTGCCAGGACTGAAAGCACAGTACGCTGCCGCCCGCGAGATGAACCTCATACCGGTGACTTCACCGGATGGACGGGTACTCAGGCTGTCGCCGGGCGGTCAAAATCCGCTCATCAAACAGGCCATCGAAGACTTCTGTCCGCGGTTCACTCCCGGTGCTGAGCTGTTGTACGTCGGAGATGCCGGGGCGAAGCTGGCGGTTTTTGAAGAGGACCGCTTTGCCGAGCTTGGCGTCACCTTCGATAAACACGGCAAGATGCCCGACGTGATCGTCTATCTGCCGGGCCGGGACTGGCTGGTTCTCATCGAAGCCGCAAATTCGCACGGGCCAGTCGACTCCAAGCGGCGCGGCGAACTAGCTGCCGTTTTCAAGTCGGCAACTCCAGGGCTGATCTATGTCTCATGCTTTCCGGATCGCCTGACGATGAGGGAGTACCTACCGCAGATTGCGTGGGAAACTGAGGTCTGGTGTGCCGAAGACCCTACACACCTTATCCACTTCAACGGTGAGCGATTCCTCGGTCCATACGAGTGAATCCGTCGATCTGAAACCCGTACAAAATCTTTCAGCCCGGCACCGGTCGCAGAAACGGAGTGAGGAAATACCAGTAGGTGGGCCGTCTGCCCCACCCTCCCCCGGCAACGACAAGATCGGCACATCCACGTAGAGCGAACGGCCGGCGACCCCCTGCCGGTCTTCGCTCTCCACCCTCGTCTCCATTTGAGAGACCGCGTATGCTCAAGCAGCAGAATCTGTTTCGATCGAAAGAGGGCAAAGTGACGGTTGCGAGCGACCGGCAGGGGCGTCCACTGGCAGTAGGTGACCCCGTAACCTTGGTTGGTGGAATTGCGAACAGGGGCGGCCAAGCTGGGCGGCAATCCCATGGTGAAGTGGACAGATTCGGACCGGTCAACGTACATGTT
Source organism: Nocardia sputorum (assembly GCF_027924405.1). NCBI lineage: Bacteria > Bacillati > Actinomycetota > Actinomycetes > Mycobacteriales > Nocardiaceae > Nocardia > Nocardia sputorum. Next base: position 33,444 of record NZ_AP026978.1, on the reverse strand, counting down.
CGGATTACGGACAGCTCTGATGAGTCGCTGATCGGAAATGTCGTCCCAGTACCCGGCCACCACCTTTCGTACGGACACTCTGGGTACGTCCGGGCATCGGACGGAATTAAAGCCGCGATGGAAGAGGGCAGACAGTCAATCGAAGCTGCGGTTAGCAACCGAGCTGACGAAGCGCTCCGGGAGTTGATCAAGACTGCCCGCGAGCGATCGATCATCACACCAGAGCAGGGTCGACAGCTGTGGGCGCTTCGGAAGGGAATGAACTGACGATTGACGAGATGCCGACTGCCTCGGGGACTCGAAACGAACCATCCTGCCGAGACGAAGCGACCGCATGCCGTCAGTTCAAGCCTGAAACCCCTCGGTGAATAGCCGAGCGCAATGCTACCGAGACTCAGACCGCCGGAACGCGCCGACGTCATATTCGGGTGCACTACCAGCCAGCCATACGCTTGGGGCATGGGAATAACCGGCATCGCGAGCGCGCGGCACAAGCTAGACCGCGCGGCACACCATATCAACGATCTGGAACAGAAGGTTTCCATATTCGCACATGACCACCCGGTCGAGATCGAAGTCAAATGGAAACACAGCACAAAGCAGTCCGGAGAGATCGACTGTGAAGCTGTCGCCAAGACGGTGCCCACTGAGGTCCCCGATGCATGGTCGTTGATCACGGGCGATGCCCTGACGAACCTGCGAGCGACCCTCGACCACGCCGTGCATCCGCACGGCCGTAACTTTCCGACGCGAAAATCGCAGTTTGACAGGAATGGCAATGTGGTCTCGATCAGAACCATCTTTAATCCGACTGTCACCGCTGTGGCGGAGAAGCACCAGCCGTATCATGCATCCGATCCCGATTTGCATCCCCTGGGCATCCTGTGTGACCTAGTCAACGAAGACAAGCATCGGCAACTGCTTGTGACCAACACATTCTCCGCAAATTACTTATAGTGCCAAGCCCTGAATTCATGATCGCACATGAGGAAAGCATTCCGAGCCTCGACTTGCAAGTTGGTGACGTCATCAACAAATTCAGGCTCGCACCAACCTCTTCGAACAGTTTTCACCTTCAATTCAAAGACCGTCTCGAAGCGAGCCCTGTCATTGATATTCCTAAAACCAGCCAGTACAAAGATCTGGTTCCAGTGCTGCGTGAGATTCTTCAAGAAGTCACCGTTGTCGTCGACGAACTCGCCGCTGCCGGTCTGTCGTGACACTGGTCGCGTCGCCCGAGTTCGCCGGGCCTTTACCACACTGACGCGATTCCCAGTCGCCGAACCACTGTTGAGAATTTTGGAACAGTCGGAACGAGTACCCCTCCCCTGTCTACATGAATATTGGCCTGAATGCCTGAGAGTGGGCCACCATTGCCGGGGGAGGGTCCATAGCCCACCAGGAACATGCCTCCAAATGGGCTCCATAGCGGCGAAATAGGTGGCAGCCATACCGGAGGACACTCCGACTAACGGAGCAGGGAACACCGGGGCTGCGAGCAGCGGCCGGAGTCGTTATCGGTCGCGCGATATTCCGCGTGAGCGTTCTTGCCCTTGTCCGGTGCCGCCACGCACAACTCCCGGCGCATGACCAGGCGGCTCCCGCACCGCCGCTGAAGGTGGTTGAGCCTGCCCGAGCCCGAGAATCTTCACCACTTCCGGGGGCACTCCCCGCGCTTGGAGTCGTGCAAGTTCTTCCGCGCGTTCTTTGTTGTCGGCTGCCTCGCGGGCAATGCGGGCTTGTTCGCGCGCTTTCTCCTCCGCCGTGCGGGCGTCGGCTGCTGCACGCTCCAAGCTGGCGGCGTCGGCTGCCTCTCGGGCCGCCTGTTCCGTAGTATCGGCGGCTTCCCGTAGCTGAAACTGTTCGGGCACCGGGAATTCCAGCGCTACCCGTTCGGCAGCCTCACGTGTCACCCGGGCATCCGGCGTTTCGCGTGCCTGCCTGGCTAGCTTGGCTTGTTCTTGTGCTTGTGCTTGTCGATCACGCTCGACCCTCTCGGGGGCTTCCGCTCGGCCACGGGTAGCACCGTCGCGGAATCGCAACATATTCCGGAACTTCTCGGCTTGCCCCCGCGCCTTCGCCAGCAAAGCGATTTTATCCCGCCGCTTTTGTAGCGCCTGCGCTTTCTCCTCTCGCGCCTTCTCTGCTACGCCCGGTAACTCAAGCTGTTTACCTTGCTCCGGCAGTTCGAGTTGTTTACTTCGCTCCAAATCCACGCCCAATGCCCAAATTGTCCGGGCTTCAGCTCGCGAGATTTCTAGGTGGGTGAATCTGTCGCGGAAGTCTTGCTTCAAACCGTTGATGAGTTCCCGACAGTCTTTCGATACCGCCTCACCTTCTACTGACCGTAGCGTATGTTCCTGCACGACACCTGTTTCAAGAAGGACCCGCAACGCCTTGAGCTGCTTTTCGTCCTTGGGTCCCTCGATTCTGCCGGATTTATCCTCGATGGAGAAAGTTTTACCCTGCTCCTCCCTGACGTGGTCGAACTTAATCCGACCTTCCGGGGTCTTGTATATGCGGGAACTGGGGAGATACCCACGCTCACGGTCCTTGAAGTACGCTTCGATACCGTTCTCGAATATCCTTCCACGCTCGTGAGGCTTATAGTTCTCTCGGTCTCTTCCGTATTCGTCCAACCGATCCCCCGAGAAGCGTGAAGAGATATCGAGAACTTCTTGACCGTAGCCGTTAGGAACCAATATGGGCAGCTCAGCGGCTGCGATAGCCCTCATGGAGCGATGCGTACTCTCGAATGGCCGCAGCCATTTTTGAAAACATCCCCTCATGCTCCTCGGGGCAATATTCGATCATACGGCCGATTAATCCCCAGACGGTCTCGACGTCTTCTTCGTCGCCCGTGTCCATCTCTAATGCGGGATTCACTTCGTCGTAAAACGAATATTCGCGGCCGAACCATTCTTCATCGATAAACGTGGCCCCTGCGAATCTTTCGAAGCACGCGCCGATGAAACAAACGAACGCGTCAACCATGTCGCCGTCATCGGGTGCCGCCGCAGCGGCAGCCCTGGTCGGGAACAGGTCGGCGACAATTGGGTCTAACCGCTTCACTTCCTCCGAACCTTCCGGCCATGGCTCCGGCGGAATACGTTGCAATCCGGCGTGGTCCATGAACTTCTGGGCTTGCGCCTTACGCCGTTCAGGGTCGACCCATTTACCCCATGCGGTCTGCTCGACGGGTACGCCGAGATCCATGGTCAACTGCTCGTCATTCCCCACGTCTACCTCGCTTCTCGTCATGGTCCGAACAGGTCAGTGTCGCGCGTGCACGGTCACCGGGCAAGGAACCATCATCGCTCGACATACAGCCGTTCACACGGCAGCCTGGGCCAGCCCTCAGCGCTATCAGGGAGCACGTTCACGGCGTCGACGTAGTGCCGTTCCCGATGCTCCTGAATGAACATTAGAGCGGCAGTGAGGCAGGCAGCGAAGTCGAACCGTGCGCCGTGCAGGAACACCGACAGATGCACATCCGGATCGTTCGGCAGCGGAGAAGTCATCACGCTTCCCCCCGGTCATCAACGACACGGAACCCGATCCAAGGGCACTCACCGGGGATGTTGCGGTCGTGCTCCCCGACCGTCCCGTCGACTAGCGGGACCAGGCGCAGGCAATGTCGGCTGTCCGGGCATCTGACATGCGTCACGAAACCACGCTGCCCGTTGGGTGCGCCGTCTGCTGTCTTCCACCATCGGCACTGCGAGAGCGGAAGCGTGCGGTCAGACATGAGCGACCGCCCAACGCCTATCTGGACCGCCACAGGCACGGATGCACTCGACCACAACCATTCCAGACGGACGGAACCTATCTCGGGGTGTCTCGATCCAATGCCGCACCGCGCCGGACTCCGCCGTTGGCGAGGGCAACGCGACCGTTCCGCCCTCCCGGACAATCGACACGTTGATGCGGAACAGCTCCGCGAATAGCTTCGTGTCCTCAGGTAGATCGGGTCTGATCAGATACGTCCACCTGTTCGAGCGAGGATGCGCCACGATCGGCCCTAACGCGTCTCTACGCCGCCGCATCACGTCTCTGACAGCGCGACCCAAGGGCGCAGGCATGGTCAGTGCCCCCACGTGCGACGAGCGCATGATGATGCGTCCCAGCTCGGGCGGGTCGATCACCGCAGGCAGATCGCACACACGCCGGTAGAAGTGACATCGGGACACCGGGGTGTCCCCAAACGCTATGTGGCCCATGAAGACCTCTACTCGTATCGGAAAGGCTTAGGGTGCGCCCAGTCCTCGACAACCCCCTGATCGGTACCCGAGGGCGGGATGTCTTGCGGTGTCTGCGGTTCCGCGCTCCCTGCCGGGCGCACATTCAGATGACCATGGAAGATGAGCCGACAAATACGGATTGGTGTCCACAACGCATCCACAACCAGCTAATACGCGTCCGGAACCAGCTAGATTCGGCGGTATGGACAGTCACGCCGCGATCGTCGGTGCGCAGCTTCGAGCGGCCCGCGAAGCCGCTGGAGTGTCCCTGGCTGCACTGGCTACCCAGATCCACTACAGCAAGTCGATACTTGCCTACTACGAGACCGGACAGCGCACGCCGACGCCAGATGTCATAGCGTGGTATGAAAAGCGTTTTGGTCGCATCCAAGACCCGGTAGTGACCTTGCTCAACCTCGGAAAGGCTGACGTGGAACGCCGCTCTTTCCTACGTGTTGGATACTCCACAGCACTCACCGCGTCCGTCCTGCTCCCGAGCTGGCTCGACCCGGCGGCGTCTGGCGTGCCACACAGCGAAACCGGCGTTCGACACGTGGGGAAAGCCGACGTAGCCGCCGTGCGAGACGTAATGCTCGTGTTCTCGCAGATTGATCAGCGACTTGGCGGCGGACATGGACGGACCGCCGTCGTTCAATACCTGACCAACGAGGTAACCAGCTACCTGAAGAGCTCTTTTGCCAGCGAGATTGTCCGGCGTGACATGTTCGCAGCGGCAGCCGAAATGGCATACCTGGTCGGCTGGATGGCGTTCGACAACGACGAACACGCCGCCGCGCAGCGCTACTTCGCCACATCGACCCAGCTTGCCGCCGAAGCAGATGACGACCCATTGGCCGGTCACGTACTGCGCGCCATGGCACACCAAGCCGTCGACCTCGGGCACCTCGAACAAGGGCTACAACTCGCCGAAGCCTCGGTCAACGGCAACCGCTACCGAACCGCTTGCCCACGGGAGCGGGCGCTACTGAAGGTTGTCCACGCCAAGGCATTGAGCGCGGCCGGTCGGACCGCCGAGTCAGCGAAAGCCCTTCTCCAGGCCGAACAGGACCTTGCGGCCGCTTCCGCCGCGGATCACGAACCCACTCGGGTGTTCTTCTTCTCCGAAGCAAGCCTTGCCCACGAAACCGCTTGCGCGTTGCGGGACGCGGGCGACCTCGCAGGGGCAGCCGACCAATTCCAGCTCAGTGTCCGCAAACGCCAGGCCACGGCATTCACCCGGACTCACGCGGTAACGCTCGGCTACCTCGGCACCGTGCAGGCCCACAGCGGTGAACTCGAACAGGCGTGCGCTACCTGGACATCGGCACTCGACACCATGGACGGTGTCCAGTCAGGGCGCACCAGGAAAGTTGCTCGTGACATACGCGCAACCGTGGCACCTTATCGGCACATCGCAGCTGCGAGCGAGATCGATGAACGGGCCGCAGACTACCTAGCCGCCAACGGGAAGTAGTACCAGGTCGAATGGCAGACGAAGTGTTTGAAGTAGTGCCGATTGCCCATGTGGTGGGTGGCCGTCGCGAACCTACAGACGATCACTGGGGTGGTACCCAGGCAATCATCCGTATAGATGATCCCCGGTTCACCGAAGAGTCCGTGCAAGGCTTGGACGCGTTCAGCCACCTCGAAATCGTGTTCCGGTTCCACTTGACCGACCAAACCGATTTGCACTTCGGCGCGCGCAGTGCACGCGACAACCCCGCATGGCCGAAGGTCGGCATCTTCGGGCATCGGAACATGCGACGCCTCAACTGGCTCGGGGTATCCCGTACTCGACTGCTCCGTGTCGAGGGCTTGGACCTGCACGTAGCCGAACTGGACGCCGTAGACGGCACTCCCGTGCTGGACATCAAGCCGTGGTTTGCCGAGTTCGGCCCACGTGGAGATGTCCGGCAAGCTCCATGGTCCACCGAGATGCTCAAAGACTATTTCTAGACCGACGGAAGACCCCGCCCCTTCGTTCGAGGAAGGTGGCAGGGCTCGTTGGTTCATCGGGCGCGCGTACACCGCGTACGGCCGGTACACCCCTCGTTCTCGCTGGTAGATTCCAGTTTCGAGGGGTGTACATCCGGTACACCGTGTACGGGCTACCCGGCTTCGGTCAACCGGTAGCGGATGCCACCGTGAGCGTCGGTGGCGATGAGGAGGCCCGCGTCCACCAGGTCGTTCAGCGCGTCTTCGAGGACCGGGCGGTGCATGTTGTTCACACGTCTGCGGATATCCGATCCGGTCAACTCGGGGCCATTCTTCCCGCGCAGGACGGTCAACGCTGCGTCACGCGCCTTGCCGCGCCGGTGGTCATGTTCGGCTTCCTCCCGTTCCACCGACGCGATCCCTTTGGCCCGATTCGCGTGCGTAAACCGTTCGTTCAACGCCCGCTGCGTGGCGGTGCGGGTCTGGTCGGAGAACACCATCACATCTCCGGCCAGTGTCCAGTCTTCATCGCTGACGACGCTGCGCCCGTCCAAGATCATCAGCGCCGCCGCAACCTTGAGCCTGCACAGCAGTGCGTGACCGTTGAGCGGATCGACGTTCTCACCACGCAACTGCGCCAGTCGATGACGACGAATCGCGGCGTGCGCCCGCTTCGGTATGGCGAGTTCGCAGGGCTGCCACGCGGGACTACGAACCGTCCAGGGCTCCGGCGCGACCGGGGTGATGTCGGGTGCGTCAGGGTCGCGGACATCCAGCCACACGAACCGCTGTGTGGTGCCACCATCGGCACCCGCGAACAACGTCTCAGCCCGCAACGGTTGCACCCCGACTGTGAGCGCGGCCCGATACGAATGCGCTGCCACGACCGACCGGGTTGCCTTCTGCGCGTTCGTGAAGCCGAGCTGTTCCCCGCTGTAGAGCTTGCGGAGTTCGCCTTCCACCGTCGCACCCTGTCGACCGAGAAGCGAGGCAAGCGTGTCGATCTCGGGCACAGCGAACAACACCCGTTCAACCTCGTTGCCCGCGTCGTCCGGGGTGCCTGCGGGCCGGAACGTCCGAGAGATGCCCTCACCCGAACCCAGCGGCAACACTGGAATGTCGATCGGCTTGTCCCAGTGGTCCAGGAACACCACCGCATCGCGGGCCGCGGATTCACTCGCTCCTTTGCCCGCACCCGAGGGGCCGACCAGGGCCACGAACATGTTCAGCGACGTCGGACCTCCGACCGTCGCGGGCAACAGCACATGCGGCGGCACCGACGCGACAGCACGCGCCAGCACCACACCCAACGTCGACCACGGCCCACACATCCGAGCACGCGCGAAGTCCCGCACATGGGTCAGCACTGGACGTGCCTGCCAGAAATCCGCTTCCGGCGCGTCGGCCGAATCCACCACCGCGTTCGTGTAGTCCACCAGCACCGTCACGCCGCACCCCGCTGCGCTGACCGCATCGTCTGGTCGACCTCGTGGCGGGACAACCCGATCTCCTCTGCCGTGGTCGCGAGTGCTTCCAGCACGGCAGGATCGCCACCTTCGGCGTAGGCGCGGCAGGCGGCCCAGAACAGGATGTTGTTGCGCTGCCCCGGCGCAGCCTGCCGAACGATCCGGACCAGCCCCTCACCCGAGCCACCATGACGCTGGTACGAGCGGAAGGGCAGAACCACGGGCACGCACACCCGACCGCGCAGATGCGCCGGCAACGGCGCGATACGCGCACGATTGGCCCACCGGTACCGGCTACCGCTCGGGTGCACGCTCGGAGGGGCCACGACATAGCCGGTTGCGGCCTTGATGTCGACACCTCGCGCGCCTTCGAGCTTGCCGCGCACCTTGCCGCCGCAGCGGAACCACAAGTGGCAGCCGCCACCGCCCGTCGCAGCCGTCCAGGTTTCCGGAGTCTCCCCTAACGCTTCGACACTGCCACCCGAACGCGGGTCCACATCGAGCACGACGACCCCGGCGGGCGGGCGAACACCGACGTTGTAGAACGGGGTCCGCGCCCACCACGCACGGATCTGTTCAGGGTCGGTACTCGCGTCGTCCTTGCCGTGCTCGGTCACGGGAACCTTGCCCCGTGGGGCCAACGGCAACACCGCCAGCCCCGCACGCGCGTACGCCAACGCGTGATCCACGTGCGCCCCGACCTCATCGGGTGTGCTGTGGGTTGCTGTAGAGTCGGTCACTGGAACTGGAACATCCTTCCTGGTAGTCGGGTGTTTCGTGCCCCGGTTCGTGTTGCAGCACTTGCCGGGGCTTCTCCTTTTCTAGGCAGCATTCGAAGCGCTGCCGCCTTCGAACTGCGCGTTTTCCCACGCGATCACATCCGAGAGCCGATAGCGGCAGTAGCGTCCGATCTGTGCGTAGCGCGGCCCCTTCTGCGGCGACCGTGCCGCCCAAGCCGCCAGCGTCTTAACGGGCACCTTCAGCCGTGCTGCCAGTTCTTCGCGCGTGAGCCAGTCATCCCCGTTGATCAGCGCAGATGTCCCCATCTCGCCTCCAATCGCAATTCTCGATGAAGCCCATTTGCTTTCATCGATGATCATAGTACACACTAGATTGACGGCCAGATTGCCGCAAAACTGCATAATGCCTGGTCGCCCGCAGAGTGGCCCGAAATATAGTGAGAAAGGACACATTGACATGGATGCTGACCGCGCGGTTGGCAAACGCCTGGAAGTCCTCCGCATCAGGCTTGGCCTGAGTCAGGAGCAGATGTCAGAGAGGCTGCGCGCTGCTGGTGTCAACTGGTCGCAGGGGACCCTGTCGCGCGTCGAGACCGGTCAACGAGCAATGCGATTCACCGAAGCGCTGGAAGTCGCCGCAGCTCTGAACATCGACGCCACCGAACTTGCCCCGGACGGAGGCGGATTCGTCTACCTGGCGCGCAAGGTCCGTCGCGAACTGGCGGAGCACGAAGCCGCGATCCGGGAAGCCGAAACCAGACTCGAATTAGCCACACGCGGCCGGAATCGTGCCGAACGCCAAGCCGACATCATTCAATTCTGCGTAGAACTGTCGCTAGGACGGCAAGGCCCCTACACCGTGGGCACGTCCCCGGTGCGCTTCCTCGACATCTTGCAAGACACCGTGTGGAGCATCGACCCAGCCAGCGCAGCAGCAGTAAATCAAGGCGGTCGGGACGCACTGCGTCTACTCATAGACCTCGGCGTACACGAAGCAGCCGTACGCAAAGCCCGCGCCCGCGCCGAAGCCGCCTACCGCGAAGCCATCAAACATGACGAAGGAGGCAAGCCCTGGATAGTCCCGCCGTACTACCCCATACCGTCAGGCAGCGCCGTTGCCGACGCCCTAGAAGAGGACTCGCTCACAGACGTCTACGACAAGTTGATTGTCGGCGCAGCCGCAGAACTGTTCACCAAGCACTTTCCCAACGTCAAGTTCGGTCACACATCCGGCGACAACTTGATAGACGGCCTGGAACGCCAAACTGATTGACCTACAAAAGAATCCAGCAAGGAGAACAACCGTGCCCAGACAGGCACTCGCCATCGGCACCTACGGCAAGATCAGCTGCAAGCAGCAGCCCAACGGAAGTTGGCGCGCGACGACCCGCTACCGCGATGACGACGGCGAAACCCGAACAGTCCAAGCCTTCGGGCCGACCAAGGCCAAGGCGGAGGGCAACCTTAAGGACAAGCTCAAGGACCGTAACCCTGGACAGGACAAGGCCATTACCCGCGAGACCAAGCTTGCGGAGTTGGCGGACCTGTGGCTGAAAGAACTCGAATACGAGAAACGAACCACGCCGCAGACGATCGAGCTGTACCGCGACGAGATCGACATCTCCACCGACAAGCGCGCGAAGAAGGACACCATCAAAATCAAGTCCGCCCTGGGAGGCGTGCGAGTCAGGGAGGCCACCACCTCACGACTGGATCGTCACCTGAAGAAGGTCGCTGAGGTCGGTGCATGGAAGGCGCGCATTCATCGCGTCATCCTGTCCGGCATGATGGGGCTCGCTGTCCGGCACGACGCCATCACCCAGAACCCGGTCCGAGAAGTCGCACGCATCCATCAGAAGCGCGAGAAGCCGCGCGCAGCCGACATCGACACGTTGACGGCACTGCGTGAACAGCTGAGACTGTGGCAGTCCGGTGCCAAGATCGACGGCACCCCGGCGTACGTGTCCGGCCCGAAGCGCTCCCGGATGATCCTCGATATCGCGGACGTACTTCTCGGCACTGGCGTGCGCCCTGGCGAAGTGCTCGCGATTCGGTGGTGCGATCTGGATCTTGCCGCTGAGGTTCCTCGGGTGACGATTTGCGGCACGATCATCCGCCTGAAGGGCACAGGAGAAGGCAAAGGGCTTATCCGTCAGGAGTGGACCAAGACGGATGCCGGATACCGGTCCATCGCACTGCCGAAGTTCGCTGTGGACACACTCATGCGCCGCAAGCTCGATGCGACGCCGAACAAGCTCGATCTGGTGTTCCCGAACCGGAACGGCGACATCTACGACCCGCACAACTTCCGGCGCACCTGGCGCGAAGCGCGCGGGACCAACTTCGCTTGGGTCACGCCGAAGACGTTCCGGAAGTCGGTTGCGACACTCATTGCGAACGAGCACAGCGCAGAGGGAGCAGCAAGCCAGCTGGGCCACGCCGACGACGGCGCGACGGCCCGTAAGCACTACATCGACAAGCCGCACGAAGCGCCCGACTTCACGGCGATCCTGGACCGCCACGCAAGCTAAACCGTGTCGTTTCCGTGTCATCGGGCCTGATTACGGCCCGCAAACATCTGAGTTTCCGCTGGTAGATGGAGCCGCCTGGGGGAATCGAACCCCCGACCTTTTCATTACGAGTGAAGCGCTCTACCGACTGAGCTAAGGCGGCGTGCCTTTCGGCCAGGGCAGTCTATCGTCTCACGGCCCGATCGCGAAAACGGGTGGTCACGGTCACTGCGCGCGGGCCGCGATGAGGGCGGCGGCCATGGCGGCGAGGGCGAAACGGGGTTTGACGTTCAGGTCGAGCGCCGTGCGGCAGGCGAGAACGGCTTCGATGGACTGCAGCAGGCCCTCGGGTCGCATGCGGTCGGCCAGATCGTGAATCTCGTCGGACAGGTCGGGGTGGGTGAGGGCGACGCCGGAGCCCAGCCTGGTGGCGCCGAAGCGGACGGCCAGTGCGTCCCGGTAGACGCCCGCCACGTCGATCAGGGCGCGGTCGAGGGCATCGCGGCCGGTGCGGGTCGCGCGGGACTTCTGCCGCCGCTCCAGGTCCTTCAGCACGCCGGCGGAGCCGCGGGTCGCGCTCGCCGCGCCTTTGCCGGTGCCGCCCGCGCCCAGCGCGGTCGCGAGTTCCTCGCGCTCGCGTTCGTCGCGGGCCGCGCTCATCTGCTTGGCCTCGTCGTCGGCCGCGCGCACCAGCTCGTCGGCGGCGGCGTAGGCCGCGCCGGGCTTCCCGACCGCGGCGACCAAGGCCAGAGCGCGCTGGCGGCGGGCGCGCGCCTCCGCGTCGGTGGCGAGCCTGCGGGCCCGGCCGACATGGCCGCCGCTGATGGAGGCGGCCCAGGTCGCGGTCTTTTCGTCGAGGTCGTCGCGCTCGCGCAGCACCCGCGCGATGGCGGGCACCGACGGCGTCACCAGGTGCACGTGCCTGCAGCGGGAGCGCAACGTGATCGAGATGTCCTCGGGATCGACCGAGGGCGCGCAGAGCAGGAACACCGTCCGGTCCGGCGGCTCCTCGACGACCTTGAGCAGCACGTTTCCTGCCGCCTCGGTCAACCGATCGGCGTCCTCGATGACCACCACCTGCCAGCGGCCGGTGCTCGGCCTGCGTGAGGCCACCTGCACGATCTCGCGCATCTCCTTGGTACTGATGCTCAGCCCCTCGGGCACCACGCGGCGAACGTCGCCATGTGTGCCCGCCATGGTCGTGGTGCAGGCGTGACACCTGCCGCACCCGGGCGTCCCCGGGTCGGTGCACTGCAACGCCGCCGCGAAACACAGCGCCGCGACGGATCTGCCCGACCCCGGCGGGCCGGTGAACAACCAGGAATGCGTCATCGCGCCCTCGACCGCGCCCCCGCGCGCCGCGACGGCGGCAGCCGTCAGCTCGGACTCGACCGCCTCCTGGCCGACCAACCGATCGAAGACTCCCGCCACGGCGTACACCCTATCGGCACCTCCCGACAGTTCGGGCCGATGCCGGACCACCCTCGCCGCAACTGCGACGTGCGTACTCCGTCGAACACCCCGTACGGCCCGCAGCAGTCCTGCTGGTTCCTGACCAGCGAGCCGACTCCCCGGATCGCGTCCACGGACGCGCTGGACCGGCACGTCTCGTCGCCCGGACCAGCCAGGGCGCTCGCGCCTGCTCGAAGAGTTTCCGCGCTCGGCGATGCGCTGGAGAATCCTTCGACCATCGCCGAGATCTCCCGACCGTTCGGCGAGCGCCATTGCGCCCGCTCGACAGCCCTGTTCGAGTCAGGAGGCGCGCTGCTGTGTGCTGTTAGCCCCGTCCAGCGCCTCGCGGATGATGTCGGCGTGCCCGGAGTGATGCGCGATCTCCCGCAGGATGTGCAGCACCGTGTAGCGGACCGACTGCCAGATCCGCTCCGGCACCCACGGCGACGTCGGAGTCGGTATCGAGACGTCGAGACTGTCCACCGTTCGGATCAGCTCCGCTGTCGCCGCGGCCACCTCGTCCCAGGTGGCCAACAGGCCCGCCACGGTCTCCTCGGCCGCCATGACGTACTCGCCGCCGAACTTCGAGACGTCCAGTTCGGCGTTCTCGTCCCGCCGCACGATCACCGTCGTCCAGTGCCGTTCGCAGCTGACCAGGTGGTGCAGCAACCCGCCGAGGGTCAACTCACTCACCGTGGTCCGCCGCCGCGCCTGCTCGTCATCGATGCCGCGCAGCGTGATGCGGAACAGCTCACGCTGGTCGGCGAGCATCGCGATCAGATCCTCGCGCTCTTGTTCGGTAGCCATGGCGCTCAGGCTACGGCTGTCGCCACGAGCGAGAACTCACGACTTCCCGACGCCGGTCTTCTTCGCGGCCGTCTTCTGTGCCGCGGTCTTCTTGGCCACCGTCTTCGTCGTGGTCGCCTTCTTGGCGGCGGTCTTCTTGGCCGCGGTCTTCTTCGCGGGCGCCTTCTTCGCCGCGGCCTTCTTCGCGGTCTTCTTCACCGGTCCGCGCGCCCGCCGGTCGGCGAGCAGCTCCATGGCCCGCTCCGGCGTGATCGATTCGATCTCGTCGCCCTTGCGGAGCGTCGCGTTGGTCTCACCGTCGGTGACGTACGGGCCGAAGCGGCCGTCCTTGATCACCATCGGCTTGCCGGAGGCCGAGTCGTTGCCGAGTTCCCGCAGCGGGGCCGCGCTGGAAGCCTGCCGCCCACGACGCTTGGGCTCGGCGTAGATCTTCAGCGCCTCCTCCAGCGTGACGGTGAAGATCTGGTCCTCGGTGTTGAGCGAACGGGAGTCGGTGCCCTTCTTCAGGTACGGCCCGTAGCGTCCGTTCTGGGCGGTGATCTCCTCGCCGCTGTCCGGGTCCGCGCCCACCACGCGCGGCAACGACAGCAGCTTCAGCGCGTCGTCGAGCGTGATCGTGGCCAGGTCCATGGACTTGAACAGCGAACCGGTGCGCGGCTTGGGCGCCGCGGCCTTCTTCGCGGTCTTCTTGGCCGGTTCCTGCCCGTCCTCTGCCTGCGGTTCCGGCAGGATCTCGGTGACGTACGGGCCGAAACGCCCTTCCTTGGCGACGATCTCGTGCCCCGTCTCGGGATCCACACCGAGCGAACGGCCCTCCTGCGGCGTCGCGAACAGCTTCTCGGCGACCTCGGGGGTGAGCTCGTCCGGCGGCAGGTCGTCCGGGAGGTTGGCCCGCTGGGACACCGAATTGCCTTCGGGGTCATCGGGATCGGCGACCATCCGCTCCAGGTACGGCCCGTACTTGCCCACCCGGACCACGACGTCGCGCCCGGCGTCGTCGTTGAACAGCTTGATGGAGTTGATCTCGCGCGCGTCGATGTCGTCGAGCCGCTCCCCCACCATCTTCTTCAGACCGCCGGAGCGCGCGACCGACCCTTCCACGCCGTGATCGCCACCGAAGTAGAAGCTGGACAACCAGTTTCCACGCTGCTCGCGTCCACCGGCGATGGCGTCGAGGTCGTCCTCCATGGCAGCGGTGAAGTCGAAATCGACCAGCCGGCCGAAATGCTCCTCCAGCAGGCCGATCACGGCGAACGCGACCCACGACGGCACCAGCGCGCTGCCGCGCTTGTAGACGTAACCACGGTCGAGGATCGTCTTGATGATCGACGAATACGTCGACGGACGGCCGATGCCGAGTTCTTCGAGCGTCTTGATCAGCGACGCCTCGGTGTAGCGCGCCGGCGGATTCGTGCTGTGCCCATCGGGATTCAACTCGACCGCGGTGACGGCCTGGCCTTCCTCCAGCGCGGGAAGCCTGGACTCGGCGTCGTCGGACTGCCCGCCCGCCTCCTCGTCGACGCTCTCCACATAGGCCTTCAGGAAGCCGGGGAACGTGATGGTGCGGCCGGAAGCGGAGAACACGCATTCCTCGCCGGTGCCCGCGACGCCCGTGATGCGCAGCGTCAGCGTGGTGCCCCTGGCGTCGGCCATCTGGGAGGCGACGGTGCGCTGCCAGATGAGCTCGTAGAGACGGAACTCGTCGTTGTCCAACCGCGCGTGCAGTTCGCCGGGCGTGGCGAACGTGTCGCCCGCCGGACGGATCGCCTCGTGCGCCTCCTGCGCGTTCTTCACCTTGCGGTTGTATTGCCGCGCGGTCGGGTGCACGAACTGCGACCCGTAGAGCTGGGTCGCCTGCGCACGCGCCGCCGCGATGGCCGACTCCGACAGGGTCGTCGAGTCGGTACGCATATAGGTGATGTAGCCGTTCTCGTACAGTCGCTGAGCGACCCGCATGGTCCGCTCGGAGGTGAAGCGCAATTTGCGCCCCGCCTCCTGCTGCAGCGTCGAGGTCATGAACGGCGGATAGGGCTTACGGGTGTACGGCTTGGCCTCCGCGGAGGAGACCACCAGGTCGGCGCCGTCCAGCGCCTCGGCCAGCCGCCGCGCGTAGCCTTCGTCCAGCACGACGACGCCGTTGACAGCCTTGAGCTGCCCGTCCGATCCGAAGTCGCGCCCGGTGGCGACCCGCGCGCCGTCGACAGTGACCAAACGCGCGCCGAAGGTCCTCGGATTGGTCGCGTCGCTCGCCTCGCCGTTGCCCGCGTCGAGCTTCGCGGCGATGTCCCAGTACTCGGCCGAACGGAACGACATCCGCTCGCGCTCGCGCTGGACGATCACCCGGGTGGCCACCGACTGCACGCGGCCCGCCGACAGCCGGGGCATGACCTTCTTCCACAGGACGGGGCTGACCTCGTAGCCGTAGAGGCGGTCCAGGATGCGGCGGGTCTCCTGGGCGTCCACCAGATCGTTGTCGAGGTCGCGGGTGTCCGCGGCGGCGGCCTGGATCGCGGGTTCGGTGATCTCGTGGAACACCATCCGCCGGACCGGCACCTTGGGTTTGAGCGTTTCCAGCAGGTGCCAGGCGATCGCCTCGCCCTCGCGGTCGGGGTCGGTGGCCAAATAGAGCTCGTCCGCGTCCTTCAACAGGCTCTTGAGCTCGGTGACCTTGGCCTTCTTGTCCGGGCTCACGACGTAGATGGGTTCGAAGTCGTTGTCCACGTCCACGCCGAGGCGCGCCCAGGACTGGCCCTTGTACTTGGCCGGGACGTCGGCCGCTCCGCGCGGCAGATCCCGGATATGACCGACCGACGCCTCGACCGTGTAGTTGCGACCCAGGTAGGGCGCGATCTTGCGGGCCTTGGTCGGGGACTCGACGATCACGAGACGACGCAGGGGACGGCCCTGGTCGGCTGCACCGCGGTCTCGTGTTGCCACCGGCGAATACACCTTTCCTGATCGACCCGCGCTGCGTATTTCCGCTGTGCGCGGCTTGGGGTGAGCGGCTGCGACGGCTGAATGTCGCACCAGACACGTTTATACCGTGACGCCGCGTGTGGTCGAGTGCTTGCGACTCGAACCACCGAGCGTACGCCCGTCAGTTCGAATCAGTATGCCTTGTCGTTTCGCCACACCTGCGCCGCGGCATGCTCGGCGGTCGGTTCCGCCGGCTCACGCGGGCCGTGCCTACCCCAGATATAGCTCGTCCCTCACCCCGTTGCCGGTGGTGAGGGACGAGCTGTGGATCTTGCGCCGCTCAGCTGAGCGCACGCACTCCGGTGGCCTGCGGGCCCTTGGTGCCCTGGCCGACCTCGAACTCGACCTTCTGGTTCTCCTCGAGGGTGCGGAAACCCGAACCCTGGATCTCGGAGTAGTGGACGAAGACGTCAGCGGAGCCGTCCTCCGGCGCGATGAAGCCGAACCCCTTCTCCGCGTTGAACCACTTCACAGTTCCCTGTGCCATTCTGTTCCTTCTCTTTTCTTACCGGAACGGCGGACAACTGGGTTCGTCCACCGGGTCCGTTCCGACCGCTGTACTGTTGGTTCCCCCTGCAGGAAAGCACCAAGCACACCGTTCGCAACATCGATCCTGCTGACGGTTTGGACTTTGGATCCGTCCCTCGAACACAGAAGCTTGCGACCAGGAACTAGTGAACCATGTCTTCGGGCAATTCAACAGTCGAGTTACCGACAATTTGCAAAAAAGTTGATCTTGCGAATGCGCAGGTGAGGGACACAATGGCGGAATCCGGACTCGGGGTTCGTTTGCCTGGTGATAACCGAGTGGACGTTCGGCAAAGAAGCTGTGACCCAGGTCGCTATTTGGTATCGAAATGGCAGGTAGCGGTTCCGGGACGCACACGTTTCACACTTCCCGAGCGTGTTGCGGGGTTCCGGCGGTGAATCCACCCGACTCAGCGCTGCGTGGACGGCCGGGAAGCGAGTTCAGCTACGGGACATCGTTGCTGAATCGTGTCCTAACCGGGGCGCCGGAAGGCGACCACCGCCTGACCCACGTGGCCGAACTCCCCGCGCGAGCCGCTGACCACTCCGTCTGGCCCGCGTGGGCGTCGCCGGAAGTGGTTGCCGCGTTGCGGGACACGGGCATCGAGGCGCCGTGGAGCCATCAAGTCGAGACGGCGGATCGGGCGTTCCACGGGCAGCATGTGGTGCTGAGTACCGGCACCGCGTCCGGCAAGTCGCTTGGGTACCAGCTTCCGGTGCTCACCGCGCTGCAAGGCGATCCGAAGGCGACAGCGCTGTATCTGTCGCCGACGAAAGCGCTCGGCGCTGATCAGCTGCGTGCCATCGGTGCGCTCACCCATGAAGGCCCGTTGCGCGATATCCATCCGGCCACCTACGACGGCGATACGCCGGCCGAGATCCGGCAGTGGGTACGCGCCAACGCGCGCTGGATCTTCACCAATCCGGACATGCTCCACCTGGGCATCTTGCGATCGCATCAGCGCTGGGCGCGCGTACTGCGCAGGCTGCGCTACGTGGTGGTGGACGAATGCCACGCCTATCGCGGTGTTTTCGGGTCGCACGTCGCGCTGGTGCTGCGCAGGCTGCGGCGGATCGCCGCCAGATACGGCGCCGATCCCGTGTTCGTGCTCTGCTCGGCGACCTCCGCCGACCCGGCGACCGCCGCGTCGCGCCTGGTCGGTGCACCCTGCACCGCGGTCACCCGGGACGGATCGCCGCAGGGGCCACGGACCGTCGCCTTCTGGGAACCACCGTTGCTCACCGCGATGACCGGCGAGAACGGCGCGCCGGTGCGCAGACCCGCCACCGCGGAGTCGGCGCGGATCATGGCGGATCTGGTGGCCGAAGGCGCGCGGACCTTGACCTTCGTGCGTTCCCGGCGGGCTGCCGAGCTGACCGCGATGGAGGCCAAAAGGTGGTTGGCCGAGGTGGATCCGGATCTGGTAGGGCGCGTGGCGTCCTATCGAGCGGGATATCTCGCGGAGGATCGGCGCGATCTGGAAGCGGCTCTCTCGGATGGATCGCTGCTGGGCGCGGCGACGACCAGCGCGTTGGAACTCGGGGTCGACATCGCGGGCCTGGATGCCGTGGTCATTTCCGGTTTTCCCGGAACCGTGGCGTCGTTCTGGCAGCAGGCAGGACGGGCGGGACGGCGCACTCAGGGTTCACTGGTGCTGCTCGTGGCGCGGGACGACCCATTGGACACCTACCTGGTCCACCACCCCGAAGCACTGCTGGAGCAACCGGTCGAGGCGTCCATCACCGATCCGCGCAATCCCTACGTGCTGGGTCCGCAATTGTTGTGCGCCGCGCTGGAGCTGCCGCTCACCGACGCCGAAGTGGATGAGTTCGGCGCCCGCTCGGTGCTGGCCGAGTTGGCCGAGAAAGGGCTGATCAGGCGGCGCGGGACCGAAGAACGCGCACGCTGGTACGTGACCGCGGAGACGCACCCGCACGACGCGGTGGACGTCCGGGGCGGAATCGGTGCTCCGGTCGCCATCGTGGACGGTGAGACCGGCAGGCTGCTGGGCACCGCCGACGCGGGACGGGCCCGGGCGACGTTGCACCCGGGCGCCGTTCACCTGCACCAGGGCGAGACCTACGTGGTCGACGAGCTGGATATGGAGGACGGTGTGGCTTTCGTGCACGCCGCCGAGCCAGGGTGGACCACCAGCGCGCGTCAGGTGACCTCGATCGCCGTCGACGCGGTGACCGAACACCGCGCGCACGGTCACGTGACGACCGGCCTGGCCCAGGTGCGGGTCACCAGCCAAGTGATCGGCTACCTGCGCACGCTGATCACCGGGGAAGTGCTCGACCTGGTCGAACTCGACCTGCCGCCGCAGACGTTGCCCACCAGGGCCGTCATGTACACCGTGACACCGGAGTTGCTGGGGCTGGCCGGTATAGAACCCCAGGACGTTCCCGGAGCGCTGCACGCGGCCGAGCACGCGGCGATCGGCCTGTTGCCCCTGGTGGCGACCTGTGACCGGTGGGACATCGGCGGTGTCTCCACCGCGGAACATCCGGACACCGGGCTGCCCACCGTCTTCGTCTACGACGGCCAAGCCGGCGGAGCCGGGTTCGCCGAACGCGGATTCGCGCAACTGCGACAGTGGCTTTCGGCGACCCTGTCGGCCATCGAGTCGTGCGGCTGCGCGGCCGGCTGCCCGTCCTGCGTCCAATCACCTAAGTGCGGCAACGGGAACCACCCGCTGAACAAGGCCGCAGCGGCACGCCTGCTCACCGCCGTGCTGGCCGAGCTGACCACTGGGAAACACGCGTCGCTCGATTCGTGACGGCACAGAGCCGGACATGTGACCAATTGTCGACCTTGCCAGCGCACATGCTGGACAAGCTGGGAGATCCACTAGTGGAATGGCGCCGCTTCACCCCGTCGGAATAAAAAGGATTGGATTCATGTTAACTAGACTATTGCCACCCCCTCCATTGCGGACATGCGCATTCATCGGTTTTTGATATCCCGGTCCGTGCGGGGAATTCAGTGAGCCTCCTTTTAACCAGCCAGTAGAATTGCCGATTTCCGCTACCAGAAGCGACGCAAGCGCGGCCGTGTATCGAACTCCGTCACTCTTCAACCGGTCCGGCGCGCGCACTCGTCCGAACGACGCGATCCCCATACAGACCTATTGGTACATTCCTTTCCACGGTGACCGTGACGTCCCACTCCGCGGCCTCGCAGACGCGGATTCGCGTCCCCATCCGCCGAGCCACGCCGTCCGCCTCCGCGCATGCGGCGTCGACGCCGTCGACCAGCGCACCCGCCGCGGCCAGCGCTGCCATATCAGCGGCCGCCTGCGCCCGATGCCGTGCGACCACCACGATGCCCACCTGCGCGATCAGAAGCGTCACGCCGATCAGCGCGGCCAGCGCTATACACACGAAGACGGTGGCCACCCCCTCCTCGCCGGACACACGGAGCCCGCGCGCAAAGCGCATACGCCACCCGGCCCGGTCGCTACGGCCCGCTCCGGCGGCATCGGTCACAGCAGCCGACACGATTGCAGCCGATAGGGCCGATTGCGTCACGCCACGTCCGTGGTCGGTACCTCCGCTCGAGATGCCAGGGCGGCCGGTCGGCACCGTACCTGCGGCCGGAGACCCGCAGGCGGTGCGTAATGGTCTTCGCGCGGGGCCGATCATGGGCGCCGGCTTCACTTCGCAGCCCCGGGTTCGAGAGTCGCGACCGCTTCGGCACGGAGGGTCAGCAGGGGAAGCAGTGGGGTTCGCGCGGAAACCACGGCTACGGCACGAGTGCCCTCGGTGCGGAGGACGATGTCGGCCGACGGCGGCGCAATGCGCTCAGCCGCTGGACGGGCGTTCACCTCATCGCCCCGTGCGACGAGGCGGGCCGCCTCGCGGGCGGCGTCGACACAGCGGACCTGGGTCGACGCCGCCAGCAAAGCCCCGAGACAGAGCACCACGGTGGCGACGACCGCGATGAGTGCTAGCGCCGCCTCGATCGTCACCGCCCCGCGATCACAACCCGGTCCCGGCGCACGACGGCACCGCCGGGCTGCGGCGACGGCTACACGGAGGTGTTCAACGCCCGATCGATGATCTTCGTCAACGCGTTCACGATGCTGTCGCCCGTCACCACGCCATAGAGCACGGCGCCGAACGCTGCCGCCGCGATCGTGCCGATCGCGTACTCGGCCGTACTCATGCCCTCCTCCGCGACCGCCGCCCGTAGCACTCGCGCACGCAGGCCCATATATACAGCCTTCATCCGTCGGCCCACGGACCTCGCTACCCCCTGGATACGCACCCGATTCCTCCTTTCCAGCCCATGCGGCCGCTCCGCACGAGCACGCTTCTTCCGATGAACGATGCGTCGCTACCGCACACCGCTGCCCCGCTCCCAGCTCCCCACCGCCGACCCCGACGTCCAGAACTGGCGAGCGCAGGCCCCGCGACACACCGCAAGACAGAACCGTGCCCGAGCGAAGCTGTGCGGATGTTCCGCGCGATGGCGGCATGGCCGACCTCGTATGCGCCGCGGTCGTAGGAGGGTGCGCGTTGTTTACAGCAGCCCGCCCTCCAGCACTCGGCCGGCCAAGCCGATGACCACCGGCACTATGCCCAGGCAGACGAAGGCCGGGAGGAAGCACAGACCCAACGGGCCGCCGATCAGGACGCCCGCCCGCTCTGCCTTCGCGGCTGCCACGTCTTCGACCGCGGACCTGCGCTGCTCGGCCAGTTCCGTCACCGCGGCCGCCAGTGACGACCCGGACCGCGCCGAACGCCGCGCCATCCGTGCCAGTGACTCGACCTCCTCGGTTCCAGGACGCCCATTCGCATCCCCAGCCACCTGCGCCCAGGCCGTGGATGCGTCCGCCCCCAATGCGAGCAAGTCCGCCGCCCGTCGCAGTGCGTCGCCGAACCCTTCCGGTGCTTGCGGCGCCACGGCCCGAGCCGCTCCTGCCATGGGCAGCCCGGCGCGCAGGCAGGCCGCCAGCAGGTCGAGGACGGAGGCGACGGCCAACGGATCCATCGCTTGCTTCGCTCGGTGCGACGGCTCGGCCGGTTCGTTCGGCGTTCCGCCGAGGGCGCGCAACCGCCGGTTCACAGCCACCCGTCCCGGCAACAGTACGAGCGCGGCCGCCACCAGCAGCAATGGCAGAGCCGCTCCCGGGGTGAATCCCATCATCGACCTTCCTCCGCGAATGTATTGCGCGAGAAGTACTTGCACGAACCGCCGTCAGGCCACGCGGCCGCATACCCCGCGTCATCGACCCGCAGGCCTTGCCGGTACGGCCTCCGAGGAGCGGAGCCGGGCTCGATGCGGCACGCCCGACCGAGGAAAGTAACCTCATAGCAGCACCTTTCGCGTAATCACATCGGTCCACAGCAAGCCGGCACAGGCCAAGCCTGCGCCGAGTGGGAGCAGTACGGACCCCGCCGACGAGACGAACAGAACGTGCAGCGGCGCGGCGCCCATCATTTGGCCGAGCGCGATCCCGAGAAACGGAAGACAGGCCAGTACCGCGGCAGTGGCACGCGCCCCGGCCAGCGCGGCGGTGGTGCGGCCGCGGAATCGGAGGCGCCCCGCGAGATCCGTCCGGACCGCCGACAGCAATTCGGCCAGTGCGAGGCCGTGCTGCTCGGCCACCTGCCACGCACTCGCTACCCGGGCGAGCTCCGGCGCGATCGGGGAGTCCGGCCTGCGCAGACCCTCCGCCGCCGAGCCACCGAGGCGGCTACGGGCCGCGCCGACGGCGAACGCGTGTGCCGATGCGCCGTGCACCTCACGCGCGGCGGACTCGGCGGCGGCACTCGGGTGCGCCCCCACCCGCAATTCGGCGATCACGGCCTCCAGGGCATCGAGCAGGTGCCCCTGCTCGATGTTCCTGCGGCGGTCCCGCGACACCCGGCGAGCCCGCAGCCCGACCGTTCCGGCGATCATGCAAGCAGCGAGAAAAGGACTCGGTCCGAAGACGACGAGCGCGAAGACCATGCCGATGCCGGCACAGAGGCCCGCCAGCATCTCCGGCCTCGGCATTCGATACTCGGCCCTGGCGATGAACAGCCGCCCGAACCGGCGGCGTGATGGCGGCGCGGGCACCACGACCAACGCCAGCGCGAGACACAACACCGCGCCGCTCATCGGTCGAGCCGCTCGGTGAGCAGTCCGGCGAGGTCTGTGGCGGCGGGGGCCGCGGCGGTGTTGTGCCAGGCGGGCGTGATCCGCACACGCCCGTCGCCCGTTCGGTGCACGAGACCGATCTCGCGCAGGCCGCGCGAGCCGTCAGCTCGGCGGTGCACATGCAGGACGACCTGCACCGCGGCGGCGAGCTGACTGTGCAAGGTCGCTCGCTCCATTCCCCCCAGGGCGGCGAGGGCTTCCAGCCGGGCCGGGACTTCTTGCGGCGAGTTGGCGTGCACTGTGCCGGCCCCTCCGTCGTGCCCGGTGTTCAACGCGGTCAGTAGGTCGACCACCTCCGCTCCCCTGACCTCGCCGACCACGATCCGGTCCGGACGCATGCGCAGCGCTTGGCGGACCAGATCGCGCACGGTGACCTCGCCGACGCCCTCCACGTTCGCGGTCCTGGCGACCAGCCGGACCACATGCGGATGCGGTGGCGCGAGCTCAGCCGCATCCTCGACGCAGACGATCCGCTCCGCCGGGTCCACCGTGGCGAGCAGGCTCGACAGCAGCGTCGTCTTCCCGGCTCCCGTGCCGCCGACCACCAGGAAGGCCAGCCTCGCCCGGATGATGCGCTCCAGCAGGAGCTTCGCGTCGGCGGGCACCGATCCCGCCGCGGCGAGTGCGTCGAGTCCCTGGGTAGCCGGACGAAGTACGCGCAGGGACAGACAGGTGCCGCCGTGCGCGACCGGGGCGAGGACCGCGTGCAACCGGACGCCGAACGAATCCCCCAGTGCCGTACCGGTTCCGGATAGACGGCCGTCCACCCATGGTTGTGCGTCGTCGAGTCGTCGCCCCGCCGAAAGGGCCAAGCGCTGCGCCAGCCGCCGGACCGCGGCCTCGTCGGCGAACGTGATCGAAGTCCGTTCCAGACCGTGCCCGCGATCGATCCACACCGCGTCCGGGCCCGTCACCAAGACGTCCGCGACGTGCGGGTCGTGCAGCAACGGTTCGAGTACGCCAGCACCGGTCAGCTCGGTCTGCAACAGCCGAAGGGCACGCAGCAAGTCGGTGTCCCCGAGCACCCCGCCGGCCTCCGCGCGGATCGCGGCGGCGACCTGTGCCGGATCCGGATCGCCGGTCTCGCCGGCCAGGCGCTCCCGCACCCGATCCAGCAGCTCGCCGGTCAGTAGCGCGCTCATCGTCCCCTCCTCACCGTCGTTGCCCCGGTGGTGCGCTGAGCACACCGAGAACGGCGTCGGCGGCATCGCGCAACGGCCCGCGACGGCGCACCGAAAGCCCTCCGCGCTCCAACCGGTGCGCCAGCCCGGTCTGGGCGCGGACGGCGGCGAGCAGCGGGATATCGAGTACCTCGGCGACCTCGGATCCGTGCAGTCCGCCGGGCGCCGGGCCGCGAACGATCAGGCCCTGGTTGGGGTTTCGCCGCGCGATGTGCGCGGACACCGCTTCGGCGGCGGCGATCGCCCGCAGCCGCGCCGGGACGACGAGCACGACGAGATCCGCGGAGTCGAGCATCTGGTCGGCATGCGGCCCCCGCTCACCGGAAATGTCGCAAACTACGAAATCGCCTGCGGCCCGGCCCGCTTCGATCACAGCGCGGACTCCGGCCGCGCCGAGTTCGCGTGGCAATCTTCCCGCACCGCAACGCCCGCAGGACAGCACCGCCAACCCGGGCGCCGCGCGGGGCAGGGCGCCGTGCAGCGCGGTCGCGGAGACACGCCCGTCCTCGACCACCAGCTCGGGCCAGCGCAGGCCCGCCGTGTTCTCGATACCGAGCAGCAGGTCGAGGCCGCCCGCGAAGGGTGCGCCGTCGACCAGCAAGGTGTCGTGCCGGAACCCTTCCGCGGCGGCACGCAGCGCGACCGCGACCGCCAGGGTGGACGCCCCCGCTCCGCCGCTCGCGCCCGCGACGGCGACCACCACACCATCGCCCGCACGCCGCTCGCCGTACTCAGCAAACATCTCGATGAGTCCCACCGCAGCGCCGGGCAGGGCGATAGCCCGTTCGGCGCCGATAGCGGCGGCGGCCTGCCAGTCGAGCAAACCTGGCTCACCATCGGTTACCACCACCACGCCGGTCCGGCGCAGGTAGCCCGCCGCGGCCGCCGCTCGCGCCGCGGCAGTATCCAGGATCACCAGCGGAGCGCCCGTCCACGCATGTCGGCCGACCGGTTGCGCTCGCTCGTCGAGCGGCCGTTCCGCTGCCGCCGCGATACGGCGGACTTCGTCGCGCAGGCGGTCGTCATCGATGAGCACGAGGGCGGGTGGCGGCCCGGGCGGCTCCGACGCTTCGAAGTTCATGCAGGTCAGCGTCGCCGAACGCGGGCTGGGAAAGAAGGGGCGATATGCCGGATGGGGATAACTCCCGGGCTGTGGACAACCTCCAGGGCCGTCGGCCTACCGCACTGTCCTGAAAATAGAGGACGGCCCCAGCCGGGGGGGGAGGAGGCTGGGGCCGTCGGGTTCAGCCCCGGGGGGTCGGGCTGAACGCGCCTGGACCATGTCCAGGTGCCAGCAATACTACACCCAAGCCCCGCCCAGAACGCAAGTCTGGCGACGGACATCTTTGTGGCCATCGTGGCGTCGGCGTCTGCGGGGCAAACTTCGCCGACGCGCCGACCGCAGCCACGCCGCCGCTCGGGACACGCGTGCCGACGGGACGCAGGGGCGGTCCATCCGCCGCCCACCTGCGGCCGATCGAAGGCAAGAAAGCCACACGACAGGCGCGGCGCCGCGGATCCGTCCGCCCGCGGAGAGCCCCGCCGGGACGCCGGGACGATGCGGAGGCGGCACCGCCGCCTATCCTGGTCGGGTGGACCACTCAGCCACTACCGGTGCACGCGTCGCGGCCTTCTTCGATCTGGACAAGACCGTGATCGCGAAGTCGAGCACCTACGTGTTCAGCAAGCCCTTCTACGCGCAAGGGCTGTTGAACCGCCGCGCCGTCCTGGAGAGCAGTTACGCCCATTTCCTGTTCCTGCTGTCCGGCGCCGACCACGATCAGATGGAACGGATGCGCGCCCACCTGACCAGCATGTGCGCGGGCTGGGACGTCGAACAGGTGAAATCCATTGTCGCCGAGACCTTGCACGAGCTGGTCGATCCGCTGATCTACGCGGAGGCGGCCGACTTGATCGCCGACCATCGGATCCGGGGCCACGACGTGGTGATCGTCTCGGCCTCCGGCGAGGAGATCGTGGGCCCGATCGCCGAAGCGCTCGGCGCCTCACACACCGCGTCCACCCGAATGGTCGTGGCGGACGGAAAGTACACCGGCGAGGTGGAGTTCTACTGCTACGGCGAGGGCAAGGTCGCGGCCGTGGAAAAGCTCGCCGCGAGCGAGGGTTACGACCTGTCGCGCTGCTACGCCTACTCCGACTCGATCACCGACCTGCCGCTGCTGAGTGCGGTGGGGCACCCCACCGCGGTGAACCCGGATCGCAATCTGCGCCGCGAGGCCGCCGCGCGCGGCTGGCCCATCCTGACCTTCTCCAACCCGGTTTCGCTGTGGGCGCGCTTCCAGGCGCCGTCCTCGACGACGCTCGCGGCCACGGCCGCGGTCGGCTTGAGCGCGGTACTGGCCGGTGCGATCAGCTACCGGATGCTGCGCCGCAGACGTTGAGAACCGGACGCCGGAGCACCTCGCCATGGCCGGTCGCCAGATGCTTGCGGGGCGCTTCGCCGCCTCGGCGGACAGGGCGGCGAACCAGGCATTTAACCACGAAACGCCGGGAAAATCGCCGATTATTCAATGTCTTGCGACCCCTTGATGTGAGTGCAGTCACAGTGTAGAAAGGTAACTACGGAAGGGCGGAAGGCCAAGGCAGCACCGGAAGAGAAGGCGTTGTCTCCCGACCCTCCTTCCCAGCACGGACACCAGGCACCCACGCGGAGCGCGCCGCGACAAGGGCAGAAGCGTTGTGGGCCTGCGAAATACGGATAGTCGACGGCGAAGGCCTCGCACAGGTTGCGGGGATGAACCGGCCGATGTCCGGATTGTCGCCGAGGCCGCAGAACACAACCCACCTAGCACGCTTGGTAACCGGGTAGTCCGTGCTAGCGGGCGGTGAGGTCGACAGACAACGCCGCCCGCTTTGGTGTGTCGGGGCGTTATCCTGCCGCCGAGTCGGCGATCGACGTGGCCTCGCGCGCACCGTCCTCGAAAGCCCCGCAGCAGAAGATCACCCATCCGCCCACGGCCTCCGCATCCCCGGTGCCGAAGCCTGCGGCCGCGTCCAGGTACGCCTGGCGCCTGCGCAACAAGAAGACCTCCGGCACGCCGAGGCTGTGTGGGTCGAGCCCACTGGACACCGCGACCAGCCGGGAAGCCGCCCGAGCGACCACGCCGTCGGCCGTTCCGAACGGTCGCAGCGCCAGTAGCTCGCCGTGTACTACGGCGGCGAGCACCGGGGCGGGCGCGCGCGAACCGAGCACTGTCTGCGCGAGCAGATCCAGCCGCTGCGCCACACCCGCGTCGAAGCGCGGCCTGCCGAGCGATTCCTCCTGCGGCACCAGATCGGCCGCGGCGAGCAGATGCAGCCGTGCCAATGCCTGCAGCGGAGCGCGCTGCCAGGTGCCGACCAGATTCCGCAGCGCGTCCCCGTCCAATGCCTGACCGACGCGCAGCGCCCCGGCCAGGATCGGGTCCGCCACGCGCCCGTCGGCGGGGATGTCGGTGCTGCCTCCGTCGATGGCCGCCGAGGACCGGGCCGCGCGGACCGCGGCCTCTGCCGCCGTGGTCGGCCACCCGCGCCGGTTGGCTTTGTGCCGATGCACCGCGGCGAGCGCGTCGCGGGCGCGGTCGGCCGCGTCCCGGACACCGGGGAGATCGACGAGGGGCTGGAGCGGATCGGTCACGGCATACGAGGCTACTTGCGCCCGCGTGGGCCGATCCGCCTACCCGGCCAGCAGGTCGCGTCCCGGAATCGCGTCGAGCAGCTTGCGCGTGTACTCCTGCCGGGGATGGTCGAACACCTCGTCGGTCGTCGCCGCTTCGACCACCTTGCCGCGCTGCATGACGAGCACGTCGTCGGCGATCTGCCGGACGACGGCCAGATCGTGGGTGATGAACAGATACGCCAGCCCCAGCTCGGCTTGCAGTTCGTTGAGCAGCCGGAGGATCTGCGCCTGCACGAGCACGTCGAGCGCGGACACCGCCTCGTCGCACACCACCACCTCCGGCTGGAGCGCGAGCGCACGCGCGACCGCCACGCGCTGCCGCTGTCCCCCGGACAGCTCGTTCGGGTAGCGCCGCAGCACGCCGGCCGGCAGCGCGACCTTGTCGAGCAGCTCCCGCACGGTCGCCTCCCGTTCCTTGGGAGGACCGATCCGATGGGTGCGCAACGGCTCCTCGATGGTGCGGTAGATCGTGTACATCGGGTCGAGCGAGCCGTACGGGTCCTGGAAGATCGGCTGAACGCGGCGCCGGAAAGCGAAAGCGGCCTTGCGGTCCAGGGTGGTCACGTCCTTGCCGTCGAAGGTGACCGTGCCGGAGGTGGGTGCGAGCAGCCCGAGCACCATCTGCGCCACCGTCGTCTTACCCGAGCCGGATTCGCCGACGATCGCCGTGGTCGACCCGCGCCGCAGCCGGAACGACACGTCGTCCACCGCGACGAACGCGGTCGATCGCCACGGCGCCCGTTCGCGGATGCGGAACGTCTTCGTCAGGTGCTCGGCGACCAGCACCTCGTCGGGAACGGCCGTGAGTTCCGCGTCGGCCGCCGCTACCTCTTCGGCCACCTGCACGGCCTGCGCGCGGATCTCCGCCCGGCGCGCCGACCGCCGCTGCGCGGCCAGCGACGGCGCCGAGCTCACCAACCGCTTCGTGTACAGGTGCTGGGGATCGCGCAACAACCGCAATGCGGGCCCGGATTCGACGACGCGCCCGCGATACATCACCACCAGGTGTTCGGCACGCTCCGCGGCCAGGCCCAGGTCGTGGGTGATCAGCAGCACCGCGGTGCCGAGTTCGGTGGTCAGCCGTTCGAGATGGTCGAGGATCTGCCGCTGCACCGTCACGTCGAGCGCCGAAGTCGGCTCGTCGGCGATGAGCAGCTTCGGCCGGCAGGACAAGCCGATCGCGATCAACGCGCGCTGCCGCATGCCGCCGGAGAACTCGTGCGGATACTGGTTCACCCGGCGTTCGGCGTCGGGCATGCCCGCTTCCTCGAGCAGCTCCACGGCCCGTCTCCCGGCTGCCGCGCCCTTCGCTATGCCGTTGGCCTCCAACGTCTCCCGGATCTGAAAGCCGATCTTCCACACCGGATTCAGATTCGACATCGGGTCTTGCGGGACCAAGCCGATGCCGCTGCCGCGGACCGCGACGATTTCGCGTTTCGAGGCGGCCGTGAGCTCCTTGCCGTCGAACCTGATGGAGCCGGAGGTGATCCGGCCCGTGCCCGGCAGCAAGTCGATGACGGCGTGCGCCGTGGTCGACTTTCCCGATCCGGATTCGCCGACGATGGCCACGGTCTGCCCCGGATAGACCGACAGGCTCACGTCCCGGACCGCGGGCACCGGCCTGCCGTCGGCGGTGAAACTCACGTTCAGATCGGTGATCTCCAGCAGCGGCCGGTCGGCGTCGCTCATCGCTTCCTCGCCTTCGGATCGAGGGCGTCCCGCACGGCGTCGCCCAGCATGATGAAGCTCAGCACGGTCAGCGCCAGCGCCGTCGCCGGATAGAACAGGATGGCCGAGGTGCGGATCTCCTTCTGACCGGTGGCGATGTCCGCGCCCCAGGACACCACCGTGCGCGGCAACCCGACGCCGAGGTAGGACAGCGTCGCCTCGGTGACGATGAAGACGCCCAGCCAGAGCGTCGTCACCACGATCAGCGGGCCCGCCGCGTTGGGCAGCACGTG
Organism: Nocardia sputorum; assembly: GCF_027924405.1. Classification (NCBI taxonomy): domain Bacteria; kingdom Bacillati; phylum Actinomycetota; class Actinomycetes; order Mycobacteriales; family Nocardiaceae; genus Nocardia; species Nocardia sputorum. The sequence continues at coordinate 3,820 of NZ_AP026978.1, read as the reverse complement.
ACGCAGGAGCGTCTGTATCCGGGAGACGCCCAACGCTTTCGCCGCCATGACGTAGTCGCTGTTCTTCGCTTGGATCACGGCGCCGCGGGCGATCCGCGCCGCCTGCGGCCAGGTGAACGCGGCGAGGATGACGATCACGGTCCAGATGGTGCGGGCATCCAGCAGTTGCATGATCACGATGGCGGCCAGCATCAACGGGATCGCGTAGAAGATCTCGGCGACGCGGGAGACGATCGAGTCCAGCGGCCCACCGTAGAACCCCGCGAGCGCCCCGAGCGTCCCCCCGATCAGCACGAACAGAAGCGTCGCGCCGATCCCGGCGAGGACGGAGGCGCGCGCGCCGTAGACGGTTCGCGCGTAGATGTCGCACCCCTGCTTGTCGAAGCCGAAGGGGTGGCCCGCGCCGCGCGGATCCATGCTGAAGTCGCCGTTGCAGTACCGCGGATCCTGGTCGGTGAACAGTCCCGGCCAGATCACCACGAGCAGGACGAAGACGATCAGCACCACCGCGACCATGAAGATCGGGTTGCGCCGCAGCTGCCGCCACGCGTCGCGCCAGATGCTGGTAGGCGCGCCCGAGTCCAGCACGGCGTCGGTCGCCAGCACCTCGACCTCGTCGGGCGGTGCGACGAAGTGCTCCTGGCCGCGGCGCGCTGCGCCCTGGGTGGGGTCAGGCATAGCGGATCCTCGGGTCGAGTGCGGCGTACAGCAGATCGACGATCAGGTTGGTGAGCAGGAAGATGACGATCAGCACCGTGACGAACGAGACCACGGTGGGCGGTTCCCCCCTGGTAATCGCCTGATACAGCGTGCCGCCCACGCCGGGAATGTTGAAGATGCCCTCCGTGACGATCGCGCCGCCCATCAGCGCGCCCAGGTCGGCACCGAGGAAGGTGACCACCGGGATCATCGAGTTGCGCAGGATGTGCACGGTCACCACGCGCGGCCTGCCGAGCCCTTTGGCGGTCGCGGTGCGCACGTAGTCGGCGGACATGTTCTCCGCCACCGAATTACGGGTCAACCGCAGGACGTAGGCGAACGAGAGCGAGCCGAGGACGATCGCGGGCACCAGCAGTTCGCCGACCGTCGCCTTCCCGGAGACGGTCACCGGAGCGATTCCCCACTTCACCCCGAGCAGATACTGCGCGAGGAAGCCCACCACGAAGACCGGGACCGCGATGACGACCAGGCTCACCACGAGCATCGTCGAATCGAACAGCCTGCCTTTGCGCAGCCCGGCGATCAAACCGAACAGCACGCCGAAGACCGACTCGATCAGCACCGCCATGAACGCCAATTTGATCGTGATCGGAAACGCGCGGGCCAGTTCGTCCCGCACCGGCCTGCCGGAGAAGGCGGTGCCGAAGTCCAGCGTCACGATGCCCTTCAGGTACAGCAGGTACTGCACGAGGAACGGCTCATCGAGGTGGTAGCGCGCCCGCAGCTGCGCTTCCACCGCGGGCGTCATCGGTTTGTCACCGGCCAGGGCGTGGATCGGGTCGCCCGGGACGAGGAATACCAGGGCATAGATGAGCAGCGTCGCACCGAGGAAAACCGGGATCATCTGAAGCAGACGCCGCACGACATACCAGGCCATTTCGCCTCCTGGGTAGCGCCGCCAGGCGCCCCTCGGGCCCCGGCGGCTGGCGGCTACTTCTCGATGTTCTCGAAATCGAACAGACCGTTCCAGGCGAGTTCGGCCTTGTGCACCCGGTCGGAGCGGCCCGCGGCGGCCACATAGTCGAACACGGGAATATCGGCCAGGTCCTTGATCAGCAGCGCCTGCGCCTGCGCGACGATCTTGTAGGACTCTTCCTGGGACGGTGCGGCCAAAGCGGCGTCGAGCAGGCGGTCGAATTCGGGGTTCTTGTAGTCGACGTTGTTGGTGTCGGAGTAGCTGTAGTACTGCGAGGTGAGGAACTGCAGCATGGTCGGGTAGTCACCCTGCCAGCCGTAGCGGAACGCCTTGTTGATCGTGCGCGCGTTCACCTCGTCGCGAATGTTCTTGAACGTCGGGTACGGCGCGCCGACGGCATCGATGCCGAGGGTGTTCTTGACGCTGTTGGCCACCGCTTCCACCCAGGCCTGGTGGCCGCCGTCGGAGTTGTAGGCGATCTCGTAGCGGCCCGACCACGGCGATATCGCGTCGGCCTGCGCCCACACCTTCTTGGCCTCGTCGGGGTTGTACTTCAGCACCTCCGAGCCGGGCAGGTTCGGGTCGAAGCCGGGCAACGTGCTGGCGGTGAAGTCGCGCGCCGGGATCCGCGTGCCGTGGAAGATGTTCTGCGCGATCTGTTCCCGGTTGATCGCCATGGAGATCGCGCGGCGGCGCAGCAGCCCTTCTCCACCGGCGAAGTGCGCGACGTTGGACTGGATGCCGATGTGCTGGTTCTGGGCCGTCGGCTTGGTGATCGCGCGGTCGCCGAGATCCTGCTGATAGGAGCTGAGCGCGCTGTCGGGCACGGTGTCGAGCGCGTCCAGATTGCCCGCCTGCAGGTCGGCGTAGGCGGTGTCGAAGGACTGGTACATCACGAACCGCAGTCCTTTGTTCTTCGCGGGGCGGCCGCCGGGGTAGTCCGGGTTGGGCGCCAGGTCGATCTTGACGTTGTGCTCCCACGCCCCGGTCCGGGCGAACTTGTAGGGGCCGTTGCCGATCGGGTTCTCCCCGAACGCTTTCATGTCCTTGAACGCGGCCTCCGGCAACGGATAGAACGGCGCGTACCCGAGTTCGGTCTCGAAGTCGATCGACGGCGCCTTCAATTCGATGGTGAAAGTGCGGTCATCGATCACCTTCAGACCCGACATCGTCTGTGTCGCCGGCTTTTCCGCGGATACCTCGTCGAAACCGACGATGGGACCGAACACATAGCTCTGCAACTGCGCGTTGGTGCCGAGCGCGCCGTAGTTCCACGCGTCGACGAACGACTTCGCCGTCACCGGGGTGCCGTCGGTGAACTTCCAGCCGGGCTTGATTGTCACCCGGTAGTTCTTCCGATCCGTCGTCTGGATCGACTCCGCCATCTCGTCGTGGGCCCGACCGCTCGAATCGTAGTACTTCAAGCCCGCGAACAGCCGGTCGACCACGCGTCCGCCCATGTTCTCGTTGGTGTTGGTGGGCACCAACGGGTTCTGCGGTTCGCCGCCGTTGACGGTGACGAGGTCGGCATCGGCGCCGTCGCCCGAGGAACATGCGGACAGCCCGAGGCTCGTGGCGAGTACGACCGCCGCGGTCAGCGCCATCGCTCTGTGGAATTTCAACGCGTCCTCCCGGTGCGAGAAGGGGGGAGCCGACCGGCACCCGCGCGAGATCCATCAGCGCATGCCGACACGATCCCCCTGTGTGGTTGGCAGAGTAGCCACCGGGGCGGGCACTGTCACCTGATTGATCCGAGTTCGTCGCACTTGTTACCGATCCGGCAACATCGCCGAAACACCCCAACTTTCGTGCGCAAATGCGCGTCCGGCCGGAACATTGCTTCCGCCACGGCGGGGACGACGGCGCCGGTCCGGGCCGGCGCCCGGCGGTGCGCCGCCCGCGGAACCCGCTCGGGACACCGCACGCGGCGTGGGTCACAGTTGATTACTGTCGAGCTTGGCTGCGTCGAATCGTGCGCTCAGGCTACGTGGAAAGAAGAGACGAGATGACTGAAACCAGCGCCGACCACAGGGACTCGTACCCACCGACCGCGGAGTTCGCCGCGCAGGCGAACGCCGACGCCGCGCTCTACGAGCGGGCGGCGGCCGATCGTGACGCGTTCTGGGCCGAACAGGCCGGGCGGTTGCACTGGCACGAACCGTTCACCCAGGTGCTGGACTGGAA